>NZ_ABCS01000041.1 GCF_000170895.1 Plesiocystis pacifica SIR-1 | reverse complement strand
GAGACAGGTCGATGCCGGTGGAGCCTTCGAAGCTCTGGCGAAGCCGAGGCCACTCGCCGCCGCGGTCCCAGTCGCCCAGCGACGAGCAGTCCACGGAGGAGAGCGAAGGCTGCCAGGCGGGGACCCTCGGCTGCCCGTGCATCGAGGGTCTGTGCCTCATGGGGCTGATGTGCGAAGAGGGGATCTGCGTCGAGGCCGAGGCCGACACCTCCGACGAGAGCTCATCCGATACCTCCGACGAGGGCTCATCCGATACCTCCGACGAGGGCTCATCCGACACCTCCGACGAGAGCTCATCCGACACCTCCGACGAGAGCTCCGAGAGCACGACCACCGGCGGCGAAGGCAACACCTGCGACGCCCCCAACGGCGCCTTCGGCTGCGAGTTCCAGGCGGTCAAGCTCCCGGTCCGCGACGGCAGCTACCTCGACACCTGGTCCCTCGACATCGTCGTCGGCAACCCCGGCCCTGACGACGCCGAGGTCGAGGTCGAGGTCCGCCAAGGCGGGGTGTGGACCACGATCCACGGGCCGCTGCTGGTCCCCGCGGGCGAGCTCTACACCTTCTACAATTACGGCAACGAGGACCTCGTGCCGCCGGGGCTGCACGAGGGCCTCGCCTACCGGGTCCGCTCCACGGCGCCGATCGTGGCCCACCAGATCGGCGCCACCCAGGGCGCCACGAACCTGATGCCGAGCGCGACCTGGGGCTGGGACTACCTGAGCGTCGACTTCACCGAGCTGCGCAACATGGTCGTGGTCCTGGCCAAGACCGACAGCACCACGGTGCTCATCCAGCCCAGCCAAGACCTGACGGCGGGGCCCGAGGTGCCGGCCGGCAGCGCGCCCTTCCAGGTGCTGATGGACGAGGGCGACGCCCTCGCCCTCTACCGCCCCCAGGCGGGCTCGCTCCAGGGCATGGCGATCACCAGCGACCCCAACCACCCCGTCGCCGTGTTGACGAGCAGCTACGGCACCCACTTCGCGGCCAACAGCCAAGAGCAGCTCCTGGATCGCGCCCACATGAGCACCACGCACCTGGCCTTCACGACGCCGACCAAGCTCCCCTACGCCGTAGGCCAGTCCGCCTCCTACCGCGTCTACGCCCCCGAGCCCGCGCTCATCAACATCGACGCCCCCCGCGAGACCCAGGTCATCCCGGGCTCCCCCGTCGCGCTGGCCAACCCGGGCTCCGTGGAGCTCTACCTCGGCAGCTGGACCGAGCCCCAGCTCGGCGAGGCGCTGCTGACCACGAGCGTGCCGACCGCCCTGCTGACCCGGAGCGAGGCCAGCTTCGACCCCTACTTCAACACCAGCTCGGCGCTGAGCGTGCCGCCCGATCTCCTCGCCGCGCGCTACGGCGTCCCCGTGGTCGACGACGACCCCGACTTCCCCCAGGTGGTCGTGGTCACCTACCCCACGGGCTCGATCCACACCTTCGACGGCCAGGTCGAGGCCCCGGCCCTCGAGCCCCATGAGTTCGTCGACGGCTGGTCCATCGCCCGCTACGTCCTCCCCCCTGGCATGTACGTGCTCGAGTCCGACGAGCCCGTCGCCGCGACGATCGGCGGGCGCAGCTGGGCCCTCAGCGCCGGCGCGGCGCTCTGACCCGCGCTCCGTTGGCGCCGCCGCAGGCTAAGGCTAAAACCAGGCGCGGTTGCCTTCTAGGCGGGCGACGCCGCGGGCTCGACCGCCGTCGAAGCGCTCCCCCGCCGGGCTCACCCCGTCATAGATGATCTTCGCGCTCGGCTCGAGGTTGCGCAGGTAGTGCGCCGTGAACTCGCGCGCCTCGTCCTCGTCGTTGGCGATGACGGTCAAGGCCGTGGTGTAGCCGCCCACGTCGGCGGGCCAGTCCTCGGGTCGGGTCCGGGCCTCGGGTTCGCCCATGGTCACGCGCACGGACACGCGGAAGACCTCGGCGCCGCGCTCGGACAGACCGTAGTCGGCGCGGTTGAGGGTCTCGAGCATGTGCGGGGTGATCCAGTCCCGGCGACCAGACTGCCGGGCGATCTCGCGGGCCTCGCTGCGTCGGCCGCTCTGCCACAGGGCCTCGAACACCTCCTCGGCGACGAGGCTGGCGTAGGCGCCCCCGAGCTCCCCGCGATCGTGGAGCGAGGCGACCAGCTCGATGGCCCGGTAGATCAGGCGCAGGGCGGAGTCGAGGTCGCCGTGGGGCTCGTTGAGCACCCACGAACCAAACACGGCGAGGGTCAGCGGGTTGTTGGGCTCGGCCCGGTGGGCCAGACCCATGACGTCGCGCGCGGCCCCGTAGCGGGTCAGGCGGTAGAGGGTGATGGCCTTGTTGTAGAGCGCCCCGCCGTGCTGGGCCTCGAGGGAGAGGGCGGTGTCGAAGCGATCGATGGCTTCGACCAAGCGGCCGAGGTCCGACAGGCAGATGCCGTGCTCGACGAGCATCTCGACGTCGAGGGGGTCCTCTTGAAGGTAGCGGTCGTAGACCTCCTCGGCCTCCTCGAGCCGACCCTGGCGACGCAAGAGCGCGCCCAGGGCCGCGTTGGACTCGAGCATGGAGGGCGAGCCCTCGTCGAGGCGCAGGGCCTTGCGGTAGCAGTCCTCGGCCTGGCCCTCGTCGCCGAGGCGCTCGAGCACGGCGCCGAGGTTGTAGTGCTGCAGCGCGCCGTGGGGGTCGAGGCCGACGGCGACCTCGAAGGCCTCGCGGGCCTCGTCGAGCTCGCCGTGGAGGTCGAGGACGTTGCCGAGGGCGGTGAGGATGTCGGGCTTGCGCGGGAACTCGCTCGCCGCCCGGCGGGCCAGGATCAGCGCGTGGGGAAAGTCGCCGATGTCACACAGGCCGCGGATCCACATGCAGTAGATCGGGATGCGGTCGCAGGCGGGGAGCTCGGGCTCCCACGAGCTACGCAGCAAGCGGACGGCCGAGTCGGCGGCGCCCGTGTCGAGCAAGGTGGCGATGGCGTCGAGTTGCGGGCGCATTGGCGAGTGCGAGACGCAAGGTCAGTGGTCGAGGCCAGGGCGGAGAGTCGCCCCTGCCGGACCCCCGATTTTTTGCACGGGCGCCTTGCGCAAGCAATCGCTAAATGGGGTCTGGAGCCATCGCACGCCGCCGCAGCCGCATTGCGAGCCTTCGCCGCGAGCGTGTTCGTGCTTGCATTTGCAGCCGGAAAAAGGATGGCCCGCTAGAGCCGCGAGCCGGACGACGCGTATCGCCTTCACCAGTCCGGGGAGCTCCGGCCCGGCGCAGGGGCTCATGCGCTCAGGCGTTCGCGGACCAGGCCGAGGAACATCTGCATGCCCACGGGGATGAGGCCGTCGTCGAAGTCGAAGTCCGGGTGGTGGCAGCCCGGGGTGTCCTCGCCCTCCAGGCCCGCCCCCAGGAAGAAGTAGGCCGAGGGCAGGGCCTTGGCGAAGTACGCGAAGTCCTCGCCGCCGGCCATGGGCAGGCCCTCGCGGCTGAGCTCCATACCGACCTGACGACCGACACGCTCCACGGCCGCGACGCAGTCGGCGTCGTTGACCAGCACCGGGTAGCCTGCCTCCAGCGCGAGATCGACCTCCACGCCGTAGGTCGCGCCGATGCCCGCGGTGACCTCTCGGAACCGGGACAAAACCCGCGTGGTGACCTCTTCGGAGTAGCTGCGGATCGTGCCCGTCAGCCGCGCGACGTCGGGGATGACGTTGGAGGTGGTGCCAGCTTCGAAGGTGCACACGCTGACGACGGCGCCCCCGGAGGCGCTCAAGCCCCGGCTGACCACGCTCTGGAGCGCGGTGACGAGGGCCGCGCCAGCCACGATGGGGTCGCGGCAGGACTGCGGCTGGCTGCCGTGGCCGCCCTTTCCGCGCACGGAAATCTCGAAGTTGTGGACCTGGGCCATGATCGGGCCCGCGGTGACGCGCAGCTGGCCCTTGGCGTAGCCCGGCCAGTTGTGCAGTCCGTAGACCTCGCTGACCCCCTCGAGGGCCCCCTCGGCGACCATCACCTTGGCGCCGCCACCCTCGACGCCCTCCTCCGCGGGCTGGAACAACAGCCGGACGTTGCCGGCGACGCGGTCGCGGTAGTGCGCCAGGATCGCGGCCGTCCCCAGGAGGATGGCGGTGTGCCCGTCGTGGCCGCACTTGTGGGCGCGCCCGTCGTGGACCGAGCGCCACGGCAAGTCGGTGTGTTCGGGCATGGGCAAGCAATCGATGTCCGCCCGCAGCGCGACGGTCCGCACCCCGGCCTGGCCGTGGCGCTCGGGGTGGAGGTCGGCGATGAGCCCCGTTCGCGCCGACTCCTGCGGCTGGTAGCCGAGCTTGCTGAGCCACCCCCCGATCAGGCGCTGGGTCCGGATCTCCTCGAAGCCGAGCTCGGGGTGCTTGTGGATGTCCCGTCGAATCTCGACGAGGGTCGGGGCCAGTCCGTCGATTTCGCTGCTCGGGTCCTCCCAGGACATGGCGCGGAGGGTAGCGAATTTTCCCCGCCAATGGAGCAGGACAATGGGGCGGTGAGGTGAGACACTCGCCGCAGCGTGGGCGACTCGGACGCAGGCCAACTAAAGGAAGCCGGCCCGGAGCCGGACGCCCACGCGAAGGGCACCCAGGCCCCATCTGCGGCCGATCCGAGCACCAATCCGAGCGCTGGCACGGCGTCTGGCGGTCGCCGCGGGCCGGTGCGCAGCAAGGCCCTGCTCCTCTATGCCGGCGAGCGCACGCCCCACCGCTCTTGCGGGATCGCCCTCGCCGAAGCCTTCGATCGACCCACGGCCGCCTACCAGAGCCTGCGCCGCGGCGGCATCACGGGCACCGGGACCTGCGGGGCCGTCGTCGCCGGACGGCTGCTGCTCGGTGAGTACCTCGGCGACCCCGACCCCACGGGGTCCGTGACCCCCGCCCTGCGCGAGGCGGCCCTGGCCTACGAGCGGCGCGTCGACGCCGAGCTCGAGCGCGGGCCGAGCCCGAGCTTGATCTGCAACGACCTCGTCGCGGCGCAGGGGGAGTTTCGCGGGGCGCGGCGCCATCAGTTTTGCACCGCGCTCGTCGGGCAGGTCGCGGGGATCGTCGACGAGCTGCTGCGCGAGCGCGGCGTGGATCATCGACCGAGCCCCGTGACCCTCGACGACGGCAGCGTCGAAGAGTTCTGAGCGGCTCGGCTGACCCCAGGTTGATCCCGGCCGAGTAGAGGTCACGGGGTGCGGTGGAGCCTGGCTAGGGTTCACCCCGAGGCTCTACGACGGGCCTCGGAGTAGGCCATGCGCAAGACCAGCCTCCTGCTGATCCTCGTCCTCATTAGTTGTTTCGAGATCGATCCCCAACATGGCCCGGCGACGATGGGGGTCGGGGGCGAAGACTGTGGCGACGGCATCCTCGACGAAGACGAAGAGTGCGACGACGGGCTGTTCAACGCCGCGAACGCGACCTGTACGCCGCTGTGCACCGTGCAGGTGTGTGGAGACGGCTTCGTGGGTCCTGGAGAGGCCTGCGACGACGGGGACGACGACGACGACGACGGCTGCACCAACTCCTGCGCTCTGCCGACTTGTGGCGACGCGAATGTCGACCCCGGAGAAGAGTGCGACGACGGGGACGACGACAACACCGACGCCTGTCTGAATACCTGTCTGAACGCAGCGTGCGGCGACGGCTTCGTCCGCGAGGGCGTCGAGCAATGCGACGACGCGAACCTGTCCGACACCGACGCGTGCCTCACGAGTTGCGTCGACGCCGCTTGCGGCGATGGCTTCGTCCATGAGGGCGTCGAGCAGTGCGACGACGGCAACGCTAGCGACAGCGACGCCTGCCTGAGCGACTGCGTCGCGGCGACTTGCGGCGACGGACTCGTCCAGGTAGGCGAGGAGAGCTGCGACGATGGCAACGACAACGACAACGACGCGTGCCTGAGCACCTGCCAAGACGCCACATGTGGCGACGGGTTCGTCCACGCTGGAGAAGAAGAGTGCGACGACGGCAACGACGACGACAACGACCTGTGCGCGACAAACTGTACCCTCACCTCCGGCCTCATATTCGTGACGAGCGAAGACTTCAGCGGAGACCTCGGGGGCTTGACCGGAGCCGACGCAGCTTGTCAGCAGCTCGCCGAGGCAGCTGGGTTGACCGGAGACTACCTCGCCTGGCTCTCCGCCTCCCCCCTCTCCGCGCCAGCCTCCCGCTTTGTCCAGTCGAATGCGCTCTATCGACTCGTCGACGGCACCCCAGTCGCCGCCAACTGGGGCGACCTCGTCGATGACACGCTGGCGGCGGCCATCAACATGGACGAGTTTGGTGCGACCGTCGGCCCTCACAGGGTGTGGACAAATACGAGCTCCAGCGGCCACTACGACACATCAAGCACCTGCTTGGGGTGGCACTCCGAGGACGGCACCGGACGCGCGGGACACACCAACGAAGTCGACAAAAACTGGACCAGCCATGCCTTCCACCCCTGCAGCTTCAGCGCGAAGCTGTACTGTGTTCAGCAGTGATTGACCTCGACCTCCGCTAGCTGAGCTCTCGCTCCGCCGGCAGCTCGACCACGAAGCGCGCCCCGACCCCGACCTCATTCTCGAGGCGCAGCTCCCCGCCGTGCTCGGCCACGATGCCGTGGCTGACCGCGAGCCCCAGCCCCGTCCCCTGCTCCGTGCCCTTGGTCGTGAAGAAGGGGTCAAAAATCCGCCCGGCGACGCCCTCGGGCACGCCGCCGCCCCAGTCCGCGACGGTGATCCGCAGCCACGGCTGCCCGCCTCGCTCGAAGGCCGCGGCGCGGATCTCGATGCGCTTGTCGTCGTGGGCGCCCTCGCCGTAGCGCGCGTTGAGGGCGTCGCGGGCGTTGGTGACCAGGTTCATGATGACCTGCTGGATGGGCTGCGGCCGGCAGCGGACCTTCGGCAGGTCCTCCGGGTAGTCGATCTCGAGCAGCACGGAGTCCTTGCGCAGCACGGCGCGGACGAGGGACAAGGTCCCGCCGATGAGCGCCTCGACAGGGGTCGGGACCGCCTCGCCCCCCGTCGAGCTCGCCCCCTCGCGCCGGGAGAAGGTCAGCAGGTTGCGCACGATGCCGGTCACGCGCTGGGTCTCCCGGTCGATCTCCTGGGCGAGCTCGCGGACCTCGGCGTCGGCCCCCTCGGCGTCGACGATGAGCTCGGCGTAGCCGCGGATCCCCAGCACCGGGTTGTTGATCTCGTGGGCCACGCCGGCCGCGAGGGTGCCGATGGCCTCGAGGCGCTGTTGCTGGCGCAGCTGGGCCTCGAGCTGGCGGCGCTCGGCCTCGGCGCGCTTGCGCTGGCTGATGTCGGCGATCAGCACCAGGGCCTTGACCACGTGGCCGTCGACGACGATGGGCGCGACCCGGAGCTCGTAGCAGCGCCGCTGCTCCCCCCGCTCGGAGCGATGCTCAAACGCTTCGCGCTCGCCCCTGGCCAGGCAAGCGTGGAGCGCCTGGGCGAGCTCCGAGTCGGGCCCGCGGGTCAGGGCCTCGACGTCGGCGACGAGCTCGCGGTCGCCGAGGCGGTTGACGAAGTGCTGCTCGCCGTCGGGCTCGACGAGCAGCACGGCGTCGGGGAGCTGCTCGATCAGCGAGCGCCAACGGACCTCCCCGGCGCGCAGCTCCTCGTAGAGCTGGGCGTTGTTGACCAGCCCGGCCGCCTGGGCGGCGATCAGCGTGGCCAGCTCGAGGCGCTCGGGGCCGAAGCTCCCGGCGCTGTGCTCGTTCTCGAGATAGAGCAGGCCGACCAAGGTGGCGCGCTCGAGCAAGGGCACGCACAGCACCGAGCGCGCCGCCTCCTGGCCTCGCCTGGCGCCGCGCAGGTAGGGATCGCCGATGAAGCGGGGGTCGCTGCTCGCGTCCTCGAGCACCAGGCCCTTGCCCGTGCGCTCGACCCAGCGCAGCACCGTCAGCGGCAAGCGGGGGCCGGCGTCGATCAGGCTAATGGGCACGTCGAGGAAGCTCTGCACCACGCCGTCGGCGTCTCCGTGGGCGACCACGGCCAGCTCGTTGCCCTGGCGCAGCAAGAGCGTGCCCTGGGCCGCGCCGGCGTTCTCGATGGCCAGGGCGAGGACGCGCTCGATGACCGCCTCGAGGCGGACCTCCTTGGTCAGCGCCGTCGAGACCTGGACCACGGTCTGCGCGTCGAGCTGGCGCGGGCTCGTCGAGCTGGTGCTCGCGGTCCGCGAGCCCGAGCTCGACCCCGACCCAGAGCTGGAGCCGGAGCCGGGACTCCCGTGGGCGCTGCCCGAGCCCAGCGAGCTCGACAGATCAAAGACCGCCGAGGTCGAGGCGCTCAGCCCCGACCAGCGCGCCTGGAGCTCCTCGACCTTGGCCCCCGCGCCCCAGCGCAGGTAGCAGTCCCGCGCCCCGAGCCGCGCCCCGAGGGCCGCCCGCTCCCCGGCCGCCGCGTGCAAGGTCACGGCCATGCGCTCGAGCGCGAGGCCCTCGAGCATGGGGTTGCGCAGCGCTTCAGCCAGCTCGACGGCGCGCCCGTAGGCCGCCAGGCCGCGCTCGAGGTGCCCGTCGAGGATCGCCCACTCGGCGGTCAGCAGCTCGACGCCCACCTCATGGTTCCCGCCCTTGGCCGCCGAGGCGCGCAGGCGCTGGAGCAGCCGACGCAAGGTTCGGAGCAGTCGACGGCGGCGCCGGGGCGCGAGCGGCCCGCCCTCGCCCCGCAGCCGCGCCGCACAGGCCACGCCCCACATCAGGGGCATGGTCAGCGTGTACCAGCTCCCGGGCACGGCCCGCAGCAGCGCGAAGCCGAACTGCTCGAAGAGCGCGAGGGCGTCGTCCCAGCCCCCGAGGATCACGAACACCGTGGCCGTCGTCCCCCGGGCGATGTAGCTGGTCACCCGACTCAGCCCGCCAGCGTCCTCGTCGATGGCTGACTCGCGGGTGTAGATGTCGAGCTCGCCCGGCTCGGGCAGCGGCCCCTCGCGCAGGCTCTTGCTCGCCGCCCGGATCACCTTGCCCGTGATGATCGCCGCCGTCCCCCACTGCTCGGTCCAGTCCAGCTGGGTGGCGATCTCCTCGACGGTGCGCAGGTGCACGCCGCCGTAAAAGCCGAGCTCCGCCGCGACCCCGCCGTAGTAGGACGCGCTCTCGAGGTCCCCGACCTCGAGGGCCCGCTCGCAGGTCCCCCGGATGGGCTCGACGAGCGCGGCGTAGGGCTCGTCCCAGACCCGCAGGAACAGCCGGGTCTGGGCGACGATGTGGGGCCGCCCCTCGGGGTCCTCCTCGGCCAGGCGCGCGGCGACCTCGGCCAGGGCCCGGGCCTGGGTCCGCGAGCCGAAGGCGTTGGCGAGGATCAGGCCCGTGGTGATGACCACCGGGGGCATGGTCGGGTGGCGCCCGCGGGTCAGGAACAGCCGGGCCTGGTGCGCGGTCAGGACCACGAACAGCTCGGAGCTGATCAGGTACGCGACCATGATCATCGCGCCCAAGATCGCGGCGATGGCCCGGTCGCGCGGGTCGGTCATGGGCTCGAGCGCGCGCCAGCGATCGGCTGCGCCTCCGCGCGTGAGCGTGGCCAGGCGCGCGAGCGCGGCGAGCATGTGCCGGGTCCGCGGACGCGGCGGGATGCGGTGACCGAGGCGGGCCAGGGCCTCCACGCCGAAGGCGATGGAGTCCTCGCTGCGCTCGGCGAGGATCAGGCTCAGGCAGCGCGCGACGGCGACGGCCTCGAACAGCGCCACGTCCCCCCCCGGCTCGCAGCTCGTCGCGTAGAGCCTGGCCATGCGGTGGTCGGCCTGGGCGTGGGCGCCGTCGAGGCTCTCGGCCTGGGCCAGCAGCAGCTCGTAGTGGATGCGGCGCGCCAGCGTGTCCGCGTCGGTGAACTCGAGCAGCTCCACGGCGATCTTCGCGTGGCGCCGGGCGGCCTGGGGCGAGCCCGTGGCCAGGGCCTTGCGGGCCGCGCGGTGCTCGAGCTCGACGAGCGAGGCGACGCGGCTCAGGTCGAGGCTCGGGAGCTGCCTGGACTCCCGGGCCGAGTGCGCGTCGAGGCCGAGGCCGCGCTCGATGTGGCCGAGCACCTCGAACACCCGCTCGTCGACCTGCGCCGGGCTCAGGCGCGCGAGCAGCTCGTCCGCGACCGCGAGGTGCAGGCGCTGGCGCTCGCCCTCGCGCAGGCCGGCGTAGGCGACCTCGCGCAGCCGCGTGTGGCCAAAGTCGTAGCCCTGGCCGCGGGCGGCCGTCAGCAGGCCCTCCTCGGCGAGGGCGTGGAGGGTGTCCTCGACGCCCTCGCTGTCCGCCATCACCCGCTCGACCGCGCGCAGGTCGAAGCGGCCCCCGAACACGCTCAGCGCCCCGATCAGCTCGCGGCCCTGGTCGTCGAGGCGGGCGAGCTTGGCCGCCATCATCTCGACGGCGTCCTCGGGCAAGCTCGCCGCCTCGAGGGCCTCGAGGTCCCAGGTCCAGCCCTCCAGCTCCCGGGTCAGCAGGCCGCGCTCGACGAGCTCGAGCATGAAGCGCTGGACAAAGAAGGCGTTGCGCCCGGTCTTGCGCCCGACGACCTCCGCGAGGGGGGCCACGGCCTCGGCCCGCTTGCCGAGCATGTCGCCGACCATGGCGGCGAGGGCCGCGGGCTCGAGGGCTCCGAGGGCGATGGCCACGTAGGCCTGCGCGGCCGCGTCGAGGCGCAGGCGCAGGCGCTGGGCGATGCCCGGCGCCTCACCCTCGGCCCGCGGCTCGTCCTCGCCGTGCTCCCGGCGGCAGGTCAGCACGATCAGCAAGGCCGGGCGCTGCTCGGGCTCCCGACCCCGGGCCGCCGCCATCACCCGCAGCAGCAAGGACACGCTCGCCGAGTCGGCCCACTGCAGATCCTCGAGCACCAGGACCAGGGGACGCTGGGGCCGGGCCAGGGCCATGATCGTCCGGGAGCAAGCGAGGCTGGCGAAGTTGAGGGCCTGGGCCGGCTCGAGCTCCGGGGCCGGCTGCCCCGGCCCCTCCTCGGCGAACAAGCTGGCGAAGCGCGGCACGAGCTCGAGCAGGCCCGGGGCGAAGGCGCCGAGCTCCCGGCTCAGGCGCTCGCGCCAGTCCGCGAGGGCCTCGGGGCTCGTCGTCAGCAGCTGATCGGCGACGGCCCGCAGCGCCTCCCGAAAGCCGGCCAGGGGCACCCCCGACTCGGGCTCGAACTGCCCGCGACCGAGGAGCCCGCCGCGGGCGAGCAGGGCCCCGTCGAGCTCCTGGACCAGGCGCGACTTGCCGACCCCGGCCTCGCCCTCGATCCACACCAAGCTCGGGATCCCGTCCTGCGCCGCCGCGAGGGCGCTCATCAAGCGCGAGCGGGCCAGGCCGTGGCCGTAGAGCTGATGGGGCAGGCGCAGGGTCTGGGGCACGTCGGCCTGGCCCAGCTCGAAGCTGCGCTCGTCGTCGGCTCGGCGCGCTCGCCCGCGCATGGCCTGGATCGCGCGCAGGTCGTGGAGCAGCCCGCTCGCCGACTGGTAGCGCCGCTCCGGCGCCTTCTCCAGCAGCTTCATGACCAGGCCCGAGAGCGGCGAGGGCAGCTCCGGGCGCAGGCGCACCGGCGCCTCGGGGCGGCGCGCGAGCTGGGCGTGGATCAGCTCGAGGGCCGAGCTCGAGGGGAAGGGCTTGCGACCCGTGAGCAGCTCGTAGAAGGTCGCGCCCAGGGAGTAGAGGTCGCTGCGGTGATCGACGCCGCGCTGGGTCCGGCCGGTCTGCTCCGGGGCCATGTAGGGCAGCGAGCCCTCGATGACCTCGGCCTCGTGGAGCCGGGTCGCGGTGCCCTCGAGCAGCACCGAGATGCCGAAGTCGGCCAGCGCGAGCTCGCCGGTGTCCGGGTTGACCAGGATGTTGGTCGGCTTGAGGTCGCGGTGGATGACCCCGCGGCGGTGCACCTCGACGAGGATCTCGGCCACGCGCACGGCCAGCTCGAGGAAGGCCTCGACGCCCATGGCCTCGCCGCGGGTGTGCTGGGCGAGGTTGACCCCCGGCCAGGTCTCGAGGATCAGCGCCACGTCCTGGCCGCTCGGCTCGAGCGCGAGGGCCCGCACCACCCCGGGGGTGTCGAGGCGCCGGATCAGCTCGAACTCCCGCTCGGCCCGGGCCTCGAGCCCCGCCCAGTCCTCGACGGCGAACACCTTGATGACCACGGGCAGCTCGTCGCGCTCGCGGACCGCCGACCACACCCGCCGCGACGGCGTCTGGCGCAGCGGCGCGATCAATCGATAGCCGTCGAGGGGTGCCGTCATTCGAAGGGCAGACGGCGCTGCGTCCGTCTGCAACCACAATAGGGGTGACCGCCGCGTTTGGACCAGCGCGAGTTGGGTAGGGCTGGGAGCGGGAGGTGGTAAGAAGGTTGGGATGAGCGGGGAGCCAATCACGCTGGATCAGCTCGCCGTGTTCCTGAGCATCGTCGAGCACGGCAGCTTCTCGGGCGCGGCGCGCAAGCTCGGTCGGGCGCAATCTGCGGTGAGCTACGCCATCGCCAACCTCGAGCGGCTGATCGAGCTCGAGCTCTTCGATCGCACCGGCCGCAAGCCCGTGCTCACGGAGGCGGGCCGCGCTCTGCTCGATGACGCCCGCGCGGTCCATGGCCAGGTCGACCACCTCCTCGCCCGGGCGCAGCGGATGCGCGAGGGCGTCGAGGCCCGGCTGTCCGTGGCCGTCGACGTGTTCTTCCCCATGCCCAAGCTGCTGACCGCGCTGGCCAGCTTCCGCCGGCGCTACCCCGAGGTCCCGGTCCACCTGCGCACCGAGGCCCTCGGCGCGGTCGCGCAGCTCGTCGCCGATGGCGCCGTGCAGTTCGGCGTCAGCGTCCCGCTTCGGGACTTCCCCTCGGCCATCGAGCGCCGCCCGCTGTGGCCCATCGAGATGGTCACGGTGTGCGCCGCCGACCACCCCCTCGCCCAGCGGGCCCGCGCCGACGAGGCCGTGCCCCTGGCGCGCATGCGCGAACACACCCAGCTCGTGCTGACCGATCGCTCGACCCTCACCGCCGGCCTCGACGTGGCCGTGGCCGGCGACGACAACTGGCGCTTGGCCGATCTCCCCGCCAAGCAGGCCTGCCTCATCGCCGGGTTTGGGTGGGGCAACATGCCCCGGCACATGGTCGAGGGCGACCTCGCCGAGGGCCGCCTGGTCCGCGTCGAGGTCAGCGAGTGGGGCCCGGCGACCTACATCGTCGAGATGTGCACCATCCACCGCGCGGCCAGCCCTCCAGGCCCCGCCGGGCGCTGGCTGCTCGAGCAATTCGCCCGCCTCGGAGCGCCGGCACCGTGAGCCGAAACTTTTTTTGCTCTGGTCGCAATCCCTCCCGAGGGGTCCGGGTACTACCTCCGCCGAATCGTCATGAACGCTTCGACGGCAACCTCTCTCGTGACTGAACTTCCCCCAACCGACGCCGAGACCCCCGCGAAGCCCGCGGCCAACTCGGACGCCGTCGAAGCCCCCGCGGCCCCCGAGGTGTCCGAGCTCGAGCTCGAGCGCATGCGTCGGGAGGTCAAGGCCCGGCTGTTCGGCGGCGTCCGGCCCCCGATCCGCATCGGTCGCTACAAGGTCCTCGACTGCATCGGCCAGGGCGGCATGGGCATCGTCTACGCCGCCCGGGACGAGCGCCTCGATCGCACCGTCGCCATCAAGCTGCTGCGCCCCGAGTTCTCCGGCTCGCAGACCAACGACCTGGGCAAGGAGGCGCAGTCCCTGGCCAAGCTCGCCCACCCCAACGTCGTCGCGGTCTACGACGTCGGCGAGCACGACGACCAGCTGTTCGTGGCCATGGAGTACGTCGAGGGTCAGAGCCTGCGCCGCTGGCTGCTGCGCCGGCCGAGCATCACCGAGCTCCTCTCGGTGTTCGCGGCCGCGGGCGCGGGCCTGGCCGCGGCCCACCGCGCCGGCCTCGTGCACCGCGACTTCAAGCCCGACAACGTGCTCGTCGGCTCCGACGGTCGCCCGCGCATCCTCGACTTCGGCCTGGCCCGGGCGCCCGGGGCCGACGGCGTCGGGGGCCCCCCGAGCTTCGCCGACGACGCCGACGCGAACGCGACCAGCCTGTCCCGCCACGGCGTGCTCCTGGGCACCCCGGCCTACATGGCGCCGGAGCAGCACCTGGGCGAGCGGGCCGACGCGCGCAGCGATCAGTTTGGCTTTTGCGTCGCGCTCTTCCAGGCCATCTACGGCGTCCTGCCCTTCCCCAGCGCGGACCTGCGCGCCCTGTCCCTGGCCATCGTCGGCGGCCGGGTCAGCACGCCGCCGCCGCGCACGGGCGTGCCCGACTCCCTGCGCAACCTGCTGATCCGCGGGCTCAAGGTCGACCCCGACGCGCGCTTCCCCGACATGGACAGCCTGCTCGGCGAGCTCGAGGTGATCCGCGGGGAGCTCGACGGGCGCGGGGTCGTCTCGGGCGCGACCTCCTCGTCCCAGCGCAGCACCCCGACCTCCCCGACCGAGGTCGCGGCCGCGAGCGCGGCGGCCTCGCTGACGGCCAGCCAGCGCTTCACCGAGGCCCCGACCCAGTCGACGCCCGTCGAGAGCAAGCCCGAGCCCGCCTACGACACCCGCGCGATCAACCGCGCCTTCGGCCTCGAGCCCGCGCCCGCCGAGTCCACCGAGCCCAACGCCCGCCCGCGCCTGCTCGAGTCCGAGATGCGCGAGATCGCCGACGAGGTCGGCCTCGAGCTGGCCAGCCTCGCCCGCGACCTCAACCCGCGCCGCGACGCCGCGACGGCCCCCGTCGACCCCCACCGCCCGCCGGAGCGCACCGACTTCGGCCTGGCCTCCCAGGTCCGATCCGAGCGCCAGCTCTCCTCCCTGCCCAGCGGCGACACCCGCCGGCGGATCATCCGGGAGATCGAGCAGAACCTCGGCGGCGTCGGGCGGGCCGAGCACTTCGAGTCTGGCATGACCTGGTCCAACGCCGAGGCCGAGGCCAACATCGACCGCCACCCCGGCGGCGCCGTCCTGACCCTGCGCCGCAACTTCGATAAGATCGCCCGCAAGCGCCGGCGCAGGGGCATGGCCCTGGGCGCCTTCGGGGGACTGGTCACGGGCGCCATCTTGACCGACGCCGTGCCCTTCATGTTCATGGAGCCGCTGTTCGTGTTCAGCGGCGTGGCCATGGGCCTGGTCGTCGGCCACCGCGTCGCCAAGGTCATCCACGAGCGGCGCATGAGCGAAGAGCGGCGCATCCTCGACTGGCTCGGCGAGCGCGTGCAGGTGCTCGTGGCCGCCGACGAGCCCTACCGCTTGCCGCCCAGCGAGGAGTCGCGATGAAGGCCCACGAACACCCCCCCGACGGAGCGGAACCCGAGCCGGGCGCGGCGCTCGGACACCGAGCGAAGGCCCAGCTGGCCGGTCTCGACACCCGCGACCTCGGCCTCGCTGGCGCCCTCGCTGCCGCGACCGCTGCCGCCGCCTTCCTCGGCGTCGCCCCGTCGGTGCTCGCCCTCGGGCTGCTCGCCCTGCTCGTGGTGGACTGAGTCGTGGACGTGGGGCAGGCAGGGCGTGGCGTCGTCCATCCATGACGACCCTGTCTTGCTCGTCTCCGGGGCTCGGCGCTAAGCTGGGCCCATGACGACGATCGAGCGACCGCGGCCGCGAACGAGAGTGCTCGGGCTCGCGCTCGCAGCCTCGGTGTTGGGGCTCGGCTCGTGCGGAGACGACCTCGTCGTCCCGACCGAGCCCGAGACCCAGCGCGCGTGCGCGCGGGCCATCTCCAGGGGCTACTGGGAGGACGGCGGGCAGCACAACCTCGGCCTCAGGCGGCACGTGTGCCTGTGCATGACCGAGGAGGAGTACCTGAGCCAGTCCCGCCTCGAGGAGCTCCACCAGGCCCTGCTCGACGATTGCCTGAGCGAAGCCTCGAGCTTCGGCATGGACTGGAGCGAGTGCCAGGCGGACTACGAATCCGAGGTCTGGATCTCGGGCGTCGAGAAAGGTAGCCGCGTCACCTGGCCGACCCCCGACCACGTCGTCGTGACCCCCCCTGGCATGCACTTGGACTGCCCCTGAGCCCCCGCATCCCCAAACACCGAGGATTCAGCACCGATGAACCCTAGAGTTCGCGCGTCCCTCCTGAGCCTTGCCCTCGGACTCGGCGCCTTCGCGGGCTTCGCCGTGCCCGGGAGCGGCTGCGTCTACGCGGACCAGTGCATTCAGATCAACTTCCCCGGCGACGACTACTGCAACGTCTTCGAGGACGCGCTGATGTGGCCGCCGGGCCAGCCCGAGCTCGCCGAGCCCGTCCCACCCTCCGTCGGCTACCCTGGACCCCTCGGCTGCGTGTGCCTCAACGCCGAAGAGACCAGCACCCTCGAGTCTGGCGTCCCCGAAGAGTACGCGGCAGAGCTAGCCCAGCGCGTGCGCGAAGCGACGCAGAACGCCTGCGCGAGCGCGGTGCCCGACGGCTACGACCACAACTGCATGTCCGAAGCGCCGGGAGAGGCGCCCATCCTCCTCGCGGACATGCCCTTTTACGTCGGCGCTGGTGACTGCATCGGCGACTGCACCCAGATCAACCCGCCCAAGGGCGGCTCCTGCGACGACCCCAACCCCTACGAGTGCCAGGGGACGACCAGCACCGACGACGGCGACGACGAGGCCAGCTCCGACACGGGCTCCGACTCCGACTCCGAGGAGTCCGAGACCGGCTCGGAGGAGACCGGGGTCTACGGCGCGGCCTCGGCCGCGGACTACGTCAGCTGCGCGGGTGCCGTGTGCGAGGTCGATCGCGGCTACGCCCAGTTCGTGCTGGAGAGCCTCGCCTGGTACGACGACGGCGGCACGACCTTCGTCTACGAGCCCGCGAGGGGCCGCTACGTGATCCACGGCGTGACCGAGGGCTCCATCGCGCACGCCCTCGGCATCCTCGACGGCGACGTGCTCGACTCCGTCGACGGCGTCCCCATCGACGGCCTCGACGCTGCCCTCGCAGCCCTCGTGGCCCACTACGACGCGGAGGCCGTGAGCCTCACCCTCGGCCGCGGAGGCCAACGCCGCACCTTCAGCTGCGTGCTGGTCGACTGAAGCCCGCGCCCCTTGGCCTGGCGGCGCGGCTTTGTTACAGCCTCGGCATGGTCGAGCTGGCGCCCAATTGTCCCGTGACTCCGGGCAAAACTCGCGTGGGCCTGCTCGCGCTGGCGCTGGTCCTCGGCCCCGGACCAGCCTGCAAGCGCGGCGACGAGGGCAAGACCAAGGCCCGCGACCAGCACAGCGCGGCGCCAAAGGGCGGTCCGCTCCACGGCCAGGGCGAGGTCCGCATCATCCAGCTGTCCCCCGACGAGGACCGCTCGCGGGCCCTGTTCACGGGTTGGACGCGGGCGCACTACGAGGCGGTGTTCGCCCGCATGCTCCTGGGCTACGCGCGGGTCCGCAGCCCAGACGGCGGGCGCACGCGCCACGCGGGTGAAGGCGGCGACGAGCTCCCGGCGGCCATGGAAGGATCCGTCCGCATGCTCCCGGCCATGGGCGCGTGGCTGGCCTGCGCGTGCAACCCCGAGCGCATCCGCGTCGAGGGGCGCGAGCTCGACGTGGTCGATCTGGCGACCACCATGCTGCTCGCGGGCACGGACCCCGAGAGCCCCGACTACTGGCACAAGATCCGCAAAGGCTGGGACCAGCGCCAGGTCGAGGCCGCCCTCGTCGCGCAGTTCCTCGTGCGCTCCAAGGCGCGGGTGTGGGAGCGCCTCGGCCCCGCCGAGCGCGAGCAGGTCCTGGCCTGGCTGACCCCCGCCAAGGAGCCGCTGGCGGGCAACTGGCTGGCCTTTCAGCTGACCCGCAACACGACCCTCGAGGTCCTCGGCGCCGAGGTCCCCGAGGGCAGCCTCGACGAGCTCCTGGTCCGCCTCGAAGAGGACTACGTCGGCGACGGCTTTTACCGCGACAGCGCCCCGGGCCGCGTCGACTGGTACAACGGCATCGCCATCCACCCCGAGCTGACCTTTTGGCGGACCCAGCTCGGCGAGGACGACCCCGAGCAGGCCGAGCGAGCCGCCCGCGTCGCCCTGCGCACCGAGGCCTTCCTCGGCCACCTGCCCTTTTTGATGGACAGCCAGGGCCGGGTGGCGCCCCTGGGCCGCTCCCTCGCCTACCGCAGCGGCGTGCTCGCGGCCCTGAGCGCGTCGGTGGTCGCCGGCGACGACTTCGTGCTCCCCGGCCTGGCCCGGCGGATGCTCTCGGGCTCGCTGAAGTTCCACCTCGACGCGGGCATGTTCGACGAGCAGTTCGCGCTGACCCGCGGCTACCACGGCGAGCAGCCCGGGGTCACCGAGGCCTACCTGCGCCCCGGCTCGCAGTACTACCTCAGCCGCGCCCTCGAGGTGCTCGCGCTCCCGCCCGAGCACCGCTTTTGGTCCGAGATCGAGATGCCCCTGCCCGCCGACCTCGGCGACTTCGTCCACGCCATCCCGGCCGTGGGCTGGCAGGTCGACTTCGATCGCGCCGTCGATCGCCGGGCGCCCTCGCGGCCCGCGGGCGCCGGCTTGAGCCTGCGCAACGCCGGCTCGGCCACGCGCAAGCTCGCCTACCAGCCGCGCTACATGAAGCTCGACTACGGGGCCTTTGGGTGGTTCTCGGCGGCGGACGACGCGGACGCGCGGTGGCCCTACGACGGCGCGGTGATCAGCGCGTCGGCGATGGGCTTCGACCGCGCCCGGGGCCCGGCCACGGCCAGCACCGTGGTCTCGGGCTTCAGCTGGCAGCGCCACGCCCTCCCGCCCGAGGACGAGGCCGCGCCGCAGCTCGACGACCCCGGCGCGAGCGGGGCCTGGGACCCGGAGCCCGCGCCCCTCGTCGACGCCAAAGCCAGCCCGCCCCACTGGATCTCCACCGCCACCCTCAGCGCGCTCCCGGGCAGCGTCGACTCCGAGGCCGTGCGCCCGAGCCTGCGCCTGAGCTGCGTCGAGCCCAACGGCGTCGAGGCGGCCCGGCCCTACGAGGGCAGCGCCGCGATCCGCCGCGTGCCCGAGGGGCTGATCCTCGGCGGCGGCGACAAGGACTGGGTCTACCTCGAGACCGGCGCCGACGCCCTCCCTGGCGCAGGGGCGGTGCTGTTCGCCAACGCCCACGGGTGGACCCGCGCGGGCCTCAACCTCGACTACGGCAGCGCCGACCACGTGCTCGGCGGCAAGTCGGCCTTCGCCGGGCTGGCCCTGGGCGCGACCCACCCCGGCATCGACGAGCCCCGCTGCTTCGCCAGCTGGCAGGTGCTCAGCGAGCGCCCCTTCGAGCCCGGGCCGCAGCTCGCCGCCCTGCCCCAGGTCAGCTTCGAGGACCGCGTCGCCACGGTCCGCTTCGCCAACGGCGATCTGGCGTGGGTCGACCTCGCCCCGGAGGTCCGCGAGCGCAGCGTCGAGCTCGCGGGGCTGCGCGCGACGGGGCCCCTGCGCACGGTGTGGGTTCGCGCAGACGCCCAGGTCGTCGTCGCCGTCGGCCTGCGCGAGCTGGGCGAGGTCCACCCTGGGCCAGCCGACGAGAACGCCCCCCCACTGATCCAGACCGCGACGGACACGCCGCTGGCCTTCGTGGCCTGCGCACGCGCGGGCGCGGGCTGGCTGTGTGAACTCGACGGGCCTGCACGGCTGCGCTCGCCCGGCACCACGCTGATGCTCTCGCCCAGCGGCTGGCGCGGCAGCGAAGGCATCGCGGAGGTCACCGCCACCGTCACCCCCGAGGAGGGTCAGGTGTTGATCAACCCCGCGGAGCACGGCCTGGGGCCCAAACGACGCGCGACGACGACCGTCGTCGCGGCGGTCTACTGAGCCGGCCCTGCACCGGGCGCACGGACCGAGCTCGCGTCCGCCAGTGCCAAGCGTTGGAGAGGTGTTTCGCAGCGGGTCTCGGCCCGCGCGGAGCCACGTGCACGGCGTGGTCACCTTGCTAGGCTGCCGCCGTGCCCCGACCCCGCGCGCTCCATCTCCTCATCCCGACCCTCGCAATCGCCCCCCTGCTCGCGTGCCCCGCCGACCCCGACGAGCCGGGCGATGAGCTCGCGGACACCGACACCTCCGAGGAGGACGCGTCGGACTCGAGCACCGAGGAGGAGTCCACCGACAGCTCCGAGGACAGCTCCAGCGAGACGACCGAGTCGACGGAAGAGGAGTCTAGCGAAGGAGAGTCCACCGACACTGGCACCGAGAGCACGGAGGAAGAGTCCACCGACACCGGCACCGAGAGCACGGAGGAAGAGTCCACCGACACCGAGAGCACGGAGGAGTCCACCGACACTGGCACCGACACTGGCACCGACACTGGCACCGGCGGCATGGCCGAGTGCGCCGACTTCGTCCTCGACGGCCTGCCCGCCATGACCATGGGCAGCAGCGCCGTCGCCACCGACGACTACTCCCTGTGCATGGGCTTTGGCGGCACCGGAGCCCTCGACGTGACCTTCGAGTGGACCGCCCCCAAGCAGGGCCTATTCTCCATCGACTCCGTCGGCAGCGACTACAACACCGTGCTCGGCGCCAAGCTCGGCACCTGCGTCGACGAGGGCCCCTGGGCGGCCTGCAACGACAACCTCTACGACGTCGGCGACGTCGTCGACCCCGACTCGCGGATCCAAGTCGGGCTCCAGGAGGGCGAGAGCGTGACCCTCTTCCTCGACGGACGCTACGCCAGCTCGGTCGGCGACTACCAGCTAACCATCGAGGAGCTCGAGTGCCCCGCGCCCGAGCTCCTCGACGGCCCCTTCCCCGTCGAAGGCTTCGGCTCCATCGGGTGGGGCGACGGCCTCTACTCGGGCAGCTGCGGGGGCTACGGCGAGGAGCTCGCGTTCTCATGGACGGCACCCGAGGCCGGCCTGTACGCCATCGACACCTTCGGCTCCGACGACGACACCGTGCTCTACGTCCGCGACGAGGCCTGCTGGGGCCCGGAGCTCGGGTGCAACGACGACGCCGAGGACGACCTCACCTCCCAGCTGTTCCTGGACCTCGAGGCCAACCAGACCATCTTCATCGTCCTCGACGTCTACGCCCAGGACTTCGCGGGCAACTACGAGGTACACATCAACCCCGCCTGATCTTACAATCGCGCCGTCATGCGTACCTTCGCCCTCCCCCTCACCCTCGCCGCCGCCTTCTCCCTGACCCTCATCGCCTGTGACGGCAAGGAGGGCGAGAAAGACGACAAGGCCGACAAGGCCGACGCCAAGGACGGTGAGGAGAAGAAAGAGGGCGAGGAGAAGCAGGACGCCGCGGAGAAGAAGGACGGTGAGGAGAAAAAGGAAGGCGGCTGGTGAGCCGCAGCGCTGGTTGATCGCCAGCGCGCTGATCGGCGTCGGGGCCTGCGGGGCGCCGGCGCCTTCGTCGTCCGCGGTAGAGCGCGAGCCCGAGCCCGAGCCCGCCTCCGTCCACGAGCGCACCCGCGCCGCCCTCGAGGCCTGGGAAGAGGGGGTCCGCGAAGCCACCGACTTCGCGGCCATCCCCGCCTCGGACAGCCGCTTTGGCGCCGACCCGCACCGCATCGTGGCGCTGCCTGGCGACGAGGGCTCGCCCCGCTTCGCCGTGCTCGAGCGCGGTCACGACCAGCTGAGCCTCGTCGACGCCCACGGCCAGGTGCTGAGCCGGGCGCCGACCGTCCATCAGCCGACGAGCCTCGTGGCCATCGACGGCGCGCTGTGGGTGGCGGGGCTCGGCGACGCCAGGCTCGATCGCTTCACCCTCGACGGCGACGCGCTGCAAGCAGCCACGCCGGCCTCGCGGCCCCTCCCCGCAGGCGCGTCGATCCGCGACGCCACCCTCGACGCTAGCGGTGCGCTGTGGCTGGCCGACGAGGGCAGCCACCGCCTCCTCGAGCTCGCCCCCCGCGGCGACGACCCGCCCCGAGAGCACCCGAGCTGCCGCGGACCCCTGCAGCTCGAGGCCCTCGGCGAGGGCCTCATCCACAGCTGCCTGCTCGCCCACCGCGTCCACACCGAGGCCCTCGACATCACCCACGACGGGCCGATCTGGGCCTTCGCCCTGGCCCCGCCCCCAGGCCCCGAGCGCGTCGCCCTGGTCGGCGTCGAGGACCACCCCCTCGAGCGAGCCGAGGGCGGCTTCGGCTACATCGACTCCTTCCTGTTCGTCCGCGAGCTGAGCGAAGGCCGGCTGCTCGCCGCGGTCAACCTCTCGGCCCACGGCGTGGTCACGCCCAAGTGGGTCCGCTGGCTCAGCCCCACCCGCGTGGCCGTGACCGGCTACGCGAGCGACGTATGGCTCGAGCTCGAGTGGGCCACCCCGGACTGCGCCGGCGAACCCACCGTGTCGTCGCGCCCGTGGCTGCCCGGCACCACGGACGTCGCCGCCTTGCCCGAGGGCCGGGGCTGGCTGGCGACCAACGCCCTGTTCGACGCCCTCGTCCGCGTCGAGCTCGACGACGCCGGCACCTGGACCGAGGCGCCCGAGCCCATCTTCCTCGACGCGGCGGCGCCCCAGGTCGACGAGCGCAGCTTCGAAGAGCGCCTGGGCGAGCTGCTCGTGTTCACCACCGCCATGGCCCCGCGCAACGACGCCGAGGGCAAGCGCAGCCGCTTCACCTGCGAGGCCTGCCACTTCGAGGGCCGCGGCGACGGGCGGGTGCACTTCACCGGCCGCGAGCGCGAGGGCCAGCGGGTCCACGCCCGCAGCAAGGCCATCCTCGGCCTGTTCCCCAACCGCCCCCACTTCTCCCGGGCCCTCGACCGGACCCTGGCGACCATGGTCCACGCCGAGTTCCGCGTCGCCAACCGCTTCAGCGCCGACCCCGACTACCGCGAGGGCTGGTTCACCCTCGACGCCGACGAGCTGCCCTGGCTCGCCCAGGTCCCCGGCTGGTCCGCGCCCGTCGACCCGCCCGCGCTGCGCCGGGCGCTGATGCGCTTTTTCATGCGCGCGTCCATGCCCCAAAACCCGCGCGCCCGCGGCCGCAGCGGCTACACCGAGCTCGAGCGCGAAGGCGCCGAGGCCTTCGCCGCGCGCTGCGAGGGCTGCCACCAGGCCCGCCTGGTCACCGACGACCCGAGCACCCGCCAGGACTTCGAGCGCTGGGAGGCGCTGATCTTCGCCGAGCCCACGGGCAGCTCGATCGTGTGGGCGAGCGAGGCCTACGCCCAGACGAGCATCGGCCCGTGGGTCCACGACGAGGGCGCCCGGGTCGCCTCGCTGCGGCGCCTCAACCTGATCTGGCCCTACTTCACGACGGGTGAGGCCGAGAGCCTCGAGGCCGTGGTCGAGGGCGTGCGCGTGGGCGACGACGGAGCGGTCGACCACGACCTGGGGGCCCTCGAGCCCAACGACCCGCGCGGGCTGGGTGTGGCCGAGCGCGAGGCCCTCGTCGCTTTCCTGCGCTTGTTGTGATCCGGCCAGGGGCCGTCCGTGCTAGACAGGAAGCATGAGCCTGTCCATGTCGACCTGCCCCTCCTGTCACCGCCACGTCCACGTGGACGCAGACAGCTGCCCCTTTTGCAAGACGAGAATCGAGACCGTCGCGGCCGACCAGGCGAGGGTCTGCACCGAGGCGGAGCCCCCGGCGATCGTGACCTCGATCGGCGTGACCCTGGGCGCGACCTTGACCACCGCGGCGGCCTTCACCGTGTCGGCCCTGCTCATGACCGGCTGCGCCAAGGAAAACGAAGAGCCCGAGGACCAGGTGTCCGTGGAGACCGAGGACTTCGGCGGCGGGGCAGACTACGGCGGCCCCGAGGACATCGACTGGGGCGAAGAGGAGAGCGAGTCCAGCACCGAGGCGGGCCAGACCGAGAGCACCGAGTCCACCGACGAGACCGGCTCCACCGAAGAGACCGAGTCCACCGACGAGACCTGCGACGAGAGCGACTCGGGCACGGAGACGGCGGACGAGACCGGCGACTGCGACATGGGCAACGAGACTGGTTCGGACACCGGCTCCGACACCGGCACGGAGACGGGCTCCGACACCGACACGACCGGCTGAGCCGCCCCCGTCCATGGAGTGGACCAGCGACGCGATCCGACAGACTACGGCGGTCACCGACTTCATGCTCGGCGGGGCCTCCCTGGCCTGCGTGCTGAGCCTGCTCCCTGCCCGCAAGCTCGCGCCCTTCAAGGTCGCGGTGTGGATGCTCGCCCTCGCGCTCATGGGCGTCGCCGCGCTGATGGGGGGCGTCCGCTTTGGCCTGGTCCTGCCCGAGTCCACGAGCGCGGCGCTGAAGATTCCCTTCAACCTCTGCCTGGGCCTGACGGTCTCGCTGTTCGCCGTGGGCGTGATCGTCGACCGCTTCGCCGAAGCCCTCGCCCGCAAGCTCGCGCCGGTGCTCGTCCTCGCCGGCCTGGGCTTCTTCGCGATCACGCAGGTCGTCCCGGGCAGCTTCCTGATCTTTTTGGCCTACGAGGCCCTCGCCCTGCTCTTCGCCTTGGGCGCCTACCTCAGCCTGCTCCGCAGCCCGCTGCGCGGCGCCGGATGGATGGCCGCGGGCATTGGCCTCTCGATCGCCGCGGCAGCTGTCCAAGCGACCAAAGCGCTGTCCTTTTCCCTGGGATCCCTGGCCTTCGATGCGAACGGCGTGTTCCACCTGATGCAGACCGCGGCCGTGGGGATGATCGCCTGGGGCCTGCGCCAGGGCCTCGACGCCAGTCCAGGTGTGAACGGCTCTGCGCCCACCGAGCTTGGGTCAGCGCATTGATCACCGACGGACGCGTAGCCCGAACAACATAAAGACAGCCCAGGGTTGTCCACGGAGAAAGCTTCATCCATTCGGGCCCCTCGATGCCCACAGCCGAGACACGAGAGGTATCCGGTAGCGGCTGAAGACGAAGATGATGCGAGCGAAGCGAACCCAGACCCCAGTACTCGTCGTGTTGAGCCTGACCGCCCTGGCCGCCGCGGGTTGTGCCGGTGGCGGCGACGACCCCAACGCCTTCGCCACCTTCAACGGGAGCAGCATCGACGGCGGCGGGAACGACGAGGCCGACGAGTCCGACATGGGCGAGGAGAGCAGCGACTCCGGGGCCGAGGACAACGGCGACACCACGACGACCACCACCGACGGCGGCGGGACCACCACGACCACTGACGGCGGCGGGACGACGACCACCACCGACGGGGGCGGGACGACCACCACCACCGACGGCGGCGAGACGACCACCACCACCGGTGGCGGCGGCATGATCACCGACATGATCGACGACTTCGAGGATGGCGACGGCGCGCTCATCCCCAACGACGGTCGTCAGGGCTACTGGTACACCTTCAACGACGCCAGCGTCGGCGGCGTACAGACGCCTCCCGAGAACATGGTCGTGCCGGCGCAGCCCGGGGCCAACGGCTCCAACTACGCCCTGCAGACCACGGGCAGCGGGTTCACGGCGTGGGGCGCCGGCATCGGCATCGACCTCAACAACATCGGCGGCATGATGGCCTCGAAGGACCCCTACAACGCCTCGGGCTACTCGGGGATCATGGTCATGGCCCGGGGCAACGGCCAGGTCCGGGTCAGCATGCCGACCGTCGCCACCTTGCCCGTCGCCGAGGGGGGCAGCTGCGCCGCCGACTGCGACCCCCACGGCATGGTCATCAACCTCTCGCCCGGCTGGCAGCAGTTCGCCCTGCCCTTCGCCAGCATGAGCCAGGAGGGCTGGGGCACCCCGGCGAGCTGGGACGCGAGCACCGTCGTCAGCGTCCAGTTCAAGGTCAACCAGAACGTCGACTTCGACTTCAGCGTCGACGACCTGGGCTTTTACTAGCGCTTCGTTCATGGCCTCGGCCTGCGCCCGGGCCTCGGAAGCGACCACCACCCGGGGTCTCCCCCGAGCGATCGGGGGAGAACCCTGCTGACAAAGTGGCGAAGCCCGAGGGTCGTCTCCGCTTTGTTGGCAAAGATCGAACCTCGCCATGAATTGCGATAGTTCGACTGTTAGCTTGGCTGCATGCGCTCGCCGAGACGTCTACTCTTTGTCGGCACTTCATTGGCGTTCATGGCGGGCTGCGCCGAGCCGGCCCCAGAGCAGCCCCTCGCCGAGCTCGAGGGCCAGTGCGGGGAGGCGGGACCCCACTTGGTTCTGCCCCTCGACAGCTCGAGCGCCGCGGCCTCGAGCGCCGGCCAGTACGGCGACCGCACCCTCGTCGCGGTCTGGGACCTCGACCCGGAGCAGACCGGCTCCGAGCCCCCGAGTCGAGGCGCGCGCCATGTCTGGTCCGTGGGTCCGTGCGGCGAAGACCCCGTGCGCCTCGAGATCGAAGACGGCGACACGTACTGGCGCTCGGACATCTACCCCGGGCAGATGATGCGCTGCGCCCCCGAGACCGGCGTCACGGAGCTCTTCGATCCTTCGGGACAACACCCGCCCAGCCCCCTGTTCACCACCGAGACCTGCGCGTCCGTCCGCGCGGAGAGGGCCCTCGGCGTGTTCAACCTGCGCCCCGTCGACGACGAGTTCGGGGTCCTCGAGCTCCTGCCCTGGCCCGAAGACCCCGCGGCCGGACCGGCCGAGCCCATCGAGGTCATCGACCAGGTCCGCCTCGGGAGCCTCCGGACCTACGACGCCCGAGCGCTCCTGCGGACCTCGGCCGACGAGCTCGTCCAGCTCACCTGGTCCGCGGGAGCGGACACCGAGCCGCAGTCCGAGGTCTTGCTCGAGAACGTGACGAGCATCCGCTCGAGCGGCCCCTACATCCTGGGGGAGTCCGAGGGGTCCGTGCTCCTGCTCAATCGGGACACCCAGGTGACCACCGACCTTGGCCCCGGCCCGATCAGCAGCTACGCGCTCTACACCGATGGCTCCGAAGGCCTCGGCTTCATCCGGTACCAGGAGAGTTCGCAGCTGACCCACCCGCCCGTCCGCTTCTACACCCTCCCCGACCTCGAGTCCTTCGAGCTCGGCGCGTTCCGGGCGTCCACCTTGCTTTCGTCGGGCTACGTGTGGGGCGAGAGCCCCCAAGGCACGGTCTTGGTCGACGTCTTCGCGGGCACGAGCGAGTTGATCTACCAAGGACCGATGCACCCCATCCTCCGCTTGCGCGATGACTGGATCAGCTGGCTCGGGTGCTGCGACGGCGCCTTCTCCCCGAGCTCCCTCGAAGAGGGCCCGCTCTACCGCTCCTTCACCGACGGCACCCTCGAGGTCCTGGCCGCGCGCGCGACCACGAACTACCGCATCCTCGAAGACGACCGGACCGCGACGCTCCTCGACATCGACGCCGAGGCCTGGGCGGGAGACCTGGTCGTCGTCGACCCCGACACCCACGAAGAGCAGCTCATCGCCGCGGGCGTCCGGGACTTCAGCTCCGGGCCCGGGGAGCGGGAAGTCTTCTACCTCGTGGACGACGCGGACCGACGCGGCGTGTGGTCGGCCACCCTCGCGCCCCGGGAGTAGGGTCTACTCAGCGATCGCTCTCCGGCAGCCGGATCAGGATCTGCGTCCCCTCCTCGCAGCGGACCTCGATGCTCCCGCCGTGCTGCTGAATCAGCGAGTGGGTGATCGCCAGCCCCAGCCCCGTGCCCATGGGCTTGGTCGAGAAGAAGGGCTCGAAGATGCGCGAGACGATCTCGGAGGGGATGCCGGGGCCGTCGTCGCGGATGCTCAGCTCGGCCATGCCGCCCTCGCCGCGCGCCGTCGACAGCTCGATCTCGCTGCCCGTGACCTCCAGGGCCTCGATGGAGTTGCGGACCAGGTTGAGCAACACCTGCTCGAGCTTGGCCGCGTCGCCCTCGATGGCGCCGACCTCCGGGGACAAGGTCGCGAACAGGTCGATGCCGGCGCGCTCGGCCTCCGGGGTGAGCAGGCCGACCACCCGCTTGATGAGCTCGTCGAGGTGGACCGGCCGCAGCTGGAGGTCCGCCGGGCGAGCGAAGCGCAGGAACTCGTCGACGAGGTTGGACAGCCGGGCGATCTCGGCCTGGACCAGGCCCACGGGCTCGAGCAGCTTGACGTCCTCGGACACCTTCTTGACCCGGCGCTCGAGCAGCTGCAGCTGCAAGCTCGCGGCGTTGAGGGGGTTGCGGATCTCGTGGGCGAGGCCGGCCGAGAGGGTGCCGACGGCGGCGAGCTTCTCGGCGATGCGAGCCCGCCGCTCGAGCTTGCGGGTGTCTCGCTGAAGCCGGACCTTCTCGAGGGCCCGGCCGACGGTGGCGAGCAGGTTGGCCGGGTCGAAGGGCTTGAGCACGTAGGCGTAGACGTCCTGGCCGACGGCCTCGATGGCGTCATCGAGGGAGGCGTTGCCCGTGATCAGCAAGACCTCGCCGAGGCCGTCGCCGCTGGTGCGCAGCTTGGGCAGCAAGGTCAGGCCGGTCGCGTCGGGCAGGCGGATGTCGACCAGCGCGACGTCAAGCCCTCCACGGCCCTGTCCAGGGCCTCGGAGGCCCGCGCGGCGCGGGTGACCTGGGCGCCCTCCTCCTCGAGGATCTCGGTCAGGTTCTCGGCGAGGTCGTCGTGGTCGTCGACGAGCAGGATGCGGCAGTCTTTGAGGGGGTCCGGCGGGGTCACACGATCTCTCGGAGGCGCTCGACGAGGTTGGGCACGGGGAAGGGCTTGGCCAGGACCTCGACGCCTTCCTCGGCGCCCTCGAGGGCCTCGGGGTAGCCCGTCATCACGATCACCGGCCGCCGGCTCCCGTCGGCCCGGCGCTCGAGCTCGCGGGCCAGGCTGAGGCCGTCGCCGTCGGGCAGGCGCAGGTCGATGAGCGCGGCGTGGAAGTCGACGCAGGCGGCCAGGCGGCGGGCGAGCTCGAGGGTGGCGGCGGGGTGGGGCAGCACGCCCTGCTGCTCGCCGAGGATGTCGGTGAGGTTGGAGCACAGCGCGTCGTCGTCGTCGACGATCAGCACCGGGGTCTCGGCCGCGCTGACCCGCTCGATGAGCTCGATGAAGGCCTCGAGGTCGAGGGGCTTGTGGACGACGGCGAGGGCCCCGGAGCGGTGCGCGGCCGCGCGGGTGTCCCGGTCGGCGTAGCCGGTCATGACCAGCACGGGGGTGCCCGGGCTGCGCTCTTTGAGCTGGGCGAGGAGCTCGATGCCGTTGATGCCCGGCATGCGCACGTCCGTGACCACCAGGTCCCAGCGGCGCTCGTCGAAGATCTCGAGGGCCTCCTCCCCGCTCCCGGCCACGCGCACGTAGACGCCGAGGTCGTCGAGGATCTCGACGATGTTCTCGGTCAGGTCGTCGTTGTCGTCGATGACGAGGACGGAGGTCGGCGCGTGGTTCATGGCGGGGTGGGAGCGGTGGGGACAGACACCGAGCTCAAGTGAAGTGTAACGGCCGCGCCGCCCTCGTCGACATTCCCGGCCGTGGCCTGCCCTCCGTGACGCTCGATGATGCTCTTGACCAGGGCCAGGCCCAGCCCCGTGCCGCTCGCCTTGGTCGTGACCAGGGGCTCGAAGATCGACGGGAGGGTCTCGGTGCCGAAACCTGGGCCACCGTCTGCCACGCGCATGAGCGCGCTTCCGTCAGGGTTTGGCCGGGCCGTGAGGGTGATGATTCCTGCCCCCTCCTGGGCCTGGACCGCGTTGATCAACAAGTTGACCAGGGCCTGCTTGAACAGCCCCGCGTCCACGAACAGCTGCAGATCCTCGACGGCGCCGTCGTCGACGCGAATCCGCTCGGGCACCGCCGCCGCCGCCAGCGAGGTCTCGAACAGCTCGCGGGCCGTGATCAGTGAGCGCTGCGGCGGCCGGTTGCGCGCCATCTCCAGCAGCCGGGTGATGATCGCGTCGCACTCGTCGACTTGGTTGGCGATCTTCTCGATGTGCTTGCTCGAGCGCGGGTCCTCCGCGACCCGCCGACGCAAAATGTACAGCGAGGACTGGACCACGCTGAGCGGGTTGCGCAGGTCGTGGCCGATGCTCGCGGCGAGCTGCCCGATCGTCGCCAGGCGCTCGCGCCGACGCAGGCGCTCGTCCGCGGCGAGCTTGTAGGTCTCGAGCATGATCGCCAGGTCCAGATCGAACAGCCGCTCGAGGGACACGATCAGCGCCTCGCGCTCGGTGGCGTCGTAAAGATTGCGGCAGTGCTCGTCGATGACCTCGCGGAAGTCGACGCGCATGCCGTTCATCGCGGTGACCATGTAGCGCTGCGGCAGCCCGATGCGCACGTGCACGTGCCCGATGCGAGAGCGACGCAGGCAGTAGTCGTAGTCGTGGGGCCCCGCGAGGCCGCTGCGCATCCACTCGACCAGGGTCCGCTTGAGGCGCTCGACCTGCTCTTGGCCCCCGCTGATGACCTGGTCCGCGCGCGGGTGCGAGAAGATGCGCTCGTAGAAGTGCTCGGCCACGTGAGGCAAGTGCGCCTCGGCGCGCGGCAAAAATTCCCGCAAGCGCACAGAGTCCTCCGCCCCGAAGCCGATGTAGTCCGTGACCTCCTCGAAGAACGAGGGCTCGGGGTTGGCTCCTTCCGTCACCGGAAGTCTGTCGGGAGTCTGCATCTGCATCGCTCGTTCGTCAGAAGCTAAGTCCGTTCCAGCGCTGGACCCAACTGCAAGATTTACCAGTCCCGGGCGCGCCCCCTGCTGTTCGAGGCTACATCCGCCCCGCGAGCACCACTCCGCCCGGCTGCGGGAGCACGCTCAGCTCGACGCCCCTGGCCTTCGCGCGGGGCACGACCCCCGTGACCGGGTGGTGCAGCAGCCACGGCAGGCCCACCCCCACGAGGGTGCCCAGGCCCGCGCCGGCGAGCACGTCCCCGAACCAGTGCCGGTCGCCGGCCATGCGCAGGTAGGCGACGAAGCCGGCCATGGGGACGCCGACCCCCCACATCACCGGGGCGATCTCGCGTCCGCGCAAGGTCGCGACCGTCGCCATGCTCGTGGCCATGGAGAAGGCCAGGCTCGTGTGGCCGGAGTTGAAGCTGAGGTTCTGGTCCGGATCCTCGGCGAAGGGGATCGGCTCGCCGTGCTCGGTCGCGGCGTAGGCGTAGGGCCGCTGACGACCGGCGCCGATCTTGACCAGGTTGGTGAGCGCCGCCGACAGGGCCACCGCCTCCCAGGCGACGATCAGATCCTCGTGGACCTTGCGCCACTCCCCCTCCCGGCCCACGCCGATCAGCGTGAAGGCCAGGCTGACCGCCGGGATCACGCCGTAGCCGACGATGTCGGAGGTCAGCGCGCCGGCCTCCGTGTCCTCCCAGCGCGTCGCGTCGCGCAGGGTCAGGCCCACGGGGATGGGCTCGCACCACCGGCAGGTCTGGGGGCTGACCTGGGCCTTGAAGCCCTCGGTCACGCCGAACACCGCGAGCGAGCCGATGAAGATCGGGAGGTCGACCTCGAGGCGGAAGCGGATGTCGGGCAGGGCCTCCCGAGTCGGCTCGGGCCCGGGCTCGAGTTTGAGCTCGGACTTGGGCTCGGGCTCGGGATCTCGCGAAGCGTCCAGCTGCGTCGCAACGTCCGTTGCAGGCTGTTCCACGCTCGCAGCGTCGGCCCCCTCGGGCGCGGCCCAGCACGAAAACGCAGTGAACACGATCAGGGGGCTCACGACTCCATGCTACGCCCAGACGGAAAATCTTGCTGGGGATCGCCCCAAATGCCCTGTTGTCCACGACAGACGCGGTGGTAGCTCACAACTGAAGACTCATGACCGATCTCTTCGCCGCACGCAGTCAGATGGCCATCTCCCTGGCCTTCCACATCCTGTTCGCCGTCGCTGGGATGGCCATGCCCGCGCTGATGACCCTCGCGGAGTGGCGCTACCTGCGAACGGGCGAGCCCGCAGCCCTCGAGCTCGCCAAGCGCTGGGCCAAGGGCACCGCCATCTTGTTCGCCGTCGGGGCCGTGTCCGGCACCGTGCTGAGCTTCGAGCTGGGCCTTTTGTGGCCCGAGTTCATGCGCCACGCCGGGCCCCTGGTCGGCATGCCCTTTAGCCTCGAGGGCTTCGCCTTCTTCCTCGAGGCCATCTTCCTCGGGCTCTACCTCTACGGCTGGAAGCTGCTGCCGCCGAAGGTCCACCTGGCCACGGGCGTCGGCGTGGCGATCTGCGGGACGACCTCGGCGGTGTTCGTGACCGCGGTCAACGCGTGGATGAACGAGCCGGCGGGCTTCGTCTACGTCCTCGGCCCCGACGGCGTCGGGCAGTTCACCGAGATCCGGCCGTGGGAGGCCATGTTCAACAACGCCTTCTTCTCCCAGGCCCTGCACATGGTGCTGGCGGCCTACTCGGCCGTAGCCATCGCCGCCCTGGGCATCCACGCCTGGGCCCTGCGGCGCAGCCCCGACAGCGCCATGCACCGCACCGGGCTGCGCCTGGCCTTGCTGCTCGCCATCGTCAGCGTCCCGGCCCAGCTGGTCAGCGGCCACCACTCGGCCCAGCACATCGCCGAGTACCAGCCGACCAAGCTGGCCGCGGCCGAGTCCCTGTTCCACACCCAGACCCGCGCGCCCCTGGCCCTCGGCGGCCTGCCCAACGAGGAGACCATGGAGCTCGAGTACGCCGTCGAGCTCCCCGGCGTCCTGAGCTTCATGGCCTTCAACGACTTCGACGCCGAGGTCAAGGGCCTCGAAGAGGTCGACCGCGAGCTGTGGCCGCCGGTCGCCGTGGTCCACGTCGCCTTCCAGATCATGGTCGGCGCCGGGACGGCGATGCTGCTCATCGCCATGGCCGGCGGCGGGCTGTGGCTGCTGCACTGGCGCGGGCTCGGGCCGCCGCCCTGGGAGCGCCGCTACTTCCTGATCCCCGCGGCCCTCGCCACGCCCCTGGGCCTGATCGCCATCGAGGCGGGCTGGGTGGTGACCGAGGTCGGCCGCCAGCCGTGGGTCATCCAGGGCTACATGAAGACCGCCGACGCCGTCACGCCCATGCCCGGGCTGGCCACGCCGATGATCGCCTTTAGCCTGCTCTACCTGTTCCTCGGCGTGGTCGTGTTCATGCTCTTGCGTCGCCACGTGCTCGTGACCACCGACGCTGCCCCCGAGCCTGACGTTGCCCCCGAGGGAGGTGAAGCGTGAGCGCGACGGCCGTGTACTGGCTCATCGGCGTCGCCGTGATCGCCTACGCCGTGACCGCGGGCGCCGACTTTGGCGGCGGGCTGTGGGACCTGCTCGCCACCGGGCCACGCCGGGAGCGGCAGCGCGAGCTCATCGCCGAGGCCATCGCGCCGATCTGGGAGGTCAACCACATCTGGATGATCTTCGTGGTGGTGATGCTGTTCAGCGTGTTCCCCCACGCCTTCGCCGTGGTCTCCATCGCCCTGCACGTGCCGATCTTGCTCGTGCTCGTGGGCATCGTGCTGCGCGGCTCGGCGTTCATCTTCCGCGCCTACGGCATGGAGCCCGACGAGCGCCGGGCGCAGTGGGGCCGGGTGTTCGCGATCACCAGCGCCGCGACGCCCATCGCCCTGGGCGCGATCCTGGCCGCGCTGTCCTCTGGCGACATCCTCGTCGAGCTCGACGCGGCCGGGGCGCCCCAGGTGCGCTCGGGCTTCTTCGTCGGGTGGACGAGCCCCTTCGCCCTCGCCGTCGGCCTGTTCACCCTCGCCCTGTTCACGATGCTCGCGGCGACCTACCTCGCCCGCGAGGCCCAGGTCCGCGGCGAGCTCGAGCTGAGCATCGACTTTCGCCGCCGCGCCGTGATCAGCGAGGCGGTCGCGGGCGCCCTGGCCATGCTCGTGTGCTGGCGGGCCTGGGCCGAGAGCCCCGAGCTGTTCCACAACCTCCTCGCCCAGCCCTGGTCGCTGCCTGCCCAGGCCCTGACCGCCGCCGTCGCCGTCGCCGCCATCGTGTGCCTGCGCCGGGACATGCTCCAGGTCGCGCGGGCCCTGGTGATCGTTCAGGTCGCCCTGGTCGTCGTCGGCTGGGGCGTGGCCATGGACGGCGACCTGGTCCTCGGCGCCCTCGATCATCAGGACGCCGGCGCCCGCGAGGCCGTGCTCGCGCGCCTGCCCTACGTGCTCGCTGGCGGATCGGTGCTGTTCGTGCCGGCGCTGTGGTGGCTGTTTCGGGTGTTCAAGTCGGAGACGGCGTCGAGCGCCACGTCCTGAGCGCGGACGCTCGGCTCCGCGGCGCCGCCCGTCCGCGCGAGCACGAAGACCACCCGGCACCCGCTAGCTCGGCCCCCTCCAGGGGCGGCAGGCGAACAAAGGCGTCGTCCCAGCTGCGCCAGCCAAGCTGACGACGGTACTCCTCGGCGAGCTTGGCGGGAGACTCCTGCATCGTTCGACTCTGGCACGGCGACGCCGTGATCCCTTCATCCGCGGCGTGTCTCTTGGTGCAGTCCCTTCCGCGCCGACCTCCCAGCCAGGGTTGGCCTCGGTCCCCCCACAGCGCGGGCCCAAGGCTCCACGAGGCGCGCACTCGCGCCTCGCTCTTCGCTAGCGTGGCCGAGTGTCCGCGCGTCGACCACGACCCCACGCCGTTGGGAAGCAGACCGAGCCGAGCGCCGGCTGGACCTCGCTGGAGACCGGCGAGACCCTGAGCCTCGACGACGCGCAGGCGAGCGGGAGCAGAGCCGCCCGCCCGACCCTGAGCGAGGATACGCTGCCCTCGGGCGGAGGCCTCACCTCGACCCGCGAGGACACGCCCGAACGCATCGGCCGCTACCTGGTCGTCGACGTCCTCGGAGCCGGCGCGATGGGGGTGGTCTACTCGGCCTACGACCCCAAGCTCGATCGCAAGGTCGCGCTCAAGCTGCTCCTCGCCCAGGGCAGCGAAGCGGGGCGCAAGCGGCTCGAGCGAGAGGCCCAGGCGCTCGCCCAGCTCAGCCACCCCCACGTCGTCGCCGTGCACGACGTCGACGTCCACGAAGGGCGCCTGTTCGTGGCCATGGAGATGGTCTCGGGCCAGACACTGCGGGCGTGGATGCGCACGGCCGGCGAGACCCCTCACCCGTGGCGCGCGGTCCTGCGCCCCTTCACCCAGGCCGGCGAGGGGCTGGCCGCAGCGCACGCCGCGGGCCTGGTCCACCGCGACTTCAAGCCCGAGAACGTGATGCTCGGCGACGACGGCCGCGTGCGGGTCATGGACTTCGGCCTCGCCCGCCCCGAGGAGCACCTCAACACCGTCGACGCCGACCCCCGGAAGCTCGACAGCCTGCCCTTCCCCTCGGCCCTCGGCACGCCCATGACGCGCACCGGGGCCTTGCTCGGGACCCCGGCCTACATGTCGCCGGAGCAGTTCGAAGGCCACGCCGATCTGCGCAGCGATCAGTTCGCCTTCTGCGTCGCCCTGCACGAGGCCCTCTACGGCTACCGGCCCTACAGCGGCGGGACCATCGGCGCCATGCTCAGCGCGATGCGCAAGGGCGACGTCGAGCCGCCGCCCGCGGGGACCTCGGTCCCGGCTTGGGTGCGCGCGGTGGTGATCCGCGGCCTCGCGGCCGACCCCGACGCGCGCTGGCCGTCGATGGACGCGCTGCTCGAGGCCCTCGCCGACGATCCGGCCCTCCGTCGGCGCCGCTGGGCCACGGGCCTCGCGCTCGTGGCCTCGCTCGGCGGCCTCGGGGGCGCCCTGGCCGTCGCCGCGAGCGAGCGCGGGGCCGCGACCAGCCAGCCCCCCCGAGCCTGCGCGGGCTTCGAGGACGAGCTCTTCGGGGTCTGGGACGCCGCGCGAAAGGCCGAGGTCCGCGAGGCCATGGCGGCGACGGAGCTGCCCTACTCCGACAGCGCCTGGGCCAAGGTCCAGAGCAGCCTGGACGCCTACACGGGCGAGTGGGTCGCCGCGCGGCGAGAGACCTGCGAGGCCTCCCAGCGCGGCGAGCAGTCGGACAGCCTGCTCGACCTGCGCATGGCCTGCCTCGACGAGCGCCTGCGCCACGTCGAGGCCACCGTCGGCGTCCTCGCCAAGGCCGACGCGGCCGTGCTCCCCAAGGCCGCGCAGCTAGCCAAGGGCCTGCCCGCGCTCGAGCGCTGCGCCGATCTGGAGGCGCTCACCGCCGAGCTGCCGCCGCCGGAGGACCCCGCCGTCGCCCAGCGCGTGGCGGAGCTGAGCGCGGCCCTGGTCGACGGCAAGATCCACTACCGCGCCGGGCAGTACGCCGAAGGTCGAGCGCTCGTCGAGCCCCTGACCCGCGAGGCGAAGGCCCTGGGCTACGCGCCCCTCGAGGCCAGGGCCTGGCTGCTCCAGGGTCGCCTGCTCGGGGGCGAGGGCGACTACGAAGAGGCCGAGGCCGCGCTGACCCGGGCCTACCAGCTCGCCCTGGGCGTGGGCATGCTCGACGAGGCCGCGCGCGCCTCGTCGTGGCTGGTCTACATCGTCGGGGTCGAGCTCGACCGCCACGACGACGCCCGGCGCTGGGCCGTGGACGCCGAGCCCCTCTCGCGCGCGGCCAACGAGGCGAGCACGCGCATCGTCTACCTCTCGCAGACCGGCTCCATGGAGACCCGGGCCGGGGACTTCGAGCGGGCGCGGAGCTTGCTCGAGGAGGCCGTGGCGCTCAGCGAAGCGCGCGGCCTCGAGTCCGCGAGCGTGGCCACGGCGCTGACCAACCTCGGCAGCTTCGCGACCAGCCAGGGCGAGTTCGGCCTGGCCCGCCGCTACCAAGAGCAGGCCCTCGCGCGCTGGGAGTCCCTCGTCGGCCACGAGCACCCCAACGTCGGCGCGAGCCTCACCAGCCTCGGGACCGTGTCGATGATGGAGGGCAAGATCGAAGAGGGCGCCCAGGCCTACGCCCGCGCCCTCGCGGTGTTCGAGGCCACCCTCGGCCCCGAGCACGCCCAGGTGGGTGCCGCGCTCAGCGGCCTGGGCCTCGCCGCCGAGGCCCTCGGCGAGCTCGAGGACGCCCGCCGCTACCACGAGCGCTCGCTGGCCGTATGGCAAAAAGCCTACAGCCCCGAGCACACCCGAGTCGCCGGCGCGCGGACCAACCTCGGCAACACCCTCCACTCCCTCGGACAGGACGCCGAGGCCCAGCGCCAGCACGAGCGCGCCGTCGCGATCTTCGAGGCCAGCCTCGGCCCCGAGCACCCGACGATCGTCAGCCCCCTGCTCGGCCTGGGCATCGCGATCTGGGACCAGGGCGCGCCGGAGGACGCCATGCCCCACTTCGAGCGGGCCCTCGCCATCCAAGAGCAGACCTTCGGCGCGGAGCACCACGAGCTGGTGATCACCCTCGACAACCTGGGCGAGGCCAGCCTCGACCTCGGCCGCCTCGACGAGGCCGAGCGCCACTACAGCCGCGGCCTCGAGCTACGCCAGCGCAACTTCGAGCCCACACACCCCGACTTCATCTACTCCTACCTCGGCCTGGGCACGACCCTCTGGCAGCGCGGCCAGCTGACAAAGGCCCTGGAACTGCTCGAGCAAGCCGTCGCCCACGGCGAGGCCAACGAGGGCGAGCCGATCATGCTCGCCCGGGCCCGCGAGACCCTAGCCCGCGCCTCGTGGGAGTCCCTCCAGGCCGGGAAAGCCGACGAACACGCCGCCGCCCGCGTAGCCGAGCTCGCCACGCTCGCCGCCGAAACCTACGCAAACGCGGGCCCTTCCGAGGCCCAGGCCCTCGCCGAACTCGACACCTGGCGAGCCACGCTGGAACCCTAGCCCCCAGCATCCCCCGAGAACGCGAGAAAGCCCCCACCCAACCCAAGCGCGCACAAAAAGGGCCGTGGGGGCCCCGCAGCGTAGGCGTAAAGGGCCGGTCCCCACCTCCCCGCCCCCTCACGATCAACCAAAGACAACCTCCCCACCCACGACCCCCGCACCAGGGAGCCCAGTCTCGCTGCGGGGCCCCCACGGCCCGCGCGCGCTGCCTGCAGCACCCACCCCGGACACCCAACCACTAGCAGGACATCGGAGAAGTCCTCACGACACCTCGCTTGGTCTTTTCGCCGAGCTCTTTGTCGCCAAAACTTGCGGTGGGATCCACCACAGCGGCGTTTTGGCTCCGCGATCTCGACGAAAATCCACGGCGCGAGGAGCCGCGATGACTTCTCCGATGCCCTGCTAGCGCGACAAACTCGACGACCCCGAAAGCTAGAGATCCTGACGTCAGTTCGGCCCTCTCCGATGTCCCGCTAGCCACCGCCCCCCTGAGAACCCAAGAAAGCCCCCAACAAACCCGTGCGCGCACAAAAAGGGCCGTGGGGGCCCCGCAGCGTAAGCGTAAAGGGCCGGTCCCCACCTCCCCGCCCCCTCACGATCAACCGAAGACAACCTCCCCACCCACGACCCCCGCGCCAGGGAGCCCAGTCTCGCTGCGGGGCCCCCACGGCCCGCGCGCGCTGCCTGCAGCACCCACCCCGGGCGCCCAACCATTACCGCCGAGCCGTCGGAGGCGCCCGAGTCACCCCCGCGAAGTAGAGCCCGCTGACCACGAAGCCCAGCAAGGCCACCCCCGCGGTCACCCACGAAAAGCCCACGAAGAAATCGAGCCAGCTCAGCTCGGCTTGCCCAAAGTTCTTGAACAGCATCACCCCGATCACCCCCACATACCCAAACGCATCCGTCACATAGATCATGAACACCGAAGTCGCGACCACACCCGTCGCCGCGATCAGCCGATCAAACAACACGCACCCATAGGGCACGTAGGCCAGATACATCCCGATGCCGTTGAGGATCATCCACGTCACCCCCCCGATCCACCCGAGACTCATCGCCAGAGTCGACGCCGCGATCAAAACCGCCCCGACAGCCATCAACGCGTGGATCCCCAGCAACGCCTTGCGGTTGTCCCGGATCAAGAACATCGCCGCCAACAGAGCCAGCACGAAGGCCGCCACCCAGCTCTCCGTCTTCGCAAACACCGACGCGTCCAGCACCCCCAGCGCCTCGTAGATCTCCGTGTCGAAGGTCCCCCGAAAGTCCCGGTACGCCGTCAAGAACACGTACAGCACCGTCAGCGCGATGAGCCCAGGCGCGAAGCGAAAGAAGAAGCCCCGCCGCTGCGCCGCGTCCATCGGCTCCCGCTCCACCCGCAGCGCCACGTCGTCCTCCGTCGGCGGCGGCAGCTTGGCCAGCGCGATCACGGCCGCGAGAAACAGCGGCGCGAACAGGGCCCCCGTCGCCGCCGGCATCCACGACTCCGACACGCCCTGGTCCATCAACCAGCGGCCCACCGACTTCGTGATCCCCCCCGCCACGATGTACGAGGTCGACAGCCCCGCCCCGAGCAGCTCCGTCGTCTTGCGCCCCTCGAGGAAGCCGAACACCAGCCCCCACACCGCCCCCAGCGGGAGCCCATTGAAGAAGATCGCGACCACCTTCCCCGCGGGCGGCAACAGCCCAAAGGCCACCAGTGCCAGCTCCGCGAAGGCCACCAGCCCGATCAGGTAGTAGGGCCGACGCTCCGGCGGCGCCTCGCTGATCACCCGGATCCCGACGAACTTCGACAGCGCGTACCCGAGCACCTGGCTCAGCGCCAGGGCGATCTTGAGCTGCAGGCCGAACACCTCCCCGTCGAAGCTCGCCGCCGAGAAGGGCTTGCGGAACGAATACATGCAAAAGTAGGCCGTGAACGCAGCCGCCACGGCCCACAGCGCCAACAAACGGGGGTCGATCTCGCGGCGAGTGCCCGTCACGCCGCGGAGGATAGCCCTGCAGACCCCCGGGTTTGGCCCAGAAATCCCTTCCTGGCACAACCGCGGCCCAAGCGCATGCTCATCTGCATGCACGGTTACCTTTGACCACAACCCCGCCGACGGGTTATCCGATCGGACGAGGATTGTCCCCCAATGACGAAGCGCACGATCGAGCTTGCCGCCCTTGCCATCGCACTCACCTTCGCCGGCGCCTGTAAGGGGCGCACCGCCGCGTGGGAAGAGAGCTCCAAGTCCCCCGAGCCCGCCAGCACCGACGGCTCGACCAACACCGACGCGGCCGGTGGCAACGCGATGGAGGCGGGCAAGGCCGCCTGGGATGCCCGCGCAGAGAGCAAGGACAAGGTTCTGGAGGCCATCGTGGCCTGGGAGGCCGCGATCGGCTGCACCGCCGGCACCAACACCCCCAAGGACCGCTGCGCCGACGTCTCGACCGGGCCCGAGAACATCGAGGTCCTCGCGACCTTGACCCGCGCCTACTACTTCACCGCCGACAGCTACATGCGCGGCGACAAGGACTCCTACCTCGACTACATGGACCGCGCCGTGTGGTGGGGCGAGCGCGCGCTCGTGGCCGCGTCCCCCGAGTTCGAGGAGCAGATGCGCAACAAGGCCAAGTTCTACGAGGCCATCACCGTCGTCGGCATCGACGGTCTGCCCGCCATGTACTGGTACGCCACCGCCCTGGGCAAGTGGGCGCGCGAGTCCGGCTTCGGCGTGCTCGTGGGCCAAAAAGACAACATCAAGGCGACCATGACCCGGGCCCTCGAGCTCGACCCGAACTACTACCACGGCGGACCGCACCGCTACTTCGGGGCCTTCTACGCCATCGCCCCCGCCTTCGCCGGCGGCGACCTCGACAAGTCGCGCGAGCACTACGACAAGTCCCTCGAGATCTCGCCCTACTTCCTCGGCACCAAGGTGCTCATGGCCGAGAACCTGTCGGTGAAGCTCGACGACGAGGACATGTTCGACACCCTCCTTCAGGAGGTCATCGACGCCGACATCACCACGGCTCCGGTCGAGGTCCAGCCCGAGATGCTCGTCGAGCAGCAAAAGGCCAAGGAGCTCATGGCCAAGAAGGACGAGGAGGACTGGTTCTGAGCCAGCGCCTCCGGCCGGCCGATCTCGACCCCGCCGCAGACTCACGCGCGGATAGCCGGAAAAAGGGGCTCACGCCGAGCCCCGCCCCAATCTTCTGGAGTTCGTGATCTCGAACTCCCCTTGCGACTCTACACCCCCGTTCCCCCCTCGAGGAGTTGCGCTCGCGCGCAAACGCCCCCGTACATCCACCCCCCGACGCGATCCCAGCGCGGCGGTGAACCCCTCCTCGAGGCCATGAAGAAACCCTCCCCCATCGCGTCGAACGCAGCGCTCATGACGGACAGCAAGAAAATTCTCGAGACCAACCGCCGCCAGTTCATGGTCGGGTCCGCTGCCGCGGTCTCGACCTTTTTCATTGGTCGTCCCAAGGCCCTCGCCGGTGACGCGGAGATCACCCTCAAGCTTGCGACGGTCGCGCCTCCCGGGACCCCGTGGACCAAGCACCTCAAGCGCATCAAAAAGCGGGTCAAGACCGAGACCGAGGGCCGCGTGAAGATCAAGGCCATGCTCGGCGGCGCGGCGGGTGACGAGCTGTCCACCGTCAGCCGCACGCGCAAGGGCGGCCTGCAGATGTGGGCGGGCACCTCCGCCGCGCTCGCGAGCATCATCCCCGAGCTCGCCGCCCTCGAGCTGCCCTACCTGTTCCCGAGCCTCAAGAAGGCCGACGCCATCCTCGACAAGCACGTCAAGGGCGACGTCGAGAAGATGCTCGAGAAGGCCGGCTTCAAGCTGCTGTTCTTCTCGGAGAACGGCCACCGCTCCATCGGCACCAACTTCGGTCCGGTCAAGAGCACCAGCGACCTCAAGGGCAAGAAGATGCGCTCGCAGCAGGGCGACGTGCACCTCAACACCTGGCGCGCCCTGGGGGCCTCGCCCGTGCCGATCGCCGTCACCGAGGCCATGACCAGCCTCCAGACGGGCGTCGTCAGCGGCTTCGACAACACCCCGCTGTTCACCTTCGCGGCCTCCTGGTACCAGGCCATCACCCACTTCACGCTGACCCGCCACAGCTACCAGCCCGCCATGGCCGTCATGCACCTGGGCACCTGGGAGAAGCTCGACCCGGCCTTCCAGCGCTCGATCCTCGGCACCATGGACGAGGAGTCGGCCTACGGTCGCAAGAAGGTCCGCGCCATCAAGCAGCAGCTCCTCGACAACTTCGGGGCCGCCGGCATCGCGCTGCACGAGTCGACCTCGAGCGAGCTCGCGGCGTTCAAGAAGGCCACCAAGCCGACCCACAAGAAGTTCACCGACAAGTACGGCAGCGGCTTCTACAAGGCGATCACCAAGCACCTCTGATCGCCAAGCGCGAACTTCGTTCGTGAGCCTGAGAGCCCGGATCCCCACGCAGGGGGCCGGGCTCTCCCGCGTTTGGGCGTCCGCCGGGCCACCGACTGGGCCGCGCTCGCATGAAAACGCGCTGCAGCCCACCGCTACGCCTGTTCTGTCGGCCGGAGCCTCTGTAGGATACAGCCGTGGACTTCATCAAGAAGCTCAATCACTGGGTCTTCCAGGCCGAGCGAGCGATCGTGGTGGTGTCGCTGCTGGTGATGTCGGTCGTGGTGTTCGCGTCCGTCGTCTACCGCCGCTACGCCGACCCCGACAGCATCCTCGCCGAGAAGATCGCCCGCCTGATCGGGGCTGAGCGCGACTCCGCGACCTGGGACACGCTGCAGAGCATCTCGGGGCCGCTGGCCGTCGTCCTGCTCGGCGTCCTGCTCTACCTGGGCTTCCGCACCGCCTCGCGCCGGCCGCTGTGGAACCGGGGCGACGAGACGGGCAAGAGCCACGCCGAGATCCACGGTGAGCCGCGCCCGCACCTGCACTGCCTCGGCTACACCGCGGCGACCCTGGCCGTGTCCTACGGCGTCCTCGTGGTCCTGTTCGGCACGGGCAACATCGAGCAGGCGACCTGCATCGAGCTCGAGGTCGAGGGCAAGCTGCCCTTCGCCTGCGGCCGCTTCCCCACGGGCCTGAACTGGGCCCAGCCCTTCGCGCTGATCCTGACCTTGTGGGTCAGCTTCGTCGGCGCGTCGATGGCCACCAGCGAGAACCTGCACCTCAAGGTCGAGGCCGTGCAGCACGCCCTGCCCGAGCGGATCCAACGCGTCAGCGGGCTCATCTCGGGCATCTTGACCGCCGGCTTTTGCCTGCTGCTCGCCTACCTCGCCGCCGAGTGGGCCCTCAACAAGCACGAGGAGTACGAGATCGCCAACGGCCTCGGCGGCCTCCACGACGGCATCGACATCCCCTACTTCATGACCTTCACGATCGTGCCCATCGCCTACTCGCTGATGGCCGTCCGCTTCGTCGGTCTGGGCGTGCTCGCGTTCCGCGGGGAGCTCGAGGACACGCCCGCGGAGCTCCGCGACCTCGACCTGCCCAAGGACGACCCCTTCGCCGACGAGGAGGCCAGCATCGAGACCATCCCCGGCGACCCCCCCGAGCTCGACGGAGCTCCAGACGACTCCAAGGCCGACTCGGCCGACGCGGCTGACGAGGCCGCGGAGGAGGACCAGGCATGAAGCTCCTCGAGCCCCCCAGCATCCAAGCCCGCAAGCGCGCCGCCAAGGCCGGCGCCCTGTGTGTGTTCCTGTTCGTCGCCTTGCTCGCCATCAACGCCATGGCCGGCGGCGACGACCTCATCACCGAGGGCGCCAAGGTCAGCACGGGCACGGGCCTGCTGCTGCTGTTCGCCGCCCTGGCCCTGATGGTCGCCCTGGGCATGCCCCTGTTCGTGATCATCGGCGTCCTCGCCATGCTCTGCTTCGCGCTCCTGGGCGAGGACTTCAAGGGCCTCGAGACCCTCGATCTGCTGCCCGACAAGGCGGCGGACATGATGAGCAAGAACGTGCTCCTGGCCATCCCCTTCTTCGTGGCCAGCGGCGCGATCATGAGCGAGGGCGGCATCGCCCAGCGCCTCGTGGACTTCGCCCGGGCCCTGGTCGGCTGGATGCCCGGCGGCCTGGCCATCGCCAGCGTCGTGTCCTGCGTCGTGTTCGCGGCGATCTCGGGCTCGAGCCCGGTCACGGTCATCGCGATCGGCTCGATGATGTATCCGCAGCTGGTCAAGGCCGGCTACGACAAGCGCTTTAGCTTGGGCCTGGTCACCTCGGGCGGCTCGCTCGGCATCCTGATCCCGCCGTCCATCCCGATGCTCGTCTACGCCATCGTGGCGTCGAGCTCCCAGCCCATCGACGTCGCCGAGCTGTTCCTCGCCGGCGTCATCCCGGGCCTGCTCATCGGCGGCCTCATGGCCCTGCGCGCGCCCCTGAACGCCCGCAACGTCGAGCGCGAGACCTTCGAGTTCAAGGTCGTCGTCGAGCGCTTCCGCGACGGCTTTTGGGCCATCAGCCTGCCGGTGGTCATCCTCGGCGGCATCTACACCGGCATGTTCACGCCGACCGAGGCCGCCGCCGTCTCGGTGATCTACGCGCTCATCGTCGAGCTGCTGATCCACCGCGACATCGGCCCCTCCGACATCCCGCGGATCCTCACCGAGGCCGTGGTCAACATGGGCACGATCCTGATCATCATGGCGCTGGCCTTCGGCCTCAACGCCTTCCTGGTCGAGGAGCTCATCCCCCAGCGCGTGGTCGCGTGGATCCTCGACCGCAACCTGACGCCGATCACCTTCCTGCTGATCGTCAACGTGTTCCTGCTGCTGGTCGGCGCGCTCATGGACTCCATCAGCGCCATCTTGATCATCGCCCCCCTGCTCGCCCCGATCGGCGCCGAGCTGGGCATCGACCCCGTGCACCTGGGGATCATCTTCATCGTCAACCTCGAGATCGGCTACCTGACGCCGCCCATCGGCATCAACCTGTTCGTGGCCTCCTCGGTGTTCCGAACGCCGCTGGGCGAGATCGCCAAGGGCGTGATCCCATTCATCGGCCTGATGCTCATCGGCCTGGTCGGCGTGACCTACGTCCCGAGCTTCGCCATGGGGCCGGTCAACATGATCATGCGCGACAAGCCCTTCTACGAGCCCTTCCCGGAGCCTCCCCAGCGCAACGCCGAGGTCGCCGCGGGTGAGGACGAAGACGGCGACATGGTCGGTGACATGGGCGCCCCGCCGCCGTCCGTTGGCCCCGAGGGCAAGCGGGTCAAGTCCATCGCCGAGATGATGGCCGAGCAGGACGACGAGGACGACGACTGGGACGACGACGACGAGGACGAGGGCGGCGACGCCACGGGCGAGGATGATCCGAAGCCCGTGTTCGACAGCAGCGGCCTCAACATGGTCCCCCAGGACCCCGACGAGGACGAGGACGAGGACGCCGATCCGGATGATCCAAAGCCCGTGTTCGACGGCAGCGGGCTCAACATGGTCCCCGCCGACCCCGACACCGACGAATAGGCGGCTCCAGGCCTCCCCCGCTCGGCAGCGCGACCCTCGGCCAGCTCGACTGGCGGAGGGTCGCGCTCTTTCATGGCCATCATTTTGGTAACCTTCCTCGCCTCTCCTGAGACAAAAGTATATAGATTCCCACATTGGGACTGTCCGGAAGACCAAAGCACAAAATTACAACAATACTGAAAGCCGCACTTTTCCCCTCTCACCCCAACTGTCCAATTGGTCGCTTACTGACCGTTCAGACGAAAAAGGTAGCGGTCGGGTGTCTTCTGGCTCCCGACTCCCCCAGACACAATTACAGCTGCACGGAAATCACTCTTGATTATTTTCGCTCGATGCGCATGATGGAGATGTACACATTGGTCTTCGACCCTTCGGTACGACCCATGCTGACGCTCGTCGAAAGTGGATACCTGTCCATCACTGGAGCTTCGCGCCACCAGACCGGTGAGCGCGCGGCCCAGCTCGCGGACAGGCTGCGCACCCCTGGCCAGTCCCTGGCCTTCATGCGCGCCTTCCTCGAGCTCCACGAGGGGCCCCTGCGCCGCATCCCCCACTGGCTGCGCATCAGCTCGAAGTACTGCAGCGACGCGGACTCCGCCCAGGACTTGCGCGAGATCGCCGAGCTCGAGCAGTCCCTGCGCGGCGCCTTGGCCACGGATCTGCGCGAGCTCCGGTGCTATTTCGACGAGCCGGCCTTCGTCCACCGCGACCGCCGCGTCGACGAGCACATGCGCCTGCGCCGGCTCGTCCCAGCCCGGCAAGAGCCCGCCATCGTCCTGGCCATCGACCTCGAGCTCGCCTACCTCGACCGCGCCCTCGGTGCCACGGTGTTCCACGCCTATCAGCGCAAGCTCGGCGCCAACGAGTCCGGGCGCCGCTTCATGCAGGCCCGCGCCACCGGGAGCACGGCCCGCATCGTGGCCCGCGAGGCGAGGCTGGCTCAGGTCCTGGGACAACGTTCCAACTCGCAGCGCGCCCGCTCCTGGGCCCAGCTCGCCGCCCGGATGGCCCACAGCTACATGGGCGCCGTCGAGGCCTGCGTCGAGCTCGAGCGCCGCCCGCTGAACTAGCCAGCTCCTGGCCGGCCGAGCCGGGAAAAAGATTCATCCACCCCCAGCGACACATCGCCACAGCAGGGGCGACGTCCCTCGTCTCGGGCCCGGGTGGGAGCGCTCGCTCTCGTCTGCGCGGCCTGGGTGTTGCGGCGTCGACGAGCCTACCCACCGACTGGGCGCCACCATGCGACACGCGAATTCGACGAACTCGGGGACCAACTCGAAGCTTGGGGGGGTGGCGCTGTGCGTCTCCCTCTCGCTGTGTGGGCTGTCCGCCTGCGCCAAGGATGACGACGACGGGGGCAACCCCTTCTCGGCCAACGACGAGGCCTCGTCGATCACCACCGACGGCGGGGCCACCGAGGACGAGGCCGGGGACGACGGCTCGACCACGACGCCGATGTACTTCGACCTGCCTGGAGAGGAGTCGCAGCCGACCGCCGAGGGCGCGACGACGGACTGCGCCAACGTCGAGGTCGACACCTCGCCGACGACCCCGACCGTCGTCCTGCTCGTCGATCAGTCCGGCAGCATGTGGGACGACTTCGGCGGTCAGCCGCGCTGGGTGGCCCTCGAGAACACCCTCTTCGATCCGGTCAACGGCGTGGTCAAGCCGCTCGAGGACCAGGTCCGCTTCGGCCTCGCGCTCTACTCGAGCATGAACGGCAGCTTCGGCGGGGAGTGCCCGCTGATCACCGAGTTCGCGCCCAGCTTCGGCAACCACGCCTCGCTCGCGGCGACCTTCGCCTCGGCCATGCCCCTCGACGACACCCCGACCGGTGACTCGATCAAGGCCGTGGCCGAGACCCTCGCGGCCTTCCCCGAGGACGGCCCCAAGATCATCGTGCTGGCGACGGACGGCGAGCCCGACACCTGCGCGGTGCCGGACCCCCAGGAGGGCCAGCCGCTGTCCCTCGAGGCGACCCAGGCCGCCTTCGACGACGGCATCCGCACCTTCGTGATCAGCGTCGGCAACCAGGTCACGGACGCCCACCTGCAAGAGCTCGCCAACGCCGGCGTGGGCCTGCCGACCCAGGGCGCCGTCGAGAACGCCCCCTTCTACAAGACCCTCAACCCCGCCGAGCTCGTGTCCGCCTTCGAGGCCGTGATCAACGGCTTCATCGGCTGCGAGTTCACCCTCGAGGGCATCGTCGACCTCGAACTCGCCTGCGAGGGCGAGGTGCTCCTCGACGGCGAGCCGCTGATCTGCAACGAGGACTGGGTGCTGATCGACGAGTCGACCCTGCAGCTCCTCGGCGAGGCCTGCGACACCCTCGGGGACGGCGAGCTGCACACCCTCGACGCGTCCTGGCCGTGCGGCGCCGTGGAGATCCCCTGATGGCGAAGCGCGCGTGGATCTTGATCGCGGGCCTGGCCGTAGCCGGCGCCTGCACGGAGGGCGAGGGCGACAACCCCTTCGCCAGCGGCGACTCGGGCCTCGACACCCTCGACGCCGGCCTGGACACGGGCACGGACGAGGCCGAGTCCAGCTCCGAGTCCGGGGAGTCGACGGAGTCGAGCACCGAGGGCTCGAGCAGCTCGAGCGACAGCTCCGACGCCGAGGAGTCCTCGAGCGAGGCGGAGACCACCGGGTCCGCGAGCGGCTGCCAAGACGCCGACATCTTGTGCGAGGACTTCGAAGACGGGGTCCCGTCCGGGGGCACGTGGCTGCCCAAGAGCTGCTCCGACCCCAACTACAGCCTGGGCGTCGTCGACGGGGCCCTCGCAACCTCCGGGGCCAGCAGCAGCGCGAACAACAGCTGCCCCCTGCACTACGAGCTCGGGACCCTCGACAGCTTCTGGGTCACGGCCCACGTGCGCATCCAGGGCAGCGCCCCGGGCATGGAGCACGAGGTCACCTTCTTCGAGCTCGGCGAGAACCCCGACGCCGACGACCCCGAGCTGCGCATCGGCTACCGCGGGGACAACTCGTGCAACAACCAGGGCGCGATCTATGCCGGCCTCGAGCTCGGCGCGACCCAGGGCCCGGGCGGCGAGTACACCGGCTGCACCGGCGTCGTGCCCGAGGCCGAGACCTGGATGTGCCTCGAGGTCTCGGTGGTCCAGGGCAACGACAGCCTCGAGAGCCAGATGTACCTCGACGGCGAGGCCCTCGACTACCTCGTGCACAGCCAGCCCAAGCAGAGCGTGCTCGGCAACTTCACCGTCGGCTACCTCAAGGTCGGCATGCAGAGCTACAGCGGCCAATTCGACGGCCTGCTCATCGACGACCTCTCGGTGTCGACGCAGCGGGTAGGCTGCGGGGGCTGATCGCCATGCGCCGCGCATCTACGACCACCACCCTCCTCGCCCTGCTCGCGCCCCTCACCTCGATGGCCGCCCTCGCCTGCTCCGAGCCCGAGGGGGACTCGGGCACCGACGAGGCCATCGCGACCGTCGACGGCGGCAACTCGACGGAGGACTCGACGACCTCGGCGGGCACCTCCGCCGGCACGACCGACACCGACACCGACTCGGGCACGACGGCCGGCACGGACGACGCGGGCACCACGAGCACGGACGCCGAGACCACCAACGCCGACACCGAGTCGAGCGAGGAGAGCTCCGGCGGGAGCCCCCTCGAGGCCTGCCCCGAGGGCCTCGCCGGGACGCTCCCCAACCTCGACGGGGTCAGCTTCCAGCTCGTCGCCACCCCGCCCGACGACGGCTACGCCGAGGGCTTCCAGATCCTCGAGGGGCCGGTGTGGATCGGCGGCGCCCTGCACCTCTCGCACATCGCCGGCGGCGGGCCGCCGCCCAAGTCCCGGCTGCTGCGCCTCGACGGCGGCGCCCTCGTCGAGATCCTCGCGACCGCGGGCTCCAACGGCCTGGCCCTCGGCAACCAGGGCGAGCTCGTGGCCGCGCGCCACGAAGACGGCAGCGTCTCGACCTACACCCTCGACGACCTCGCCGCGCCGCCGACCCCCTGGGTCAGCGAGTACGAGGGCGTGCGCTTCAACTCGCCCAACGACCTGGTGATCAGCAGCGCCGACGTCCTCTACTTCACCGACCCCGACTGGCAGTCGCCCAACCCCAACCCCCAAGCCGCGGAGCGGGCCTACTACGTGCTCCCCGGCCAGGGCGCGGTCGCCTTCGCCCCGGAGGTCCAAAAGCCCAACGGCATCGTGCTGTCCCTCGACGAGGGCACCGTCTACGTCGCCGGGACCAACGGCGTGTTCGCCTACCCCGTCAACGCCGACGGCTCCACGGGCGCGGGCAGCCAGGTCAACGGGATCTTCGGCGGAGGCTTCGACGGCATGACCAAGGACTGCGCGGGCAACCTCTACCTGACCACCAGCGGCCAGGTCCTCGTGGTGACCCCCGCCGAGCAGATCCACGGCCAGCTGAGCTTGCCCGAGGTCACCAACGTGGCCTTCGGCGGGCCCGACATGACGACGCTCTACGCGACGACCCTCAACCAGGTCGGGGTCTACGCGGCCGAGCTGGACATCCCGGGCTTTCCTTACTGAGCCCTACTCCACCCGCGCGACCTCGCCGTCGGCGTCGCGGTCGTACTCGACCCACTCGCCGTCGACGAGGCGCTGGTGCGGGAGGTACAGGGCCTTGTAGGCCATCGACGAGCACTCGGCGACGTAGAGGCCGAGGTAGAGCCAACGCAGGCCTCGCTCCCTGCACAGCTCGACCTGCTCCATGATCGAGAACACGCCGGGGCTGAGGGGGCTGAGGTCCGGGTCGAAGTAGGTGTAGACGGCCGAGAGGGCGTCGCTGCCCTGGTCGACGATGGCCACGCCGACGAGGCGGCCGTCGAGGAAGTAGCGCAGCTCGAAGCTGTCGGTGCAGGTGTCGACGAGGAAGGCCCCGTAGCCAATCTCGTCGATGGGGTCGCCCTCGCCCATGAGCGAGCGGCCGATCTTGTGGCGGTTGTAGAGCTCGATCTTCTCGGGGCTCAAGCGCGTGCGCCCGACGGCGACCTCGAGCAGGCGCCGGCCCCGGCGATGGACGCGGCGCTGGGTCTTGTTGGGCCGAAAGCGCTCGACGTCCAGGCGAATGGCCTCACAAGCCCGGCAGCTCGGGCACTTGGGACGGTAGAGCACCAGGCCCTGGCGGCGGTCGCCGGAGTGCAGGCGCTCGGAGAACTCGGCCGCGGTCAGCACCCGCGTGGGCAGGCGCATCGGCAGGTGCGCGACGCGGCCCGGCAGGTAGGGGCAGTTCGTGTCCTCGTCGTAGACGAGCAACTCGGGCGGTTGGCCGTCGAGCAGCCGCGGTCGTCTCGTGCCGACGCTCATGGAACGGGATCACCGTAGCACGTCGACGCCCGCCTGCCCCCGCATCTCGCAGCCCACGCACCCCCGGCGGAGAGGCCCGCGCTGTTCGCATGGCCGGGTGCGCGTTCGCGTGGCTGCCCTGTCGACCCCAGCCGGGTGTGGCGAGCGAACCCAACGGCGCCGACACCCCAGGAAGCGTCACCCGCGGGCGCCTGGGCTCACCACGGTCAGCCCGACCAGGGCACGGGGCCTCGGCGTCGCCCGATTGCATGTAGTCGATGCCCAGGGCCTCACGGATCGCCTCGTCGAGCTTCAACACCCAGTCCTCGTCCTCCCGCGAGAGGCCCTGACTCGAGGTCGTGATGATCGGGTACATGCCGTCGCGCAGATCGAGGCGCACCTCGACGCGGGTCTCCGGGCCCTCGCGCGTCCTCGACACCCACATCGTCGTGTGCGCGACCCGTCCGAGCGCGCGCTCGTCCTCGCTGCGATCGATGACCCAGCCCTGGACCTCGACGGCGGCGCGGACCAGATCGACGTAGGCCTCGAGGGGCACGTCGGCGCCCCGGCCGAGCACGTCGACCAGGGACGAGGGCGGCAGGATCGGGCTGACGGAGCGGGCGCAGGCCGGGGTCGAGACCACGCTGAGCATCAGGCCCAGACCCAAGAGTGAAGCGCGTCGCGGCATCGCCTTCGAGCGATGCCCCGCCGCCGCGCAGCGGGGCATCGCTGGGCATCGCTGGCCAGGGCGACTCCCCGTCGTAAACTCCCGCCGTGCCCAAAAGCGCGCCCTCCATCGGTCTGACTTCGCTCGCGCCCGCGGCCCTGCTCGTCCTCGCCCTCGCGCCCCTCGCCTGCGCCCGCCCCTCGCCCACGGGCGTGGCCATCGACAAGCGCGTGCGCGAGCCCTCGGGCCTCGTCGCCAGCCGCGAGCACGCGGGCGTGTACTGGACCCACGGCGACTCGGGCAACGGCAACGTGCTGTTTGCGATCGACGAGGGCGGCCAGCTGCTCGCGCGCTACCAGGTCAAGGGCGCGCAGAACGTGGACTGGGAGGACATCGCCCTCGACGACGCGGGCAACCTGTGGCTCGGCGACATCGGCAACAACGAGGGCGAGCGCCGGGACCTCGAGGTCCACCGCCTGCCCGAGCCCGATCCCTCGGACCCCGAGTCCATCGCCAAGGTCGACCTCAGCGTCGGCTACCGCTACCCCGACCAGACCGAGTTCGGGCGCCGCGACCACGCGTTCGACTCGGAGTCGATGATGTGGTGGGGCGGGACGCTGTGGCTGTGGAGCAAGAGCCGGCGCGACTACGTCACCAAGCTCTACCGCTTCCCGACCGACGCGGTGACCAGCGCGGAGGACGTGGACGACGTGGCCCTCGAGCTCCTCGGGCGTCACGACCTGGGCCTCGAGCTCGGAGACGGGATCCCGCGCAGCGAGTGGCCCGGGCGCGCGACGGCGGCCGACGTCAGCCCCGACGGGAGCAAGTGGGCGGTGCTCAGCTACGAGGCCATCTCCATCTTCGACGCTCCCGGTCCCGAGCTCTCGCCCGCCGAGCTCGAGGCGCAGCTCGAAGCCAAATTGCTCGCACCCAGCCACCGCATCACCCTCGACCCGAGCTACGTCAGGCAGATCGAAGCGCTCAGCTGGGACGCGCAGGGCCTGCTCTTGTGCAACGAAGAGCGGGCCGTATTTCGAATTGCCGAGCCCTTGAAGGCTCAGCGCTACCCCGGCGAGTAGCGGTCAGCGAGCTCGCCAGGGCAGGCCAACACAACGATCAGCCGGGGAGCTGACCGCCGCCGCCGCCGGCCTCCATGGCCTTCATGTGCTTGCTGCGCGCGATGAAGTAGACCGGCAGGCCGATGATGAGGATGAAGAAGGTCAACACGGCGAAGAGGACACCGTTGTCCATGCCCTTCTCCTGCGAGTCCTTGTAAACCCAGCCAGCGATGGCACCAGCGATGATGAGTCCGATAATTTGCGGCATGCTCGTTTTCCTCCAGTCCGGCTTCTACCAGGGAGCGCGGGGCTGAGTCGAGCGCAGATCGCGGTATCATCCACGTGCTCGGAACCACGCGACCATGTGATCGAGGAAAGCCCGCGTCGTGACGGTCGGATCTGGCAGATAAACAAAGTTGACTGGCTCCTCAGTCCAACACTCCGGGCACAGGTGGACGAGCTCGCCCGACTCGAGCCCTGGAGCGGCGAGCAGCGAGGGCGCCCAGACCACCCCCGCGCCCGCCCGCGCGAGCTGGAAGGCGAAGCCGACGGAGTTGACCTCGACGCTCGCCGGCGGCATGGGGACGCGAGCGCCCGAGGGATCGCGCCAGTGAATCCGCTTGCCCTCGACGTCCCGGGCGTGCACGGCCCGGTGATGCCGGAGCGCCTCGACGCTGCGCGGCAGGCCGTGCGCGCGGACGTAGGCGCTGCTGGCCACGAGGATCATCCGGTCGCGCATCAGCGTCCGCGCGGCGAGCTCGGTGTTGATGCGAAAGCCGAACTGGAGCGCGAGATCGAAGGCTCCGAGCTCGAGGTGGCGGACGTCTCGGCCGAGCTCGAGGTGCACGACGACCGCCGGGTGGGCGTCCATGAAGCTCGCCACCGCCGGGGCCAGGGCCGCGCTCGTGCCCAGGATGGGCAGCCACACCCGCAGCTTCCCCGAGGGCGTCGCCTCCTCGCTGCGCAGCTCGTTCTCCACGCGCTCGAGCTCGCGCAAGACCCCGCGCAAGGCCTCGGCGTAGCCGCGCCCGGCCTCGGTGAGCACCAGCCGTCGGCCGGCGCGCTGGACCAGGCGCAGGCCGAGCTCGGACTCGAGGGCGTCGAGGCGGCGCATGACCGTCGATCGGGCCACGCCCAGCTGCCGCGCCGCCCCGGCGAAGCTCCCGGCTTCGGCCAAGATGGCGAAGATCGCGCGGTCATCGAGCATTGAGTGTCCATCCATGCAACATGGAAGTCCTAGAATAGTCCATTCTCGCAGCATCAAAGCCGAGCTACATCCAGGTCATGAGCGATGCGCTGGTCACCACCGTGTTCGAGAACCTCCGGCGCATGGGCGGCCTGCTGAGCACCCTGGGCATCGACATGGAGCGCGGGCCCGACGGGGAGCTGCGCTGCCGCATGGCGATCACCCAGCGCCACTCCGGGGCGCCGATGACCGCCCACGGCGGATCGCTGACCACCCTGCTCGACTCGGCCCTGGGCATGCGCGCGCTGAGCCACGCCGTCCCCCTGGGGCTGTCGACGAGCACCGTGGAGCTCAAGGTCAACTTCCTGCGCCCGGCTCGGGTCGGCCAGACCCTGGTGACCTCGACGACGGTGCAGTCCGCCGGCCGCTCCCTGCTGGTCATCAGCGGCGCGGCCGAGGACGCCGACACCGGTGAGCGGGTGGCCTTCGCCGTGGGCACCTTCAACCTCTACGCCGTCGAGGGTCTGTCGGAGCGCCTGCAGGCCGCGGCCGAGGCCGCGGAGTCCGAGGTCGAGATCGAGGACGGCCCAGACAACCCGAACGACCGAGACAGCTAGCAGTCCCCCACCCCGGCCGCGCCGGGACCCATGATCCACGAAAGCATCGTCCACGGACTCAGCTGGCGCTGAACCCGTGGGCGGCTGCTAGGGTCGGCCCATGTCGGAGCCCGAGCTCCTCGTCTACGCCGCGGCCACCATGAACGGGTGGAAGCCGCTGACCTTGCTCGAGGAGCTGCGCGAGCTCGACCCCAGCTTCGACTACGCCCCGCGCCCCATCGACTTCATCGCCGAGAACGCCAGCAAGTTCCGAGTCGGGGACGTGGGGCAGGGAGGGCGCAGCTCCTCCACGGCGACCAAGGTGGTCGGAGGGTCGGGCAGAGCTCGTTCTGGCTAGCCCCCTGACGTATGCTCGCGGCCCGATGGCGGAGCACGAGGGCAGCCCAGCTGGCTGGGAATTTTGGATCGACCGCGGGGGGACCTTCACGGACATCGTCGCCCGCGATCCGAAGGGGCGGCTGCACACCCACAAGCTGCTGTCCGCCAACCCCGAGCGCTACCGCGACGCGGCCGTGGCGGGGATCCGCGAGCTCCTCGGCCTGCGTGATCCGGACCAGGCCATCGCGCCCGGGACCATCGCCTCGGTCAAGATGGGCACGACGGTGGCGACCAACGCCCTGCTCGAGCGCGCGGGCACGCCGACGGTGCTGGCGATCACCGAGGGCTTCGCCGACGTGCTGCGCATCGGCGACCAGCACCGGCCGCGCCTCTTCGACCGCCACATCGTCCTGCCGAGCTTGCTGCACACCGCCGTCGCCGAGATCGCCGAGCGCGTCGACGCCCGCGGGCAGGTGCTGCGCCCCCTCGACCCCGACCAGGTCCGCGCCGCCCTGGCCCCGGCCCGCGCCGCCGGCATCGAGGCCGTGGCGATCGTGCTCGTGCACGGCTGGCGCTTCGGCGCCCACGAGCGGGCCGTGGCCGAGCTCGCCGCGGCCATGGGCTTTTCCCAGATCAGCGTCAGCCACGAGGTCAGCCCCCTCGCCAAGCTCGTCGGGCGCGGCGACACGACCGTCGTCGACGCCTACCTCTCGCCGGTGCTGCGCCGCTACGTCGAGCAGGTCTCGGCCGCCCTCGGGGCCCTCGACGGCGGGCTGTTGTTCATGCAGTCCAACGGCGGCCTGACCCACGCGCGCAGCTTCCGGGGCAAGGACGCGATCTTGTCCGGGCCCGCCGGGGGCATCGTCGGGGCCGTGGCCACGAGCGCCCAGGCCAAGCACGCGCGCATCGTCGGCTTCGACATGGGCGGGACGTCCACGGACGTCGCCCACTACGCCGGTCAGCTCGAGCGCAGCTTCGAGACCGAGGTCGCCGGCGTCCGCGTGCGCGCGCCCATGCTCGAGATCCACACCGTCGCCGCCGGCGGGGGCTCGATCTGCCGCTTCGAGCACGGCCGCCTGCGCGTGGGCCCGGAGTCCGCCGGCGCCGTCCCGGGCCCAGCCTGCTACCGCCGCGGCGGGCCGCTGACGATCACCGACTGCAACGTGATGGTGGGCAAGCTCCAGCCCCGCCGCTTCCCCGCCGTGTTTGGACCGGGCGGCGACCAGCCCATCGACGCCGAGGTCGTCCGCGAGCGCTTCGCCGCGCTCGCCCAAGCCGTCGCCGCGGACACCGGCGAGGCCCCGCCCAGCCCCGAGCGCCTCGCCACCGGCCTCATCGAGATCGCCGTGGCGAGCATGGCCGGGGCGATCAAGAAGATCTCGATCGAGCGCGGCCACGACCTCGAGCACCACGCCCTGTGTTGCTTCGGCGGCGCCGGGGGGCAGCACGCCTGCCTGGTCGCCGAGGCCCTCGACATGCGCACCGTGCTGATCCACCCCTTCGCGGGGGTGCTCTCGGCCTACGGCATGGGCCTGGCCGACCTCCGGGCGATGCGCGAGCGCTCGGCGGGGGTGGCCCTCGACGCGCGGCCCGAGACCCTGGCCGAGCTCTCCGCGACCTTGGCCGAGCTCGCCGAGCAGGCCCAGGCGCAGCTCGTGGACCAGGGCGTGGAGCCGGGGACCATCGAGCTCGAGCGCGGGCTGATGCTGCGCTACGCCGGGAGCGATCGGCCCCTGCGCGTGGACTGGTCCCCGACCCAGGACGCGGCCGCGACCATGCGCGCGAGCTTCGAGCGAGAGCACCGCCAGCGCTACGGCTTCGCGCTGGCCACCGAGGCGGTGATCGTCGACGCCCTCGTGATCGAGGCGGTCGCCCCGGGGCACCGCGTCGACGCCCTCGAGACCGACGGCCGCGCCGCGCCCCATGAGCCGAACCTCGCCGCGCCCCGAGAGTGGGTCGAGCTGTGGACCGCGGGCGAGCGCGTCCGAGCCCCGGTCCTCGCCCGCGAGGCGCTCGCTCCGGGCCGCGAGCTCCCCGGGCCGGCGATCATCGCCGAGGCCACGGGCACGACCATCGTCGAGCCCGGGTGGACCGCGGCCGTGCTCGACACCGGGCACCTCCGCCTGACCCGCGCCCACCCTTTCGCGCGCCTCGCCGCGTCCGCGGACACCGAGGCCGAGCTGCGCCGCCCCGACCCCGTGCGCCTCGAGGTGTTCAACAACCTGTTCGGCTCCATCGCCGAGCGCATGGGCGCGACGCTGCGCAACACGGCCCACTCGGTCAACATCAAAGAGCGCCTCGACTTCTCCTGCGCCGTGTTCGACGGCGAGGGCATGCTGATCGCCAACGCCCCGCACATGCCCGTGCACCTCGGGTCCATGGGCGCGAGCGTGCGCGCCGTGATCACCCACAGCGAGCGCCCCCGCCCGCTCCACCCGGGCGACGTCTACGTCGTCAACGCGCCCTACAACGGCGGCACGCACCTCCCCGACGTCACCCTGATCTCGCCGGTGTTCATCGACGCCTCTACCAACGAGGGCGCAGACACGCCGGCCAAGCCCGACTTCTTCGTCGCCAGCCGGGGACACCACGCGGACATCGGCGGCATCTCGCCGGGCTCGATGCCCGCGCACAGCCGCCACGTCGACGAGGAGGGCGTGCTCTTCGACGGCTTCCTGCTCGTCGACGGCGCCCTCGCCCCGGGCCAGCTGCGCCGCGAAGCCCTGCTCGAGCGCCTCGGCGCCGGGCCGTGGCCGGCCCGCGATCCCACGCAAAACCTCGCCGACCTCGAGGCCCAGCTCGCCGCCAACGTCGAGGGCGCCCGGGAGCTCGAGGCCTGCGTGGCGCGCTGGACCCTGCCGCTGGTCCGCGCCTACATGGGTCATGTCCGCCGCAACGCCGCCGCGGCCGTGGGCCAGGCCCTCGCCCGCCTCGTCGACCGCGAGGCGCAGACCCTGCGCTTTCGCCAAGCCATGGACGACGGCAGCCAGATCGCCGTGGCGATCACCATCGAGCCCCGCCGCGAGGGCGGGGCCCGGGCCCGCGTCGACTTCACGGGCACGAGCGCCCAACGCCCCAACAACTTCAACGCCCCCCTCGCGGTCTGCCAGGCCGCCGTCCTCTACGTGTTCCGCACCCTCGTCGACGCCGACATCCCCCTCAACGAGGGTTGTCTCGATCCCATCGAGCTCGTCGTCCCCGAGGGCTGCATGTTGCACCCGCGCTACCCCGCGGCCGTCGTCGCCGGCAACGTCGAGACCTCCCAGGCCGTGTGCGACGCCCTGTTCGGCGCCCTCGGGGTGATGGCGGCGAGCCAGGGGACCATGAACAACCTGACCTTTGGCAACGCCGACTACCAGTACTACGAGACAGTCTGCGGGGGCTCGGGCGCAGGGCCGACCTTCCCCGGCACCGACGCCGTGCACACCCACATGACCAACTCGAGGCTGACCGACGTCGAGATCCTCGAGCAGCGCTACCCCGTGCTCGTCGAGGCCTTCGAGATCCGCCGGGGCTCGGGCGGCGCGGGCCGGCAGCGCGGCGGCGACGGGGTCCGACGACGGCTCCGCTTCCTCGACGCGATGGAGCTGATCATCCTCGCCAATCGGCGGGCGACGGGGCCCTACGGGGTCGACGGCGGACGAGCCGGCGCGCCAGGTCGCGCATGGATCGAGCGCGAAGGCGGCGCCCGTCAGGCCCTCGCGTTCACGGATCGCGCCCGGGTCGAGGCGGGCGATCGCTTCGTGCTCGAGACACCAGGCGGCGGTGGTTGGGGCAGCCCCGAAGCGAGCTCAATCGAGCGCACAAAAACTCAAGAAGAGCCGGAGAACGCGTAGCAAAAACGGCCACTGGGGCGTCGGTCAACAGCGCCTGTCCAGCGCCGCCGGAGTCCAAAAAGCGACGTACACTGGTGCCCCCCCTTGGTCGCTTCGCTCCCCGTCGCTGGATTCACCGTCCGCCGCCTGATCCGGGCGAACGCCCGCTCGCGCGCCTACGAGGCCGTGCGCGAGCGCGACGGTCGACGCGTGCTCGCCAAGGTCGTCGAGTTCGAGGACGAGACCGACAGCGCGGTCAAGGCTCGCATCGAGCACGAGTTCCAGCTGCTGCGCGGCCTCGAGGTCGAGGGCGTGGTCCGGGCCCTCGAGCTGATCCACGCCAGCGACCAGCTCGTGCTCGTGCTCGAGTACGTCGACGGCATGGACCTCGCTCGCATGGCCCGCGAGACCCGACCGACCACCCGGGAGCTGGTCCGCATCGGCCAGCGCCTCGCGGCCATCCTCGCCGACATCCACGCCCAGCGGATCATCCACCGCGACGTCAAGCCCAGCAACTTGCTGATGGAGGCGGAGACCGGCGCGCTCTACTTCGCCGACTTCGGCATCTCGGTGCTCGTCGAGCGCGAGCGCCAGGACCTGTTCGCGCCCACGACCCTCGAGGGCACGCTGCCCTACATCTCGCCGGAGCAGACCGGGCGGACGAGCCACGCGGTCGACTACCGCAGCGACCTCTACTCCCTCGGCGTGACCCTCTACGAGCTCGCCACGGGCGAGTGCCCGTTCACCAGCGCCGCCCCCCTCGAGCTCGTCCACGCCCACCTCGCGCGGCGGCCGGACTCGCCCCTCGAGCGCGTCCCCAAGCTGCCCGAGGCGCTCTCGGACATCATCCTGCGCCTGCTCGAGAAGGCCCCGGAAGATCGCTACCAGTCGGCGGCGGGGCTCGAGGCCGACCTCACCCAGCTCGCCGAGCACATGGACCGCGCCGCGGTGAGCGGGGCCTCGCTGCAGACCATCCGCTTCCCCCTGGGCCAGCGCGACCGCGCGACGACCTTGCAGCTGCCCCGCCAGCTGTTCGGCCGCGAGCGCGAGCTCGGGCGCCTCGAGGTCGAGCTCGCCGGCGCGGCCGCGTCTCGCCGCCCCCACCTGCTCGCCCTCGCCGGCCCGCCGGGCATCGGCAAGTCCGCCCTCGTCGACGCCTTCGAGACCCACCACCTCGCCCGCGGCGGCCTGGCCGGGCGCGGCAAGATCGAGCAGCGCCGGAGCGTCGAGGCCCGGGCGGCCGAGCGCCCCTACCAGCCGTGGCGCGAGACCTTCGGCAGCTTGCTGGCCTCGCTGCTGCGCCTCAGCGAAGCCGAGCTCGAGCGCTGGCGCGAGGCCCTGATCCGCGAGCTCGGGGCCGTCGCCGGCGTCGTCGGGGAGCTGGTCCCGGAGCTCGAGTGGGTCCTCGGCGAGCTCCCCCCCGTGCCCCGGCTGCCCGCCAGCGAGGCCAAGGTCCGGCTGCAGCTGGCCTTCGCCCGGCTGCTCGCGACCTTGACCCGCGACCAGCCGGGCAGCGCCGAGCTGCCCGTGCTGATCATCCTCGAGGATCTGCAGTGGTCCGACCGCGCCAGCGTCGAGCTGCTGCGCACGCTGCTCGTCGCGCTCCAGGCCCCCGCGCTCTTCCTCGTCACCCTGCGCGCCGACGAGCTCGAGGCCGAGAGCCCGGCCGCGGACCTGCTCGAGGCCTGCGCCCCCGGGGGCGAGCTGGCCGACAGCTTCGCGCGCGTCGACCTGCGCCCCCTCGAGCTCGACGCCCTCGAGCGCCTGCTCGCCGCGACCCTGGGCAGGGACGACGCCGCGGACCAGCCCGAGTCGCGGCTGCGGGCGCTGACCGAGCTCGTCGCCCGCAAGACCGACCGCAACCCGCTGTTCATCCGCCACTTCCTCGAGCACCTGCGCGACCAGGGCCTGCTCCAGCCCACGCCCGAGGGCTGGACCTGGTCGCTGCCGGCCATCGAGGCCGCGGGCATCCCCGACACCGTGCTCGGCGTGATGGCGGCCAAGTTCGCCGCGCTGCCCGAGCGCGAGCGCTGGTGGCTCGTGCGCGCGGCCCAGCTCGGCGCCCGCTTTGGCCCCAACCTGCTCGCCGCCGCCACCGAGCGCGACGCCGAGGCCATGGTCCCCGCGCTCTACAACCTCGAGCGCGCCGGGCTCATCGGGCTGCGGGGCGGCTACTACCACTTCGCCCACGACCGCATCCACGAGGCCGCCCTCGCCGAGCTCGAGCCCGCCGAGGCCCGGGCCATGCGCTGGGCCATCGGCCAGCAGCTGCTCGCCTCGGCCAAGCGCCGCCAGGCTCGAAAGGCCGAGGCCCGGGGCAAGGCGAGCTCGAGCATCGTCGGCACCTTCGAGTCCGTCGACCACAGCATGGGCATGAGCGCGAGCGACCTCGGCGGGCTCTACCCCCTGCTCGACGAGACCCGCGACTTCGCCGTCGACGAATTCGAGTTTGGCGCCCGGCTCTACGCCATCGTCGACCACCTCGACGCCGGCCTCGACGAGGCCGTGCGCGGGCGCTGGACCGACGACGAGCGCCTCGAGCTCGCGCGCCTCAACTACGCCGCCGGCGTCCTCGCCCAGGGCTCCGCCGCGTGGGCCTCGGCCGAGCGCTACCTCGCCCTCGCCCACGAGCTGCTCGAGCCCGAGCTGCCCGACGCCAAGCGCGGGGCGGGCCCCCACCGGGCCTTCGCCCTGTCCGTGGCCCTCAACTTCGCCAAGGCCACGAGCCTGGTCCGACGCGACGAGGCCGACGCCCTGTTCGAGGGCCTGCTCGGCTGGACCATGGCCCTCGACGAGCGCGCCGACGTGATCCACGATCACATCGTCCTGCTCAACATGCACGGCCGCTACGACGAGGCCGTCGAGCTCGGGATCGCGGCCCTGGCCGAGGTCGGCGTGAAGGTCGAGCCCAAGCCCTCCGCCCTGCGCATGATCCTCGAGTCGGCCCGGGGCTGGCGCAGCGCGAGCGGGGCCTCGCTCCAAAAGCTCGCGGCCCTGCCCGAGGCCGCGACGCCCAAGGCCCGCGCCACCCTCCGCCTGGTCCAGGCCCTCAAGGCCCCCTCCTACGCCGCGAGCGTCGAGCTCTTCGTGCTGCTCTCGGGCCTGCACGGGCGCCTGACCCTGCGCGACGGCTACCACCACAGCTCGGCCCTCGCCCTCGCCCAGGTCGCGGTCACGGGGGCGGGGATCGGCAAGAACGAGGCGGCGGGAGAGCTGGCCGACCGCGCCCTCGAGCTCGCCCGGCTCCGGCCCATGTACGCCCGCGAGGCCCTGCAGATCCGCACCTGCAGCCTGCTCTTCGTATTCCCCGCGTGCCGCCCCGCCACCTACGTGCTCGAGGTCTTCGACGAGCTCCAGCGCCAGTCCTTCGAGCTCGGCGACATCACCAACGCCGGCGTCATGGGGGCCTTCGGCCTGGGCCTGATGGTCGAGTCTGGGCTCCACCTGCGCGAGGTCCTCGAGCGCCACCGCGCCCTCCAGACCCAGCTCGACGCCCTCGACGGCCCGCAGATGTCGGCGCTCTACGGGATGTACGAGGCCTACGCCGAGACCCTCAGCCACGACCCCCAGGCCCCCCTCGAGCCCGGCGAGAGCCCCCCGCGCTTCCACGAGCCCTCCAACCTGGGCGCCGAGGAGTACGAGGGGCTGATCGGCTACGCCATCGCGGCGCTGCGCGCCATGGGCATGCTCATGCTCGGCGACCTCGGGGCCGCCCGCGAGACCGTCGCCCACGTCGCCGACGACTTCGACCAGGTCCTGTTCAACAGCTGGCACCGCCCGCGCCTGGCCATGGTCGACGCGATCCTGGTCGCCGACAGCGTCAACGAAGCCACGGTCGACGCCCGGACCCGCCGCCGCGCCATCCGACGCATCCGCAAGCGCCTGAAGCTCCTGCGCACCTGGGCCGAGGGCTCGATCGAGCAGTACGGGCCCATGGTCCAGATCGTCGAGGGCGAGCTCGCTAGCCTGCGCAACCAAGGCGACGCCGCGGTCCAGGCCTTCGAGGCCGCCGCGCTCGCGGCCCACGAGCGCCGCACCCCCAACCTCGAGGGCCTCGCCTACGACCGCCTCGCCGCCCTCGCCGCCCGCCGGCACCGACCCGCCTCGCGCGAGGGCGCCCTGGCCCGGGCGCGGGCGGCCTACCACCGCTGGGGGGCCCGGGCCGTGGTCGCGCGCATCGACGGCGAGCTCGCCAACTCGGCCCTCCGCCCGAGCACGACCACGGGCACCGGGACCCGCAGCCGACGCACCCGCGACACCCGCTCGCGCCGCGGCGCGGGCCACCGCGCGTCGGCGACCCAGTCGTGGGGCAAGTCCGACGCGCCCATCGACGGCCTGGACCTCGAGACCGTGCTCTCGACCATGCAGCTCATCGCCGAGGACCTGCTCCTCGACGAGGTCGCGGCCCGGGTGCTGCGCGCGGCCATCGAGAACGCCGGGGGCGACCGCGGGACCTTGCTGATCGAGCGCGAGGGCCAGGTCCGCGCCGTCGCCACGGCGACCGCCGAGGACGCCGCGGCCCTGCGCCCGCCCATGCTCCTCGACGAGCTCGGCGAGCTCCTGCCCCTGAGCCTGGTCTACCTGACCCTGCGCACCGGCGAGGCCATCGTCGTCGACGACGCGCGCACCGACTCGCGCCTGGCCAGCGACGCCTACGTCGTCGCCAAGCAGCCCCGCTCCCTGCTGTGCGCCCCCATCGTCAAGCACGGCGAGCGGGTCGGCGCGATCGTGCTCGAGAACCACCTCAACGCCGGCAGCTTCACCGCCCAGCGGATGACCGTGCTCCGCTTCCTGCTCGGCCAGGCCGCCTCAGCCCTCGACAACGCGGACCTCTACGAGGCCCTGCAGCGCAGCGAGGCCCAGTGGCGCTCCCTCGTCGGCGACGCCCCCGACTCGATCGTGCTCCTCGATCCAGACGGCGCCATCGCCTTCGCCAACCACTTCGACGCCCGCGCCGCGGACCCCGAGCGCCTCATCGGCACCCCGGGCGATCAGGGCATGCTGCCCGAGGACGCGGCGCGCTGGCGCGAGGCCCTCGCCCAGGTCCTCGCCACAGGCACGACCCGCGCCCTCGAGGTCGAGCTGCGCGACCGCGAGGGCCAGCCGCGGTGGTTCAGCGTCCGCCTCGCGCCGATCACCCGCGCCAGCGCCCCCAGCTCCCCCAACTCCGACTCCGCGAGCCGGGAGGTCACCAAGGTCGTCGGCATCCTGACCGACATCACCCAGCGCCACCTCGCCGCCCTCGACAAGGCCCGGCTCGAGCGCCGGCTCCAGCAGCAGCAGCGCCTCGAGTCCATCGGCAGCCTCGCCGCCGGCGTGGCCCACGAGATCAACAACCCCATCCACGGCATCTCGAGCTACGCCGAGCTCATCGCCGACACCCCCGACGCCAGCGACGAGGTCCGCGAGCTCGCCGGCGAGATCCGGCGCGAGGCCGGGCGGGTCTCGACCATCGCCCGCGACCTGCTGCGCTTTTCTCGGCGCGGCCCCGAGGGCGAGGGCCACGACCAGCCCGGCCACCAGCTCGAGCGCGTGCCCCTGCCCCGCATCTTCGACGAGACCTCGACCCTGCTGCGCACCCTCCTCAGCCAAGACCACGTCAAGGTCGAGCGCAGGCTCGAGTCCGACCTGCCCGCGCTGCGCTGCCGGCCGCAGCAGATCCAGCAGGTGATCGTGAACCTGGTCACCAACGCCCGCGACGCCCTCAACTCCCGCTACCCCGGCGCCCACCCGGACAAGCGCATCTGGCTGCGCGCGTCGACGCTGCCCACCGTCAGCAACGGCCGCGCCTTCGTGCGCATCAGCGTCGAGGACCGCGGCGGGGGCATCCCCGAGCACCTGCGCACCCAGATCTTCGACCCCTTCTTCACGACCAAGCCGCGCGACCGCGGCACCGGGCTGGGGCTCTCGGTCAGCCACAAGCTGGCGACGGAGCACGGCGGCGAGCTGAGCCTCGAGGTCGAGGACGGGGTCGGCACGACCTTCCACCTCGACCTGCCGATCGACGGACCACCCGAGTAGCCCTGGCTCATACCGAGGCTGTGGAAATGGCACTCCAGAGTGCCATCATCCTCGTATCCTTTCCGCCGAATCTTCGGCATGTCGGAAACGCACGTCCCGATGGCCGGTAGCGATGTGGTGTTGCCTCGAGTTCACCCACGATTTCAGTCGAACACAGCCCATTCCACAAGCACTCAACATATCCGCCATGACCTCATCACCTAGACATAGAGCCTCGAAACGGCATCAACGCCTATCTAGACCCGCAGGAATGGTCATATATCTGGGCCTCGTCGATCGCCAAAACGGGCACCTCAAACCTTCGGACAGAACACCTGAGCAGCACTGACTGCTGACCGCGTACTCCACAGTCGAGTCAATGCCTCGCGGTAGTCATGCACTCACCGGGAGTTTTTCATCAAACTCTCGAGCTGATAACCTCGACGCTTGCCTCTTCCTCCTCCATCACCGCTCGGCCTCGCCCTATCTCAGGCGATTGAAAAGGTACGCGATACAGCTGGAAGCCGCTCTGCCCCCATCGTCGTCATCACGCCATCCGAGTCAAACGGAAACCTCGCTCGGCAACAGATCGCCCTGAGCGGGCACCTCATCCGCGTCGAGTTTTCGACGCCCGAGCGTGTCGTCCACGCCCTCGCGGAGCCGAAGCTCTCGGCCCATGGCCTACGGTCAGAGCCTGGCGGATGGCGCAGCACGGTGATCGCCGAGCTCCTCCGCCGACTCGATGCAAACGGCGCCCTCGGCCCACACGCAGAGGCGCTGTCCCAGCCTGGATGGGCCATGGCGTTGGCGAGGGCGACCGAGACCCTCGAGAGCGCTAGAGTGACCCCGGAGCAGCTCGAGGGTCTCGAACACTCCCCCTACGCCGACCGCCTGCTCATCCTCGCCGAGCTCATGCGCGGCATCGACGTACAGCGCGAGGTTGACAGGCTCTACTCGAGTGAGGCGCTGGCTCGAGCAGCCCGTGAAGGCATCTCGAGCAGCCCGTGGGAAGGGGCGGTCGTCCTCGGAGATCGACTGTTGGCGCCGGAGACCTTCGAGACCCTCCGCGCCTGGTTCATGGTGTTCCCACACGTCGAGGTCCGACTCCCCCCCTGGCACAACCTGGAACCCGCACATCTCGGGCTTCGCGCAGCACGTGGTTCCCAGACCTCAATCGACGTCGAGCGTAGAGGTGAATCAACCGTCGCCAACCTGGCGCGCAGGCTCTTCGGGCCCCTCGGAGAGCCCATCACGACCGACTCGAGCCTGACCCTCGCGCGGACTCCCGACGATGTCCGCGAGCTCGGTGAAGCCACACGTGTAGTCCTCGACACCGTCCGAAGCGGAGTTCCCCTCGATCGCATTGCCGTAGTCCTCCCCGACCCGCGACAGGTCGTCGTCTTGCGCGAGCACTTTGAACGCGCGCATCTACCGGCAACCTGGCTCGTCGGTCCGCCCTTGGCAACGACACCTGCTGCCCGCTTCTTACTCTCGTGTCTGGAGATCGCCGCGGGGAGCGAGACGGTCCCCTCGTGGTACGAACTGTTGCGCTTACCTGGGCTTCGTTTGGGCGACGCGCTGGGAGCACCGATCACGCGAGGACGAGGACGTTGGCGCAGGCTCCTCGCGCGCTGCGGCGCCGTCACCAATTCGAGCACGATCATCGGCGCTGTCGAGGCCTGGGCCACCGCCCTCGACGAAGAAGATGTTCACGACGTAGAGGGGGATCGACTCGCAGCTGAAAACCTGATCCGGACGATGCGGGTCTTCGAGGCCTCATTTCGGCGCTTTCGAGGACCTGCGACCCTTGGCGCCCACGCGAACCGATGGCTCAATTTTCTGCGTCGCTGGTGGCGACCGTCACCGGATCTAGCCCAAGTCATCCAGCTACTCCGGGGCTGGGGCCCAGCCGGAATGGGAAGCTCGCTGCCTCTGGAGGTCGCGCTCGCTCAGCTTCGCCACGATCTCCAGGCTGCCGCGACATTGCGCGGCAGCCTGTCGGCTCCCGCCGTTCGCGTGATGACACCCATGGGCCTGCTCGGTGGAGCCTTCGACCTCGTCGTCGTGACAGGGTTGAGCCAAGGACGATTTCCTCGACATCCAGGCGAGGATCCCGTCTTACCCGACGATCTGGTCGATCAGCTCAACACGGAGCTCGGAGCTCGGCTACTCCCCAGCAGCGAACTTCGAGACTTCGAGACCCGTCGCTTCGCCGCGACCGTGGGCTCGTGCACGGGAAGTCTATGGCTCTCCATGCCTGCGACAGAGCTCCTCGAGGCCCGCCCGCTCCAGCCAAGCACATACTTGCTCGAGGTCATGTCGACACTCCTCGGCCGACGAGCGAGCTACGCCGACCTCGCCGAGCTGCGCGTCCGAGTGGGCAGCCGCGCACGGCCATGGCCCAGAGATCCGGCTCGCGCGGCGAGCCCCCTCGAGCATCGCGTGGCGTCGATGGTCACCGAACCGCGAAAGGGCCTGCTCCGCATCGCGGCGAACCCAATGACGCGGAGGCTCCTTGGGCTCCAGCGCGCCCTCGACAGCCACACGCCGACACCATGGACGGGGTTGATGTCGCCGGCCCTGATCGATGTGCCTGGCCTCGATGGCGCGCCGCTCGATCCTGCCAAGATCGCCAAGCTGATCGTCAGCCCCGGCGCTTATCTAGTTGAAGAGGTCCTCTCGATTCGCCGCCCCGCGCGTCTCCAAGGCCGCTCGGATCCCCTGCACCCTCGTTTCCAAGAACGCATGATGCTCGACGCCCTCGGTGAAGCGCTCGACGCTGGCGGCCCGACGATGCCCGCGTTCGAGGCGGCCTGGGACCGAGCAATGGCAACGTGGCAGGAACACCGAGATGACGTCAGTGAAGCGACAGTTGGACTTCTCCGAGGCCTCGCTCGACAACGCATAGCAAAGCTCGAGCGCCTGGGCGCGCTACCCCGCGGCTCACGGAAGCAGGCAGTCGGGCGCCTCGTACCAGGGCTTCCCTGGGCCGTCGAAACGGAGCTGGGGTGGCAGACGCAGAGCGAGCTCGCGCTGCTGCTCGCCAGGAAGCCCGCTCGCGGACAGTTGGCCCGCGATGCAACATCGCTCGTACTCACTGCGATGGTACGGCCGGAGGTCATCAAACTGCGGGCGCTCGATCTCGATGGTGTGTCCGAACAAGGCGAGGCGCTCGCTGAAAAGGCGCTCGTTGCTCGGCGACTGGCATTTGCCAATCAATGTGTCGCGCATGGCAACTGGTGGCCATGGGGCGAGCGGCACCCCCTGCGACTCGCGGCCGAACACGATGTCGGCTATGTCCGCGGAGAGGTTCAGCCGATCACGCCGAGGAGGCCCGAGTGAGGGCTCGAGACCAGGACATCCGAGAGCGAGCGATTCGAGAGCTTGGTTGCTCGATCGCCCTCTCTGCTGGGGCTGGGTCGGGCAAGACGAGCGTCTTGACGGATCGCGTCCTCGAACTCCTCGTCCATGGCACCCCTGCCGGACGCATTGCGGCGATCACCTTCACAGAGAAGGCCGCGGGCGAGTTGCAGGCGCGTGTCCGCGACGCCCTCGAGCATCATCTGGCCGCCGGCCGTCATCTACCGGAGGGCCTCCTCGCCGAGCTCTCCTCCCTGGAGCTCTCGACGATCCATGGGTTTTGCCAGCGCCTGCTAACCGCCGAATCCTTCGACGCAGCCTGGGCTCCCGACACCGAGGTACTCCCAGACATCCTCTCATCCCCTCAAGTCATCGAAGGCTACCGCAACTGGGAAGAGGGCTTCCGCCTCCGTCACCCCGAGGCGAGCCTGGTCATTTATCAGCTCATCAGTCCATGGACCCTGCGCGAAACAGCGAGACGCCTCCTCAGCTATCGCGACCTCCAACCCGTGCACACGGTCTACCCCTTCGACCCCGCGGCCTCCTTCGCCAAGGTCGAGGAGCTGGGCAAGCGCCTATTCGTCGCGGCCTTAGCCTGCACCAACAAAGACCACGACAAGCTATATCTGGCGACTCACGGGCTCCTCGTCGTTCTCCAAGATGCCCGCGAGCGCTCCCCTGCCGAGGCCGTCGTCCGAGTGTTGGCGAGCGGCGAGGGAGTGAGCGGCAACCTTCGCCACGGGCGCATGGCCGACTGGCAAGGCGGCGGAAAGCAGCTATTCGCTGGAGTCGTTCAACAATTCCGCAGCTGGCGGGCTCACGAACTCGAGAAGCTCCATGGCCTGGTCGTCCGCGACCTGGCAAAGTACTTCTTACCTCAGATTGATCTCGCCAAGCGTCGGGCTGCTGTCGCCGACTACGACGATCTCTTGTTCCGAGCGGCGTGGCTCCTACGCGAGCGTCCGAACGCTCGGGCCCGCCTCGCCGAGCGCTTTGATGCGGTGCTCATCGACGAGGTTCAAGACACCGATCCGATCCAGGCCGAGGTCGCTGCGCTGCTAACCCGGGAGCCTGACGCGGACGGCGAATGGGACGCCCATCCACCCCGCCGGGGTCGCCTGTTCGCGGTCGGTGACGCTCAGCAGTCCATCTACCGCTTTCGTCGCGCCGATCAGACCACCTGGCGGCAGCTCGAGTCCCTGCTCATGCGCGACGGTGAGAAGCTCGCCCTCACAGAGAACTTCCGATCCGTCCCGTACCTCGTCGAGTGGGTCAACACCACCTTTGGCCACCTGCCAGGCTATCAACGCCAGCGTCCACATCGACAACAGGGGCGCTTGATGCCGGTCGTGCGTCTACCCCTGCCGCCCACGGCCACCGATCTCGACGAACTCGGCGCCATCGTCCGCTACCTCCTCGAGCTTCGACGCTGCGGTGAAGTCGTCGACAAGACCACGCAGCAGCCGCGAGCGCTCGTGTGGTCAGACGTCATGTTGCTATTGCCATCATGGGCGAGAGCAGACGCCCTCCAAGACGCGCTCACCCGCGCGGGTATCCCTGCCGTAGTCGAGGGGGGAGGCTCGTTCTTCGAACGTGATGAGATCCGGCTGGCGACCGCGGCCCTCGAGTGCCTCAACGAGGCTGGCGATGAGCAGAGCGCCGTGTTCGTGCTCCGCGGGCTCTTTGGCCTGACCTGGGAAGATCTCGCCAAACACCGCGCCGCTGACGGAGCGTGGCGCTACAGCGTCCCAGACCCCCCACCGGGCCCAGTCGCCGACGCCTTCTCGCTCTTGCGTAGCCTCGCCCGACGTCGAGGTCGAGACAGCTGGGTCGCGCTCCTCGACGAGCTCCTCGACCGCAGCCGCGCCGCAGCGGTCTGGGCCCTGCTGCGCGATGGCGAGGCCAAGCTCGCCAACCTCGACAAGCTGCGTGGGCTCATACGACAATTTGAGCTCACCGCTCGCTCTCCCGCCGAGGTCTTGCGGATGCTCGGAGCCCTCGACAAGGAGCAGGACCTTTCGCGCGTCGACGTTGGCGAGGAGGCCGTTCGCATTACCTCTTACTTCAAAGCCAAGGGCCTGGAGGCGCCCGTCGTCATGCTGTGTTTCGCCCGCCGTCGGTCTGAGGGGGTACAGGCCGCCGTCAACCGCCGGGAGCGCAAGGTCGCAGTCAAGCTCGGGGCGCTGCGGCTGGTGGACTGGGAGCGGTACGAGACTGAAGAGAAGCTCGCCAACACAGAGGAGCGGCGCAGGTGGATGTATGTCGCAGCTACGCGCGCCCGCGATCAGCTCGTCATCGTCGACCGTGAACAGAACAAGCTCATCCGCGAGCACTTGGCGAACGGGCTCCCGTTCACGGCTGCGATGAACCCTGCGCTCCTCCCCCCACCGCAATGGCGCGACGGTACGTTCGCTGATCTCGACCCCGATGTCGACACCTGGCTCGAGGATCCGCCAGACGAGCCTCCAGAGCCTGACCCTACCGAGCAGTGGTCTCGGCTGATTCGAGACACCATCACTCAGAGCAAAGAGGCGAGCACCTCCTGGAAGAGCGTCCATGAGCTCGCTTCCCGCGAGCGGGTCTCGGGTCCGAGCTCATCGGTTGGGATCCTGGGCGGCAACCTCGTCCATGCGGTCATGGAGAAGCTCGATTTTTCGGGAAGCAAGGAGGCGCAGACAGAGCGAGCCGAAGCACTCTTACCTGGGCTCGCACGCAGCCTCGGCGTTGGGCCCGAGCGAACTCAACTTTGCAGGGGAATCCTCTTGCGCATGCTCGACGATCCGACCCTCGACATTGCACGCTCCGCCCCCGAACACTGGGTTGAAGTGCCCTTCGCGTACCGGGATGACGAACATGAACGCGTCGTCTCGGGCAGGATCGATCTCGCGTTTCCGACGGACGAAAGTCGAAGACTTTGGTATGTGGTCGACTGGAAGAGCGACCTCCCGCCGAGAGACTCGCCGGGGTGGCGCAACTACCAAGCCCAGCTCGAGCACTACAGCAAGGCTGTCCTCGACATCGTGCCGAGCTGCGAAGAGTGCCGGGCGGTGCTGGTTGGGCCCTTCCCCGAGCTCGACCAGCCGACCTTCCGCGAGCAACTCGCCGAACTCCAGCCAGAGCTCGGTGTCGGAATTGAGAGCTTGGTGGACAAGGGTCTGCCTCGACCTCGCGTGCGGCCTCCCGGCCAAGCCGGGGCGGAGACGAGGGGGGAACTGCTCTGGAGCGAACGAAAGGTCACGCTCATCGTGGGCACAAAGGCCCCCGAGCATGACGTTCTGAGGGAAGCCGGCTGGACAATCGTGCCTGCCGATCCAATCGAGCCAGGCTGGGTCGAGGCCGCTCTCGAGCAGCTCGTTCGAGTGTTTGGACTCGACGCCTGAGCGCCAGCGCTCAATCCTCGGGCCGCGTCAGCCCGCGCTCGACGATCCACCGGGTCAACGCCGCCCGCGAGCCGATCCCCAGGCGCCCGTAGATATGATCCAGGTGGCTCGTCACCGTCCGCGGGCTGATCCCCAGCGCCTCTGCGATGGCCGCGTTGGTCATGCCGTTGGCGACGAGCTGGCTGACCTCGAGCTGCCGCGGGCTCAGGGGCTGGGCGTCCTTGTGCGCCGCCTTGGCGCGGGCGCGGGCGAGGAGCTCGGCCCGGGGGATGGCGCCGGTGTTCTCGTCGCGCTTGCCGTGCTTGGGGTTCGAGAGCGAAGCCTCCGGCGCGGGGGTCTTGGGTTCGGACGCAGAGCTCGACGCGGGCGCGGGGCTCGACGCGGCGGGCATGGGCCCCGACTGCGCGGCGCGGCGGCCCGCGACGGAGGCGACGGAGTCCTGGCTGGGCACCGGGTACAGGCCCGAGCGCGCGGGCGAGGCGTCGCCGAGCTCCGTGGGGTCGCGGAAGCTCAGGCGCAAGCAGGCGTCGGGGCCGAGGCTGATCTCGTCGCCCTCGTCGAGGACGATGCGCTCGACCCGGGCCCCGTTGACGATCAGCCCGTTGGTCGAGCGCATGTCCTGGGCCTCGACGCTGCCGTCCTCGCGCAGGTTGAGCTTGACGTGGCGCCGCGACACGCCGGGGTCGTCGATGTGGATCGGCGCGCCGGGCATGCGCCCGACGACCGTGCTCCGGCTGACCAGGACGTAGACCTGCCCCTCGCTCCGCCCTTGGGTGACCTCGATGCAGGGCACCCGCTCGGACTCCGTCTCAGACACGGCGCGATGCTATCAAGCCAGCCTGGGCCTGGAGAGCGGCATCCTCACGTTCGCAGGTCCGCTCGGGTGGTCAGGGCCCCGTCTGCGGGTTATGACCCGCCCGTGCCGGGCCTCACCACCGCCGCTGCCTACGGGGCCCTGGGCTGGGCGGGCTTCCTCGCGTGGTTGGCGGTCGGCGCGGTCTGGCGTCGCTGGCAGCTCCAGCGGCGCTTCGCCAGCGCCCGGGCTGCCCCCGCGACCGAGCACGACGCGCACCTGACCGAGCTCCGCGTGCTGATCATGCGGCCCTGCGCGGGCGTCGATCACGATCTCCTCGCCAACCTGCTCTCGGTCGCCGAGGTCGACAGCCGGACCCAGTGGCGGGTGGTCATGACCGTCGACGACCCCGCCGACCTCGCGCGGCCGGTGATCCTCGAGGCCATCCCCAAGCTTCGCGCCATGGGCGTGGACGCCCACACCTTCATCCCGCCGCAGACCGGGCCGAACCGCAAGGCCAGCATGCTCGCGGCGATCATGGCCTCGGAGCAGGGGCGCGAGGCCGAGGTGCTGATCAACGTCGACAGCAACGTCGACCTGCGCGGCTACGACCTCGACGGCCTGATCGCGCCGCTGCTCGGGCCGCGACGCGGCGACGGGCGAGTCGGCGCGAGCTGGGCCCCCTGGTCCGAGCGGCGGACCCAGGCCGGCGTGGGCCCGCGCGCGTCCGAGGCCGTCCTCGGCGGCTCCTTGGCGGCCTTCCCCCTGCTGTGCGGCATCGACCCGGGCGGCCTCGTGGGCAAGCTGTGGGCGGTCCGCCGCGAGGCCCTCGACGCGGTCGGCGACTTCGACGAGCTCACCGACTACCTCGGCGAGGACTTCGAGATGGCCCGGCGCCTGCGCGCCGCGGGCTGGTCGATCGCCGTCGCCCCCGTGCTCGCCCGGGCTCGCGGCGGCGACCCGCCCTTTCGCGCCGTCGTCGGCCGCTTCGCCCGGTGGATGCTCGTCGTCCGCGGCCAGCGTCCGCTCTTGCTGGCCACCTACCCCCTGCTGTTCTTTGCGACCCCGCTGATCCTCGCCCTCGCGGCCGTCGGCGCCCTCGCCCAGCCCACGCTCGCCGGCCTCGCCGTCGCCCTGGCCGTGTTCGCCCGGGCCTTGATCACGATCAGCGCGCGCCGGTGGTCCGGCCGCGGCGAGGGCCTCGCGGGCGCGCTCGCGTGGATCCGCGACGCCTTCTTGTCCGACCTGGTCCTCGCCCTGGCCTGGGTCCGCGCGCTCTCGAGCCGAACCATCGACTGGCGCGGCCACCTCCTGCGCGTCGATCGCGAAGGCCGGCTGCACGCGCTGAAGAAGTAGGCCGCGTCAGGACTGCGGCAGGACGCACACGCCGACGTCCGCCCACTCCTCGGGGGCCATGCCTTCCTCGAAGAAGGGCTCGCACACGTAGGCCGGGTCGATGGCCTGGCACGGCCCGTCGCCCCCCGCGAGGCTGCAGTAGTCCCCGCAGCACGACGCCTCGCTGCAGCCGTTGAGCACCTCCGCGCTCAGGCACATGCTCCCCTCATCGCAGTCGTTGATGAAGCCGCAGGGCTGCCCGGTCTCGAGCTTCGCGGTGGTCGGCACGCAGGCGAAGTGGCTGTTGGTCCAGTAGCAGGCCTGGTTCCCGGGGCAGTCCTGGACCAGCGGGTCGCAGATGTCGACGCACACCGGCGGGCCCTCGGCCGAGAGCTGGCAGGCGTAGCCCTCGGGGCAGTCCGCGTCCTCGGCGTTGCCCGTGCAAAAGGGCGTGCACGTCCCGACGAGCTCGCCCTCGACCTCGATCAGGTTGAAGCACCAGCTCGCGTCATCGCAGGTGTCGTAGCCCTGGCCGCCCTCGACGAGGGAGCAGGGCTCGCCGTAGGGCGTGTCCCCGACCACGGTGGTGCACACGGCCTGCTGCAGCTGGCCGCCGACGATCTCGGGGACGCATTTGTCTCCCTCGGGGCAGTCCTGCGCGAACATGTCGCAGGGCTCCGGGGGCTCGTCCGCCTCGGGCACGATCGTGTCGGTGTCGTCGGCGTCGTCGGTGTCGGCGTCGTCCGACTGCGCGTCCGCCTCGCCCTCCCCCTCGGGCGTCGTCGTCGCGCCCGCCTCGTCGTCCTGCGCGCCCGAGCCTCCGCAAGCGGACACCAGCGCGAGCGCCATCAGCCAAGGCGCCGTTCGTGAACCCATCGCAACTCGCATCATCGTGACTCCTTCAGACATTCAGGGTTGAGGCAGGATGCACACGCCGACGTCCTCCCAGCCCTCGGGGGCGCGCCCCTCCTCGAAGAAGGGCACGCACACGTGGGCGTCCTCCTCCTCCGTGCACGGCCCGTCGCCGCCCGCGATGCTGCAATACTCGGCGCAGCAGTTCGCGCCCTCGCACAGGTTGAACAGCTCGCCCGTCAGGCACAGCGAGCCCCCCATGCAGTCGTTGGTGAACATGCAGGGCACGTTGTTCAACGGCACGCCCCCGCCCGGGAGGCAGGCAAATTGGGTGTTGGTCCAGTAGCAGGCCTCGAGCGGCGGGCAGTTTTGAAGCAGCGGATCGCAGGTGTCGATACACACCGCCGGTCCCTCGGCCGAGATCTGGCACGCGTAGCCCTCGGGGCACTCGGCCATCTCGGCGTCGCCGAGGCAAAAGGGCGTGCAGGTCCCGACGTCTTCGCCCTCGATTCGCATGAAGCCGAAGCACCAGCTGTCGGCGTCGCAGGTGTCCTGGGGGGCGTTGACACCGTCGTGGGTGCAGGGCTCGCCGTAGGGCGTGTCGCCGACCACGTCCACGCAGATCGGCGGCTGCCAGCCGCCGTCCCAGTAGGTCACGCACTTTTGCCCCTCGGGGCAGTCCTGCGCGAACATGTCGCAGGGCGCCGGCGCTCCGGTGGTCTCGCTGCCCTCGGTCGTCGTCTCGGTCGCCTCGGTGCCTTGGGTCTCCGTCGTCCCCTCGGTCTCCGTCTCGCTGTCCGTCTCGGGCGCGGCGGTCTCCCCGACCTCGTCATCCCCTTCCTTCGCCGAATCCCCGCAAGCGAGCAACGCGACGCTCGCCAGGGCGATCACGACCAGAGCCCCATGGCGGCAAAACGATCCAACGCGACGGCCAAGGTGAGAAACGCGGGCGAAACTGCATGTTTTGGACTGCATTAGCGGACCCCTCGCACTTCAAACTAACATAACTAGCGGTCGGGTCGGCGCTCCTCTCAGGCCCGATCTCAGCCGCACCCGCATCGTGTACGCTCCCAGCCACGCTGGGGGTGGCGCTTCAAAACGCAAGCGCCTGAGACAGTCCCCTCGAACCTGATCCGGTTCGCACCGGCGGAGGAAAGCGCATGCCCGACACACCCAAGACCCCTGAAAGCCCCGTCCGCCTCAACCTCGCGGGCGACGACGTCACCCCCCTGCGGACCATCCCGCCCCTCGACCAGAGCTTCCCGCAGTCCGAGAAGATCAGCGTCGGCGCGCTCGAGGTCCCGATGCGCCGCATCACCCTCGCCAAGTCCATGGACGGGAGCGAGAACCCGCCGGTGACCGTCTACGACACCACCGGCCCCCAGGGCTGCGACCCCCGCGAGGGCCTGCCCAAGCGCCGCGCCGCGTGGATCGAGGCCCGCCGCGCCCAGGCCGAGGAGACGGGCAACTGGTCGCAGATGCACTTCGCTCGCCGCGGCATCATCACCGAGGAGATGCGCTACTGCGCGATCCGGGAGAACGTCGAGCCCGAGTTCGTGCGCGACGAGATCGCGGCCGGGCGGGCGATCATCCCCGCCAACATTCACCACACCGAGCTCGAGCCCATGATCATTGGCCGGAATTTCCTGGTCAAGATCAACGCCAACATCGGCAACTCGGCGGTCTCCTCGTCCATCGAGGAGGAGGTCGAAAAATTGCAGTGGTCGACGCGCTGGGGCGCCGACACGGTCATGGACCTGAGCACCGGCAAGAACATCCACGAGACCCGCGAGTGGATCATGCGCAACGCGCCCGTGCCCATCGGCACCGTGCCGATCTACCAGGCCCTCGAGAAGGTCAAGGGCAAGGCCGAAGACCTCAACATCGACATCTTCATGGAGACCCTGGAGGAGCAGGCGCAGCAGGGCGTCGACTACTTCACGATCCACGCCGGCGTGCTGCTGCGCTACGTCCCGCTGACCGCCAAGCGCGTCACCGGGATCGTGTCCCGCGGCGGCTCGATCATGGCCAAGTGGTGCCTGGCCCACCACAAAGAGAACTTCCTCTACACCGAGTTCGAGCGCATCTGCGCGCTGATGAAGAAGTACGACGTCAGCTTCTCGCTGGGCGACGGCCTGCGCCCCGGGTGCATCGCCGACGCCAACGACGAGGCCCAGTTCGCCGAGCTCCACACCCTGGGCGAGCTGACCAAGATCGCCTGGAAGCACGACGTGCAGGTCATGATCGAGGGCCCCGGCCACGTGCCGATGCACAAGATCAAAGAGAACATGACCGAGCAGCTCGAGCACTGCCACGAGGCGCCCTTTTACACCCTCGGGCCGCTGACCACGGACATCGCCCCGGGCTACGACCACATCACCTCGGCGATCGGCGCGGCGATGATCGGCAGCTTCGGCTGCGCCATGCTCTGCTACGTCACGCCCAAGGAGCACCTGGGCCTGCCCAACCGCGAGGACGTCAAGGCCGGCGTGATCGCCTACAAGATCGCCGCCCACGCGGCCGACCTGGCCAAGGGTCACCCCGGCGCCCAGGTCCGCGACGACGCCCTGAGCAAGGCCCGGTTCGAGTTCCGCTGGGAGGACCAGTTCAACCTCTCCCTCGATCCCGAGACCGCCCGCGAGTTCCACGACGAGACCCTCCCGGCCGAGCCGGCCAAGACCGCCCACTTCTGCTCGATGTGCGGCCCCCACTTCTGCTCGATGAAGCTGACCCAAGACGTCCGCGACATGGAGGCCAGCGGGGAGCTCGAGGCCATCACCAAGGGCATGGAGGAGAAGGCCGCCGAGTTCCGCGAGACCGGCGGCGAGGTCTACCGCGAGGCCCAGGCCGAGTCCGCCGAGTGAGCGGCGCGGCGCCAACCGCCGCTCGCCCCCGAGGGCCCAGGTTCGCCGCGTCCGCGCTGCTGGCCTGGGCCCTGCCCTGTCTGGCGTGCATCCCCACCGGTGAGACCGAAGCTGAGCCAGGGCCCGAGCCCGCTGCCGAGCCCGCGCGCGCCAAGCAGGGCGCCCCGACGCCGCCGACCACCGTGCCCGTCGAGCTCGGGGCCGCGCTCGGCGGCACCCTCGACGGCCACGCCCCGGCGACCGGCCGCTACACCGCCACCCAGCGCCTGTCCCAGGCCAAGTTCATCACCTACGAACACACCGTCGGAGGCTCGCGCACCATCTCGATGATCGCCGTCCTCGACGCGGACGGCCGCGCGGGCCTGTGCGCCGCCACCCAAGAGCGCTCGCGCACCAGCAAGAGCCGCTTCATCACCGAGTCCGGCGAGCACGAGGTCGACGAGGACGGCCGCTGGTATCGGCAGGGCTTCGCGGGCACGTGGGCACCGGATCCAGACGGCCCGGGCTTCGTGCTCGTCGACCTGCGCTACGCGCCCGAGGTCTGCGATCGCCTCGAGGCCGACCAGGCGCTCCCGCCCGCCGAAGACCCCAGCGAGACCAGTGCCGAGGCCGAGCGCCTGCGCTGCACCCTCCTCGCCGCCAATACCAAGCTCCCCGCCCCCGCCCTCGCCTGCCAGGTCCGCTCCGGCGCCCTCGCCCCCTTCGCCGTCGGCCTGGGTCGCTCGGACCGCGCCGGCGCGGCCTGGGTCTACCGCCAGGATCCGAGCTCCCGCGCTCCCGAGCCGCGCCCCGAGGACTTCGAGCCGTGGATCTTCCTGGGGGTCGACGGGGCGCTCGAGGTGATCAGCGAAGATCACCGCGACGGCGTCTCGCTGCGCTTCGAGACCCAGCGAGCCCTCCGCGGCGACGCGCTCCGCGATCCGAGCCCGCGCGAGTAGCTCATTCCTCTACACGCTGTGCTCCTCCCGAGCTCGACGGCATCACGCACACGTCGATACCGAGAAAGGCAGCCGCCCACGGGTTCAACGCCAGCTGAGTCCATGGACGATGCTTTCGTGGATCATGGGTCCCGGCGCGGCCGGGGTGGGCGACTGCTAGGCAAGATCGGCCCCACATCCTGATACCGTGCGAGCCATGAAGCGTCGACCGCACTGGAGGCTGTCCCTCGCGCCGAGCCTCGCCCTCGCCCTGAGCTTGCTGAGCGCCGGCTGCCGTGGCGACGACGGCGGCGAGTCGAGCAGCGAGGGCGCCGACGAGAGCAGCACGGACACCACCGAGACCGACAGCGAAGGCGCCGACGAGGTCTCGACCACGGAGTCCGAGACCTCGTCCGAGACCAGCAGCGACACGGGCACCGAGACCGAGACCGACACCGACACCGACACCGAGACCGAGACCGAGACCGAGACTGAGACCGAGACCGACACCGACACCGACACCGACTCGACCACCGGCGACGAGGGCTTCGGGGCCATCGTCGGCGACTGCAGCCCCCTCGAGGCCGAGCTCGACGCCTCCACGCCCTCGCTCTTCACCCTCCACCTCGACTTCCGCGACGATCCCTACGACGACCCCGAGGACCTCCCGCTGCTGACCGAGGGCGCCCAGACGATCCTGACCACGCCCAACGCGGGCGGCAGCTCGACGGTCAGCGAGGCCTTCGCCTACGAGCTGCTCTCGCGCTGCGCCGGGGCGAGCTTGCTCAAGACCGAAGAAGAGATCGGCTACGACCCCGAGGACAGCAAGAAGACCGACATCCTCGTCGAGCTGTTCGCGCAAAAGGTCGGCGTGAGCGTGACCCGAGCCGTCGGCTTCCCCCCCGAGGATCCCTACCCCGCCGCGCAGGCGGTCGGCCTGGTCAACGACAAGCTCGCGGACATCCTGGTCAGCTCGGCCAACGTCGTGGCCGAGGACGCGTGGGTCAAGCAGATCCTGGTCATCATGGCCTACGCGGACATGCACGCCGAGCTCGTCGAGGCCGCGTGGCTCGAGCTCGTCGACGACGATCCGGCGACGGCCGCCGACACCATCGTCTACGTCGTGGTCACCGACGGCATGGACACGCCGCTCTACTTCGAGTGAGACCGCCCGAGCTCACCACAGCCCCAGAGCGCCGGTGACGGTCACACTGACCGCCACCGACCACGCCAACCCGGCCGCGGTCGCCAGCGTGAGCCGGATCCAGCCAGGGCCAGCCGAGGCTCGCCCGCGCTCACCTCTCTCGGCCCGAGGCAGGCCCGCCATGCTCGTCCACGTCGCGCCGGGCTCGAGGTCGAGGGTCTCGTCCTCGAGGGTCTCGCCAGGCCGCCCGCCCGCCTCGCCGCGCGCGTGCCGGCCCGAGGCCGCGACGCCGCCCCCGTCCGCGTCGATCGCCCGCAGCGCCGCGGCCAGCTGCCTCGCGCTCGCAAAGCGCTGCGCCGGATCCTTGGCCAGGGCCCGGGCATAGACGACGTCGAGCTGCGCGGGGTAGTCCAGGCTCGGCCCCGCCAGCTCCGCGAGGCGAGGTGGCTCGTCGTAGGCTTGGGCGGTGAGCATGACCACCCGGCTCGGCTCGTCAAAGGGCAAGCTCCCCGTCAGCAGCTCGCCCATCAGCACGCCCGCCGCGTAGATGTCGCTGCGCGGGTCGGCGGCCTCGCCCCGGGCCTGCTCCGGAGACATGTACTCCGGCGTGCCCAGGACCGCCCGCTGCTCGGCGCCCGGCGCCGCGTCGACGCAGGCGATGCCGAAGTCGATCAGGCGCAGCGACTCGCCCTCGCCCTCGACGACCCGAAAGCAGTTCGAGGGCTTGACGTCCCGGTGGACGACCCCCGCCTCGTGCACCGCGGCCAGGGCCTCGCACAGGTCGAGCATCAGGGCCCGCACGCGCGGCCAAGGCAGGCGCTCGCGTCGGCGCAAGGTCTGGCGCAGGTCTTCGCCGCGCAGGAGCTCCATGCACGCGTACATCACCCCGGAGGCCGTCGTCCCGGCGCCGAAGACTTCGACGATGCCCTCGTGATCGAGCGCCGCCATCAGCTCGGCCTCCTGGACGAAGTGACGGATCGTGCTCGCGGAGTTGACCCGGCCCTCGTCCAGCACCTTCAGGGCGACCTGCCTCCCCAGCGCGAGGTCGCGGGCGGCGTAGACCGAGGCCATGCCCCCGCGGGCGAGGAGCCCCTCGACGCGGTAGCGCCCGGCGAGCGTCACCGCCTCGCCCCGCGCCACCCGAGCCGCGAGCTGTCTGGGGCTCGGCTCGTCGAGGGGCCGGTCGATGGGCTTGGTGTCCTCCCAGCCTCGCACCTCCACCGCACACGGACAGAGGGGAGCTTCGACGGGCGTGGAGGAGCGCATGCTTCGTGTTTGTGCAAGCGCGGTGCCAGGCCGGCTGGTCCCGCT
>NZ_ABCS01000042.1 GCF_000170895.1 Plesiocystis pacifica SIR-1 | reverse complement strand
CCCGGGCCTGGCCCAGGGCGGGCACGAAGGGCTGGGCCCGGGCGACCATGCGCCCGAGGGTGTCGGCGTCGATGGCCTTGAGGGCGGCCAGGGGCAGGCTCGGATCCATGTCCTGGCGCGAGGAGCCGAGGAGCAGCTGCCCCGTGGACCGGGGCTGGAGGTTGAAGGCCACGCTCGTCGCCCCGCGGGTCGCCACGGAGTCGTGGTAGCCGAGCTCGACGAGCTGGTGGCGCAGGCGAGCCAGGGGCGAGAGGGCGCCGGCGGTCGGTAGGCGCTCGGTGATGATCAGGTGGCCGCGGCGCGGACGGATGGCCGCGCGCAGGGGGGAGTCGGCGGGCAGCAGGGCGCCCGTGCCCAGGCCCGTCGCCAGGACGACGGCCTCGCACTCGAGCGCGCGGCCGTCGTCGAGGACCACGCGCTCGCCTTGGTCGGCGGGCTCGAGGCTGCGCACGCCGACGCCGGTGGTCACCTCGGCCCCCGACTCCCGGGCCTGGGCGAGCATCCACGCGGCGACGACGGGCGGATAGACCACGCGATCGTCGGCGACGCGCAGGGCCCCGGCGAGCGTCGGCGACAGGCAGGGCTCGAGGGCCCGGGCCGCGTCGTTGTCCAGGCGCTCGACCCGAAGGCCGAGGCCGCGCAGACCCTCGGCCTCGTCCCAGGCGCGCTCGAGCTCGTCGGGGGTCCGGGCCAGCCACAGCGTGCCCGCGCCGCTCCACTCCGCGGACTGGGGCAGGGCGGGGGCGAGCGCGTGCCACAGCTCGAGGCTGCGGTGGCTCAGGGCGAGGGTCGGCGGGTCGTGGTCGAGGGCGAGGACGTGGCCCATGCCCTCGGCGCTCGCCCCCGTGCCGGGCGCGCGGGCGTCGATCACCCGCACCGCCGCGCCGCCGCGGACGAGGGCGCGGGCGCAGGCGGCCCCGACGATGCCGGCACCGACGACGGTGATCACCGCTGGACCTCGGGCGGGGTTCGAGTGGGCCGGCCGTGGCGATCGTCGCGGGGATCGAAGAGCAGCTTGCCCTCGGCGGTGACCCAGGCCCGGCCGCGGACCTGGGGCCGCACGCAGGGCGCCCCGCAGCCAGGCGCGAGGGCCTCGCAGGGCTCGACGCTGCCCACGAAGCAGCTGCCCGTGATGCCCTCTTGAACCCAGCGCTGGCCCGGACCCAGGCGGCCGTCGGCGTGCAGGCAGGCCATGCGCGCGCTGGTCCCCGTGCCGCAGGCGGAGCGGTCGTACTCGCCGCCCGGGCACAGCACGAAGTTGCGGCTGTCGGCGCTGGGGCTAGTACCGGTACTAGGCCCGCACAGCTGGACGTGATCGATGAACTCGCCCTGGTCTCCGCGCACGCCGGCCGCGTCGAGGGCCGCGCGGATCTCCAGGCACAGCTCGGTCAGCGCGGGGATGTGCTCGGCGGCCACGGGCACCGGCGGCTCCTCGACGATGAAAAACCAGTTCCCGCCCCAGGCCACGTCGCCGCGGACCGTGCCGCGGGAGGTCTCGACGGCCACGGCCGCGCGGGACCGGTACGCCGGCACGTTGGTCACGGTGATCCATCCATCTGTTTCGATGCGCACCGCGACCTCGCCGGCTGGGGTCTCGAGGGCCAGGGGCTCGGGCCAGACCCCCTCGGGGGCGCGGCCGAGCTGGGCCAGGGTCCGCGCCACGCCGATGCTCGCGTGCACGCACATCGGCAGGGTCGAGACGTTGTTGACGTAGACGACCGCCGCGGCCGCTCGCGGGGCGAGGGTGGGCACGAAGTCGGGGGAGGGCGGCAGCAAGAGCGCGCCGACGAGGGCGGGGTAGCCCCGGGGCTCGTCGACGATCGCGGCGCGCAGCCACCCGTGGCTCTCGCGCAGGGCCCGGGAGCGCTCGGCGATCGATGTCACCCCGAGATCCGGGATGCCGTCAAAGACGACCCGGGTTGGTTCGCCCTCGGTGTGGCTGTCAATGAACGCCATGGCGTTGGTCGGCCGCATCTTGGTCGGCATCGTATCCGCTTTGGTGGAATGCCGGGAGTCGGCAACCCGCTCCTCATGCCGAGTATTGGGACCATTTGTGTCCGACGAGAAGGGCATGTTCGCCATGATGGTAAAAGATGCCTTGACACTTTTCAACGCTATAGCGTATGGAGTTTTCGCGCCGGGTATATAGCGCCCATGCACGACCCCTCCTCCAGTATCGGCAAGAACATCCGCAGTCGCCGCCAGGCGCTGGGGCTGAGCCTCGATGCGCTGGCGCAGGCTAGCGGCGTCAGCAGCACGATGTTGTCCGAGGTCGAGCGCGCCCGGAAGAACCCGACGGTCAAGCTCGCCTATCAGATCGCCCGCGCCCTCGGCTGCTCGCTGACGGACCTGCTCGAGGACTCGCCGGCCGTCGAGGTCTCGATCGTCCGCGCGGACCAGCGCCGCACCCTCGTCGACCCCGACACCCAAGTGGTCCGCCACGGCCTGCGCTCCTCCTTGTTGGATCGCAACCTCGAGCTCGCCTGGTACGAGCTGCCCGCGGGCGAGTCGTCCGGCGAGATGGGCGCGAACCTGCCCGGGATGGTCGAGCTGGCCACCGTCGTCGAGGGCAGCGTCGAGGTGGTGCTCGGCGGGCGCAGCTTCGAGCTCGAGCTCGGGGACTCGATCACCTACGGCCCGCAGAGCACCACCGAGTATCGCAACCCGGGCGACGAGCCCGCGCAGATCCTCCTGCTCATCGATACCTCCAAAGTCCACGGGGCCAGCTCGAAGCGAGCGGCGCCCGACTCGTAGCCCTCCAAGACACAACGGAACCGGAGTCATGACCACGATCACCCTTCGTCCAGCCCTCGGCCTCGGCGCCCTCGCCCTCGCGCTCTCTCTCTCTTTGGCTTGCAAGTCCGACGACCCCGGCGACGACTCGCCGAGCTTTGGCGACAGCAAGGGCGACGACGACGGCACCGACGCCGCCGACGACGACGCGGAGACCACCGAGGACGAGGTCGGGGACGAGAGCGACGACTTCCTCCCGGGCGGCGACATGCCCAGCGCCAACGCCTGCGATCCCTTCTCGAAGGACTGCCCGGACGGGGAGAAGTGCGTGCCCTACATCTCCGGCGGCGGGGACACGTGGGACGCCAACAAGTGCGTGCCGGTCATGGGCGACGGGGTCTCCGGGGACCAGTGCGTGACCGACTCGCTGACCGAGGGGACCGACTCCTGCGACGGCGACAACCTGTGCTGGCAGCTCGTCTACGACGATCAAAACCAGCTCGTCGGCACCTGCTTGCCCTACTGCGGCGGCAGCCTCGACGAGCCCGCCTGCGAGAACAGCGGGATCTGCCAGATCACCAACAGCGGCGTGGTCAACGTGTGCGTCGACGCCTGCGACCCGCTGCTCCAAGACTGCGGCCTCGAGGGCGTGGGCTGCTACATCGCCGGCGGCCAGGACTTCTTCACCTGCCAGCCGATCAGCGGCGGCTACGAGGACGCGGCGCCGTGCATCTACACCAACGACTGCTTGCCGGGGCTGTTTTGCTCGGCGGGCGAGGCCGTGCCGGGCTGCAACTCGAGCGGCTGCTGCACCAACTACTGCGACCTGAGCGACGGCGGCGCGTGCGATGGCAAGCCCGACACGGAGTGCGTGGCCTTCTTCGAGACGCCCTCGCCGATCTACGAGAACCTCGGGGTGTGCATCTCGCCGCTATGAGGTCGGCGCCTCGCTACCTCGACGCCGCGGCCATCGGGCAGGCCTTGCCGATGGCCGAGGCGATCGCGGCCGCGCGGGACACCTTCGCGGCCCTCGCTCGCGGCGAGGTCGCGCTGCCGCAGCGCCAGGTCGTGGCGCTGGCTGGCGCCAAATCGAAGGTGGTTTCGAAGGCGGCTTCGGTCGCCCTGGTGATGGCCGCCGCGGCCCCGGGCGTAGGCGCGGTGTGCAAGCTCGTCAGCGTGGTCCCGGACAACCCCAGCCGCGGCATGCCGCGGACCCTGGGCACGGTCCAGCTCGTCGACGGACACACCGGCGCGCTCGAGGCCGTGCTCGACGGCACCGCGCTGACGGCCCTGCGCACCGGCGCGGCGTCGGGCCTGGCCACGGATCTGCTCGCGCCGCGAGGGGATGCGTGCCGCGTCGCCGCGATCATCGGCGCGGGCGCCCAGGCGCGGACCCAGCTCCTGGCCATGTACGCCGTCCGCGAGCTCGACGAAGTGCGCGTGTTTGGCCCACGCCCGCGCGCGTCGAGGCCTCATCGCCGCCATGGCGCGCGGGTGCGTCCGCGCATGTCGCGGCGGCTCGGCTGCGGCGGCCGTCGAGGGCGCGGCGATCGTGTGCACGGCGACGAGCTCGACCGCGCCGGTGTTCCCGGGCGCGGCCCTGGCCCCCGAGGTCCACGTCAACTGCGTGGGCAGCTTCCACCCGGACATGCGCGAGCTCGACCTCGACACCCTGCGCGACGCGGCGATCGTCGTCGATCGCCGGGAGGCCGCCCTCGAAGAGGCCGGCGAGCTGCTCGCGGCCGTCGACGCTGGCCTGACGCAGCCCCAGGCGTGGCGCGAGCTGGGCGAGCTGGTGTTGGCCGGCGCGCCGCCGCGGCCCGCATCGAAGACCGTGTTCGACTCCGTGGGCCTCGCCGCGCAGGACCTGTTCGCGGCCCGCCGCGCCCTCGAGCGCGCGCGCGTCTTGTCCCTCGGACTTCCCCTGACCTGAGATCCTCGAGCCGAGCATGCCCAAGACCCCCGTGATCACCACCTTGGAGGCCCACACCGCCGGCGAGCCCCTGCGCATCGTGACCGGCGGCTGGCCCGACGTCCCCGGCGAGACCATCGTCGCCCGCCGGGCCTACGCCCGCGAGCACCACGATCACCTGCGCCGCTTGCTGATGCTCGAGCCGCGCGGGCACGCGGACATGTACGGCGCGCTGCTGACCCCGCCGGCGAGCCCCGACGGCGACGTGGGCGTGCTGTTCATGCACAACGTCGGCTGGAGCACCATGTGCGGCCACGGGATCATCGCCCTGGTCGCCGTGGGCATGCGCCACGGGCTGTTCACGCCCCGAGACCCCGACGCGATCCGCATCGACACGCCTGCGGGCCGGGTGGTCGCTCGGCTCGAGAAAAACGGCGCCGTCAGCTTCATCAACGTGCCCAGCTTCGTGCTCGGCCCCGAGCTCGCGCTGCCCGTGGACGCGCTGGACCTTCCGGGCTTCGTGCTGGCCGAGGGCCACGACGCGCTCCGCTGCACGGTGGCCTTTGGCGGGGCCTTCTACGCCTACGTCGACGCTGACCAGCTCGCGGTGGGCTCGGGCCGCGGCCTCGCCCCGGCCGATCACGGCGCCCTCGTGGAGCTCGGCCGGGCCATCAAGGCGGCCGTCTGCGCGCGCGTGGCCATGCGTCACCCCAGCGGCGACCCCGAGCTCGAGTTCCTCTACGGGGCCATCTTCACGGGCACCCCCGGAGCCCACCGGCCCTTGGGCGACGGCGTGCACAGCCGCCACGTGTGCGTGTTCGCGGACGGCGAGGTCGATCGCTCGCCGACTGGCACCGGGGTCAGCGGCCGCGCGGCCTTGCTGCACGCCGCCGGCGAGCTGCCGGTGGGCGAGTGGCGGACCATCGACAGCATCCTGGGCACGCCCTTCGACGTCCGCGTGCTCGAGACGACCCGCGCCGGAGACCGCCCCGCGGTCGTCCCCGAGGTCCGCGGCTTCGCCCACGCCACGGGCAAGGCCGAGTTTTGGCTCGACGCCGACGACCCCTTGCCCCGCGGCTTCATGCTGCGCTGAGCCCTCTCGCCCCTTCTCGCCCGTCCAAAGCCATGCACCACCCCGACGACTTCGTATTCCTCCCCGGCCTGCGTCTCCAGGACCACCGCTTCGAGCTGCCCATCGACCACGGCGCCGCCGCGCGCGGGGAGAGCAGCGCGACCATCGAGGTGTTCGCCCGCGAGGTCACGCCCAGCGAGGTCGACGCGGCCGAGGCCGCCCAGCGCCCGGCGCTCGTGTTCCTGCAGGGCGGCCCCGGCTTCGCCTCGCCCCGACCCATGCGCCGCGGCGGCTGGCTGGCCAAGGCCCTCGAGCGCTACCGCGTGGTGCTCCTCGACCCCCGCGGGACCGGGCGCAGCACCCGGATCGACGGGGCCAGCTTGCCCGCCGTCGCCAACTCGGCCGATCCGCAGGTCCAGGCCGAGTGCCTGGCCCTGTTTCGCGCCGACGCGATCGTCCAGGACTGCGAGGCCATCCGCGAGGCGCTGTGCTTTGACCGGCCGTGGACCGTGCTCGGCCAGAGCTTCGGCGGCTTTTGTGCCCTGACCTACCTGTCCTTCGCCCCCGAGGGCCTCGAGGCGGCGATCATCACCGGCGGCATCCCGCCCGTGGGCGTGCCCATCGACGACATCTACCGGGCCACCTACGCCCGCGTCCGCGACCGCAACCGCCGCTACTTCGAGCGCTACCCCAGCGATCGCGGCGCCCTCGATCGCCTGGTCGCGCAGCTGCGTCAGACCGAGGTGCGCAGCCTGGGCGGTGACCGCCTCAGCCCCCGGCGCGTCGCCCAGCTGGGCCTGCAGTTTGGTTTCGACGACGGCTTCGAGATCGTCCACTACCTGCTCGAGGGCGCCCAGGGGCGGACCGTGACAGGCCCGCGCCCGGCCCACGAGTTCCTCGTCGGTCTCGAGAAGGTCATGGCCTTCGACACCAACCCGCTCTTCTCGCTGCTGCACGAAGCCGCCTACTGCGAGGGCCCGGGCAGCGCCTCGCGCTGGTCCGCCGAGCGGGTCCGCGGCGAGCTGCCCGAGTTCGCCGAGGACGCCGAGCCGATGCTGTTCACCGGCGAGATGATCTACCCGTGGATGTTCGAGGAGTACGGCCAGCTGCGTCCCCACGCCGCCGTGGCCGAGGCGCTGGCGACCCGTGACGAGTGGCCCGCCCTCTACGATCCGGGCCAGCTCTCGCGGAACAAAGTGCCATGCGTGGCGGCGGTGTATACCGAGGACATGTACGTCGAGCGGCGCTTTTCCGAGGCCACGGCCGCGGAGATTCCACAGCTGCGCTGCTGGGTGACGGCGGACCACGAACACAATGGCTTGCGGGCTCAGGGCGAGGTCGTCCTCGGGCGCCTGCTGGCCATGCTCGACGGCGAGGTCGACTGATGGAGCGAAGCGAGATGAGCAAGGACGTGAACGGCTTTGGGGGCATCGTCGCGGCGCTGGGCCTGAGCTTGGGCTTGGGCCTGGGCTGCGCCGAGCCGGTGGGGGACAGCGCGCCTCCGATCGTGGACGAGGCCGAGGACGCGGCGGCCGAAGGTCCGCCCGTGGCCGAGCCGCGCCCGGTGGTCGATCGTTACCACGAGGTCGAGGTCGTCGACGCCTATCGCTGGCTCGAGGACGCGAGCGACCCCGAGGTCCAGGCCTGGCGCCGGGCCCAGGACGCCCACGCCCAGCGCGTGCTCGAGGCCTCGCCGAGCCTGGCCGAGCTCGAGCAGCGGCTCACGGGGATCATGCGCGCGCCGACGGTCTCGCACTGGGATCTTCAGCCCCGCCCGAGCGGCATCTTTGCCATGCGCTACGTCCCGCCGGCGGCCCAGCCCGTGCTGGTGCTCTTGCCCGGCCTCGACGACGCCGCGCAGGTCGAGGCCGCGCGGGTGCTCGTCGATCCCAACGCCATGGACGAGGCCGGCCTGACCCACATCGACTGGGTCCGGCCCTCGCCCGACGGCACCAAGGTGGCCGTGTCGCTGTCGAAGGCGGGCAGCGAGGTCGGCGACCTGCACGTGTTCGAGGTCGCCACGGGGGCCCTCGTCGAGCCGCCCATCCCCCGGGTCAACGGGGGCACGGCCGGCGGCGATCTGGCCTGGGCCAGCGACGGGCGCAGCTTCCTCTACACCCGCTACCCCCGGGCCGGGGAGCGCCCCGAGGCCGAGCTCGACAAGTACGTGCAGGTCCACCGCCACACCCTCGGCGAGGACGCGAGCGCGGACCCCCACGAGTTCGGCAGCGAGCTCCCGGACATCGCGGAGATCCACCTCGCGGCGGTGCCCCAGACGGGCAAGTCCAAGCGCAAGTCCAAGTCCAAGGCGGTCGAGCGGGTCCTGGCCACGATCCAGTACGGCGACAGCGGCCGCTTCGTCCACTACCTGCGCGACACCAAGGGCGCCTGGCAGCCCCTGAGCGCCTTCGACGACGGCATTGTCCAGGTCAGCGTGGGCGGCGGGGAGCTGTGGTTCGTCGACGTCGGCGAGGCCTCGCCCCGCGGGCGCCTGCTCCGGGCCTCCCTCGACGACCCGAGCAAGCGCGAGGTGTTCGTGGCCGAGGCCGAGGACACGCTCACGCACTCTTTTTGGGGCGACCCGAGCGTCGAGGTCGTGGGCGATCGGGTCTACGCGCGCTACCAGCTCGGCGGACCGAGCGAGCTGCGGGCCTTCGACCGCCGCACGGGCGCGCCCCTCGACAAGCCCGAGCAGCCCGCGGTCGGCAGCGCCGGCTCGATGGTCGCCCTCGGCGACGCGCTGGTGTTCGGCGCGGGCTCTTACCTCGAGCCCTACGCCTGGCGCCGCCACGGCGCCGACGGCGAGACCCAGACGACGGCCCTGGCCGAGCCCACCCCCGAGGGCGTGGACTACTCGGGCATCGAGGTCCGGCGGGAGTTCGCGACCTCCAAGGACGGGACCAAGGTCCCGGTCAACATCCTCGTCGCCGCCGACGCGCCCCTCGACGGCAGCCGGCCCTGCGTGGTCACGGGCTACGGCGGCTACGGCATCAGCTTGACCCCGGGCTTCTCGCCCGCGCGCATCGCCTTGCTCGAGCGCGGCTTTTGCTACGCCGTGGTCAACCTGCGCGGCGGCAGCGAGTACGGCGAGGCCTGGCACGAGCAGGGCGCGCGCACGAACAAGCAAAACGTCTTCGACGACTTCGCCGCGGCCCTCGAGCACCTCGCCGCCCGGGGCTACAGCCAGCCCGAGCGCCTGGGCATCATCGGCGGCAGCAACGGCGGCCTGCTCATGGGCGCCCTGCTGACCCAGCGCCCGGAGCTGGTCGCCGCCGTCATCGCCCGCGTGGGCATCTACGACATGCTCCGCAACGAGCTGTCGGCCAACGGCCAGTACAACATCCCGGAGTTTGGGACCGTGGAGGATCCCGAGCAGTTCGCGGCCCTCCACGCCTACTCGCCCTACCACCACGTCGAGGACGGGCGGGCCTATCCGGCGGTGCTGTTCACCACGGGCGCCAACGACCCGCGTGTCGACCCCATGCAGTCGCGCAAGATGACCGCGCGGCTGCAGGCGGCGACGCAGGGCGCCTCGGAGGTGCTGCTGCGGGTCAGCGACGAGGCCGGCCACGGGGGCGGGAAGCCCTTGAGCGCGCGGATTCGCGAGACGGCCGAGGGCTACGCCTTCTTCGTCGATCGCCTCGAGTCCGCGGGCGATTGAGGGCCGGGGGCGATTGGTTCACGGGCTTCGAGTCTGGCAAGCTCGCCAGATGCTCGCTCGGTGCCCCGCCGCGGCTGCGCTCATGGCGGTCCTGACCTTCGCTTGCGTCGAGGGAGGACCCGACGATCGCGCGGACGAAGCGGGGGACGCCAGCGAGACGGGGGAGGGGAGCGGCTCGACCACGAGCGGCAGCTCGTCGGAGTCGTCGAGCGAGGTCGAGTCGAGCGAGGGCGACGAGGGGGACGGGACGAGCACATCGTCGAGCGAGTCGGAGTCTTCGAGCACGGACGAGTCGACGAGCACGGACGAGTCGACGGACACGGAGGAGTCGACCGAGACGGACGCGTCGACGGAGTCCGACTCGGACACCGGCTTTGTCCCGTGCCCTTCGGACGAGGCCTGCCTCGACGACGAGCTGTGCCTCGACGGCGTGTGCTCGGACCCCGACGCCAGCGCCTTGCCCAGCTGCCCGAGGACCCCGAGCTTCGTCGAGCTGCCGCTGCCGCCAGCCCTGAGCGCGCTCCCCGACCCGCCGCTGAGCCTCGCCTTCGTGGACGTGGACGGCGACGGCGACGACGAGCTCACGGTCCTCGACGATCAGGGCCTGCACGTCGTCGAGGGCGCTCAGCTCCTCGACTCGCCCGTGCCCGAGCCCGGGGTCTTCGACGACTTCGCGGCCCTGGACATCGACCTGAGCCCGGGCATCGACCTGGCGCTGACCAGCAGCGTCGAGGCCGTCCTGGGCATCGCCCAGGGCGACGGCGCGGGGGGCTTCGTCGTCGACGACGCCTTCGACGTGCCCGGGAACCTGATCGCGCCCATGCCCGTCGACGCCGATCTCGACGGCGAGCTCGAGCTCGCGGCCTGCTTTGACCCCGACGCCCTCGACATCGTCGTGTTCGGGAGCCTCATCCTGGGCCTGGGCGACTGGCAGCTGCTGCAGGTCCCCAACGCGCACCAGGACATCGCCCGCGCCGACGTGGACGGCGACGGCGACCTCGACCTGCTCGTCGTCGACGGCTCCACGGCGCACAAGGTCCGCGCCAACCCGGAGGGCGAGTGGTCGAGCGGCGGGCAGATCTGGGGGCTCGCGCCGGGCTGGTCGAGCGCGAGCTGGGTCGTCGGGGACCTCGACGGCGACGGGACCGAGGCGGCCCTGGCGGTCGCGCCCACGCTCAAGGGCGTCAGCGTGATCGAGCGCTGGACCGGGGTCTACTACGAGCCGGACAGCCTGCAGTTCGCCACGGTCCCCGGCGCGCGCGAGGCCGGGGTGTTCCTCGACCTGGGCCCCGGCTTTGGCCCGGGCGAGGTGCTCGTGCTCGCCAATGGCGAGGGCGCCGTGGGTGTGCGCGCCCAGGGCGAGCCCCTCGGCTGCGCGGATCCCCTGCCGGGGATCCCGGGGGCCGAGGTCTTGATCGCAGGGGACGTGGACGGCGACGGCGTCGAGGAGCTCGCGCTCATCGACGTCGACGGGGTCGTCCGCGCCTTCGGCCTCGAGTGAGGCTTCGAGTGAGGGTTGCCCCCCTCAGTCGGGCTCGTAGACGGCCGCGAGCAGGTCCAGCTGTTCGGTGTAGAGGCCGTTGTCGGCGTGGGCTTGGATGGTGCCGCCGGTGCCGAGCAGCCCGCCGAACTCACCGTCGAAGCGGAGGTAGAGGCCGCTGTGCTCCTCGCTGCTCAGGGCGACGTCGTAGCTGCCGTTGAGGAATTGGGGCTGGATGTCGCGGCGGTACGAGCCGTTGGCCAGGGCCTCCACCCCGTCGGTGTTCTGGCTGAAGGTCACGGCGAAGGTCTCGTCGAGGGTCCCGCTCTCGGACACCCAGGAGACCTCGATGTCGAGCTCGAGGTGACCCGGCATGACCGGGCCCTCGTTGCCGCCGCAGGTCGAGATGCAGCGCAGCTCCCCGTCCGTGTGGGCGACGGTCACGGTGATGGGCTCGGTGGTGTCTCCCTGGGGCGCGGAGGTGAGCGTCGAGCCGTCGTGGGCGTACCAAAACAGCTCGAGGGCGTGCTCGCCCTCGAAGGTCTCGAGCAGCTCGGCCGGGGTCATGCCTTCGCAAGGCTCGTCCATCCCGATGACCGTGAAGCTCGCGGGGCAGTCGCTGCTTCCGATGTCGTCGGCCCCACCCATCGAGTCGTCGACGCCGTCATCGGAGGCCGGTTCGGGGGAGCAGGCCAGGCTCAGCAAGGCCGAGAGGGCCGGCGCGGCGAGGGTGAGGTAAGGCTTGGACATGCCCTCAGTCTTCCACCGCTCACCGTCAACGGCATCTCGAGAGCGCGTGTGTTTGTGCAACGCGAGGAGGCCGTTTCGATGGGCTGATCGAGTCACTGTGCTCGTGGCACATCCCACTCGGGCGGCTTCGGGCGGGAACGATGAGCGGAGGAACGGACCCGGGCTCGCGTAGTTTTTTCGTCCTCCTCCACGGCACACAGCGCTAGCGTGGGGCCGGTGCGAAACGCAGCGAAGAGCAGGTACGGTGCGTGGCGGCTGAGCCGGCTGGGCGCGCTCGTCTTCGCCTTCGCCGTCGTGCTGTGCGCGGGCATGGCTCGGGCCCAGGCGCCCGCCCCCGAGCAGCCGCTGCGCGTCGCCGTCAAGGAGGTCCCGCCCTTCGCCGAGCGCAGCCCCGAGGGCGAGTGGACGGGCACGAGCATCGCGCTGTGGCGCGACGTGGCGAAGGCCCTCGAGCTCGACTACGTGTTCGTCGAGGCCTCCCTCGACGAGATGATCGCGGGGACCTCCGAGGGTCGCTACGACGTGGCCGTGGCCGCGCTGACCGTGACCGCCGAGCGCGAGCGGATCGTCGACTTCACCCACCCCTTCCACACCACCGGCCTGGCCATCGCCGTGCCCGAGTCCGCCGGGCAGCTGAGCTTGCGGGGGCTGCGAGAGACCGTGTTCTCGCCGGCCTTCCTCGTGTTGATCGGGGCCCTGGCGACGATCCAGCTCATGGTCGGGACCCTGGTCTGGGTCATCGAGCGCCGGGCCAACCCCGAGCAATTCCCCGCCGAGGCGGGTCCAGGGGTCGCGGCGGGCTTTTGGTGGGCGACGGTGACCATGACGACCGTGGGCTACGGAGACAAGGCGCCCAAGACCGGCCTGGGTCGCGCGGTCGCGCTGATCTGGATGCTCGCGGCGATGATCATCCTGGCCAGCGTCACGGCGAGCATCGCCTCCTCGCTGACCATCGAGCGCCTCGACGCGCGAATCCGCGGGCCCGAGGATCTGCGCCGCTTTCGCGTCGGGGTGATCGCGGAGACGACGGGGGCGAGCTACCTGCGTGAGCACGACATCGTGGCCGTGCCCTTCGCCAGGTCCGAGGCTGCCCTCGAGGCCCTCGACCGCGGGGAGATCGACGCGCTGGTCTGGGACGAGCCCTTGCTGCGCGGGACCCTCGACAGCCGCCCCGAGCTCGACGCTCGCCTCGTGCCAGGCATGTTCCAGCGCCAGGACTACGCCATCGCGGTGGGCGAGGGCAGCCCGCTGCGCGAGTCGATCAATCGGGTCCTGCCCGAGCTCACTCGGGGCCGACGCTTCGATACGCCCTCGCCCTGAGCCCATTCGTCGCTCGACCGTGCAGCGCCGTTCGCAGAGCCGCGCAGTCGCGCACCTCGGTGTCGGTGTTGATCCCGATCACACGATGGGGTCCCGCGGCCTGGCTATCGTCCCGCGATGCTTCAGCGTTCGACCTTTTCTTTCCTTGGCCTGACCTGTGCCCTGAGTCTCTTCACCTTCAGCGTTGGTTGCGGCGACGACGGCGGCGACGCGGGGGACGAGGTCGGTGAGACCTCCCCCGAGACCGAGTCGGGCGAGGACACCACCGACACGGAGACGGGGGACACCACCGAGACCACGGACACCACCGACATGGGCGAGGACACGACGGAGACCACCGACATGGGTGAGGACACGACGGAGACCGCCGACATGGGTGAGGACACCACCGAGACCGGCGGTGAGTGCATGGTCTGGGAGATTAGCTACGACCTCGAGGGCAGCGAGTTCGAGATCAGCGACACGCCCTTTGGCGCGGGCGACCAGGTCAACACCTTGCAAGAGCCCTACGACGAGGACCAGAACATCGGACCCGGCGCCATGGTCATGCGCTTCGCCGACGTGGGCGGTGCCCCGGGGGGCCAGGCGGCGCTGGTGTCCTACGACGTGACCCTGTTCTTCGTCGTCGACGGCGCGACCAAGGTGACCACGGACCTCGAGGCCTCGGCGGGGCCCGAGGAGTGCGGCGTGACCTCGGGCGAGCTCGACGGCAGCGACGTCGAGTGGATGCCCTCGGCCATCGTCGGCAACCACACCGTGGGCACGATCCTGTGCGAGGGCTTTTTGTGTGGCGCGGGCGGCCTGCCCGACGGCGAGCCCGTCGAGCAGGACGAGATGAACGACCAGCCGCTGTCGGTGTTCTCCTTCGCCGACGACCTGAGCAGCTTCTCCATGCCCAACACCGTCATCGCCGAGGACGACAACTCGACGACCTCGTGGATGTACATGGGCACCGAGACCAGCCGCGAGCTCGTCCCCGGTCCGGACTGCTTTTGCAACTGACTTCCGTTTTGCCCCCACGGGGAGCGGGGGACCGGGGGCGCTTCGTCGCTATCCGCTCCTCCGCTTTGGCTCGGTGGGCAATGGGGCATGTGGTCGCCCCGCGCAAGCGGGGGCGTAGATTCTTGCTGAGCTCGGCTTCGGGTCAGCGAGCGTGAGAGCGGGGGGGGGGCGATGGCCTCCGCGTTCTTTCTGGTTTGAGCTTCAGCCCTTGCCGAACTGGCCCAAGCGGAGCTTGATGAATGCCTCCTCGAGCTCCTCGCGGGTGTTGAGCACGAAGGGGCCCGCGGCCACGACGGGCTCGCGGATCGGGTCGCCGGCGCAGACGAGCAAGCGGGCGCCCATGGGCGCTTGGATCTTCAGGCCGGCGCGCTCCTCATCGGCGAGGCGGGCGATGCCGCCGGCGCGCAGGACCCTGGCGCTCGGGCCCAGCCGCGCCTCGCCCTCGAGGGCGATGACGAAGCCGCGGCGGCTCGCGACCAGGGGCAGGGTGGCCTCGCCGTCTTCCTCGACGTGGACGTCCCACAGGTCGACGGGCGTGGCGCTCCCGCCGGGGCCGGTGCAGCTGGCCACGGTCCCGGCGATGACGCGCACGGACAGGCAGCCGAACTCGACGGTGGGGACCTGCTCGGCGTGCAGCAGCTGGACGCTCGGCGCCCCCTGCTTGTGCTCGGCGGGCAGGTTGAGCCACAGCTGGAGCATCTTGCAGGTCCCCCGGCCGTGGGGGCGCTCGCTCAGCAAGATGCCCCGGCCGGCGCTGATCCAGCGCAGCTCCCCGGGGTTGAGCACGACCGGCTCGGCGCCGAGGTTGTCGTGGTGCAGCAGCTGCCCCTCGAGCACGAGGCTGATGGTCTCGAAGCCCTGGTGGGGGTGGAGGGGGAAGCCGCCCGGCGAGACCATCGCGTCCTCGACGATGGTCACGAAGGGATCGTTGTCCTCGAGGCGCTCGAGGCCCGCGAGCACCCGGTCGAAGAGGGTTCCGCCGGCACGCGGAGGCCCGGGGGGCGGAGCCTCGACCTCGCTCACGTCGCGCGAAGGCCCGCCGTCGAGGAGGGAGAAGGTGGGTCGCGTGGGGGGATCGGCCATCCGTTGGCACAGCTTACCCGCGATCGTCCGCGAGGCCCTCCGGCCGCCCGGATTCGCGGACAGAGCCGCCCGCGCCTGGCTTTCGGGCCAGGGTCGACTTCGAGCGCGCACGACTCGCGCTGGGGGCGACGCCGCCCCAGCGCTGGCCAGGCCTCAGGGCGAGAGTGTAGAACCGTGAACGTGAGCGAGACCGGAGGCAGACGCAATGGGTCGTACCTTTGAGAACCGAAAGCAGGCCATGGCCAAGCGGAGCGACCGCGACGCCAAGGCCTTCACGCGCGCGGGTCGCAAGATCGCCATGGCGGTCAAGTCCGGAGGGCCAGACCCCGACGCCAACCCTGCCCTGCGTCGGGCCATGCAAAACGCTCAGTCGGTCAACATGCCCAAGGACCGGGTCCAGGCCGCCATCGACAAGGCGGCGGGTGCCACGGACACCGACGACTGGCAGGACGCCCTCTACGAGGGCTACGGGCCCCACGGCGTGGCGATCATCGTCGACGCGACGACCAACAACCCGACCCGCACCGTCGCCAACGTCCGCTTCGCGTTCAAGAAGGGCAACGGCAACCTCGGGGCCTCGGGCAGCGTCGCCTTCCAGTTCGACCAGCTCGGCACCTTCCGGCTCGACCCCGCGGGAGTCGAGCGGGACGAAATCGAGCTCGAGCTCATCGACGACGGCCTCGACGACATCGACGAGGGCCTCGGCGAGGACGGCGAGCAGGAGCTGATCCTGCGCTGCGCCCGGGAGGACTTCGGCAAGCTGTCCTCGGCGCTCGAGGCCAAGAAGATCGAGGTCAAGTCCTCGGGCTTCGAATGGGTGCCGCAGAATCGCACGGAGCTGTCGGACGAGCAGATCGACGAGGTCCTGGGGTTGATCGATCGCCTGGACCAGGACGACGACGTCCAAAAAGTTTTCCACAACATGGCGTGAAAACGGCCCCTCGGCGCAGCGGGGCGACCACTCGGCGCTCCGCGGATGCGCGCGCTCGCTCGACCGGTCAGCGTCCCGGCATGCTTTCGACTGCGAAGACTGCCACGGTCCTGGTGGGCCTCGGCTGCGTATTGGCTTGTTCGAACCCCGAGGGCCCGAGTTCGGCGCCCACGGACGCGACCGATGAAGCGGGCGAGGCTGGCGAAGACGACGATGCCGGTGACTCCGGGGGTGATGGAGACGCGCACCTCAGCTGCCTCGAGCCGGTCGTCCCGGCGCACCTCGCCCGGGCGCTCTCGTGGCTCGACCGTCGCCCCTCGATCTCGCCGCCGGGGCCCGCGTCGGTCCTCGAGACCACGGACCGGGTGCGCCTGCAGGTCGGGGAGGTCACGCGCTTCGTGGCCGTCGCCGAGATCAGCTGCGTGCGCTCGGCCGGCGACTACAGCGAGGTCTACCTGCGCGGCGGCGGTAACGAAGAGCTCGTCCGCGTGTCGATGCGCGAGTGGGAGCAGCGCCTGGCGAAGGCGAGCTTCATTCGCGTGCACCACACGGCCCTGGTCAACCTCGACGCCCTCGTCAGCTTGCGGCCCGCGGCGGGCTCGACCCACGAGCTCGTCGTCGAGGGCATCCGCGAACCCGTCCCCGTCAGCCGCAAGCACCTGCGTGCGCTCCGGGCCCGGCTGGAGGGCTGAGCGCTCCGCTGCCTCGCCGGGGCGTCAGCGCGAGCGCATCGAGGAGGCCAGGCCGACCAGGCCCGCGGGGCGTGGCATCGTCACGGGGGTCCTGTGGTTTGAGGCCCTCGGGGGCGGAGTCTGGCTGGTATTTCCAAGTCTAAACAGTTGGCGGTGGAGAAAACGTATTCGTTGCGACGTGAAATCGTGTGATAGTGACGATTTGTAGATTCTGACTATGCTCTCGAACTCGAGCGAAGGGATGTGACCATGGCCATCGAGAAATGTGTTCCAGTGTTGGTGGTGTGCTCGAGCCTGCTCGGGGCCGGGTGCGAGGGGTGCCGGGGCGGTGAGGACGAGGGCCCTCGGCTCAGCGAGTCCGCAGAGGCCGGTGAGGGCACACAGCCCGTCGAACTCCCCGAGGGCTACGACTGGGAGCTGAAGCTCGGCGAGCACCGGCACGATGGAGAGCCCACGCTGGTCGAGATCGACGCGCGAGAGCAGGAGCTGACCGAGGCGTACTTCGAGTACTGCAACGAGGCGGTCGGGGAGTTTCCGGTGGACGAGTTCAGCTGCGAAGACGCGCAGCTGATGCCCGTGACTGGGCTGGAAAATCACGGGGACAGCCTCGTGCGCGGGGATGCAGGGTCTGTCCCGCACAGCCTCGATGGCATCGCGTCGTGCGACCGGCCGAGCTTGATCTACCGCGACATGCACAACATCGGGTGCTCCGAGGGGAGCCGGATCAAGCGCATCTCCAAGGGCGACGCCGACTGGGTGTACGTGTGCCGCAAGGCGAACGAGTTCTTCTCTGACGAACACCTCTACAGCGAGATCGGGCTCATCGGCCACAATCGGGAGACGGGTGCGACCTGCTTTTACGCAGGGCGAGCAGCGGTGAAGTTCAAGGTGGAGGGGGAACAGCCTGGCAAGGACGGTCCCGTCACGGTCAAGGGGGAGCTGAGCGCGCTGCTCGGGAAGGGCATGCACGCCCCCAATGACGCCGCGGGTGTACGCAATTGGGCCATCCCCGATTATGGCGGATGCGCGCGCTGCCACTCCCACGGGCCCTGGCTCAACTTCCCCTTCGTCGACGGCAAGAACGACTATTCGGAGTTGAAGTACGTCTTCGACGACGAAGAGGAGATGCACATGCCCGAGCAGCGCTACGGCGAGCGCCAGTGCTCGAAGAGCGGGGGGGAAGCGGGCTCGAGCCTTCCCGAAGCGCCGGGCTACCATGAGGACGACTGCGAGCCAGTCGTCCCGGAGCGGCACCCTGGGATGCTCTACGCTCCGGTGAACCCTGCCTCGGCGCTGGCGTCCCAGGCGTCGGGGTTGGAGCCGAAGCTGAGTGACGACGAGAAGAAGCGCTATGAGTGGCCCGAGGCCAGGCGGCTGAAGCCCGAGGTCAAAGACGCGGGCGTGTGCACGACCTGCCACCACATCGGCAACGAGACCTACAGCGAGCGTTACCCCCGCGCCTTGTTCTCGAGCGAGCCGAGTGGTGCCGAGCCGAACCGGGTGTGGCTCTACCAGCGGAACACCACCGAGTCACTCCGCAGCTCGCATCGGAGCAAGGTCGAGACCCTCACCTGGGCGTCGATGATCACCTATGGGATCCCGGGCTACGGGACGGGCGGCAACGGGGAGCTGCCGAAGCTCGATGACGCACAAATCGAGGCCGCGGTCATGGCCATCGAAGGGTGCAAGCGGGCCGAGCGAGGTAGCGAGGACTGGGAGAAGTGTTGGGCCAACCACTGGACGGGGGAGTCGCTCGCGGCGGACCCCTTGCAGTACCTCCAAGACACCTGCTCCTACTGCCACAGCGGGGAGGCGGGTCCCAAGGTCCCCAAGCTCGTCACCGAGGCGGAGTTCAAGGCCAGCGCGTCGGACATTTGCTCGCGCTTGAAGGACGAGCGCGCCCCGCATCCGCCGGGCGGGCAGCTGTCTCGTTCGATCCTCGACATCCTCGACCAGAGCGAGCTTCTCAGTTGCAAGACGGAGTCCCAATGAACGCTGGTACGAACGAGCTAAAGACCATCTCCAACCGCCCGGCGGAGCCCACCAACGGGCTGATTCGGAAGCTGTGCGAGCCCCTCGACGCTTCGGCGCTGGAAGCCGCGAGGAGCTACCGTCGGCCTCGTCGGGAGGCGGTCGAGGCCTCGAGCCCCGATTGGAGGGACCTCCAGCTGCTCCCGGCTCAGATGCACACCAAGCCGCTGATGGAAGATGCGGAGGTCGAGACGAAGGTCGAGCTGTCCGCCGTGACGACCATCGGCCCCGTCATCGCCCGGGATCCGTCGCTGTCGAGCGACGCCCCAGTGCAGCGGGTCGCAGTCACTCGAGGCTCCGGCGCGCACAGGCTCGTCGCGGCGGGGGAGGGCGAGGGCGTCCTCATTCGGGGAGCGCATCCTCGCGCGGCGCTCGACGAGCTGGACGAGGACGCACGCTTCGTCGTCCTCGATCCCGGCGAGTCGGCTTTCGGCGCCCTCGCGGAGTATCGTGCGTGGCGAGCGAGCGCGACGGCCCCGCGCCCCGCCTTGCTCGTCACGGACGACCTGCAACCGGCGAACTACGCCAAGGCCCTGGCTCTGGGGGCGCGGGCCATCGTGCTCGGGCTCGAGCTCGTCGCGGCCCTCGAGGCGCGGGGCGACGACAGGCTGGGCAACTTCATCTACAACGCCGAAGTCTTGATGAAGGTCATGGCGCGGGCATGCGGCCACGACGATCTGGCGAAGTTCGGCCCGCGTGAACTGACGAGCTGGCGCCTCGCCGCGGCGCGAGCGGCGGGGGTCGACCACGCCGCGGTGCCGAGGCAGGTCGAGGGCGCGCAGGCGGAACACCAAAGCAACGAGAAGGGCAGCAGGAGCAATGGCTGAGGAACTCATCGACTCGCTCTCGAAGACCAGGATCGGCGAGCACGGCCACGGGCCGATCGCGTCGATGGGCGTCGTCTGGGACCAGCTGCCCACGTGGGACGACATCGACATCGATTCTGGGGGCGAGGCTCTGTCGGGGGCTGTCGAGGTCGGAACCAGGCTCGTACTGGGCAAGACGCCGACGGCGGAGCGGCCCGGGGCCAAGCCGCTCGAGCTAACGATCCCGTTGATGATCGCCGACATGAGCTTCGGCTCCTTGTCGCGCGAGGCGAAGACCGCCCTCGCCAAGGGGGCCGAGCTCGCCGGCGCCGCGATCTGCTCCGGCGAAGGCGGGATCCTAAAGGACGAGAAGGCGCAGAGCTCTCGCTACCTCTACCAGCTCGGGACCGGCGAGTTTGGCTACGAGACCATGGCAGGGGAGGAGCGCCCGCGTTGGCACGGCGCCCAGGCCTTCCACTTCAAGGGCGGCCAGGGGGCCAAGACGGGGACGGGGGGACACCTCCCCGGAGCCAAGGTCTCCCCGATGATCGCCAAGACCCGGGGCAAGGAGAAGGGCAAGGACATCATCTCGCCCCCCACCTTCGAGACGATGCGCAGCGTCGAGGACTTCCAAGCGCGGGTCGAAACGGTCAAGGAGGCGATGGGCGACGTCCCCATCGGCTTCAAGCTCAGCGCCAATCGCATCGAGGACGACATCGACTTCGCTCTTCGGGTCGGGGCGGACTACATCATCCTCGACGGCCGGGGAGGCGCGACCGGGGCGGCGCCGATCCTGTTTCGCGACCACATCAGCGTGCCGACCATGGCGGCGATCGTCCGCGCTCGCCGGTACATCGACGCGCACCCCAAGGGGGCGGGGGTCAAGCTCATTGCGACTGGGGGCTTGCGCGTGCCCACGGACTTCGTCAAGGCCATGGCGCTGGGGGCCGACGGCGTCGCGCTGGCCAACACGGCGCTCCAGGCCCTGGGCTGCGTGGCCACCCGCCGCTGCGAGTCCGGCGGATGCCCCGTCGGCATCGCCACCCAGGTCCCCGAGCTTCGCGGCAGGTTCAAGGAGAAGGCCGAGCTGCGTGCGAACTGGCTGGGCACGCTGCTCGGCAACTGCGTCGAGGTTATGAAGAGCTTCGCCCGCGACCGCGGCCACGCGGACCTGAGCGGCTTCACCAAGGACGACCTCGTCACCTCGAATCCGGAAGTCGCCCGGCTGACAGGCATTCGCTTGCGCTGAGCTGTTTTGCCCCCACAGGCGCTTGGGACCGGGGGGGCTTCGTCGCTGTCCGCTCCTCCGCTTTGGCTTGGTGGGCAATGGAGTCCGTACCTTGGAGAAGGCTAGCGGTCGCCCCCGCGAGCGGGGGCGTGGCGTCGTCCACGACGGCTAAAATAGTCAGGGCTGCGCTCGCGCCGATGCATCCTGCCCGATGAAGAGGGCGGGCTCTCGGTCCGGGACGTGCGTGAGCTCCAGGGCGGGCAGGGCCCGCAAAGACCCGCTGGGGCGAGTCCTGGGCGTCCTCGGAGCCCGGGGTTTTTCCCGCGGGCGGGCTCCTCTACACTCGGCGCGCGATGGCCCGGAGCAACGTCGAAGACCGAGACCCGACCTGGAAGGACTGGGCGCGGAGCGTGCCGGCGATGGCTGGGATGCTGACGACCATGCTCGGCTTCGAAGTGCCGCTGCGGGTGATCGGCAACGCCGGCAGCACCGACGACTTGATGGACGCGGGCCACGTGTTCGCCGACGTCATCTGGGCCAACTTCCGGATGACCGGCGCCTCGCTGACGGTCTCGGGCATCGAGCACGTCGACCCCAGGGAGCGGCACATCATCGTCGCCAACCACCAGGGCTTCAGCGACGTCATCGTGATCAGCACGACCCTGCGCAGCCTGCAGCCGCGCTACGTGGCCAAGCGCGAGCTGGCCCGGGGCTGGCCGAGCATCTCCTACCTGCTCGAGGCCAGCGGCTCGGCGATCATCGACCGCCGCCAGCCCGAGGCGGCGATCGGCGAGATCGAGCGCCTGGGTCGGCAGGCCAAGCGCGAGGCGTGGAACGTGGCGATCTTCCCCGAGGGTACGCGGGCCCGGGATGGGGTGCCCAACAAGTGGAAGAGCGGCGGCCTGCGGGCCCTGCTGCAGACCGCCGGGGACGTCCGGGTGCTGCCCGTGTCGCTGCGCGGGGGCGCGGAGCTGTTCGCCCACAACGCGCTGCCCTTTCGCGCTGGCGTCGACATGGGCATCCGCATCCACCCGCCGGTCTCGGTTCCGGAGGTCTTCGACGGGCCGGAGTTCGACGCCTGGGTCGAGGAGCAGCGCCTGACCGTGGTCTCGGGGCTGGGCTAGTCGCCCCCAAGGACCAGCTCGATCATGCGGCCCCGGGTGTCGCGGCTTTGAGCGCTGCATTGAACACGAAGCCGGGCACGGCAATGACGATGGGTAACGTGGGCTCGTCGAGGACGTGGGCGAACGCGACGAGGCGGTCGACGGCCACGACGGTCGCTGCCGCCTCGGGTGATGGCTGCGTGATAGGGTGCGCGCGTTGGATTCGAATCGTTCGCTGCCCCCGTTGAAGGATCTCGCCATGCATCGCTCCGCCCCCCTGACCGTCATCGCTTGCTTGTCCGCTACCTCCCTCGCCGCCTGCTCCACGGGTGAAGCCGACGACGGGGGCTCGACGACCTTCAGCTTGGAGACCAACGCCGACACGCAGATGGGCGACGACGAGGTCGGCTCGGAGAGCACCGACGGCCACGCCGACGAGACGGCGGGCACGGAGATGGCCGAGCCCGACCCGACCTGCGAGGACGGGGTCAAGAACCAGGACGAGACCGACATCGACTGCGGCGGCGGGACCTGCAGCCCCTGCGAAGACGGGCTGATCTGTTCGCAAAACAGCGACTGCATCAGCATGAGCTGCGTCGACGGGGTGTGCGTGTCTGCGACCTGCGAGGACGGGGTCCAAAACGGGTCCGAGACCGACGTGGACTGCGGCGGCGTGGTCTGTGATCCCTGCGCCGACGGCCTCGGCTGCGTCGAGGGCACGGACTGCGTCAGCCAGGTGTGCACCGACGGGACCTGCACCCCGCCCGGCTGCGGCGACGGGGTCCAAAACGGATCCGAGACCGACGTGGACTGCGGCGGCCCCGGCTGCGACGGCTGCGCCGAGGGCGAGATGTGCATCGAGGGCGCGGACTGCTTGTCGCAGTTTTGCGATGGGGGCCTGTGCGCGCCCGCGGACTGCCTGAGCGACGAGGACTGCAACGAGTTCGACAGCGACTGCACCGAGGGCACCTGTACGCCGGACAACACCTGCGTGGGCACGCCCGTCAACGAGGGCAGCGTGTGCGACGACGGCGACCTGTGCAGCACTGGCGAGGTGTGCAGCGCCGGGACCTGCGGCAGCGGGGCGCCGGTGGACTGCTCGGCGATGAGCGACGACTGCAACGTCGGGGTCTGCGACCCCATGGACGGCAGCTGCACGACGGAGGTCGCCAACGAGGGCAACCCCTGCGACGACGGCAACGCCTGCACCGTGGCCTCGACCTGCATGGCCGGGGCCTGCTCCGACCCCAACGAGCCCGGCTACGTCTTCCACGAGAACTTCGCCGACAACTCCCAGGGCTGGACCCTGGGCAACGAGTGGCAGATCGGCGCGGCCGCGGCCTCCAACTGCGCCCTGACCTGCCCGGGCGACGACCCGGCCACGGACCACAGCTCGACGGCGGACAACGGGGTCGCGGGCGTGCTCATCGGGGGGTGCACCAACAACACCGTGCACGCGGCCTACTGCCTGACCAGCCCCGCCGTCGACACCTCCGTGTTGCCCGACAGCGCGTGGCTGACCTTCTGGCGCCACCTGCACTCGGACTACCCGCCCTACATGACGAACACCATCGACGTGTTCAACGGCAGCAGCTGGGTCAACCTGTGGACCAGCAGCGGCAGCGTCTGCATCAACGACACCGAGTGGGCCGAGGTCACCTACGACGTCACCGCCCACAAGAACGCGAACTTCCAGGTCCGCTTTTGCCACACGGTCGGCTCGACCGGGGTGTTTACCAGCGGCAGCTGGTCCGTGGACGACGTCACCGTCGGTCCGGCCGTGTGTACGCCCTGATTCCGTCTCGATCTCGCGCAGGTCTGGGCCCGCTCGGGCCCATGGCGTAGCCTGGGGTCACCATGCTCCGTTCGATTCGTCGCCCAGCGCTAGCCGTGCTCTCGCTCGCGCTGGTGTTGGGCTGCAACGACCGGAGCCACGAGGAGAGGCCGAAGATGGACTTGAAGCGTCCCCGGGGTGCGGTGGTGGATCACGACGGGAAGATCGCGGCGCGGATCGCCGCGGCGGAGGCTGGCTCGCTGCCGTTGATCGTCGCGCACCGCGGCGCGTCGAAGGACGCCCCGGAGAACACCTTGGCGGCGTTTCGGCTGGGCTTCGAGCAGGGCGCGGACGCGATCGAGGGCGACTTTTGGCTGAGCGCGGACGGGGTCATCGTGGCCATGCACGACCGGAGCCTCGCGCGGACCACCGCGACGCCGAGCGGCGAGGGCGACGGGCGCGAGGTGACGGCGCTGACCTGGGAGGAGCTGGCCCACTTCGACGTGGGCTCGTGGGACGAGTGGGCGGCGAGGGGCTACGCCGGCGAGCCCATCCCGACCCTGGCGCAGGTGCTCGAGCTGGTCGCGGCCCAGGGCGAGGGGCACCGGGCGATCGTCGAGATCAAGGACGGGCCGCGGATCGTGCCCGCGCTGCTCGAGACCCTCGCGGCGAGCGGGCTCGCCCCGGAGCAGGTGGCGATCATCGCCTTCGACGCGGAGGTCATCGCGGCGCTGACGAAGGCGCGCAGCGAGGGCGGGGCGAACTGGCCGGCGTACTGGTTGTCCTCCTTCGAGGAAGGGAAAGGCGGCGCGCTGGAGCCCTCGGCGGCGCAGGTGGTCGCGGAGGCGCGGCGGGTCGGGGCGGACGGGGTCGACCTGTGGGCGAAGGCGCTGGTGCTGGATCCCGAGCTGGCGCCGGCCGTGCGCGCGGCCGGGCTCGAGCTGCACGTGTGGACGGTGGACGACGAGGCCCTGGCGCGGCAGCTGGTCGCGCTCGGCGTGGACTCGATCACCACCAACATCCCCGCGGCGCTGCGCGCCTCGCTGGCGCCGGGCTCAACCGCGAACTAGCAGGCTGCGCCCCGCGAGGCCGTCGCCGAAGCACTGGCGCAGGCCCAGCGAGTCGAGGTGCACGTAGCCGATGAAGCACCCGCAGCGGGCGGTGGGGCAGGCGGTCGAGCTCGGGGTCAGGAGGGCGTCGAGGTCGTCGGCGTAGAGGTTGCCGAGGACGGCGTCGACGAAGTGGCAGCGCCGGAGCTCGCCCTCGCCGGTCACGAACAGGGCCGTGCTCCCGGCGGCGCAGGCCTGGCCGCGGCTGGGGTGGCGGACGGCGTTGATCTCGAACAGCGGGTCGATGGCGGCGAGGCGCTCGCGCTCGCCGGCTTGGTAGTAGCCCGGGCCGCCGCTCTTGTAGGCGTTGATCCACAGGTAGACGCCGGGGGCGAGGCGTTCGCGGAGGGCATCGATGGCGTCGAAGTGCTCGCGCAGGCCGACCACGCCGACGCTGTAGCGCAGGCCCCGGGCGTCGAGGCCGGCGCAGCGCTCGAGGAAGCGGTCGAGCTCGACCTCGCCCGGGTGGTAGGTGGTCCACAGCTGGAAGCTGGCGCGGCGCGGGGCGGGGAGCTCGGCGAGGGCGTCGAGCCAGCCCTGGCGCCAGGCGAGGTTGGTCTGGGCCGCGACGGCGACCACGTGGTCCAGGCGGGCGAGGGCGACCATGGCCCGGTGGTAGTGGGGTCGAATCAGCGCCTCACCCCAGGGCGTGAACAGGATCGAGAGCCGCCGGTGGGCCTGGCCCGCGCACCAGGCCACGAAGCGCTCGAGGGCGGCCTCGTCGGCCTCGAGCTCGGCTCGGCTCGAGACGTGCTTGGCGAATGGACAATAGGGGCAGTCGTAGTTGCAGCTGGCCAGGGGGCCACGCCAGTTCAGGTGCAGGTCGAAAGCCATCGGAGCTCGTTGGCCAGGGGCGGGATGGGTGTAGCATGGCCCGCGGTGGCCAAGGCTGTCGCAATCGAGGGGCGCTGGTACGCCCCGCTCGTGCGCCCCGTGCTGCCCGCCCTCGCGCCGGCCATGGACCAGATGCGTCGGGCGGAGGTGGGCCTGAGTGACCCCTGGTCCGTGCCGCGTGCGGGGCTTGGCGGGGCGATGGTCGTCCACGTGAGCCGGGGCTTTGGGCGTCGAGCCGGGCGCCGGGCGGAGCGAGTCGCCGTGGCCGCGGTCGAGGTCTACAACCATCGCCTGCACGTCGGCGAGCGCTCGGCCCACGCCCGCGCGCGGTGGCTGGCGCGGGACCTCGAGTGGACCGAGCGGGCCTGGCGGGCGCTGCTCGAGCACGAGGGCCCGGCGCTGACTCGGGTGCTCGATCGCCTGTTCGGTCCCGAAGGTCGCGGGGGGGACTTCGCCATCCCCGAGGCCGTGCTCTTCCTGCGCGGGGCGATCGCGGCGGGGGTGGTGCTCGGCGACGTGGGGGCGCGGGTCCACGCGCAGCTCGACCGCCACGTGACCTGGCTGGGGCTGTCGTGGGAGGCGCAGCGCGGGACCCTGGACCCCGCGGGCTGGGAGGGCGCGCTGGCGGCCGTGGGGCTGGGCGAGGCGCTGCCCGACGCGCCCGAGCCCCTGGCCCGGACCCGCGCCAGCGAGGCCCTCGACGCGCTGCCCGAGTGCGCGGCCGTGGAGCTGCTGCGCGGGGTCCTGGCCCAGGCGCCGCGCGAGCGAGAGATGGAGCGGATCCCGAGGACCTGGGTGCCCATGCGCGTGTCGAGGCCGGGGCAGCCCGCTCGATCGTCGGGCAGCGCGGGCTCGGCCCCGGTGTTGGGCGCGCTCTCGCAGCGCTGGGGGCCGCCCCTCGAGCGCGCCCTCGCCGAGCTCACCGACACGCGCTGCGAGACCTTCGCCGAGGCCTCGAGCTACCTGCAGGCGCAGGGAGGCAAGCGCGCCCGGCCGCTGCTGACCCTGAGCGCGGCGGAGGCCTGCGGGGGCGCGGACGAGGCCCAGCGCGCGCTCGGCCTGGCCGCGGGGGTCGAGTGGCTGCACCAGGGCTCGCTGCTCCTCGACGACATCGTCGACGCCGCCGAGCTCCGCCGGGGTCGCCAGGCCCTGCACGCCGCGACCTCGCCGACCTTCGCCGCGGGCGTGGCGACCTTCGTGTTTGCCCGGGTGGTGCGGGCCAGCCAGGGCATGCACCCGGAGATCCGCAGCGCCCTGGTCAATTCCGCGGCGACCCTGGCCGAGGGCGAGCGCCTCGAGCTCCAGCGCACCGGCGAGGCCGAGCTCCCGCGCACGGACTACTACGCGATCATCGCGGCCAAGACGGCGAGCTTGTTCGCCTGCGCCGTCGAGGTGGGGGCCCGGGCCGTGGGCGCGCCCCGGGGGCAGGTCCGCGCGCTCATCCGCTACGGGCGGGAGCTGGGCCTGGCCTTTCAGATCATCGACGACGTCCTCGACTACGTCGGCGAGGCCCGGGTGTTCGGCAAGCGCCCGGGCACGGATCTGGCGGCGGGCAAGACCACGCTGCCCTTCATCGTGTTGCGCGAGGCCCTGGGCGGGGCCGAGCGCGAGCGCTTGCACCGGGCGCTCGGTCGCAGCGAAGATTTCCAGTGGGTGCTGGGGCAGATGGCGGTCCGCGAGGTCGCGGCGCGCTGTCGGGCGCAGGCCGACCAGCACACCGAGCGGGCCGTCGCGGCCCTCGGCCGGCTGCCGCCGAGCCCGGCGCGGGACGCCCTCGCGGGCGTGGCTCGAGAGCTCGGGGGTCGGCGGCGATGAGCGACGCGCCCGCGCGCGGCCGCTCGGTCGCCAGCGTGCTCCGGCGCCTGGGCCTGTGGGCGTTGACCATGACCCTGGTCCTGGCCCTCTACGTGGTCGGCAAGTTCGGCGGAGCGCTGCGCGAGCCGACCTCGCTGCCGCTGACCGTCATCGACACGGCCATCCCGCTGATCCCGTGGACGGTGTGGCCCTACAGCACCATCACCTGGGCCTGCCTGCTCGCGTGGCTGGCCGTGCCCTCGCGCCGGGACGCGGCCCGGCTGTTGTTCGCCGTGCTCGCGGCCGCGAGCGTGTGCGCGGCGGTGTTCCTGATCTTCCCCACGACCTATCCCCGCGCGGCCCACCCCCTCGCGCTGCTGCCCGACAGCCCGGCGGTGCGCGAGCTGTGGCGCCTGCGCCTGGCCGACAGCCCGACCAACTGCCTGCCCTCGCTGCACGTCGCCCTGGCGTGGACGCTGGCGCTGGTCGGCACCCAGCCCTATACGCGCGCGGAGTGGTCGAGGCGGTCGGGCGCCGTGCCGAGCTGGGCTCCTCCGCTGCTCCGCGGCGTGGCGCTGACCTGGGCCGCGGTCGTGGCCCTGACCACGCTGACCACCAAGCAGCACTACGTCGTCGACGTGCCGACGGGGGCGGCCGTGGGCGTGTTCGCCTGGTGGGCCGCCCGGCGGGCGCTGCCGGGGGAGGCGACGACCTTCGCGTGGGCGCGCAGCGGGGGCCTGGCGCTGACCTGGGACACCCACACCCGGGCCCTGGCCAAGCTCCGCGCCAAGGTCGAGGGCTACCAGTGGAGCCTCGACGAGGTCGAGTGGCCGACGCAGCCGGGCCCGCCCCTGGACCCGACCCTCGTCCGGCTGATCAACGAGCTCATCTACATCGAGGAGATCGCCGGGATGAACTTTGCGCTGCTCGCCGAGGCGGCGCGGGACCAGGCCGATCTGTCGCGGCTCTACGCGCTGTTCGCCGAGGAGGAGCGCCGCCACGCCGAGGGCCTGCGCCGGGTGCTGGCGATCCACGGCGCGCCCTTGCGCCCGCCGGGCCTGGGCAACTCGCTGGTGCTCCAGGAGTTCGACGCCCTCGACCCGCGCTCGGAGGCGGACGTGCTGCTCATCGCCACGGCCAACCCCGTGTTCGAGACCATGCTCGACGCCGGCACCGTGCCCTTCCTGCGCGCCCACCCGGCCCTGGCCAGCGCCTACTTCGACGACTTCATCGCGCGCATCACCCGGGACGAGTCGGCCCACCTCGCGGTCAACTGGATGGTCGTCCGCGAGGCGGGGGAGCGGCTTCGTACGGGGCGGCGCGGCTTTGGGCGCCTGGGCGTGCTGTTCAATCCCAGCATCGCTCGCGGGATGATCGCCGTGCCCTTCATGTCCCTCGACGTCTACTCCCTGGCTCACCGCCTGGGCTACCGCTTCGAGACCCTGCTGCCGGCTTTTGGCAAGCTGTGGCGGCTGCACCGGCGCTACGCCGAGCTGTCCGCGTACCCGCTGTGGTGGGTGTTCCGCGTGTTCACGGCCTGCGGCGCCCTGGCCACGGTGGTCGCGGCTGGGCTCGCGCGCACGGGGCTGATCTTCATTCGTTTTTGGACGGCGCTGACCCGGCTGACGGACGGGGTCGCGCGCTTGGTGTTTGGTCGGCGCTTGCTGGCCAAGCGGGGCTTGCCCGCGGCGCGCTGAGAGTCCCTGAAGGCTCTCTGGCGCCAGGAAACTCGGAGGGCGCTTGTCTGTCCCCCGGTGGCGTGGTTTCCTGAAGCCATGATCCCTTGCCCTGATTGCAAGCGCCACATCCATGAGAGCGACGCGAGCTGCCCCTTTTGCGGGCACTCCCAGAAGACGACCGCGAACCGCTGGGTCGCCTTCGTTGGCGCCATGTTGATGACCACGGCGCTGGGCTCGAGCGGGTGCGGCCGGGAGGAGCCCGCCGGAGACGAGGCCGGCGAGGGCGCCGACACGGAGACGGAGACGGAGACGGAGACGGAGACCAGCGCCGACTCGTCGACCACGGCGGACACGAGCACCGAGACCACGACCACCGCGGACACCGAGGCCGACACCGTCGACACGACCGTCGAAGAGGAGAGCGCGGACGAGTGGGACGACGGCGGGGGGAGCTTCTACGCTGGCCCCGAGGACGAGTGGGAGGACACGAGCGATTGGGACTGGTGCGACCCCTTCGAGCAGGACTGCCCCGAGGGCGAGAAGTGCGTGCCCTTCATCTCCTTTAGCGACACCTACGACGCGAACACCTGCGTGCCCATCCTCGGGGACAACGAGTCGGGGGCGCCCTGCGAGCTGTTCAGCCCCTTCGAGGGCACGGACGACTGCGACGGCAACAGCTTTTGCTGGTACGCGGACTTCGAGGACTCGGCCGGGGAGTGTCGCTCCTTTTGCACCGGCCAGCCGAGCGACCCGATGTGTCCCGTGGACGAGAGCTGCCTGATCACCAACGAGGGCACGGTCAACCTGTGCCTGCAACACTGCGACCCGCTCGTCGCGAGCTGCCCCGACGGGCAGGCCTGCGCGTGGTCGGGCACCGACTTGGTGTGCATGGACGCTGGCGAGACCGCGGTCGGCGACGGCTGCGGCGGGACCGGGATGTGCAGCCCCGGGCAGCTGTGCGTCGAGAACGAGCTGCTCCCGGTCTGCGAGGGCTCGAGCTGCTGCACGGAGTTTTGCAAGCTCGGCGACCCCGACGCGACCTGCACCCTCGAGGGGACGGCGTGTGAGCCCTTCTTCGAGGAGGGGGCGGCCCCCGAAGGCCTCGAAGAGGTGGGGCTGTGCGTGATCCCGCAGCCCTGAGCGGCGCCTCGACCCCGTAGCGCAGGCTCGGCGCGCGCGCTTGTGTGCGCCGCGTCAATGTGGTGTACCTGAAGCATGATCCCGTGCCCCAAGTGCAAGCGCCACATCCACGAGAGCGACGCTAGATGTCCCTTTTGCGGTCACTCCCACGAGACGACCGCGAACCGCTGGGTCGCCCTGGTGGGCGCCATGCTGATGACCACGGCGCTGGGCTCGAGCGGGTGTAGCCGCGACGAGCCCGCGGGCGACGAGGTCGGCGAGGGCTCCGTCGAGACGGATACGGAGACCAGCGCGGACACGACCGCGACGACGGACACGACGACCAGCGCGGACACGGACACGACCACGGACACGACCACGGCGGACACGGACACGGACACGACGACCGACACGGACACGACCACGACCACGGCGGACACGACCACCACGACCACCGAGTCGGAGTCCATCGGGGAGGAGGGGGTCGACGACTGGGGCGGCGAGGGCGAGGCGAGCTTCTACGCGGGCCCCGAGGACGACTGGGAGGACACGGGCGGCTGGGAGTGGTGCGACCCCTTCGCGCAGGACTGCCCCGAGGGGGAGAAGTGCGTGCCCTTCATCAGCTTCGGCGACAACTACGAGGCGAACACCTGCGTGCCCATCATCGGGGACAAGGAGCCGGGCCAGGCGTGCGAGCTGTTCAGCCCCTTCGAGGGGACGGACGACTGCGACGGCGCCAGCTTTTGCTGGTACGCGGACTCCGAGGACCCGGTCGGGGAGTGTCGCTCCTTTTGCACGGGGACCTTGGACGAGCCGGTGTGCCCGGCGGACGAGGGCTGCCTGATCACCAACGAGGGCGTGGTCAACCTGTGCCTGGAGCTCTGCGATCCCTTGGCCGTGGCGTGCCCCGATGACCAGGCCTGCGGGTGGTCGGGAGCGGACCTGGTGTGCATGAACGCCGGCGAGACGGGGATCGGCAGTGGCTGCAGCGAGACCGAGCTGTGCAGCCCGGGGTTGGCGTGCGTCGAGAACCAGCTGTCTCCCATTTGCGAGGGACCGAGCTGCTGCACGGAGTTTTGCAAGCACGACGACCCCGACCCGACCTGCTCCTTCGTGGGGACGGAGTGCGAGCCCTTCTTCGAGGAGGGGACGGCCCCCGCGGGCCTCGAGGACGTGGGGCTGTGCGTGGTCCCGCAGCCCTGAGCGGGCGCCTTCGCCCCAGTCCTCGCCACAAAAACCCGACGCGCGCTTGTTTGTGTCGCGTCGGCGTGGTGTACCCAAAGCATGATCCCGTGCCCTGATTGCAAGCGCCACATCCATGAAAGCGACGCGAGCTGCCCCTTTTGCGGGCGCGCTCAGGCGGCGACCTCGACCCCGTGGGCGGCCCTCCTGAGCGCGGCGCTGGTGACCGCGACCCTGGGCCTGAGCGCGTGCTCGACGGACTCCAATGGCGACGAGGCGGGCACGACGACGGTCGCGGACACGGAGTCCGACACGGACACCGAGACCACCAACACGACCCAGGAAGAGGACGGGCCCAACGATCTCGACAACGGCGGCGGGAGCTTCTACGCCGGCCCCGAGGACGAGACCACGACCGGCGGCGTGCCGCAGTGCGACCCCTTCTTGCAGGACTGCAACGAGGGGGAGAAGTGCGTGCCCTGGGCGAGCTCGGGGGGGAACTTCGACGCCAACAAGTGCGTCACGGTCGTCGGGGAGCAAGCCGCGGGCGAGGCCTGCAACTACGACGGGCCGGTGGCGTCGACGGACGACTGCGACGGGCAGAGCTTTTGCTGGTCGGCCGACGAAGACGGCGTGGGGGTCTGCCGCGCCTTTTGCGAGGGAACGGCCGACAACCCCGAGTGCGCCGCGGAGCACAGCTGCCTGATCGCCAACAACGGGAGCATCAACCTGTGCATCGACACCTGCGACCCGCTCGCGCCGGACTGCCCCGAGGACCAGGTGTGCGCGTGGGCGGGGTCGGGGTTCCTGTGTGTGGACAGCGAGAGCACCGGCTTGCTCGGCGAGCCCTGCGATCAGATCGCGGACTGTGGCCCGGGGCTCATCTGCCTCACGGAGGAGGTCCTGCCGGCGTGCGCGGGCACGGCTTGCTGCGTGGAGTTTTGCAACGTCGACGACCCGCAGCCCGTGTGCACCCTGGAGGGGACGGCGTGCGAGCCCTTCTATCCCCCAGGCGAGGCGCCCGAGGGCTACGAGAACGTCGGCGTCTGCATCTCGCCGTAGGTCACCCCAGAGACTGCGAATGCAGGGCTACTCACCCTGCTCGCGCTCGGCCTCGAAGCGCGCGAGCACCTCGGGGTCGATCTCGGGCGCGCGCGAGCGGTAGGGGAACATGGACATGGCGCCAGCGTAGAGCCCACCGGAGACCACGAAGAGCACGACGATCAAGTTCATGTCGACGTCGAGGTAGTCGGCGACGATGAACACGCCGCTCATCACGAACAGCGCGATGACGGCGACGACGCCGATGAGGATGCTGACGTGGCGCTGCTTGGCGCCGTCGTCCTGCTCCTCGAGGATCAGCCGGACCTCGGGGACGGCCAGATCCTGGAGGGGCTCGTCGCGGTGTGTGGGGCAGTTGCCCGGCTGCGAGTAGGCGGCGGCGCACTCGGGGCACCAGTAGCGCTGGGTCACGATGGGCACGGGCGGAGCCTAACAGTCGCGTGAACTCCGCACGAGCTCCGAGGCGTGGATCGGGGCCGCTTTTCAGCGCTTTCTTGGATTTTTTGAGGGACCAAGACTCAAACACCACGCCGTCGCTCGACGGCGAGTAGGGTGCCCAAGGTCAGCTCGATGATGGTCGAGGCGATCAGCGTCGCGTCGGGCAGCCCGTCGACGGCCATGCTCACGAGGCGCGAGAGGCCGTAGGACAGATAGAGCACGGCCCCGGCGAGGGCGGCGGGCAGGGTCAGGCTGACCCACCGCGCCCCGGCGAGGAGCAGGGCGCCGACGCCGATGAGGCTGCCGGCCATGGCCCGCATGTCGCTGAGCAGGGTCGCCTCGGCGGGGAGCTCGACGCCCATGTTGGCCTGGTAGGTCAGCGGCGCGAGGAAGATGGACAGGCCGACGCCGAGCAAGGCGAGGCCTCCGACGATCAGCGGCCAGGGGCGCGAGCGGGGGTGGCGGGAAGGGGTGTCGAACTGCACGGTGGTTTTCCTTCGAGCGGGCCTTGGCCCATCGAAGGAGAGAGTGAATGGGCTCAGAGGCTCAGAAAACGAGCGATTGGGCTCGGAGGCCGTGCAAGAATGCACGGGTGCAGTGGGATGACCTCCGCTTCGTCCTCGCCGTCGCTCGCACCGGCACGCTGACCGCCGCAGGGCGAGAGCTCGGCGTGGCGCGGACCACCGTGGGTCGTCGGCTCCGCGCGCTCGAGGAGCAGATGGAGGTGCGTTTGTTCGACGAGACCCCCGATGGCCTGGTGCCGACGGCGGCGGGGCAGGACCTCGCGGAGGTGGCCGAGGGGGTCGAGGCGGAGGTCCTCGGGGCGCGCTCGCGGCTCGCCGGTCGGGACCTCGCGCTCCGCGGCAAGCTGCGGGTCTCGACCGTCGACTTCATCTACGAGTGCTTCGCCGACGCCTTCGCGGGCTTCATCTCGACCTACCCCGGCGTCGAGCTGTCGGTGCTGAGCACCGACGAGGCCGTGTCCTTGCGTCGGCGCGAGGCGGACGTGGTCGTGCGCCTGCAGGACGCCCCGCCCGAGTCCCTGGTGGGTCGGCGCCTCGGGCAGCTGGAGTTTGGCATCTACGCCTCGCGGGAGCTGGTCGAGCGCGTTGGGCGGGGCGCCGATCCGGCGGCCTTCCCCTGGCTGCACTTCGACGCCCGCGACGATGGCCGCGGCCTCGAGCCCTGGTACGCCCGCTTCGCCGCGGACGCGCCGGTGGTCATGGGCTTCGACGCTTACGCGGTCATGCGCCACGCCGTGCGCACGGGCCTGGGCGCGCACTTCCTGGCGCGGGTCGACGCCGAGCGCTTCGGCGAGCTCGTCCACCTGGGCCCGGCCAAGGACCCGCCCAGGCGCACGCTGTGGGCGCTCACGCTGCCCGAGCTGCGCACCAACAGCCGAGTCCGCGCCTTCCTGGCGCACCTCGACGGCGCCCTCCGAGCGAGGCTGTGATCAACCCGCGAGCCGCCGCTCGAGCTGGGCGAGCTGGTAGGCGTAGACGCTCAGGCCGTCGCGCTCGAGCCTCGGCAGCAGGTCGCCGAAGGCGTTGGCCTCGACGACGCGGTGCGGCTCCCCGCCCGCCTCGAACAAGAGATCGACGCCGAGGTGGAAGGTGTCGTGCTGGGCCGCCGCCCTCGCGCAGGTGGCCATGGCCGCGTCCCAGGCCCGGGGCGGGAGCGCGGCCTCGAGGGCGTCGAGATCCCCGCGCTGCCCGCCGAGGTGCAAGTTGGTGATCGGGTGTCGGCTGGTGCGGACGACGACGAAGCTGGGCTCGCCGTCGACGGTCAACACCCGCAGGTCGCAGCTGCGTCCGTTGAGGCGCAGCTTGGGGTGGGCGCGCTCGATCTGCGCGCCCTGGCTCAGCAGCCAGCCGAGCAGCTCGTCGACGCGCTCGCGCTGCTCGAGGCGCTGGAGCCTGAGCGAGTTGAAGCGGGCCTCGCCGCTGCGGGCGACGGTGGTCAGGGCCATCTCCGGGGGTCCGCGGCGGCTGCGGCCGCGGTGGATGTGGCTGGGGATGTGGCGGAACAGGGCCAGGCACGAGGCCGAGGAGCCGCTCGAGAGCTTGACGTAGACGCTGGGCCAGCGCCGCTCGACCATGGCCTCGCGCAGGGCGTCGGGGTGGTCGATGGCGGCCAGGGCCTCGCCGCGGATGGCGTCGGTGACCGGGACGCCCCGGTCGGCGTAGCGCTGCGACAGGGCGCGCTTGTCAAAGAGCACGCGCAGGTCGGCGATGGGGTTGAGCACGCGCCAGCGGGGCTGGCTGGCGAGGGCGCCCTCGAGGGCGTCGAGGTAGCGCTCGAAGCCCAGGTGGCGCTGACGCGGGGCGAGGATCTGGCCGTGGCGGTCCTCCATGCGAGCGAGGGTCAGGGGGTCGAGGCTGTCGACGCGGGCCGCCTCGTCGCGCTGGATCGCCGGCCAGCCCAGGCGCAGCAGGGCGCGCTCGACCTCGGTGTCCTCGCCGGCCGAGTCGATGCGCACGAAGGCGTCCTGGCCCACGGGGGCGCCCGCGGCTTCGAGGTGCTCGGCGAGGGCCTCGGCCGGGTCGCCGCCGTGCATGCGCTCGAGCAGCTCGAGCACCGAGAGCAGCTCGTGATGCCCGACGACCACCGGCCGCGGCCAGCCGCGCTCGCGCGCCGCCGCGCAAAAGTCGACCACGCGGCGGTTGAGCGGGTTGCCGATCAGCACCAGGGGCAGGGCGCGCGGGGCCGCCCCGCTCATTCACCCACGGAGGTGTAGTAGTAGAGCTCGCCGTCGCCCCAGTCCTCGGGGCTCTCCTGGCGGCCGATGTGCAGCATGCTGCCCAGGGCCTTCTTCATGGTCGCGTGCAGGTTGTAGGGGATGAAGTTGTCGTCGAGCTTGAGGGACTTGAGGTGCTCGAAGTTCTTGGCGTTGTCGATCAGCGCCTGGGCCCCCTCCGCGCGCATGGTGCCCATGGACATGTCCACGCTCGACAGCTGCTTCAGCAGGGGCGCCTGGGCCAGGGCCGAGGCGATGGCGTCCTGCATCTCGGAGTTTTGCAGGCCGAGGTGGACGAGCTTGGGCATGGCCTTGGTCTTCCACAGGGCGTCGAGGTCGCTGATGTTCGTCGACCCGCCGTAGTTGTCGCGGCCGAGCCACAAGGACACGTGGGTCAGCTCGGGCAGCTTGGCCTTGGCGAAGCCGATCAGGCCGGCGCTGGGTAGCCCGCCGCTCTCGACCTCGAGGCGCTGGAGCTTGTCGTGCTCGAAGCTCTTCATGCTCACGCCGCCGCCGCGGACCCGGAGCGTGCGCAGGTTGGGCGCGCCCTTGACCGCCTTGGCGATGTCGCCGACGTGGACCCAGCTGATCTCGGTGTCGTCGGGGTAGCTGAACTCGCCGATGAACAATTTTTCGAGGTGCTCGAGCTTGGCCTTGGACAGCGAGGTGATCATGTCGCTGTAGTTGGTGTCGTCGAAGGCGGGCAGGCCGAGGATGAGGTCCTCGAGGTAGGTCGCGGCCGGGGACTGGAGCAGGGCGTCGAGGACGGCCTCGGGCTTGGGCCCCTCGTGGTCGTACTCGGGGGCGCCGATCCGCGCGCGCACGACGTAGCCGTGCTTCCACTCGAAGCGGCCGACCTTCTCGAACAGCTTGTCCGCCATCAGCTCTTGCAGGGCCGCGCCGTAGAAGTGCTCGCCGTGCTCCTCGTCGAGCTCCTTGAGCTGCTTTTTCCACTTGCGCTTGCCGGCGCCCTTGGCGGCCTCCCACTGGTCGAAGATGGCGATGCGCTGGCCCCAGGGATCGCCGGCGGCCTGGAGCTTGTCGGCGCGCACGGCCCACTCGGCGGCGGCGTCGGCCTTGGAGCTCTTCTTGCTCGCGGCGGCCGAGCTGGTCGCGACCTCGGCGTAGCCCTTTTTGGTCTTCGACTTGATCTTCTTCTCCGCCTCGGCCTGAGCCTTCTCCTCGGTGGGGTAGCTCTTGGTCGAGGTCGAGCCGTCGGTGCCGACCTTGCCGTAGCGAACGGTGAAACTCGTCCCCTCCACGGTGATCTCCCAGAACTTGTAGGAGCGGGCGTCTTTGAACTCGAAGCGGCGCAGCATCGAGGGGATCAGGCCACAGGATGGGGTCGCCGGGCCAGGAAATCTTTTGGCTTGCGTCAGATTGGCGCTCGGCGGTTCAAAGGGGGGGACATGCAAGGCACGCGAAGGGGAGAGGCGAGTCACAATTCGACTCGAAAGTCGGGCGGCGAATTGGCTCGAGGGCTGGTTCTGCTCGGGGTGACGGTGGGCTTGGGCGGCTGTCCGATCATCGACGACCTCATCGGCGAGACGACGAGCGCCGAGGGGGGCGAGGAGAAGGGCGACGGGGACGACCCCGTCGAGGCGAGCTACGACCAGCCCTGCCCTCCGGCGGCGCCGCTGCCCAGCGACGCGCTGTGTGATCCGGCCCGGCAGGTCGTCGAGCTTCCGCCGGGCTCGACCTGCGGCGGCGCTGCTGAGGAGGCCGCGGGCTGGACGGGCGCGGCGCTGCCGATGACCACGGCCGGCGGCGCGGTGCTGTGCGCCTACACGCCCAAGCCCAGCACCAAGGTCACCAAGGAGGCCGTCGCCAAGCTCGAGGGGGTGCTCAAAAAGCGCCTGGGCCCGAAGGGGACGGTGCGCATGGGGCCGGACTGCCGGGTCAGCCCCGTGGCCAATCCGCCCGCGGCTGCGGGCAGCTACGGCAGCGCCATCGCCCCGGTGCTCGAGGCCAGCTTCGCCCGCGCCATCGGCATGCCCGATCCCAGCAAGGTCGCCAGCGCGGTCCCGGGCGGCACGCCGAAGGTCGCGGTCTACGTCGTCGACACGGCGGGCCGCGACCGCAGCCAGGCCCGCGCCAACCACGGCAAGATCGTCGCGTCGATCGTCGAGGCCGTCGTCGACGGCAGCGACGGCGCGGTCGTGGTCCACACCGTCGCCGGCATGCCGCGCTGGGACGACGGCCAGGGCGTCGTCGCGGACCCCCAGGGCGGGGGCTACTTCGGCTACCAGAGCGACCTCGCCGCGGGCATCCGCGAGGCCGTCGATCGCTGGAAGGCGAGCGAGCGCGGCCAGGGCGTCAAGCTGGTCATCAACCTCTCGGCGGGCTGGGAGCCCGTGGTCGACGGCGCGCCCGGGCAGGGCAGCCCGATCGCCGACCCGCTCAGCCCCGCGGCCGCTTCGGTCCACGAGGCCATCGCCTACGCGCGCTGCCACGGCGGCCTGGTGTTCGCGGCCTCGGGCAACCAGCCCAGCGGCACCTGCGTGGACCAGACCATGGGCCCGGCGATGTTCGCCCAGCTGCCCACGCCGGACTCGGCGATGTGCGCCCAGCTCATGGGCGAGGACTCGCCGGTGCAGGGCCAGGCCATGCTCTACGCCGTCACGCCCCTGGACCTCGGGGGGCAGCCGCTGATGAGCCACCGACCGGGATCCCACGCCTGGCTGGCGGCGACGGGCTTCCAGGGCATCGTCGAGGGCACCCGCAGCCACGGGCCGCAAAACGGCAGCTCCATCGCCACGGCCGTGGCCTCGGGGGCGGTCGCGCTGGCCTGGGCCTCGAAGCCGAGCATGCGCGGTGACGCGGTGGTCGAGGCGGTCTATGCGGCGGGGGGGAGCTCGCCGCATGCGCCCGACATCAGCCCCCCGGCGGTCCCCGGGACTCAGGTTTACGCGGGCGGGCAGAAGGTCGTCGACGTGTGCGAGGGGCTCGAGGCGGTGAGCGGGAGCCCCCTCGGGTGCGCGGCGGCGACCTGGGACAACGCGGCGTGGTGCAGCGACCTGCGCGCGGCCATGGGCCCGGCGGCGGCCGATGGTGCCACTCACGACGCGCCGGCGTCGGCGCCCTTCGAGTGCGAGGCCTGCGGCGAGGCGCTCACGCGCTACCTGCCGCGCTTTCAGCCCCAGCAAGACCCCAGTCAGCTGCCCGAGGCCTGGACCTTCCCGCAGCCCGAGGACACGCCCTGTCCGCCCTGCGACGTCGAGACCACGGGCCCGGGGACGGTCAACGGCGGGAAGGCGCACATTACCTTGAGCGCCGTGTTCACGACGGGCTACACCGTGGATTCGTTGACGATCACCCTCGTCGACGGCGACGGCACTCGGCACCAGCACACCTACTGGGGCTCCCAGTTCACCCCGGGCCTCGAGGACGGGCGCCTGCACGTGCTCGACGACGCAGCCTTCTCCAAGGACGCGGTCTCGGGGTGGATCGACTTCCGCTTCACCGACACGACGACCCAGCGCAGCTTCACGACGGGCAACGAGCTCCGCGTGATCCGCTGACGCGGGCGGCTTGCGTCCGCGCCCGTCGGGGGCGAGCCTCGACGGGATGCGGACGAGGGCGAGGACTGGCTGCGCGCGCGCGCTCGTGTTGGCGGCGTGGGTGTCGGCGCTCGCTTGCGGTGGCGATGGGCGCAGCGAGGCCGAGGCCAAGGCGTCCGAGCTCCCCGCCGCGAGCCCCTCCTCGCCGTCGAAGCTGGCACCCGATCCGATCGAGCTCGCCTTCGTGGGCTGCGACGGCCTGTTCGTCGAGTCGCCCAGCGTCGTGGTCTGCGCGCGGCGGCCGGGGACCCGCGCGAAGATCCTCGCGGGCTCGGGCGTGGTCATGGACGCGTTCCGCCCGGACCTCGACGACGGGCTCGGGCGGATCTGGGAGGTGGAGGAGGGGCCGAGCGTGGTCACCCGGACCTTGCGATCGGCCAGCGGCGCGGTCGCGCGGGTGGAGCTGCGCGAGGTCTCGCTGGCCTACCTCGACGCCATCCTTGGCGACGGCGTCGTGACGGAGCCGCGCGAGGCGGCGCTGCTGAATTGCGCGCGCGCGGTTCGGGAGGTCTACAGGGGGGGCCCGCAGGCCCTCGAGCGGCTGTCTGAACCCGTGCTCGGCGAGCTCGCGGATCACGGAGAGGTCGGCTGTCGAGGGCGCCTGTACGCCATCGCGGCCCACGCTGGCTTGAACGGGGCGACGATGGACCTCGAGGGGGCGGGCGTCGCCCTCGAGGCCCTCGAGGCGCTCGCCGCTGAGCGGGTTCACGGCGCGGAGGTCCGCTTCGATCGGGACTACTACGGCGCTCAGCTCGAGCAGCGCCTGGGCAAGCTCGACGAGCCCGTCGAGGGCTTCACCCGGGCGAGGATCGCAGCAGGGCGGACGTGGATGCACCGGCGCTACGTCTCGGCGCTGGCGATGGAGGCCACGGCGCTCGCCCGTCTGGGTCGCTTCGCCGAGGCGAGGGAGCTGCGGGCGAAGGCGCTCGACGAGCGCAGCCTGTCCACGCTCCCCGAGAACTTGAGGCCGACGGTGTTCAACACCCTCGCGTGGGTGCAGATCCTCGAGCGCGAGGAGGTGCCGAGCGAGCCCGAGCCCCAGGCCCTGTTGCGTCGGGCCAAGAGCGCGGCGCTGACCAACTCGTCCCGCGGGCGAGCGCGCCTGAACGCTGCGGTCGCGGCCGCGCAGTCCGGTCGCTACGACGAGGCTCGGGGCGAGCTCGAGGCGATGACCGAGGCCGAGCGCGGCACGCTGAGCGCCCACGATCTGGTGTTCGTGGAGCTGACCCAGGCGCGCATCAAAGCTGGCGGCGGCGGTGGCTTCGCGGCGGCGCGGGTCCACCTCGAGCGCGCCGAGACCCTCGCCTCTCTCGGGCGGGAGAACGAGGACTCGTTGCGCGTGTTGTTGACCCGGGCCGAGCTCGAGGTCCTGGCCGGGCGTAGCGAGGACGCGCGGGGGAGCTACGCACGGGCGACGGCGGTGAGCGACGCCCTCGCGTCGAGCATCGCCCCCGACGCGGGGCGGAGCCTGTTCGCGTCGAGCCACAGCCGTGCGGTCGCGCAGCACGCCGCGCTCGCGCTCGCCGACGATCAGCGCGAGGAGGCCCTGTGCACGGTCTTGGGCGCGCGCGCGCGCCATCTCCGAGGCCTCGCGGCGGGACGCCGCTCGCTCGACGAAGCGGGCGTGGAGGCGCGGACCCGCGGACGCGCGCGCGCCTTGTTGTTGGAGCACGCCGAGCGACGCGAGCGGCTGGCGACGGAGCTCGCCGACGCGTGGGCCCTCAGCGCCGAGGAGTTCGCGGCCTTCGAGCGCCGAGCCAAGGACGAGGGGGAGGCCCTCGACGCCCTCGAGCGCGAGGTCATGAGCCTGCTCGAGGGCGAGGGCGAGCCGTGGCGCTGCGAGGCGGTCCGCTCGTCTTCGCGGACGGGCTCCGCCGCCTTGCTGACCATGTTTCCGCGGGAGCTGGACGCGCTCGGTCGCCGCCCGGGCTGGCGCTTCTTCTTCGCCCGGGGCGACGCGGTCACGGTCTTCGAGGTGGAGGACGGCGCCGCCGAGGCGATGGCCGACCGCGCCCTGGGGTGGCTCGTCGAGGCGGGTCAGCTCGACGAGCTCGAGGCGATCACGGTGATCCCCACGGGCGTGTTCGTCGACGTCGATTTCCATGCCCGGCCGCTGTCTCCACGCAAAGGTCGCTCGAGCCCTCGCTGGCGCTACGGGCTGGGCCTCGGAGCCAGCGAGGGCTCGCGCCCCGACGCGAGTCGCGGCGCCGTGGTGCTCGCCGGCGACCCTGACGGCCTCGCCGAGGCGCCCCGGGAGATCGCCGCCGTGCGCGAACGCCTGGGCGCCCTCGAGCTCTCGGTCGAGGGCAGCTGGACTCTCGGCGCCGAGGCCACGCCCTTGCTGCTGCACTACAGCGGCCACGGGAGCTACGGCGGGCTGGTCGGCTGGGACAGCGCGCTGCTCGTCGCGCCCGGGCGAGAGGTCGACGCCCGCGGCCTCGTCGCCTACGGCCGGGCGCCGGCCATCGCCGTGCTCGGGGCCTGCGACGCGGGCACGAGCGATCCTCGGGCCATCGACGGGGGCATGAACATGGCGACGGCCTTCCTGCTGGCCGGCGCGCGCATGGTCATCGCCCCCCGCGATCCCGTCGACGACAGCCTCGCCCGGGAGTTCGCCGAGCTGCTCTACGCGCGGCTGCCCGCGGAGGCCCTGGAGGAGGGCCCGGAAGCGGTCGAGGCGGCCCTGAGCGCGGCCCTGAGCGCGATCCAACGCCAGGACCCGCGCTTCGCCAAGTGGCGCGCGTGGGTGCCGTGAGTCGGGGTCTGGGAGGGCGTGGCCAAATGTCGGGGTCGTGGCGCAGAGTTCCGCGTTTGATCCCACGTCCGCGAAGCCAACTGTGAATCGGGGCTGCACGAACGCGGCGTCAGATATCCCGAGCACGCGGCGAAGTGGGAGGCGTGAAGGCCGACCAACTCGAAACCTCGTTGGCGCGGGCGCTCCAGGGCGAGCGCGGAGCCATGGAGCACCTGGTCCGCGAGCTGCTACCCGTCGTCCAGTCCGAGGTCGGCTTCGCGTTCATGCGCAGCGGCCAGGCGCGGGGCCGGAACCCCCGCGAGGCCGTGCGCGACGCGGTCCAGGACGTGTTCGCCATGCTCTTGGCCGACGACGCCAAGGTCTTGCGGGCCTGGGACCCGAGCCGCGGTCACGGCCTGACGGGCTTCGTCCGCCTGGTCGCCCGGCGCAGCGTCTACCGCACCCTGCGTAGCCGTCGGCGCAACCCCTTCGCCGAGGACAGCGAGGCCCCCGAAGACATCGAGCTGCGCGCGTCCATGGCCCAAAGCGCTGGCAACGGCGGGCGCAGCCCCATCGTCGAGCGCCTCGAGCAGCGCTCGCGCCTCGATCGCCTGGTCCTGGCCCTCGACGAGCGCCTCGACGAGCGCGGCCGGGAGCTGTTTCGCATGCTCTACATCGAAGAGCGCGAGGTCCCGGAGGTGTGCGCGGCCATGGGCATGAGCCGGGACGCCATCTACGCCTGGCGCACGCGGCTGCGCAAGATCGTGCGCAGCCTCGACCTCCACGACCCGAGCCCGAGCGAACACTCCAAGGTGGGCGGCCCGTCAGATCCCGAGGCCTCGTCCCCAAAGGAGAGTCGTCATGAACGGTACGCGCGAGCTTGATGGGTGCATCGAGGACAGCCTCGACGAGTTCATCGCGGTCCTCGGGCGGGCCGAGCGGAACCTCGAGCGGGAGCGGGAGTACCTGCGCCCCTTCGACTCCGGCGAGAGAGAGCGCCTGGTCGAGCTCTTGCTCGAGGTCACCCGGGGGGAGCTCGGCTCGCCGCGCGCGCGCCGGACCGAGGGCCGATCTGGGCCCGCGTGGCTGGGTCGGGTGTGGGACCGGCTCACCGGCTCGAGCTCGGGCACGGTGGGCACCCTGGGCTGGGCCGGCCTGTGCGTGGCCTCGGCGGCTGTCGCGGCGACCTTGGTCTACACCCTGAGCCCCGCGCCCGCGGACCCGCTCGTGGCCCAGGCCGAGGTGCCGGCGCTCGCGGCCACACCGGCGTCCATGCCCGACTACAGCCTGGACACCGACGCGGGTCGCCGGAGCGCGCGCTCGGCTGGGCCCGAGCACGGCTTCGAGCCCCTTCGCTACGGCACGCACGACGCCTTCGACTGGCGCCTGCGCCCCTCGCAGGCCCGGGACGCGCCCGTGGCCGTCGAGCTGTTCGCGGCTCCGAGCGCCGCGGCAGGCCAGCGCCGCGCGCTGCCTCAGCCCAGCCGCACGCAGGTCGCCGACTCGGGGGCGGTGCGCCTGCGCGGGACCATCGATGAGCTCGGCCTGGCGGCGGGGGAGTGGACGGTGACCATCGAGCTGAGCGATGCCCCGGAACAGGGACAGGGACAGGGGCAGGGACAGGCGGGCGTTGGGGCCAGCGCGCGTCCAACGAGCGACAGGGGGGTCCGCCTGGTCCGCCACCACCTCGCGCTGGTCATCGACGAGTGAGGGGTCGGGTGCTAGAGCTCGAGGGTGCGCCGGCGACAGTTCACTCGGGGCCTGGGAGGCGCGGGCCTGGCCCTGCTGACGTCCGGCTGCGGGCCTCGCCGGTCCGCGAGCCCCGTGGGCGAGGGGGTCGAGCCGCGAGGCGCGGAAGCTGGCGAGGCCAAGGTCGAAGTCGGACCTTCGCGGCTGCGGGTCGTGACCTACAACGTGCTCGCCGACGAAGTCGCAACCGCAGAGCGGATCCCCGCCGTGTTTCGGGTGCTCCGCGAGGCGCGTGCGGACCTCATCGCCCTCCAGGAGGTCGCGCCATGGTTCTTGCCCTGGGTCGCCGACACGCCGTGGCTGCGCGAGTATTTCGTCGCCGAGATCGACGGCGCCCCAGCCAGGCCCAACGGGCAGTTCATCCTCTCGCGCTTCCCCGTCCCCCACGCCCGCGCGCTGCGGCTCCCGGGGGCCCAGGGCCGCAGCCTGCTCGTCGCCCACGTCGAGCTGGGCGGGGGTGAGCGGTTGGCCGTGGGGACCACGCACATGGAGAGCTTGCTCGAGGACGGGCCGGTCCGCGCCCGGCAGCTCGACGCCATCTTCGCGGCCCTCGAGCGCGAGCGCGACGACCCCCAGGTCGACGCGACGATCTTCTGCGGCGACCTCAACTTTGGCGACGGCGAGCGGCCAGACACGGACCACCTAGATCCCGACTTTGTCGACGCGTGGACGGCCCTGCGCCCCGGTGAGCCCGGGCATACCTGGGACATCGAGCGCAGCGACATGGCGCGGGCGGGCTCCTTTCCTGGTGAGCCCAGCCGACGGCTGGATCGCGTGCTCGTGCGCGGGTCGAGCTGGCGGCCCGCGTCCATCGAGATCATCGGCGACGAGCCCGTGGTGCCGGGGCAGCGCGGGCTGTTTCCCTCGGACCACTTCGGCCTCGTCGCCGAGCTCGAGCGGGTCTAGCGAGTCGGGCTAGTCGAGCGAATCTTCGGGGTCGGGCCCGATGGCCTTGGCCGAGAACACCATGTGCTTGGTCTGCGCGTGGTGGCCGTGTCCACCGCCAAGGGCCGGCCCGCCGCCCGCGGGGGTGTAGGGGGCGCGGGAGAGCTGGCGCGTGGGCTCCTTGGTCGGCGCGGCGTGGGGCAGCTCGAAGCGCTGGGCGGCCTCGGCGAGGAAGCGCTCCTCGAGGATGGTCACCCGGCCGTCGGCGCGGGCGATGGCCCACAGGTCCGCGAGCACGCGGGTCCGCGCGCTCAGGCTGAGGGTCCTGCCGAGCCAGTCCATCTGCGCCCAGGCCTTGGACAGGCGGGCGTCGATGCCCTGGATGCTGGCGAAGGTCGCGTAGGTGTCGTCGACGAGCTCGACGATGGCGTCGCGGCCGTTCGCCGCCGGGGCGCTCGGGCCGGTGCTCCAGGTCCGCAGGCGCTCGCGGATGGTCTCGAGCTCCGCGGCGTCGAGGTTGGCGTCGGGGGCGTGGCCGAGGGTCACGAACACGAACGCGAGGGCCTCGAGCACGGCGGCGAAGTTGGCCGTGGCCTCGGCGCGGAGCAGCTCCGGGGTCGCGGCCGAGTGGGCCTGGATCTTGGCCGCGAGCGCGTCCTGGGCGGCCTTGGAGCTCGGGGCGAGCGGGGGGGCGCCGGCCAGGGCGGCCTCGAAGGCGCGCATGTCCGAGAAGCGATCCTCGGGGCGCTTGGCCAGGACCTGGGCGAGGACGGCCTCGAGCGCCGGCGGGACGCGCAGCTCCGGGGCGACCTCGGCCAGGCGCGGGGCGGCCTCTTGGACCTGCTTGCCGAGGACCTCGATGTAGGTGCCGCCGGTGAACGGCGGCCAGCCGGTGAGCGCCTCGAACAGCACGCAGCCCGCGGCGTAGAGGTCGGCGCGGGCGTCGACCTCGGCGCCCGTGGCTTGCTCGGGGGCCATGTAGGCGGCGGTCCCAAACACCGAGCCGGCCTGGGTCAGCTGCATGCCGTCGTTGAGCTTGGCGATGCCGAAGTCGAGGACCTTGAGGGACACCTCGCCGTCGCCGTTGTCGATCAGGAAGATGTTGCTGGGCTTGAGATCGCGGTGGACGACGCCCGCGCGGTGCGAGGCCGCGAGGGCCCGGACGATCTGCGTGGCGAGGGGCGCGAGCAGGGCCCAGTCGATGCGCTGGCCGTCGCCGATGAGCTCGGACAGGGGGCAGCCGGTGAGCAGCTCCATGACCAGGTAGACGCAGGTCGGCGTCTGGCCAAAGTCGAACACCTCGACGACGTTGGGGTGGCGGATCGCGGCCATGGCCCGGGCCTCCCGGCCGAAGCGCTGGACCTGCCGGGGGCGGTCGCCGAGGCTGAGGTCGAGGACCTTGATGGCCACGGGCTTGCCCAGGCGCTCGTCGAGGCCGCGGTAGACGCAGCCCATGCCGCCGACACCGATGACGCCCTGGACGCGGTAGCGGCCGTCGAGGAGCTCTCCGATGATCTGCGCGGTCGTCGGAGGCAAGGGCGGGGGGCCTGCCTTGCTGCGCTCGTCCTCGCCCGCCACGTCGCTGCCATGGTAGCAGCTCGGCCGCGGGGCCACGCTTCAATGTGCGCGGGGCGAGCGGGGGCCCGATCGGCCTCAGCTGGTTTCAGTTGGCTTCAGTCGGCCTCGAGCTCGAGCTCCAGGTAGAGCGACACCGGGTCGTCGAAGCTCTCGAGCTCGAAGTCCCCCAGGGCCACGAAGCGCTCGCGGGTCTCCGGGGGCAGGGCGGTCCAGGCGGCCCGCGAAATCACGAGGCGGTTTTGCGCGGGCAGCTGGGGCTCGCCGGGACCGGGCCGGGCCCCGAGCCGGTCCTCCTCGCTCACGGCCTCCATGCGGAACAGCCGGTGGACCTCGCTGCCCAGGGCGTCGTTGGCGGCCAGGCGCACCGCGCCAAGGTGGACGTTCAGGCGCAGCGGCGGGTCCGAGAAGCCCGCGCGCAAGCTGTCGCTGGCGGCGATGGCCCGGGCCACGGAGTCGTAGACCGCGAGGAAGCCGTCGCCCGTGCCCTTGAGGACGCGCGGGGCCGAGACCTCGCGCAGGGCCTCCTCGAGCAGGTCGAGGCGCTCGACGAAGTGGGTGTCGCCGAGGTCCTGGACCATGCGCGTGGACTTGACCATGTCGACGAGCAGCATGGCGACGACGACTCGGTCGGTGGCGGAGCCCCGGGAGGGGCGCTTGGCGGGCCGCCCTCGGACCGGGCCGGGGCGCTGGGTCTGGGCCTCGGCCATGGCCCGCTCGGGGGTCGCCGGGCGAGCCGGAGCGGGCGGGGGCTCGGCGGGGGTCTCGAGGGGCGGGAAGAGCTCGAGCACCGCGAGGTAGAGCTCGTCGAAGCCGCTGCGCTCGAGGTTGGCGCACAGCCGGCTGTAGGCGTCCGTCGACGCGACCAGCTCGCGGGCGAGGGAGAAGCCTTCGCCGGCGCTGAGGTGGCGCTCGAGCTTGGCGAGGATAGCGAAGATGGCGTCCTCGAGGTCCTCGTCGATGCGCTCGCCGACCTTGAACATGGCCCGCTGGACGTCGAGCATGGGCCCGAGGTGGCGCGGCCAGGACAGGCCGTGGCCGATGGCCACGTGGCGGAAGGGCCGGAAGTGGCCGCCCCCGGCGAGGCGGGTGATCAGGGTCTGGAGGGCCGGGTGGAGCAGGTAGTAGCGCGAGCGCGGGAGCTGGCGCAGGGAGCCGGCGACGGCGTCGTGGGGCTGGCGAAAGCGCTGGGTCTTGCGCTCGGTGCTGGGGTCGCGGGCGATGACCCCGAGCAGGCCGCAGTCGTAGAGCTCGCGGAAGGGGTGGTAGGCCTCCTCGGCGTTCTTGCCGTGGAGCTCGTAGTACTCCCGGTCCGTCGGCATGCCGTGGAACTCGCACCACAGGTCGACGAGCTCGTCGTGGGTCAGCACGTTGTAGGGCAGGGCGGCCAGCAGGTGGTTGCGCTTGTCCCGGTCGTGGAGGACCTCGAGGAATACGCGCATCTCGTCGAACACGTTGGACACCAGCAGGCTCGCCGAGGTCTCGCGGACGATCTGCTTGAAGGTGCCCTCGTCGAGGGAGCGGCGGTTGCGGCTGATCTCGGACGCGATGATGACCAGGTCCCGGGGGCGGCCCAGGGTGTGGCGGTAGATGTAGTCGAACACCGCCTCGCGCCGGCCCACGGACGAGGCGCGGACCAGGTCGAAGATCACGAAGTCGCGCAGGGGCAGGCCCTCGTAAAAGCGGGTCAGCTTCTCGAGCATGTCCTCGAGGTCGCGCTTGGAGTAGCGCAGCACCGAGGCCGCGCCGAACAGGTTGGTCTTGATGTCCGACTCGTAGCTCGAGAACGCCTCTTCGCGGATGGTTGCGAACACCTTCAGGTGGCGGTTGGTGTTCATCAGGTCCCAGGCCGCCTCGATCATCCCGGCCTGCATGTGCACCCAGGCCCGGCGCGGGAGCTGGCGCAGGGCCTGGTCGAGCTTGTCGACGAACATGAACATGCCGCTGTGCAGGGAGCGGATCTTGTGCTCGAGGAAGCTCTCGGTGTCGTCGATGAGCCGGTTGACCTGGCCAAAGGGCAGGCTGAGCAGCTCCTTGACGACGACCGTGGGCTGGGCCGGGCGGCCCTCGACCATGGCGCGCAGGCGCTTGGGGAAGTGCTGCAGGTCCTCGCGGTCCTGGTCCTCGTCGACGAGCCCGGCGTGGTTCGAGACCGCGGCGACCCGGAACGCGAAGGCCCACAGCCGCTTGCACTGGGCCAGGCTCGACATCAGGTCGATCTGCGCCTGGCGCATGCTCGGCAGGTCGCCCATGAGGTCGAGGTAGGGGCGCCCCTCGGGGATCAAGCGCACCGCCCGGCCCTGGTACTGCTCGCTCAGGGCGAAGCGCTTGTAGGTCAGCAGCAGGGTCTTGCCGAGGCCCTTGGAGCCCGTGACGAAGTGCTTGTTGCCGCTCTCGAGGAACTCGTGGACGACCGCGTTCTTGAAGGTCATCTCGCTCAGGACGCGGATGTCGATCTGGTTGGCGTCGGAGGCCCAGCTCTCGATCTGCGGGCTGCCCTGGGCGGGCTGGCGCTGCACGAGGTCGAGCTTGCTGGCGAGCACGCCGCTGCGCCCGCTGGGGTGGCTGGCGTCGACCTGGTCGGCCGCGCCGGCCAGGGCCGCGAAGGCCTCGAGCAGCTCGCTGGCCGTGGAGAAGCGGTGCTCGATGTCGCGGTGGGTGCCGCGGGCGAACCACGCGTCGAAGCCCGCGGGCACCGGGGCGACGCGCGAGGGGACCACGGTATCGCCGTTGCAGATCTCGTTGATGAGCTCGACGATGGACTCGGCCTGGAAGGGCCGGCGCCCGGTCAGGCACTCGAAGGCGATGACCGCGATGGACCACAGGTCGGCCCGGCGATCGACCTGTCGGGAGTTGTCGATCTGCTCCGGGCTCATGTAGCTGATCGTGCCCAGGCGCATGCCCACGGAGGTCAGCGGCCGGGCCCGGGCGTCGGGCTCGAGGCCGAGCTTGACGATGCCGAAGTCGAGGACCTTGGCCGCGGTCGAGGCCGGCTCGGGCGGGGCCAGGCCGGTGTCGCCGGCGCCCAGGGGCCCAGGGGTGTCGACGAGGAACACGTTGCCGGGCTTGAGGTCGCGGTGGATGATCTGCTGGCGGTGCGCCCGGGTCATGGCCGCGCACACGTCCTCGAGCACGGCCAGGGTCGCGGTGTAGTCGAGCGGGCCCCGCTCGAGGCGGCGGGCCAGGTCCTCGCCGTGGAGCAGCTCCATGGCGATGTAGGGCACGCGCCGCTTGACGTCGACGTCGAAGTCGAGGACCGAGACCACGTGCGGGCCGCGGAGCTTGGCGGCGGCCCGGGCCTCGCGGAAGAAGCGCTCGCGGGCGCTGTTGGTCTCGACCAGCGCCGGGTCCATGAGCTTGATGGCGACGGGCTCTTGGAGGCGCAGATCCATGGCGCGCCAGACCCGTCCCATGCCGCCGCGGCTGAGGAACTCATCGAGTCGCCAGCGCTCGCCGACGACCTCTCCACGCACGAACTCGCCGGCCGGAGGAGAGACGAGGGTATCGACGGGGTTCGTCGACACGCGGGTGTCTTTCGCCATCGGGCGGAGACTATCAGCTGGACGCACGGGCTCCTAGGCGCGGCGCGTCAGCCCACATTGCACCACGGCGGGGCTCGGGTGGAAGCGAAATCGAGCCGGAAGTCCTCGCGTTGGCGCACGCAAATCTAGCCCCCATGGGCCGCCGTGGGCCCCGCTAGGCTGACTTCGAGCATGGAACTCGAAGCGCTGATCGAGGGGCTGTCCCGCCCCGAGGCCCACGTCCTGCTGAGCGCCCGGGGAGCCCCTCCCGAGCGCATCCACACCCACATCTCGGTGGTCTTCCTCGTCGACCGCGAGGTGGTCAAGATCCACAAGCCCGTCGACCTGGGCTTCCTGGACTTCACCACCCTCGCGGCGCGCGAGCGGGACTGTCGCGCGGAGGTGGAGGTCAACCAGCGCCTCGCGCCGGGGGTCTACCGCGGGGTGCTCGCGATCGTGCGCGAAGCGAGCGGCGAGCTGTCCGTGCGCCCGGAGACGGCCCCGGGCGCGGGCCCCTCGCTCGGGCCCGAGGAGGCGATCGTCGAGTGGGCGGTGTGGATGCGCCGGCTGCCGGACTCGGCGACCTTCCGCGCGCTGCTGGGGCGCCGGGCGCTGCGGGCCAGCCAGCTCCAGGCCCTCGCCGAGGTCCTCGCGGCCTTCTACGCCGAGGGGGCGGACCAGGCCGCGGCCCACCCCGAGCTCGCGCGCCTGGGGGACCGCGCGGCCGTCGAGGCCAACGTCGAGCAGAACTTCGAGCAGCTGGGCGCCCTCGTCGAGGCGGCCCACGCCCAGGGGGAGCCGCCGCCCGTCGACGCCGAGCTGCTCGCGCGCCTCGAGCAAGCGACGCGCGCGGTGCTCGGGGAGGTCGGGCCGCGCCTGCATGCCCGCCACGAGGCGGGGGCGATCCGGGATACCCACGGGGATCTGCGTCTAGATCACGTCTACGACCTGCGCTGCACCGGCGAGGGGGAGCAGTGGTTGGTCGAGGACGGCCAGAGCGGGACCCAGATCGGGACCCAGGTCGGGACTGGGCCGGGGGCCGAATTGCTGCTCCTCGACCGCATCGAATTTGGCCCGCGCTTTCGCTGGGCCGACCCCATCTCCGACGTCGCCTTCTTGATGATGGACCTCCAGGCCCGGGGCGAGTGGGTCCTCGCCCGGGGCTTCGCCGAGGCCTTCGCGGACGCGAGCGGGGGAGACACGGCGGAGGCCATGGCCGCGCTGTTGCCCTTTTATCTGGGCTACCGGGCGACGGTCCGGGCGAAGGTCGCCGCGATGGCCGCGGCCGAACCGGAGATCGGCGAGGCTGCGCGGGCGCGAGCGCGGACCAAGGCCCAGGCGCGGCTGCTGCTGGCGCTGACCGAGCTCAGCGACTCGAGCCAGCGCCCCTGCCTGCTGCTCGTGGGCGGGCTCCCGGGTACGGGCAAGTCGGTGCTCGCCCAGGGGCTGAGCGAGCGCGGCGGCTTCCAGTGGATCCGCACCGACACCGTGCGCAAGTCCCTGGCTGGCCTCGCGCCGAGCGAGCGGGGCAGCGCCGAGCTCTACTCCAAGATCTGGACCGAGCGGACCTACGCCGCGTGCCTGGCGGAGGCCGAGGCGACGTGCACGGCGGGCGGCCGGGCGATCGTCGACGCGACCTTCGTCAGCGGCGCTCGGCGGTCCCAGTTCGTCGACGCGGCCGCGCGCTGGGGGGTCGCGGTGCACTTTCTGGTCCTCGACCTCCCGCCCGAGATCGCCCGCGCGCGCATCGAGGCCCGGGCGGGCGAGGGCAGCGACCCTTCGGACGCCGACTTCGCCGTGTACGAGGCGCTGAGCGAGCTGTGGTCCCCGGTCGACGCGAGCGCCTGCCCCTGGGACAGCGTCGACGCAAGCGGGACCCCAGCCCAGACCCTCGACGCCGCCTGTGCCGCGCTGACCCGAGCGGGCTTGCTCTGAGCCAAAGAGCGATCTAACCCAGCGCCGTGGCGGTCCGCGGTCTGGTCTTCGATCTCTACGGCACCCTGGTGACCCGGGGCCAGGGGTGGAGGGCCTACCGCGAGCTCATCTTCGCCTTGCCGCCGTGGAAGTGGCGCTCGACCCGGAGGGCCGCGCTGACCCAGGCCGTGCCGAGCATCGCCGAGTTCCACGCCCAGGCCGGGGTCCGCCGGGGCCCGGGCCCGGCGCACTACGAGCGCTTGGTGGAAGAGGGTCTGGCCCAGGTCGAGCTCTTCCCCGAGACCCTCGAGGTCCTCGAGCAGGCCCGGGATCAGGGCTTGGCGTTGGCGCTGCTCTCGAACCTGGCCGCGCCCTACAAGGCGCCCGTGTTCGAGCTCGGCCTCGCCGAGCGCTTCGACACCCTGGTGTTCTCTTGCGACGAGGGCGTGGCCAAGCCCGACCCGGGGGTGTTCTCGCTGACCGCCGCGCGCCTGGGGCTCGCGCCCGAGGAGCTGGTGATGGTCGGCGACAGCGTGCGCGATGACATCCGCGGCGCGCGGGGGGCGGGCTTCGCCCGGGCCGTGCACATCGACCGGCGCCCGGGCAAGCGAGCCCCCAAGCGCGACCGCATCGGTCATCTGTCCGAGGTCCTCGACGGGCTCAATCGATGATGATGTAGCGTCCGCCAGCTTTGAGCTTCGTGCGTGTCTTCATGGCTGCGTCCTTTCCGAGTGCTCGGGGGCGCCCGGGATTGGGCGTCGCCGTGACTTCAGACTGTGCCCGCCAGTCACGTGAATCAAAGGACGCGTGCTCATGGGTAGATGACTGCCATTCATGGTGGTGTCTTTGCTACCTGGCGCGCCGAGTCTCCGCCCCGCGCGTGGACGCCCGAGGTGGCCAAGGGGGTCGCGTTTCGTCGTCGGGGATCAGCGCGCACAGCGGATACGCGCTGCCTTCTGGGCAGGGGCGCCGTGCCACCGAGCGCCGATGGGCTATGGTCGGAGCGCGCCATGACCACCAAGGACAGCAAGAACTTCTTCGGCACCGAGCTCCGGCTGTGCAGCGCTTCGCCCATGACGGGCTGGTTCCGCGACGGCTGCTGCCACACCGACGCGCGCGACCGCGGCAGCCACACGGTCTGTGTCGAGGTGACCGCCGACTTCCTGACCTTCTCGCGCTCGCGCGGCAACGACTTGAGCACCCCGCGCCCGGAGTTTGGCTTCCCCGGGCTGGAGCCCGGGGATCGCTGGTGTCTGTGCGCGGCTCGATGGCAAGAGGCCTACGAGGCCGGCATGGCGCCCCACGTGATCCTGAGCGCGACCGAGGAGAGCGCCACGAAGATCTGCGATCGCAAGGCGCTGATGAGCCTGGCCCTGGATCTCAACTAGCTCTGCTCGAACAAGGCCGATGCGTGCGTGGCCGTACGCGCCAGCTCGGCCCATCGCTCGAGCACCTCGACGCCCGTCTCGCGGTCGATGCGGGCGCGCTCGAGCTCGGACACAGTGAGCCCGCGAAGCTCCAGGAGCGCGAGCACCATGGTCTTCAGCACATGGCGGCGGCCCTCCGCCAGCCCCTGTTCTCGACCCTTCTCGAGCCCCTCCTCGTGGCCGAGGTGATAGGTGCCGCTTCGGCGCTCGATCTCCATGAGGCGATCGTCGTCGGGGGCGAAGGGAAATTCTTTGATCAGCGTGAGGCGCATGTCTTTGTCTACCGCGGCCAAGATCGTGGTCGCGTCACGCATGCGCCGTTCGGCGGGGAGCCGGGACACGACCTCGAGGCCCCAACGCGCGGCGTCGAGATCACCCCGGCAGGCGTGCAAGGCTGCGCCCAGCACGGCTGCGCTCGGCCTGGCGAGCGCTTTGGCCATGTCGCAGCCCACCGGTACCCGACTCGCGTCGAGCACGATCACCTCGAAGCGGGGCGGCCCGGTCTCGGCCCAGGCTGCCAGCTGTCGGGACACCGCGGCGCTGAAGGACACCACCACGACCCAGGTTTCGCGCGCATGCTCGTCGGCCAGCGCAGCCTGATAGTGGGGGATTCGCCAACGTTTTTGCCCGTTTGTGCGGCTCTGGACCTCGACGGTGAGCACCAGGCCCCCGCCACGGCCCGCGCGCCGTTGGCCGTCCGCGACCAGCACGAGATCGGGCAAGAGCTGTCGCCGCGCCAGATCCACGTCGAAGGCGTCGAGCGCCCCTTGCCGATCGAGGAGCGTCTCGAGACCGGGTGGACGCTCCACTCGAGCGAGCACAAAAGCCATCCATGGGTCGTCTCGAAAGAGCGCGAGGATTCCTTGATGAAGTGCGCCAGGCATCGCTGCCTCTTCGGCCCCGGCGCTCGTGCCTTGCAGCCGTAGTGCGCTCGGGAAGGTCGAGGCGGCCCGTAGCCTGGCCACACGCCCGTCCAAGCGGCCTGCTAGTAGCCGAGCTGAATCAGCAGGAAGCCCGTTTTGGTGTAGACGAGCATCGCGGCCGCGTCGGTGCCGCTGACCCACAGCCCGTCGCCGAGGGCTGGACCCGACGCGTGGCCGAGGCGACCGCGGACCAGCGTGGTTTGGCCGTCCTCGGTCTGGGTCCAGCGCGCGACGTCCCAGGCGGCCATCCACGAGAGATCGGGCGGGAGCGCGTCCGAGGGCGGCGGCATGGGCTGGCCGATGTCCGGCGCCTCGGTCATGGGCGTGGGCGTGGCTCCGATGACCTCCGTGGCTCCCGTGGCGAACTGCACCTCGATCGTGAGCCCGCCAGAGTCGGGGTCGAGGGCGAGCACGGCCCGGTCGTCGCGGCCGTCGCCGTCGAGGTCGAGGGTGTGGCCGCAGTCGATCTCGAGCTCGGCGATGCACTCCGCCTCGTCGCCGCACAGCTCCTCGGCCAAGGTGGCGAGGTGATGCTGACAGGCCTCGGAGCGCGCTCCGGCGTCGGGGCTGGGATCGGGCTCTGGCTGCGGGGACGTCTGGGACTCAGGCTCGGCTTCGGGCTCGGCCGGCGCCGGATCGGCTGGCGACTCGGGAGCGAGGGCGGGCACGGGCGCGCACGCGCAGAGCAGGGCGAGGACACAGAGCGTTCGAGGGTTCATCGCAGTTCGTAGTCCCGGGAGGCCGCGCGCACGGCCGGTGAGTTCAGCCAGGGCGCGATGGCGTCGGCCCACTCGAGGCCGAGGGTCGTGGGGCGCACGGTCGCGCCGTCGTCTTCGAGCAGCCCGTGTGCGCCGAGCTCGGCGAGGGTCGAACCAAAGTCCGCGTCGACGGTGGCGCCGAAGCGCTCGACGTAGGCCTGGCGCTCGAGGCCCGCGACCTGCAAGAGCGACTGGATCAGCCAGCGCCGCCGCTGCTCGTCGCCGTCGAGGACGAAGCCGTGGCGGGCGTGCTCGAAGTCCGCCCGCGTGCGCCCGACCCACTCGCCGACGATGCTGCGGACCCCGGCCGCGCCCACGGCCCAGTCGTCGGAGTAGTGCAGGCTACGGGCGTAGGAGCGCGCGCCCACGCCCAGGCCGATCATGCCGTCGGCCTGGCAGCAGTAGGCCGGGCCCGGGTCCAGGCCGAGGCTCGCGGGCGGGCGCTGGAACATGCGCATGGAGACCTGCTCGTAGCCGGCCTCGAGCAGCCGCGCCCGACCGGCGCGCAGGCAGGCGATGCGCTGGTCGTCCCAGCTGCGCGCGCGCTTGCCCAGGCCCGTCAGCGGGCGCTGGTAGAGGGGGTAGAGGTAGACCTGCTCCGGGGCCCAGCGCATCGCGTGGTCGATGTCGGCGACGAAGTCCGCGGGGGTCTGGCCGGCGATGCCGTAGATGAGGTCGACGTTGAGGATCGGGAAGCTGCGGGCGCGGATGCGGTCGAGGGCGGCCACGGCCAGGGGAGCGGCCTGGGGTCGACCCACGGCGCGCAGGCTGGCCTCGGCGAAGCTCTGGACCCCGATGCTGATCCGCCGGGTCCCGGCGGCCTCGAGCACGGCGAGGCGATCGTCGGTGCAGGTCTCGGGGGAGGTCTCGACGGAGCTCGGCGTGGTCGGCAGGTCGACCCCAAAGCGCTCGCGCAGCCGGACGAGCAGGGCCTCGAGGGCGCCGGCTTCGAGGAAGGTCGGCGTGCCCCCGCCCAGGGCCCAGCGGGCGAAGCCGGTGTCGGCCTGGCCCACGCCCACGGCCTCGGCGACGGCGTCCATCTGCTCGAAGAGCGTGCTCAGCCAGCGAGCGGGCAGCTCCTCAGGCGGGTGCTTTTGCGTGAACAGGTTGCAAAAGCCGCAGCGGACCGCGCAAAAGGGCACGTGCACGTAGACAAAGAGCGCCCGGCGATCTTCCTCGGCCCACAGCGCGCGCAGCTCGACGGGGGGCGCGAGGGGCCGGTAGGCGGTCTTGTGGGGGTAGGCGTAGCCGTAGGCGATGAAGGGCGAGCCGGCGAGGAGCTCGGCCACGCTGCTGGTCACCTGGCGTTCGGTGCTGGCGTAGTCGAGGACTCGGTTTTGCCCGATGGCGGAGCGAGTTGGGGTCGAGGTCACGGTGCGCTCCCTGGATCGGGATGGTGGGGCAAGATGGCTTCGGCGTAGGGGACCTCCCAGACGACGGGGTGGCCCAGGCGGTGCCCGACGTAGCCGTCCTCGCCGTAGGCCGTGCCGTGGTCCGAGCACACGACGGCGAGCAGCGGCGCGCGGGCCTGAAGGGCGGCGAACAGCGAGGCGAGCTGGGCGTCGACGTAGGCCAGGGCGGCGCCCTGGGTCTCGGCGTCGTCCTGGGTGCGTCCGGGGAGGTAGTGGCAGTTGGGCTGGTGCAGGGCCGAGACGTTCAAGAACGCGAACACCCGGCGCGCGCGGGGCAGGGCGGCCAGGCGCTCGCGCAGCCACGCGACCTGGTGCTCCGTCGAGCGCGGGCAGGCTACGCCAAACTCGGGGCACCAGCGGGCCTCGTCGAACAAGGCTGGGAGCACGCGGCCCAGGGGCGTGAGCTGGTTGAAGAAGCCGACCCCGCCAGCGCACAGGCTGCGGTAGCCCGCGCCGCGGAGCCCCGCGACGATGTCCGGGGCGTCGAACACCGCGGTCTTGGGCCCGGTGGTCTCGCTGCCGGGGAAGGCCAGGGCGAACAGCCGCGGGTGCGGGCCGGGCCGGGCCGGGGTCGGGAGGAAGCCGGCGAAGAAGGCCTGGTGGGCGGCGTAGGTGAAGTTGCCGGGGGAGTGGCGGCGCTCCCAGGCTTCGCCTCCGAGCAGGCCCGCGAGGGTCGGCGTCTCGCCGCGCCGTCGCGCCGCCTCGGCCACGTCGTAGCGCAGCGTGTCCAGGGTGATCAGCAGGACGTCGTGGCTACCGATGCACGCCGCGGCGTCGAGGGTGCTCATCAGCCCCAGGTGTAGCGTCGCCGGCCTCGCCTGCCAAGCTCAGTCGACGCTCGGGGCCGCGAGGTGTTGACGGATCGCCCGGACCGCCGCGGGGAAGTCCGGGCAGCGCAGCGTCGGGGGGCGGAGGTCGTCGGGGTAGGGCTCGGCGAGGTCGGCGACCCAGATCGTCGCCAGGCCACAGGCGGCCGCGCCGTCGATGTCTTCCCGGGGCGCGTCGCCGATCATCAGGACCTCGGCGCGGGCCGAATCGGGGATGCCCAGATGGTCGAGGGCGGCGCCGAACAGCCGCGGATCGGGCTTGGCGACGCCGCGCTCCCCCGAGATGAAGGCCGCGTCGAGGTGCGGACGGGCGGGAGCGCTTCGCCGCGACCACCATCGACGGCGATGGGTGATCGGGCGGGCCTCGGTGAGGAGTTCGAGGCCCGCGGCGCGCAGCTTGGCGCGCTGCGTGGGCCCGCCGCCGTTGCTGACCAGGACCCGCGGCAGCCCGGCCTCGGCGAGGGCGTCGAGGGCCGAGCGGACGGCGGGGTCGGGGCGCAGCTCGGCGGGCAGCTCCCGGCGGATCCGCGCTGCCAAGCTGGCGGGGTCGGGGGCTAGGCCGGGGCGGCTCGCGTTCAGGGCCAGGCTCAGCTCGACCAGGTCGCGGCCGCTGTCGCGGTCGAGGCCCATCAGCGCGTCGAGCTCTGCGCTCGCGGATACGCCCGCGCGCCTGCGCAGCCAGGCGGCCAGGGCCGCGTCCCGGTCGACGAGGGTCCCGTCGAGATCGACGAGGACGGCGCGGATCGTCGGGGGCAGGGGCACCGCGCCCAGGGTAGCCGGCGAACTGCCCGGTCGGCGCCTGGTTTTTGCGGGCTGCGAGTTGGCCTATGGTCGCGGCATGGCTTTCGTTCGTGGACCCTGGGACCTCGCAGCTCCGCTCTCGCTCGTGATTGGCGCGACTTTGCTCGCGGGCACGGGGTGTAGTGACGACGCGAGCGACGAGGGGGCGGGGCAGGACGAGGTCGGCGAGACGGAGACGGAGACCGACAGCGAGACGGAGACGGAGACGGAGACGGAGACGGAGACCGACACCGGCGGCGTCGAGCCCGTGGTCGAGTGGCCGCTGCTGGACTGCGACCCCCTGGTCCCCGAGCACTGCGCCATGCCCTTCCCCAACAACGTCTACACCGTCGAGGACGCGGACGCGCCGACGGGGCGGCGGCTGGCCCTGAGCGAGGCCGCGATGCCCGTGGGCGGCGGCCACGTCCCGGACCCGAGCAGCTTCAACCGCAGCGACGGCTTCTCCACCGGCGGCGCCCTCATGGCCTTCCTCCCGGGCGCGACCGTCGAGGGCCTGGCGACCCCGGTGACCATCGGCGAGTCCCTCGAGCCCGACTCGCCCACGGTCGTCATCGACGCCGAGACCGGCGAGCGCATGGCCCACTGGGCCGAGCTCGACATGTCCCACGGCGTGGACGATCAGCGCGCCTTCATGATCCGCGTGGCCAAGCAGCTCGAGCCCGGGCGCCGCTACATCGTGGCGATCCGCGGGGTGCTCGACGACCAGGCCCAGCCCCTCGCCGCGAGCCCGGCCTTCGCCGCCCTGCGCGACGAGACCCCCTCGGAGGAGCCGAGCGTCGAGGCCCGCCGGGGGCTCTACGCCGACATCTTCGCCCGCCTCGAGGACGCCGACATCGCCCGCGCGGACCTGCAGCTGGCCTGGGACTTCAGCACCTCGAGCGTCGAGAACACCACGGGCTGGGCGGTGCACATGCGCGACGAGGGCATGGCCCTGGTCGACGAGGGCATCGACTACGCCATCACCAACGTGACCATGGACCCGGCGCCGGGCCTGGCCATGCGCCTCGAGATCGACATGGAGGTGCCGCTCTACCTCGACGATCCGGGCGCCGGCGGGAGCATGCAGTTCGGCCCCGACGGGCTGCCCGAGGCCGTCGCGACCGCGACCTATCCCGTGCTCGTCGAGCTCATCCAGCTCGAGTGGGACCGGGCCGAGCCCGCGGGCTACTCGCGCCACGTGATCCTCGACCCCCTCCCCGGGACGGCCGAGAAGGAGGTGCTGAGCCTGGTCTCGATCGGGGACCACCAGGTCTCGACCCTCGGTGCCCACGTCATGGCGCGGGAGCTCGGCATCCCGCAGATCGGCCCGGCGAACCGTCCGGAGCTGTTCGGCATCGACGTCGTCGATCAGCCCTACACCGGCTCGGCGATGGTCGAGTACGACTTTGGCCTGCCCCCCGAGCCGATCATCAACGTGCCCATGACCGCGGGCGAGGACCCCCACGGCAAGCTCGCCGAGGTCGAGGCTGCGGCGATGACGGTCGAGCAATTCTTGCGGACAGGCGTCGTCGAGACCTTCTGCGACGGCGCCTGCGATCCAAACTGAGGGGGCAACCAGCGGCTCGGTGCCAGGCACGCGGCTGCACCCCGCGCACCTGGCAATGGTGTATGTCCGGCGCGAGGCCGGGCATGAAGCACGAGTGCTACTGGGACGAGACGCGAGGCTGCGGGCGGGTGCGCTTCGTCGGTGAGATCGGCGAGGGCGAGGTCGCCGAGCTGATGGCCAAGATCGAGTCGGTGTTCGACGGCGGCGACGCGCGCCTGCTCCTGGTCGACAACCGCGCGAGCCCGATGCTGGTCAGCCGCAGCGTGCGGCGAGCCTTCGAGGAGCACGCCGCCGGCTTTCGCTTCGATCGCCTCGCGCTCGTCGGGAGCACCCACCTCAACCGCATGGTCGGCCGCATCGTGCTCGGCCTGATGGGGCGGCTGTCCGAGGCCAACTTCTTCGTGACCGAGGAAGAGGCCCTGGACTGGTTGTTCGCCGATCGAGCCCGCGCGCGCGTGGGCTGACGGGGCTCGCCCACGACGACGCGAAGCTCGACCGTCGCAGGCGTGTTGCCAACGGGCATCGATCTTCTCACGCGAGCCGACGCGGGCGTGCGCAACGGAGGCGAACGATGGGGGAACGCGAGACTCCCCGTTCCCAGCCCGCAACGGGCCCGGAGCGGCTGAAATCGTCATGGCATCGAAGGCAATCGCGTGTAGCCTGAGTGCACGAATGGAGCTGGAGACCAAGTTCGAGAGCGACACGGTCGTCGACGCCCTCGTCGGGGTGAGGGAAGACGGCGAGGCCCTCGAGGTCGACGCCCTCGCGGCGCACAGGCGCCTCCGGGCCCAGCTCTTTCCCCACCTTCGGGAGCTCCCCCCGGCGGTGACCATTGGCCGCTTCACGATCGTCCGCAAGCTCGGCGAGGGCGGCATGGGGGTGGTCTATGCTTGCTACGACGAGCGCCTCGATCGCAAGGTCGCCGTCAAGCTGCTGCGCTCGGGCAAGGGGGGCGAGCGCAGCGTCGCCCGGCTGCGCCGCGAGGCGATGGCGCTGGCCCGGCTCTCGCACCCCAACGTGGTCCAGATCTACGAAGTCGGCGATCTCGAAGACGGGCTCTTCCTGGCGATGGAGTTCGTCGTCGGGGCGACCTTCGGGGACTGGCTGCGCGGCGAGGCCCGGGACTGGCGCGAGGTCCTGCGGGCGCTGATTCAGGCCGGCCGAGGGCTGGCGGCGGCGCACGAGGCGGGCCTGGTCCATCGCGACTTCAAGCCCGACAACGTCATCGTCGGCGAGGACGGGCGTGTGCGCGTGCTCGACTTCGGTCTGGCCCGGGGCGGGCTCACCCGGGAGGCGAGGGCGCTGCACACCGAGGCCGCGAGCGCGGGCGGAGGTGCCCGGGTATCCCTCGACCCGAGCGAGGCGGAAGGCCCGACCCTCGACGCGTCCGAGGCCGACGAGAGGGCGGCCCTCGAGCGGACGGAGAGCGTCCCGGGCAACTTGCTCGCCCGCTCGCTGACCCAGCACGGCACGCTCTTGGGCACGCCGGCTTACATGGCGCCGGAGCAGATCGAGACCCAGCCGTGCACGGCGGCCAGCGATCAGTTCGCGTTTTGCGTGGTCGCCCACGAGGCCCTCTACGGCGCGCGGCCCTTCGTCGCGACCAACCTGCTGGCGCTCAAGCGCAGCATCGACGCGGGGGAGATCGGGCCCGTCTCGGCGGGCAGCCCGGTCCCTCGGCGGGTCCACCAGGCCCTCGCGCGGGGCTTGGCCGCCGCGCCCGAGCAGCGCTGGTCGAGCCTCGCCGAGCTCCTCGACGCGCTCGAGGCCAGCGTCGAGAACCCGCGCCGGCGGGGCGGGGTGATGCTCGGCGCGCTGGCGATCGCGGCCCTCGCGGGCGGCCTGGCCCTCGCGGGGGGCTCGGCCACGCCGGAGCCCTGCGCCGTCGATGCGAGCGCCCTCGCGGGGACCTGGGACGCGCAGCGGCGCGCGGACTTGCAGCGCAGCTTCGAGGCGAGCGGGCTGGGCTTCGCCGGCGCGGGCTTCGAGGTCGTCGCCGGGGCCCTCGACGACTGGTCGACGGGCTGGGTCGACGAGCGGCGCGCGGCTTGCCTGGCGACTCGCGTCGAGGGCACGCAGTCCGAGGACCTGCTCGATCGCCGCGTGGCCTGCCTGGACCGCAAGCGCAGCGAGGCCGAGGCCGTGGTCGAGGTGTTGCGCGGAGCCGACGAGGACCCCAGCCGGGTGTCCCGGGCCGTCGAGCTCCTCGACGGCTTGCCGAGCCTGGAGGCCTGCGCCGATCCGGACTTGCTCGACGAGCCCTTTGCGCTGCCGAAGTCGCCGGAGCGGGCGCTGGCGATCCTCACGGGCTTCGAGGACGTCGCGCGGGCAGAGAGCCTCTCGATATTGGGGGACGTCGCGGGCGCTGCGGCCTTGCGGGAGGAGCTGCGCCAGCGCAGCGCGACGGCGGAGCACCCACCGCTGCGCCTCGAGGTCGAGGCCCTCGCGGCCAAGGAGGCGTTTTGGCGTGACGACTACGGGACTGGCGTGACGATCTTGCTCGCGCTGGTGCGTGAGGCGGAGGGCCTGCGTCTGGATCGCTTCGTTGCTTCTGGCCGAGTGATACTGGCCCGTCAAGCGGCGGGGACGTGGTCCCAGCCAGCCCGTGAGGCCGACCTCGTCGCCGAAGCAGAGGCGGCCCTAGCGCGGGTCGGTGGCGGCGAGCCCAGGCAGAAGGTGCGTCTGATCCAGGCTCGCGTCCGCTTGCTCGAGCAAGCGGGAGAGCACGAGGAGGCGCTCGAGGCCCACGAGCAGGTCATCACCGAGGCCGGAGAGCTGCCGCCCCACGCGGCGGCGCGTGCTCTGCTCGAGCACGCGCGCCTGCTCGCGGCCCTGGGACGGTTCCCCGAGTCCGAGGGCGCCCTGGATAGGGCCGGGGAGTACGTGGCGTCGCTCGGCGAGGGGTCGCCGGCCGCGGCCAACTTGGCCTTCGATCGCGCCATGTTGGCCCTCGAGCGCGGTGACTTCGAGGGTGCTGGCGAGCAGCTCGAGCGGGCCGAGGCGATTCGGCGCGACGCCTTCGGCGATGCGTCGAGGCCGGTCGCCGAGGTCCTGTTCGCGCGCTCGAAGCTGGCCATGGGAGGAGGCGAGCTCGAGCGCGCGCTCGAATGGGTCGAGGCTGCCGCGAGTATCTACGCGGCGCGGCCGGAGCTGGGTCCTGGGCTGCTCGAGGATGTCGAGGAGGCGCGCGGGGTGTTTCGTTTCTTTGCCGGGGACTTCGAAGGCTCGATCGCCGCTTATGAGCACAGCTTGAAGTTGCGCACGTCCAGGTTGGGCTTGGAGCACCCCAGCGTCGCTCAGCTCCACGCCAACATCGGCGAGGCGCGGGCGGCCCTCGGTGACCACGAGGGGGCGCTCGAGGCGTATGGGCGGGCCCTGCCCATTCTCGTGCACGCCGAGGCCATGTTTGGCGACGCCCTGGCCTTGGCGCTCAAGGGGCGCGGTCAGTCACGTCTGGCCCTCGGCGAGACCGTCGAGGCCATCTCCGATCTCGAGCGAGCGCTCGGTGTGGTGTCCGCGGCAGAACCTCACGAGCGCGCCGACATCCAGGCCTCCCTCGCCCAGGCCTTGCGCGATGCAGGGCGAGAGCGCGACCGAGCCCAGGGGCTGGCCGCGCAAGCTGCCGCTGGTTTTCGGAGCCTCGACATGGTCGAGCGCGCCGAGCAGCTCGAACGAACGTTTTAGAGAGCTCGCTTGATTGCTCTCACCACCGACGCTGGCGAGCGATGGACCGTCGGCGTGTACAAACCCCTCAACTAAGGACGAACGATCATGGGCACTGCATGTCCCTTGCGCTGGCACGACGGCAACATTTGGCAGATCAATCTCTGGAACAACTGGAATGCGCTCGTCGACACCTGGCCCCAGCCAGGCACCTACGACTGCACCGTCGAGTCGGACGGCTCGACGAGCTACACCACCTACTACGTCGTCTCGACGAGCAACATCCAGAGCCCGCCGCCTCGAGACCTGATCGCGTGCGGCCAGGCTGGTGATGGCGTGAATGACGAGTTCACGATGGACTTGTCCACGAGCAACAGCCACTACATCCAGGCGCTGTCGCTGATCAGCGACGACCCCGTCTACAAGGTCAAGTGGTCGAAGTCTGGGGACACGGATACGATGATCCACCAGACCAGGGCTCAGCTGACGTGGAGCGCGAGGAGCTCGTCGTGGACCTACCTCGATGACGATGGCCAGCCCCAGCCTCTACCGGAGGACGGCGTCCTCTCCAACACGGTCGCCCCGGGGGTCGCGCCGCAGCTGGAGATCATCAACACGGACTCGAAGGGCGCGGACGTCTCGGTGATCTACCAGGGCCGGGACATCGTGGACTTCGCATACAGCGCGGACCACACCTTCACCTACGACGACCCGCAAGAGAGCGGCTCCATGGACTGGCACGTCGAAATCTGGCGCTCTCAGAGCGACTGGGTGCCGTTCAACGTCTCGGGGAGTTGACCGCCCCGTGCGAGGGTGTCGGCCTGTACGGCCGGCGCGCCTCAGCGGACGTAGACCTGCAGGTAGTTCTCGCCCGCGCCCGACTGGCCGGAGTTCAGATCCAGCGCGTTCGCAAAGCCCAGGTGCGGGAACTCGGTGGCGGCGAACTCCGGCGGGCACACGCCGCAGGGTCCGTGGGGCCCGATGCCCGACTCGGCCGGATCGTCGAAGGGGCAGCCGTCGCCCCAGTTGGCGCTCCACACCGGGCCGAAGGTGGCGGTGTTCGAGGGCGAGCCGAGGTCCTGGCAGTCGGTCAGCGGCCCGTCGTGGTCGCCGAGGTTGAAGTAGAGGTCGGTGTCGCACAGGGGCCCGGTAGCCGAGAGGGTGCTGCCAGGGGCGAGCTCGAAGCTGTTGCCGGCCAGGGCCGGGTCGCACACCGGGGAGCCGAACTCTGCGATCACGGCGCCGTAGGACTTGCTCCCGTCGCCGACGCCCGGGTAGTGGGCCCAGACCCCGGAGGGCTGGTGGACGAAGAGCACGTCGGTGAAGGGCAGGACGTGGTAGGCGAGGGACATGAAGTCCGAGGTCGGGGCGTCGAGGCTGCCGACCTCGCCGACCTCGTTGGCGAGCATCGCCCGGTTGTTCCACGTCCACGTGGCCGTGCCGTCGTCGCTCGCGGTCATGCCGAGGGTCCAGCCGCCGCCGTTGTTGCTGGATCGGCACAGCACCTCGAAGGCCTCCTGGGTGCTGCCCGGGCCCGTGCCGTCGATGTCGATCAGGTAGACGCCGTCCTCGGCGTTCGGGTCGAGGAGCTGGAGGTGGGCGCAGCTCAGCGGCGCCTCGCACATGCCGGCGGGGTTGCAGTTCGGGAAGGCGCAGTCGTCATCCTCGACGCAGGCGCCCTCGACGGCGCAGCCCTGCTCGCAGCTCCCCCCGCAGTCGACGTCGGTCTCGTCGCCCGAGGCGATGCCGTCCGAGCAGCTCGGCGGCGCGCACAAGCTGGTGCACTCGTCGGTGTCGTCGTCGTTGGCGTCGTCGCACTCCTCGCCCTCCTCGACCTCACCGTTGCCGCACACGGGCTCGTCCTCGACCACGCAGACCGAGCCCTCGCACACGAGCCCCGGGTCGCAAGAGCCTCCGGGCGTGCACGGGCAGCCCTCGGTCCCGAGCACGCACGAGGAGTCGTCGGAGTCGGTGCTGGTGTCGGTGTCTTCGGGTTCTTGGCCGCTCTTGTCGACGCTGAAGCAGCCCGGGAGCAGGCACGCGAAGGCGAGGGCCAGGGGCGCAAAGAGGACGCGACGAGACGCGTTGGCGGGGGAGGGGAGGGTAGCCATGCAATCTCCGGCGGCTGGGAGGGCCGCGGCCGGGTCAGCATAACTCGGGGGGTCACTGGGCTGAAGATGTGAACGAGCGCGCACGTTCGCTCCAGGTCACCTGCGCGCGCCCCTCGGCCCTCCCGCGGGCGGGGCGAGGGCGCTCGCTCCCACCGAGCATGTCTTTGGCCTCGGCGTGGCCCGACTGCTGGAGCACGGCTCAGAGGCTGTGAATGAATCCAGCACAGCCCCTGACTATTTTAGCCGTCGTGGACGACGCCACGCCCTCCCTGCCCCACGTCCACGACTCAGGACTGTGAAGTTTTCACAGTCTCTGACCACTTTAGCCGTCGTGGACGACGCCACGCCCTCCCTGCCCCACGTCCACGACTCAGTCTGAGCGCGCGACGCCCTGGGTTCGGGGGCTCGGGTATCGCGCTCGGTCGAAGCGGCAAACGCGGAGGCCAAGCTCGGCTGGAGCGATGTCCGCACATCGCCGACCGCTGCGCTCGCCCTACTTGACGATGACCTGCTCGTAGTCGAGGACGCCCTCGAGGTCGTACATCGCCACGGTCATCTCGTTGCCCGTGATGCTCACGTAGAGGAAGCCCTCGCGGGTGTCATCTTCCCACACGTCGGGGTTCTCGTCGTCGCACAGGAAGTTGGGGTAGTGGTGCTCGAGATCCGAGGTCTTGGCCGACGCGCCCGCGAGGAAGAAGTAGGTGTTGCACACCGGCGTCTTGAAGATCTGGCGGTTGTGGTCGTGGCCGCTGATGTAGGCGTCCATGGTGCCGCACACGTAGTCGTCCATGAACGACTTGACGTCGCCGCCCGAGACGACCGGGACCGCCGGGAAGCCCTCGTAGCACCCCGCGTTTCCGTGGGCGCCGTTGGAGATGTAGGGGTGATGGGCGAAGGAAATCTTCCAGGTCGCGGTCGAGTTCGCCGTGGCGTTGCTGAGCCAATCGGCCTGCTCGTCGTAGTTGCGGTCCCACATCAGCTGGCTCGAGTCGAAGGCGAAGATGTCGACGGTGGTGCTGCCGGCGACTTCGCTGAAGGTGAACCATTCCTTGGGGAAGACCCACTTGGGGTTGGCCAGGGCGTAGTCGAGCTGGGGCTGGCCGCGCCACCACTCGGCGCTGGTCTGGCCGTAGTCGTGGTTCCCGAGGGTGATGTAGAAGGGCATGTCGAGATCCGCGTAGGGCATCTCGAACTTGTCGATGAACTGCGGGTCGTCCGGGGCGTCGACGCCCACGTCGTAGAAGTTGTCGCCGAGCAAGAGCGCGAACTGGCAGCCCCGCTCCTCGCAGATCACCTCGGCCGCGGCCGCGACGGCGTACTGCGCGTCGTTGCCCTCGCCTTGGTCGCCGAAGGCCACGAACGAGACGGTGCCCGCCTCTTCGCCCGTGTCGGTCTCGGACTCGGTCTCGGACTCGGTCTCGGTGGCGGACTCGGTCTCGCCGGTGGACTCGGTGTCGGTGGACTCGGTTCCGCTGGTGGACTCGGTGTCGCCGCTGCTCTCGGCGCTCTCGTCCTCGCCGACGACCTCGTCGCCCGCGGTGTCGGTCGGGCCCGCCTCATCCCCCTGGGTGTCCCCGTTGGTGTCGGTCGGGGATCCGTCGTCGGCGCAGCCGGAGGCGAGGCAGACCAGCGCGAGGGACATCACCGGGAGCAGAGCAAGACGATGCATGCCCGGAAGATACACCGCTCACTGCCAGAGCGCGACGACTCGGTCGACGGTCCAAAAGGTGGCCAGCGCGCCGACCGCGTACGCTGCGCCGACACGCAGACGTGGCGCGAGGGTGTCGAATCGCTCGCGCTCGCGAAGCCCTCGCCACATGAGCCACAGCGCGCCGAGGACCGCGAGCTGGCCGAGCTCGACCCCCAGGTTGAAGCTCAACAGCGGCACGGCGAGCTGACCCGCGGGGAAGCCAATTTCGCGTAAGGCCCCCGAAAAGCCGAAGCCGTGCAACAGCCCGAAGCTCGAGGACACCAGCACCGGCCAGCGGTGGCTGAGCGAGGGCGCCCGATCGTCCCGCTCTCCCGCGACCTCCACGGCGACGAGGACGATCGACAGTGCGATCACCGCTTCGACGGGGCCCTGCTGCGGACGCACGAGATCCATCGCCGAGAGGGCCAGGGTGACGCTGTGGGCGAGGGTGAATCCCGTGACGGTCCACAGCAGCTGGCGGCCAAAGCCGACGAGGAGCAACAGCCCGAACACGAACAGGAGGTGGTCGATGCCGCCCAGGATGTGGACCACCCCGAGGGACAGGTACTCCCAGACCACGCCCCCGCCGTCGCCGCGGACCGTCATCTGCGGCGCGCTCGCGCGAAGCACCGCCGACTCGACGCGATCGGGGCCGTGCTCGATGCGCACCACCACGTCCACCGGTTGGCCCGCCAGGCCCTCGACCCCGAGGGTGCCGCGCAGGCCGTCGGCGCAGGTGAGCGTCGGTGCCGCGTACTCGCAGCCCTCGGGGAACACGGGGCGCACGGCCAGGATCTCCCGGCGGCCTGCGTCGAAGGGCGGGGCGAAGTTGACCTGGTAGCTCCCGGCGGTCGCGCCCTCGCCCTCGACGGCGGTGATCGTCAAGACCGCCGGGCGATACTCGTGGGCCGCGGCCGCGCGCGGGAGCAGGGCCAGGATCAGCATCAGCAGCAGGGCGACGGCCCACAGCCGCGCGAGCGCGCTCGGAGGGCTCACGGCCGCGGCTCCACTTCGACGGCGTAGCGCGCTCGCAGACCGTCGAGGGCGGCGTCGAAGGCGACGCTGCGGCGGGTGGCCTCCCAGTCCGCCTGGACCCGGTCCCGGACCGCGTCGAAGGGCTTGGGCTCGCCCCGGGCCTCGATCGCGTCGATGCGCACCACGTACCAGGACTCGCCGCCGTCGAGGACGGTCCAGGTCTTGGCCTCCATGCCGAGCAGGGCCTCGGTGAAGTCGGTGCCGTACTGCTCGGAGACCCGCCCCGGCGTGAAGTGTTTGCTGCGCAGCACCCGATCGCCGAGGGTCTTGGGGTCCACGCCCGCGGCGAGGTCGCGGCGTACGTCCTGGGCGGCGGCCTTCGAGTCGGGCCCGTCCTCGGCCTCGACCCGGACGGCGGTGAAGTCGTAGCGGGGGGCCGCCGCGTAGCGGGCCGTGTTGTCGGCGTAGAAGGCCTCGAGCTCCTCGAGGGTGGGCGCCTCCGCGCTGGCCTGCCCGAGCACGAACTCCATCTTCTGGAGCAGGCGCCGCCGGACCATGGGATCGCTGTGTACGAGGCCCATGGCGAAGGCCTCGCGGACCATCAGCTCGCGCTCGACCGCGCCGTCGACCAGGCGCTGGTGCTCGTCGTCGGTGGGCGCTCGCCCGTAGCGCTCGGTGAACTCCCGATCGAGGCGTTGATGTTCGCTGGCGTCGATGACGATCGGCCCCGCGGGAGCGCCCGCGCCCCCTGCCTCGGCCGAGGCGTCTGGGCCTTCGCTGCCCCAAAACGCTTGCACGACAAAGACCAGCACCGCGAGGGCCCCGAAGTGGAGCAGCGGTTCTTGGAGCAGCGAGCGGCGGGGCTTGGGATCGTTCATGCGCGGGCGGGGGGCGGTGCTTCGAGTCCTTCGAGGACTGGCGTGACGATGCGGCGGAGCACCTGCTCGGCCTGGGCGCCGAGCCCGGCCGCGTGCAGCTCGTCGAGTTGTGCCCGCAGCTGACCTGGGCCCCCTCGCGCGGTCCACCACGCGACCACGGCCAGCCCGAGGGCGGCGTGGCCTGCCTCGTCCTCGGCGATCCGCAGCCACGTCTCCCGCGTTCGCCCGGTGCTGTGTCGAGCCGCGGCCAGGGCCTCGCCGACGGCGAGGGACTCGCCGATCGCTCCAGAGACCAGGGCCTCGCGCAGGAGCAGCGCGTCGTCGAGGGGCTCGAGCTCGGGCAAGGGCGGGAGCGCCGAGGGGTCGACGCCCGCGAGCTCGCAGCACAGCTCGGCGTGGACCTGCTCTTGCTCGGCGGCGCGGAGGTGGGCCGCCACGAGGGCTCGCGGCGCGCCCCGGCGAGCGAGGGCGCGGGCCATGCGGAGGAAGGACGCTACCGAGAACCACTCCAGCTGCGCCCGCGCCAGCCACTCCTCGTGGGCGGCGGGGGGCACGAGGGCGCCAGCGTGGGTCAGGGGGGGGCGGCCCAGGCAGTGATCGAGCCAGTCGTAGCAGCACGTCTCGCTCTCGCCGGCGTTGCGGCGGGCGAGGGTGGCCTGGCGGTCGAGCTCGGCCCGCATGTCGATGCTCCGGGAGAAGCCCTTGAAGCGCGGGTCGCCCACGGGCATGTCCACGGTGGGGTTGGCCACCAGGCGCTTGGGGCAGCGCAGATCCTCCTCGGCGCCCTCGACCCAAAACAGCTTCGCGTCGGTGATCTCGGGGCACCAGGTCCCGCTGGGGCAGCGCTCGCGCTCCTCGTTGGCGTGGACGTCCGGGTCGTGCTCGTTTGGCTGGTCGTGGTCGTGGCCGTGATCGTGGCCGCGCTTGTGGTCCGGGGGGATGCGACCGATGTGCCCCGCGGCGTGACCGTCGTCGTGCTTGGGCGCGTCGCAGGCCACGGCCAGCCCGGCCAATCCTGCCGGTACGGCGAGCGCTCGGAGCCGACTCCACACCGCTCGGCGCACCGCCTCGAGTTCAGGCACGGGCAGGAGGATAGAACAGGCCCGTGCCCACCTCAAGCGGGTTCGGGCGTCAGCAGCTGCAGTTGATCTCCTCGGTCGCGACCTCCGTGCCGTGGATGTCGTAGAGCTGCGCGCGCACGCAGGCGTTGTGGGTCGAGACGTCGTCGGGCACCGAAAAGCGCTCGAAGTCGAAGCCGACGGTCCAAAACGGCTCGTCGTCGTTGAAGTGGGCGGGTTCCACGGCGACGCCGTTGAAGCTCTCCCCGGCGGTGTCGCGCTCGAGGTGGTAGTTGGACGAGTAGCTCGATCCGTGCTCGCCGGCGTGGGGGCAGTCGGCGTCTTCGGTCGCCCAGTCGTAGGGGCTCGAGGACCCGCGGTGGCTCCACTGCCAGTTCCAGCGCTCGAAGTCGAACCAGGTCGGGGAGCTGGGGTTGCTGCCCTCGGTGTTGGAGAAGTAGCGATCGCCCGAGGGGTCGAGGTCGCCGTCTTGGTCCAGGGGCGTGAGTATGGTCCACCACCACCAGCAGCTGCGCTCGTAGAGGTCGACGTCCACGCCGGCCATGTCGACCTCGCCGTGGGGGAACTCGATCTCGACGTCGACCTCGAGCTCCCCCGTCGCCGGCGAGCGGACGACGAGCTCGGTGATCTCGCCCGCGCTGGTGTCGTTGTAGGGGAGCGCGTGCAGGGGGTGGATGGCGTCGCCGGAGTAGGTCCAAAAGTACTTGATGGTGCTGCTCTCGAGCACCTCGAAGTGCAGGTGGCGGTAGTCTCCGCTGAGTCGCGCGGCGCAGGCCTCGGCGACGCTCGGGTCGTAGCCGTTGACGTCCGCGAACTCGTGGATGCGGTCGCCGACGTTGGAGTATCCCGACCAGCCGATCTGCTGGCCCTGGACGACGTGCTCGTTCATGGCGACCTCGACGCCCGCGAGGTGGCGGTAGTAGGTGGTGTAGCAGCCGTAGTCGTGGTCGTTGGTGTAGTTGGGATCGTCGGGGTGGATGTCGTCGAAACAGTGGCGGACGGCGACGGAGGGGTCGTCCGTGCCGCTGGTGTCGTACTTCAGGCGCTTGACCGTCCCGTCGGCGATGGCGAACACGGGCTCGCCGCACTCTGCGCTGAAGTCGATGCCGCGGTGCCAGTCGACGGGCTGATAGCTCAGCTCGCGCGGGCCGAAGGTGTCGTTGACCGTCCACAGGTCCGAGTAGGTCGAGGTGTCGCCCACGGCGATGGCGGGGCATTCGAACAGCGATCCGAGGGTGTCGTAGCTGCCGCCGCACAGCGGCCAGATGTTGTCGAAGGCGTCCATCTCCCAGGTGTTCCGGGGGCGGTCCGGGGGCGCGTCGAGATCGCCGCTCCAGCTGCTTTCGAGCGGCGTAGCGAGGGCGGTGGCGCTCGCGAAGGTGAGGGTGGTGATCGTGAGCGCGGACATGACTGTGCCCGCGAGTCTGTGGATAGCTGCCATGACTCCTCCGTGACTCTCGATGGATCGAGGTCAAAAGTGTTGCGATACAAATATCGTGTAACACAAGGTGTCGCCTGGCGTGTGAATGTTTATTAAATAGTTGTTCGCAGCTGCCTTAATGGTCACTTTTGATCGTGGCTTCGATTGAATGCGCGCGCTTCGTGGCGTTTTCGCTAGAGGTCGGCGCGCAATTGACCCACTCTGGCGCTGGTGTACGGCCATTCTCGCGATGAAGTGAGCCCGAGTGCCGCTTGGGGGAGTGGAGGGTCCTTTAGTGGGTGGAACCCCAGTCGCATACTAATGAGTGTATTTAATCGTATGAGAGGGAGGCGACGCGAAGCGCTCGCCTGGGCACACCCGCTGCGGTCAATGACGAAACGCGGGAAAGCGGACTCGGACGCAGGTTCGTCCGGGCTCGCTCTCGACCGTGATCGCGCCGCCGTGGGTGTCCACGATGCGTCGGACGAGGGCCAGGCCCAAGCCGGTGCCGCCCTCGTCTCGGGCCGTGGTGAAGAAGCGCTCGAAGATGCGCGCGCGGTTGGCCGCCGAGATGCCCGGGCCGTCGTCGATGACCTCGAAGCCGCTCGGGAGCGCGCGGACGCGGACGTGGACCTCGGGCCCGCCGTGGGCGTAGGCGTTGTCGATGAGGTTGTCGAGGGCGGTGTCGAGCTGGCTGCGGTTGCCGGCGACGACGCTGCTTTGGGGCGCGTCGCTGGCGGGGTGCTCGAGGCTCAGCTCGACGTCGGGCCAGCGCCGCGGGAGGGCGCCGAGCAGCTCGCGCAGGTCGACGGGGGCGCCGTCGTGGAGCTGCTCGGCGCGGGCGAGGGCGAGCAGGCCGTCGACCAATCGCTCGAGGCGCTCGAGCTCCTCGAGGGCGTTCTCGAGGAAGCGTCGGCGTCGCTCCGGCGCCATGCCCTCGTCGTCGCGGAGCAGCTCCGCCGTCCCGCGCAAGGTCGCGATGGGCGTGCGGAACTCGTGGGCGACGTTGCCGGCGAAGGCGTTGATGTACTCGACCCGCGAGTGCAGCTGCTCGGCCATGGCCGCGGTCGCCGTGGCCAGCTCGCGGACCTCGTCGACGTGGGAGCCCGCGCTGCGCAGGAGCTTGGCGCCCTCGCTGCCGCTGCCGCCGCTGAGCCGGCGCGCGGCCTCGGCCAGGGTCTCGAGGCTGCGCGTGCCCAGGCGCCCGGCGAGCACGGCGAGGGCGAGGGTCAGGGCGAGGGCGAGGAGCAGGCCCCAGGAGAGCCGCGGGGACATGTGATAGAGGGCCTGGAGCTCCTCCCGGGGCGTCCGGGACAAGAGCACGGCCCCCGCGACCTGGCCGTCGACGAACACGGGCTTGGCCACGAACAGGCGGACCCGCGCGCGGCGGCTGGGGCTCGACAGGGGCTGGCGATGGCTGGGGGCGGGGCGCGGGCGCGTGGCGAAGCCCGTGACCCCGGCCAGGGCGCTGCGGACCTCGGGATCCGCGGACAGGTCCTCGCCGTGGATCGGCTCGTCGGCGCTCGTCGCCACGACCCGGCCGTCGAGGTCGACGACGCGCACGCCAGCGAGGGTCTTGGCTCGGGTCTCGCGCAGCAGGGCGTCGAGCTCGGCGGGGTCGAAGCCGGGCTCCGCCGCGGCCGCGAGCTGCTCGGCGACGAACAGGCTGAGCACCTCGCCCTGGTTCCCGAGGTCGGCCCGGGTCTGGCGGCGCAGATCCATGGCCAGGGCGCCCGTGCCGACGAGGGCGAGCAGCGGGAGCAGCAGGACCAGCAAGTGCGAGCCGAGCAGCCAGGTCCGCAGGGACAGGCCGGGCAGGAGGTTGGCGCGGCGCGGGGCCTCGTCGCCCGCAGCCTCCTCGGGCTCGTCCGTGGTCTTGGTCTCGCTCATCCCGTCCACTCGCGCAGGCGGTAGCCGACGCCGTGGACCGTCTCGATGGGGTCGACCTCGTGGACCCGGAACTTGGCCCGGATGCGCCGCACGTGGGAGTCGAGGGTGCGGCCCGAGACGTGGCGGGCGTCGGGGTAGGCCTGGCGCCCGAGCTCGTCGCGGGAGTAGACGCGGCCGGGTCGGCGGATCAGCACCTCGAGCAGGCGAAACTCCGTGGCCGTCAGCGCGACCTCGCGGCCGGCCCAGAAGCTCCGGTGGGCCTCGGGCAGCAGGCGCAGGGGCCCGGCGCGGAGCTCTTCACCCAGATCCGTGCTGGCCTCGGCGTCTGCGCTGGCGGCCGGCGACTGGGTCCCAGAATGGCTGGCGCTGGCGGGGTCGAGGCGGCGCTGTCGGCCGACGCGGCGCAGCAGCACCTTGACCCGGGTGGCGAGCTCGCGGGTCGAGAAGGGCTTGGTCACGTAGTCGTCGCCGCCGAGCTCGAGGCCGAGGATGCGGTCGATCTCGTCGCTGCGCGCCGACAGGAACAGCACGGGGGTGTCGGCGTCGCGCAGGCGCAGGCGCCGGACGAGGTCGAAGCCGTCGATCTCGGGCATGGACACGTCGACGACGAGCAGGTCGAAGTCGGCGCTGCTCGATCCCGTCGCCTCGAGCAGGTCCAGGGCCTCGGCGCCGTTGCGAGCCTGGGTGACCGCGTAGCCCTCGCGCTCGAGGGCGTAGCCGACGACCTCGCGGAGCTTGGGGTCGTCGTCGACGAGGAGCAGCCGGGGCTGGCGGGCGGTGGCGGTCACGGGCAGAGCCGGCGTGGGGGACAGAGCCGGCGGGGTGCGCAGGGCCGGCGTGGGTCGGAGGGCGCGCGCGGAGATCACGACACCCCCCGCGCGGAGCCCATGGACGATAGCTCCGCGAGCGCGGCCACGCGAGCCTCGAGTTCGCCGAGGCGCTCGCGCACGGGGGCCACGTCGCCGGCGAGCACGTGCAGGCCGATCTGCACCCGCAGCTGCATCAGGCTGTCGAGGATGGCCTCGAGCTCCGCCTGGCTGTGGCTGCGCGCGTGTCGGAGCTCGCCCAGGGCCTGGCTCAGGCCGGGGCTGGCCGGGGCGCCGAGGGTGCTGCCGTGGGCCTCGGTCTGGGCGATCAGCCGGTCCGCCCGAGCCAGGCGTAGGTCGGCGCGGTGCAGGGCGCGGGCGAGGCCGGCGAGGGGCTGGCCGCCGAGGCCCACGAGGGCGGGGGCGCTCTCGGGCTCGGCCCGGGCCTCGGCGAGGGCCTCGGCGAGGGTGGCGAGGCAAGCGTCGATGCGCGCGGCGTTGGGGCCGAGGGCTCGGGCCGCCGGCGCGCTCGGTCGGGCGTGGGTCGAGCTCGACTGGGGCTGCGGCTGCGGCTGCCCATGGTGGCGGGCGCGGACGAGGTCCCGCTCGAGCTCCTCGAGGGCGCCGCTGCCCACTCGCGCTGCGGGTGGCTGCTTGCCGACGAGGCCGAGCAGCAGGGGCCAGCAGGGCAGGGCCGCGCACGCCGTGCCGAAGCCGTGGCCGCGCCGACCCAGGTGCGCGGCCACGACGGCTCCGACGCCGACGTAGGCCAGGCTCAGGACGGCCCAGGTGCTCGGCGGCGCGGCGGCGACCAGGCTCGCGGGCGTCACTGGGGCAGCTCCTTGGGCTCGAGGCTGGGGTCGTGGTCGTAGTCGAGGCCGTAGCTGGCGGGGCTCTCGGAGTCGATGTCGGAGTCGATGTCGATGTCCATATCGGCGCCGCGCAGGCCCGTTGGGATGGGCTGCTCTCGTTGCGCCTTCTGACGCCGGCCGAGCACGCCGCCCGCCTCGACCTCCCAGCCCCGGTAGTCCCCCTTGACCGAGCGCTGGGTGCTGGCGAGGCTCGAGAACACGTCGGCCTCGACCGCGCGCAGGAAGGTCACCTCGGCCTGGGGCCGGGCGATGAAGGGCCGCAGCAGCCAGCCGGTCTGGGCCAGGAGCACGGCGAGCACGGCGACGCTGGTCAAGGTCGCGAGGCCGCGGTTGCGCCCGCCCTCGGGCAGGGCGCGGGTCAGGGTCCACAGCCCGGGCAGCCCGACGGCGCCGAGGCAGGCGACCATGGCGAGGATGGCTGAGTGGTAGTTGGGGCCCATGGACAGGTAGAGCCACAGCACGGGGGCGAGGGCCGCCGCGAGCACGGCGGTGCGCGCCGTGGCCAGGAGCGCCGCGAGGGCCAGCCGGGACCAGCTCACCCGGAGCTCGCAGGCGGCGTAGAACGAGCGGATCGCCGGGAGCCCGACGAGCACGGGGACGAGCAGCAGGGCCGGGGCCTTGACCGCCGCGTAGACGTACTGGAGCTCGCCGCGGTAGGAGCCGAGGACCATGCCGAAGGCCCCCGCGCCGAGGCCGACGAGGGCCAGCAGGCGCGGCGCGAGCAGGGCGAGGCGCTCGCTCTCGCGGCGCGGGGTCGCGTTGTCCTGGACGAGCAGCTGTTCGGGGGCGCGGAGCAGGGCGCCGGTGAGGCTCAGGAGGGTCGTCGTCGGGTTCGCCATCTCAGACCTCCACCACCCACTGGGCCACGTTCACGCCCACGCGCAGGGCGATGACCCACGCCAGCGCGATCCACCCGTTGACCAGGAGCTGAAAGCGCGGGAGCAGGGTCGTCGACGAGGCCTCGACCTTGCTGTGGCGCTCGAGCGCCGCGAGCTCGGCCCGGCGCAGCTCGGTCCACGCCGTCGCCGTGGTGAACAGGCCGACGGCGGCCAGCGAGGCGACCAGCAAGAGCAGCCACAGCTCCGTGGTCGCCGAGAAGAACAGCACGACCAGGGACAGGGCCCCGGCGATGCGGCCCCCGTGGACGAGGGCGCGGCCGAGGGCGGAGGCGAGGGCCTCGGGCTCGGCCGCGAGGCGAAAGTACTGGTGCAGGGCGATGAGCGCGGGGGCGGTCAGGGCCAGGGCCGAGAGATCGACGAGCAGCACGCTGGGGACCAGGCGGGCGGCCGCGGCCCCGCTGGAGCTGCCCAGGGCCGCCGTCGCGCCCAGGGCCACGAGGCCGCCGATCGCTCCGAGCAGGTCGCGGGTGCGCAGCGGCTCGGGCTCGCGGGCGGGCACGGGCTCGAGGGCGATGGGCGCACGCCCGGGGAGGGGATCGGGCGGGGGCGGTCCGTGTTCGGGGCCGAGGTCGAAGAGGGCGTCGGGCGGGAGGTCGTCGGCGAGCGTGTTCATCTCTCGTGCAGCCCTAGCAACGCGGGTTGCACGGGGCCGGGCGAACCGGCCGCGGACTCCGGGCGAATTTGTGCAGCTTTTGTGCGCCCGCCAAAAGGTCGGGCCTCGGGAATGGCCCCGAGCGCTCGAGCGTCGAGGGCTCTCGGCTATGCCCCGAAGGCGCTGCTCAGGGCTCGCCGGACGGCGTGGGCGCTGGCGAAGCGCTCCTCGGGCTGCTTGGCGAGGAGCCCCGCGAGCACCCCGTCGAGGTCGCTCAGCAGCGCCGGCGGGAGGTGCTGGGCGTGCTCGCTGAGGCTCGGGATGGGCGAGTAGAGGTGGGCTCGCCACAGATCGCTGATCTCCTCGTACTCGTAGGGCCGGCGCCCGCTGAGCAGCTCGTAGATCAGGATGCCGACGGCGTAGAGATCGGTGCGGGTGTCGACGGCCAGGCCCTGGATCTGCTCGGGCGCCATGTACTCGGGCGTGCCGAAGATGACCCCGGTCTGGGTCAGGCGCTGGACCTCCTGGGCCCCGAGCACGTCGTCGAGCATCTTGACCAGGCCAAAGTCGATGACCTTGACCTGCTCGGTGTTTCCAACCCGAGCGAGGAGCACGTTCTCGGGCTTGAGGTCGCGGTGGATGAAGCCGAACTGGTGGGCGTGGTGCAGGGCGCTGAGCAGCTGGGAGATGACGCCAAAGGCGCGCTGGGGCTCGAGGACGTCGACGCGCTCGAGCTCCGTGGCCAGGTCGTGGCCGTCGACGTACTCCATGGCGAACACCATCGCGCCGTCCTCGCTCACGCCCACGGCGTAGAGCCCCGCGATGTTCGGGTGGGACAGGGTGCCCTGGGCCGCGGCCTCGCGCTCGAAGCGGGCGACGACCTCGGGGGAGCGGCTGACCTCGGCGTGCAGGCGCTTGATGGCCACGGGCATGCCCCGCGGATCGTGCGCCCGGTAGACCTCGCCCATGCCGCCCTCGCCCAGGCGCGCGTCGACGGTGAAGTGCTCGAGGACGGTCTGGCCAATCACCGGCCCACGCTGCCGAGATGGGGACGCGCCGTCAAGCGGTGTGCCCCCGCGTGACCGAAAATCGACATGGGGAATCGTTTTATCCCTGCGACCCGGGCGACGCTCGGTGGTGTCGAAGGCCACCGCGAGCGTCGGCACGGGATCGTGAACTCGGATAGAATCGCGCCATGGATTTGCGTATCCCGACCCGGCGTTGGGCCGTGTTCTCTTCTCTGGTGCTCGGCTTGGGCGTGGCTGGTTGTGGCGATGACGGTCGCCCGGCCGAGGAAAACGCCGACGAGGTCGACGAGGGCATCGGCCCCGACGACGCCGACGGGACCATGGACGAGGAGAGCTCGAGCGAGGACGGGACGACCACCCTCGACACCGACACGAGCAGCGACGAGGGTGCCTGCGCCGAAGAGGAGATCGAGTGCGGCGACACCTGCTGCGAGTCCGGGCAGGTGTGCTTCGAGGGGGCCTGCGCCGACGACTGCGGCGGCGAGCCGGCCTGCGGCCAGGACCAGATCTGCTGCGAGGGCGGCGACGTCTGCTACCTCGGCGAGTGCGTGACCCCGCAGGGGACCTGCTCGGAGTTCTCGTGCGCGACCCAGGAGGACGAGTCGGACTGCGGCGAGGGCTACGTCTGCGACCCGACTGGGCCAGTGCGTGCCCACCAGGCCGACCCCAACTGCATGTACGTGCCGCCGCAGGCCGAGTTCCTGCCGACCCCGGAGTTCACCTGGGGCGAGCGCAAGGTCGTCGCGTGCACCGAAGATGTCGAGTGCCAGACCGCCGAGCTGTGCGTCGACGGGACCTGCACCCCGACCTGGACCCACCTGCCCCCGGCCGACGCGCCGGCGCACGTGCACGTGTCTTCGATCCCGGTCGTGGCGGACCTCGACGCCGACTGCGTGCCCGAGATCGTGTTCAACACCTACCAGTACGGCGTGGCCACGAGCGAGGGCGTCATCCGGGCGATCCGCGGCGACGACGGCAGCCAGGTGTGGTCGATGACCGACCCGACCTACTACTCGGACTCGACCGCCAACCCGGCCGTCGGCGACATCGACGAGGACGGCCTGCCCGAGGTCGTGGTCCAGGGCGAAGGCAAGTACGTCGTCGCCATCGACGACGACGGCACGGGGCTGTGGACCTCGGATCCCTTCGTCGGCGGCGAGAACAGCGGGGCCGTGTCCATCGCCAACATGGACAACCAGGGCGCCCCGGAGATCGTGTTCGGCGCGGCGGTCTACGCCAACGATGGGACCTTGCTGTGGGAGGGCGGGGCCGGCAACGGCCGCGACGGCCAGGGGCCCATCTCCTGCGTCGCGGACCTCGACGGCGACTTTAGGCCCGAGCTGATCGGCGGCAACACGGCCTACAAGACGACGGGCTCGGTCCTGGGCGGAGACTTCGACGGCTCGATCTGGTGGCAGGCCGAGGTCGGGGACGGGCGCTGCGGCGTGGCCGACTTCGACGACGACGGCATGGCCGAGGTCATCCTCGTGCGCGGGGGCAACATCTACGCCTTGAACGGTCAGGATGGTTCGCTGCTGGCGACCTTCCCGATCCCCGGGTCCAACGACCGCGGCGGCGCCCCGAACATCGCCGACTTCAACGGCGACGGTCAGCCGGACATCGGCACCGCCGGCTCGACCCGCTACGTCGTGGTGACCTTCGACGGCGTCGAGTTCACGCAGCTGTGGCAAGCGGTGACCGAGGACGACTCGTCCCGCGTCACGGGCTCGTCGGTGTTCGACTTCGACGGCGATGGCCGCTCGGAGGTGGTCTACAACGACGAGAAGTACATCCGCATCTACCCCGGCGTGGAGCCGGACTGCCAGCTCGACCCGCCCGGGCCGCTGTGCGACGGCATCATGGACGACTCCGAGGTGCTGTTCCGCGACCTCAACTCCTCGCGCACGCGCACCGAGTACCCGGTCATCGCCGACGTCGACGGCGACTTCAAGGCCGAGATGGTGTTCTCGACCAACGCCGACATCAGCTGGGGGCTCGACGCGGGCATCGAGGTGTGGGGCGACGCCCTCGACAACTGGGTCAGCACCCGGCCGATCTGGAATCAGCACAGCTACCACATCACCAACGTGGTCGTGGACGGGACCGTGCCCCTGGTCGAGCTCGACTCCTGGGACTTCCCCGAGGGCGACCCCTACAACAGCTACCGCAACAACGTGCAGGGGGCCTCGGACTTTTGCGCCCCTGACCTGCAGCTCTTCGACCTCCAGGCCGACCTCATCGTGTGCCCCGAGCTCGTGCTCAGCGTCGACGTGGTCAACCTCGGCTGCCTCGGCGTCGGGCCGGGCGTGAAGGTGTCCTTCTTCGAGGAGACCCTCGGCTTCCTCGGGACCGTCGAGACCCAGGGCGCGCTCCCGGCCGGGGCCAAGGAGACGGTCTCGCTGCCGCCGGTGCCGGGCATCGAGCCTGCGACCATCTGGGCGACGGTCGACGAGGACGAGATGGGCGTGGGCGCGCTCAACGAGTGCGACGAGGACAACCAGTCCGAGCCGGTCGTCGTCTGCATCCCGATCGGCTAGGCCCCCACAGGCG
>NZ_ABCS01000043.1 GCF_000170895.1 Plesiocystis pacifica SIR-1 | reverse complement strand
CCCTGGCCGTCATTGGAGTGGATGAATGCGCGCTCCGACTCAGCCCCAGGCTGCTCGGCTCACCCCCACACAAATCTTAATCTTAATCTTCATCCTCTCTGAGTACCCGGGAAGGCCGCTCCATCCAAGCCTTCCGGGCGATGGGTCCCCTCCCCCACCGGCCCTCCTCCACGCGGGCCTGCCCCACACCGATCGTCCAGGGCCAGACCCACTCCCCGTCGCCGGTGTGGGCGCTGTCCGAGGCAGGCCCACGGCCGTAAGCGGTGACCCCCCGCGCGCGCATCTGGTACCGAATCCGCCCGCTTTCATTCACATTTCAGACGAGACGATGTGTAACCGTTGACATTCCGGTTTGCATGCACTCTCAGCCCCGAGTGTCATCATGAGCCCATGCTCCGTCGATCCTCGGGACCCCTGGCCTGCGGCGCCGCGCTCCTGGGCGCGCTCGCGGGGTGCACCATGGCCAACCCGCGCTTCGACCTCGGCGCGGACGCCCAGAGCGTCGCGGGGGAGACTTCGGGAGAGGGAGTGGGAGAAGACGAGCTCGGAGACACCAGCTCCGAGAGCAGCGCCGAAGACACCACCGCGCAGCCCGAGACCGACTCGACCGCGTCCGACGACGAGTGCCCGCCCGGCGAGCTCGCGTGCGACGGCAGCTGCGTCCCGGCCGGAACCCAGGACCACTGCGAGGGCTGCGAGCCCTGCGACGGCCTGTGCGTCGACGGCACCTGCCACCCCGAGCAAGCGCACCTCGTGTTCGTGACCAGCGTCGAAGTCTCGGGCAACTTCCAGGGCATCCAGGGCGGAGACGAGTTCTGCGCGATCGCGGCCGGGCTCGGCGACGGCCTGCCCGAGGGGCCGTGGCTGGCCTGGCTCGGCGACGGTCGGGTGTCCACGGCCGACGCCTTCGGGCCCGGCAGCGTGTTCGTGCGCGTCGACGGGGTCGTGATCGCCGAGGGCCTCGAGGACCTGCTCGACGGAGAGCTCGACGCGCCCATCAACCTCACCGAGGCCGGCCACCCCCTACCCGGCTCGCTGTGCGATCAGAAGGTCTGGACCGGGCTCACGCCGGAGGGCGACGTCGTGCAGTACGACTGCCAGGGCTGGACCACCGGCGGCGCCCAGGGCACGGTCGGCTCGGCCCACGCCACCGACGCTCAGTGGGCCGAGGCGACGAGCTGCGGCCTCCATGACTGCCACGCCTCCGCGGCCCTCTACTGCATCCACGCCGGCTGAACCCTGCGAGCTCGGCGAGCGTAAACTGTCCCCGTGCGCGCCCGCTCGACCCTCCTCGCCTCCGGACTCCTGCTCGGCCTCAGCGCCTGCGTCCTCCCCCCGCCCGCGGCCCGCTGCGAGGTCGTGGTCAACACCGCCGAGGCCACCCAGACCCACCTGATGACCCCGGACAGCCGCGAGTACAGCCTGCTCGCGGACGAGGTCGTGACCACCGTCGAGCGCATGTTCGCGGCCATGCGCGAGCACGACGTCCCCACCCTCGAGGCCCTCGTCGCCGACGGGGCCGTCATCGTCCGCGTGGGCCGAGGTGAGGCCGGCGAGGTCCGCCACCAGGTCGTCCCCCGCGAGGCCTTCATCGCCGGGACCGCCGGCGATGGTCCGGTCATCGACGAGCGCTTCACCGCCCCGCCCAAGGTCCGCATCGACGGGCCCATGGCGACGCTGTGGGGCGAGTACGACGTGCGGGTCGACGGGGAGTTCCGCCACTGCGGCGTGGACGCGGTCCAGCTCGCGCGGCTAGAGGGGCGCTGGCGGGTCACGGCGCTGACCTACACCGAGCACCGCTCGGGCTGCCCCGGACAGCCCGACCCCGCGCCACAGCCCGCTGCGCCAGCCGCTGCTCCAGGGACGTGAGCCCCCGCCCTCACTTGGTGACCGGCAGCTTTCGCCCAGCCCGGGAGCCGTGCCCCCCCGCGATGTCGGCGAAGAAGTCGTTGCCCTTGTCGTCGACGATGATGAAGGCCGGGAAGTTCTCCACGCGGATCTTCCAGATGGCCTCCATGCCCAGCTCCGGGTACTCGAGCACCTCGACGTGCTTGATGCAGTCCTGGGCCAGGCGCGCCGCGGGGCCGCCGATGCTGCCCAGGTAAAAGCCCCCGTTGGCCTCGCAGCTGTCGGTCACCTGCTTGGAGCGGTTGCCCTTGGCGAGCATCACCATGGAGCCGCCCTCGGGCTGGAACAGGGGCACGTAGGGGTCCATGCGCGCCGCCGTGGTCGGGCCGAAGGAGCCGCTGGCCATGCCCTCGGGGGTCTTGGCCGGGCCGGCGTAGTAGACGATGTGCTCGCGGAAGTAGGCCGGCAGCTCGCCCTCGGCGGCGAGGCGCTCCTTGAGCTTGGCGTGGGCGATGTCGCGGCCGACGATGATGTGGCCCGAGAGCGACAGCCGGGTCTTGATGGGGTACTTGCTCAGCTCGGCGCGCAGCTCGTCCATGGACATGCTGTCGAGGTCGATCTCGACGACCTCGCTGGACAGGTCCTCGGCCGTGGGCGCGGGCAGGTACTGAGCCGGATCGGCCTCGAGCTTCTCGAGGAAGATGCCCTCGGCGGTGATCTTGGCCTTGGCCTGGCGGTCCGCCGAGCAGGACACGCCGATGCCCACGGGGCAGCTCGCGCCGTGGCGAGGCAGACGGATCACCCGGACGTCGTGGCAAAAGTACTTGCCGCCGAACTGGGCCCCGATCCCGGTCTTGCGCGCGATCTCGAGGACCTGGGCCTCGAGCTCGCGGTCGCGGAAGCCGTGCCCCGTCTCCGAGCCCTGGGCCGGCAGGCTGTCGAGGTAGCGGGCCGAGGCCAGCTTGACGGTCTTGAGGTTGTGCTCCGCCGAGGTCCCGCCGACGACGATGGCGAGGTGGTAGGGCGGGCAGGCGGCCGTGCCCAGGGTGCGGATCTTGGCGTCGATGAAGGCCAGCAGGCTCTCGGGGTTCAGCAGCGCCTTGGTCTCCTGATACAGGTACGTTTTATTGGCCGAGCCGCCGCCCTTGGCCATGAACAGGAACTCGTAGCTGAGCTCCTTTTTGGCCTTGGTCTCGGCGTAGAGCTCGATCTGCGCCGGGAGGTTGTTGCGCGTGTTCTTCTCCTCGTACATCGACAAGGGCGCGAGCTGGGAGTAGCGCAGGTTCGACTCCGTGTAGGTGTCGTAGATGCCCCGGCTCAGGGCCTCGTCGTCGCCGCCCCCGGTCCACACGCGCTGGCCCTTTTTGCCCATCACGATGGCCGTGCCCGTGTCCTGGCACATCGGCAGCACGCCGGACGAGGCGATGACCGCGTTTTGCAGCAGGTCGCGGGCGACGAAGCGATCGTTGGCCGTGGCCTCGGGGTCGTCGAGGATGGTCGAGAGCTGGCGCAGGTGACCCGGGCGCAGCTTGTGGGCGATGGCCTTCATCGCCTCCCGGGCCAGCAGGCGCAGCCCCTCGGGCGCGACCTTCAGCATGGTCTCCTCGCCGAACTGGACCACCTCGACGTGCTCTTTGGTCAGCAGCTCGTAGGGGGTGTCGTCGTCGGCGAGGGGCAGCAGCGGGGTGTGGGCGAAGTCAGCCATGATCGGGGGAAGCATCCCCGCTCGTCACCCCGCGATCAAGTTGGGCGCGCGCGCCCTACTCCAGCGGCGCCTCGACGCGCGTGAAGCTCCAGCTGCCCACGCCCTCGGTCGCGGCGGAGTAGCCAAAGGAGCCGGTCAGCGCCGTGTCGTCGCGGTTGATCAGCAGCCAGCCGTGGCCGCGGCTGCCCAGGCCGTCTTGCCAGGTGAACAGCGCCCGGTTGCTGGCGACCGCCTCGTCCTCCGGCGTGCTCACGTAGGACTGCTCGATGAGCATGGTGTACTCGGTGTTCGAGTCGAGGGTCGTGAACGAGCCGTAGTAATTGCGGTCGTCGAGGGGGCCGATGACCAGCGTGCCGCGCAGGCCCGCGACGTCTCCCCGCCACTCGCCCTCGAAGTCCGGATCGATCTCGTAGACCGAGGCCACCGGGTAGTTGGGGCGGCGAAAATTCCCCGTCCCGGAGCCGCCCGAGCCGCCCCCCCGCCCGGGGCAAGCCGAGCCCACCGCGAGCGCGACCAGCAGGCCCAGGCGCACGAGCGCGACGCCCCCGCGCCCTCCCGGGCGGCTCCGCCTGACCTCGCCCGCGCGCACGAGCCCGGCATAACACGGGGCGCCGGGAAAGGCAGGGGCGTGCGCCGCGGACCACCCTCCCCCACGCGCCAAGGGGGAATTCGCCCCGCTGCGGACCGCGTCGGCCCCCTCCGGGCCCCGCCTTTTCCCGACCTCCATCCCCAGCTATGCTCGCGCACCGATGGTCCAGGCTCCCGTCACCGAGCTCCGCTCGATCCTCCCGGTGCTCGTCTCGGTGACCCTCCTCGCCGCCTCGACCCCCGTCCAGGCTGGCCAGGGCGCGCCCGAGGCCGACGCGCCCGCGGAACAGCCCGAGCCCGAGACCCTCGACGTCGATCCCACCGTCGCCGAGGTCGAGGAGCCCGAGCAGGATCCCGGCAACCGAGGCGGCGGCGTCGCGGGCAGCATCGTCGATCCCGACGACCCCAACGCGAGCCGGGCCCAGTCGGACCTCGAGGGCGAGAGCCTCGACGACAACGTCGCCGGCGTGCCCGAGCGCCTGCCCAAGCTCCAGACCGCCGGGTGGTGGACGACCTTCGGCGCCATCGCTCTGGCGACCACCGGCGGCGTGCTCGCGGGGGTCGCCGAGGCCCGCGAGGACGAGGCCGAGCGCCTCGCCTTTGGCTTCGACATCGAGAGCGGCACGTCCAACCTCTACGCCGACGTCGCCGACGACTACGATCAGGTCCTCCAGGAAGGGCGCACCTACGAGGCCGCCGCCCGCGGGCTGATCATCGCCGGCGGCGTCACCTTGCTCGTCGGCGTGGGCCTGTTCATCGCCGACGGGGTCCAGCGCAAGCGCGGCGAGGCCAAGCCCGGCGCGGGCGAGGCCAAGCTGCAATTCGAACCGGGCGCGGGCGGCCTGCGCCTGCGCTTTTGAGCGATCATGCGCGACTCTCGACTCAGAGACTGTGAACCCATCCGCGCCCCCGCGAGCGGGGGCGACCCCATGCCCTCTCATGGCCACGAACTCCATTGCCCCACGACCAAAGCGGAGGAGCGGACAGCGACGAAGCGCCCCCGGTCCCGAGACCTCTGTGGGGGCAAAGCAGAGCTCAGCCTGATTTTCCTGGCCGGCCTCGGCCTGTTCCTGGGCGCCCTCGCCTCGACCCAGGCCTGCTTCCTGCCGCCCAGCGGCGACGTGCTGTTCGCCTGCGTCCCCGACGACCCCGACGGCCGGGACGCCTGCCCCGAGGGCTACAGCTGCGAGGCCGACGGCTGCTGCCACAAGGACGGCTCCGACGTGGAGGCGAACTTTGGCGACTGCGCCGTGGGTGGGGCCTCCCAAGATGGCGACACCGGCACCGAGGGCGACACCGGCACCGAGGGCGACGCCGGCACCGAGGCGGAGTCCGAGTCGAGCTCGGACACCACCGACACCACCACGGACAGCTCGGAGGCCGATACGGACACGGGCACAGAGACCGATACCGGTACGGACACCGGCTCGGATACGGGCACCGACGCCGACACGGGCACCGAGACCGATAGCACGGGCGGCTGAGCCAGCTGACGGCGCGAGACCAACCGCGCGAGCGGGGGTCCGCGCCTTGCCGGGGCGCCCCCGAGGCGGTACAAGCCGAGCAGCGAAAGGCACGCGTGGGACTCAAAGAACTCTTCGGATTCGGTGGCGGCGGCGGCGGGCGCAAGACCAAGGTCGACCGCCTGACCAAGCGCGTCACCAACCAGTACGCGCAGTCGCCCGACCGCTACGCCGCGATGGAGGACCTCATCAAGCTCGGCGCGGAGACTTGGGAGAAGGCCCTCAAGCTCCCCGAGGGTAGCGAGGAGCGCAAGGCCCTCGAGACCAAGGCGGAGGACTGCTACATCGCCCTGCTCAAGCGCTTCTCCATGGTCGCCAGCAAGACCATCGAGGACGAGGAGGAGAAGGGCTGGCTCTACCGGCGGCTGACCGCCATCGGCAAGCCGATGCTCAGCCCGATCCGCCGCTACGTCGTCGACGCCGAGGGCATCGCCTGGAGCCTGCGCATCGTCGAGGACGTGGCCGGCGAGGCCGAGGAGTGGGAGATCCTCGACGTCCTGCTCGAGGCCCACCCACCCGGCTATGAGCGCGACAACCGGGCCAAGCGCCAGATGCTGATGCACCTCAAGGAGATCGACGACCCCCGCGTCCGCGATCTCCTCGCCAGCTACCTCGGGGACCCCGAGGAGGACATCCGCTTTTTCTGCACCGAGGCGCTCATCGAAAACGCCGAGCCCGAGTCCCTCGAGCCCCTGATCGCTCACCTCGCCAGCGGCGAAGAGTCCCTGCGTCTGCGCCGGCGCATCCTCGACGGCTTCGCGGACCTGGGCTGGGACCTGTCCGCCCACGCCGCCGCCGTGCGCCAGAACCTCGACGAAGACCACAGCTTCGACGGGGCCAAGGTCCACCGGACCTAAATTTTCCCCGGGCGTCCCCGGACCGGGCGCTTCGCTCTATGCTCGGGGCGTGCACCCGAGACTGTCCTGCGTGCTGGCCCTGGCGACGCTCGGCGCCGCGGCCTGCGTCGATCCCCCGCGGCGCGTCGACGAGCTCGACGGCCCCGCGATGCTCCCCGAGATCGCCCTCGCCAACGCCGAGGGCCTCGAGCCCGGGACCCCCGTGTGGGCCCTCGGCGTGCACGTCGGGACCGTCGAGTCCCTCCAAGTTCGCGCCAACGCCGTGATCGTCCACGCCCGCGCCGAGGGCGAGCACGATCCCGGCTTCGCCGCGGACGCGTGCGCGGTGGTCGAGGACGGCGCCCTGAAGCTCGAGCTCGGCGGCCGCGTCGGGGAGCCCTTCGACGCCCTCGAGGGGCCGCTCCCGCCCTGCTCCCAGGCCGCTCCGGAGGCCACGCCCAAGCCAGAGCCAGAGCCGGAGCCCGAGCCGGAACCGATCGCAAAACTGGAACCGGGAGAGGTCGAGCCCATCCCCGTCGAGGCCGACGACCCCGGGCCCACGCCCGGGCCCGGCGCGCAGCCAGGCACGCCCCCAGCCGCGAAGCCCCCGGTCATTCAGAGCGAGCGCTGCGGCGACGGCTTGGGCTGGACCGTGCTCGCCTACACAGCGGTGAATCCGCAGCCCCTGCACCTGCCCGAGGGCGGCTGGCGGGCCAAGATCCGCTTCACCAACGACAGCGGGATCTTCGTCGAGATGGACGCCGTGGACACCGCGGCGTTCATGGACCCCCAGGGCGGCGTCCTCGACGTGGCCACGCTGCCCGGGAGCAAGGACTGGTTCATGCCCTTTTCGCTCCCGGCGCACGCCAACAAGACCGTGACCGTGACCTTCCACGCGGATGGTGACGATCCCCCGGATCTACATCGGGTCCGTTACAGCTACCGCTGCGGCTGATCGCCATTCACTCGATCCAGGCCCCCGCGAGCGATTGCGGGCGGGGGACGCACCGGGTAAGTAGCGGGCGCGCCATGCCCCGCCGCGATGACATCAAGCGTATCTGCGTCCTCGGCTCGGGCCCGATCGTGATCGGTCAGGCCTGCGAGTTCGACTACTCCGGCACCCAGGCGATCAAGGCCCTGCGTCAGGAGGGCTACGAGGTCGTGCTGATCAACTCGAACCCAGCGACGATCATGACCGATCCGGAGCTGGCCGACGAGACCTACGTCCGCCCGCTGACGCCGGACGACCTCGACCAGGTCCTGCGCGAGTCCAAGCCCGACGCCGTGCTCCCCACCGTCGGCGGACAGACGGCCCTCAACCTCGCCCTCGAGGCCGGGCGCCGCGGCATCTTCGAGCACCACGGCGTCGAGCTGCTCGGCGCGCCCCTCGAGGTGATCGAGAAGGCCGAGGACCGCGACCGCTTCAAGGCCCTGATGGTCAGCATCGGCCTCGAGGTCCCGCGCTCCTTCTACGTCCACGACATGGCCGAGGCCCGCGACGCCCTCGACGAGATCGGCTTCCCGGCCATCATCCGCCCGAGCTTCACCATGGGCGGCGCGGGGGCGGCCATCGCCTACAACCGCGAAGAGTTCGAGAAGATGGCGGCCCACGCCCTGAGCGAGTCGCTGCGCTCCGAGGCGCTCATCGAGGAGTCCGTGCTCGGCTGGAAGGAGTACGAGCTCGAGGTCATGCGCGACGGCAAGGACAACTTCGTCGTCATCTGCGCCATCGAGAACCTCGACCCCATGGGCGTGCACACCGGCGACTCCGTCACCCTGGCGCCGGCGCTGACGCTCACGGACAAGGAGTACCAGCACATGCGCACGGCCGCGGCCGCGGTCGTCAACGCCGTCGGCGTGACCACGGGCGGGTGCAACATCCAGTTCGCCTTCGACCCCGAGTCCGGGCGGATGATCGTCATCGAGATGAACCCCCGGGTCAGCCGCTCCTCGGCGCTGGCGTCCAAGGCCACGGGCTTCCCCATCGCCAAGTTCGCGGCCAAGCTCGCCGTCGGCTACACCCTCGACGAGCTCGACAACGACATCACCAAGGTCACCCCGGCCAGCTTCGAGCCGAGCATCGACTACATCGTCACCAAGATCCCGCGCTTCGCGTTCGAGAAGTTCAAGGGCGCCGACGACACGCTGACCATCCAGATGAAGTCCGTGGGCGAGGCCATGGCCATCGGCCGCACCGTCCGCGAGTCCCTCGGCAAGGCCATGCGGTCCATGGAGACCGAGACCTGGGGCTTCGACATCGACGTCGGCGAGGCGGACCTCGACCGCCTCGAGGCGCTGATCAGCCGGCCCTCGCCCCAGCGCCTGTGGCTCATCGGCGAGGCCCTGCGCCAGGGCATGAGCATCGAGCGGGTCCACCAGCGGACCAAGATCGACCCCTGGTTCCTGCACCACATCGCCGCGATCGTCGAGCTCGAGGAGCGCATCGCCAAGGGCCCGCGGGGCAAGGTCCCCGCCCCCGCCGCGCTGCTCGAGGCCAAGCGCGGCGGCCTGTCCGACCCGCGCATCGCCGCGCTGTGCGGCAGCTCCGAGGACGCCGTCCGCGAGCGCCGGCTGCAGGCGGGCGTGCGCCCGGTCTACAAGACCATCGACACCTGCGCCGCCGAGTTCGAGGCGCACACGCCCTACCTCTACTCGACCTACGAAGAGGAGGACGAGTCGAACATCAGCGACCGCAAGAAGGTCGTGATCCTCGGCGGCGGGCCCAACCGCATCGGCCAGGGCATCGAGTTCGACTACTGCTGCTGCCACGCCGCCTTCGCCCTGCGCGACGCCGGCTTCGAGACCATCATGGTCAACTGCAACCCGGAGACGGTGTCGACGGACTACGACACCTCGGACCGGCTCTACTTCGAGCCCCTGACCCGGGAGAACGTGCTCGACATCCTCGACCTCGAGGCGCGCTCGGGCGAGATCGTCGGCGTGCTCGTGCAGTTCGGCGGCCAGACCCCGCTCAAGCTGGCCTCGGCCATCGAGCGCGCGGGCTACTCCCTGCTCGGGACCCCGGCCGACTCCATCGACCGGGCCGAGGACCGCGGCCGCTTCGGCGAGCTGGTCACCCGCCTGGGCCTGCACGCGCCGCGCTGGGGCGTGGCCCGCTCGCCCGAAGAGGCCTTCAACATCGCCCACCAGATCGGCTTCCCGGTGCTCGTCCGGCCCAGCTACGTCCTGGGCGGCCGGGCCATGGAGATCGTCCACTCCGACGAGCAGCTCGACAGCTACATGAAGCTGGCCGTGCGCGCGTCGCCGGACCACCCCGTGCTGATCGACGAGTTCCTCGCCCACGCCGTCGAGTTCGACGTCGACGCCGTCGCCGACGGCAAGGACGTGGTCATCGCCGGGATCATGGAGCACGTCGAGGAGGCCGGGATCCACTCCGGCGACTCGACCTGCTGCATGCCCCCGGTCAGCGTCGGCCACGAGACCCTGAAGGTCATCCGCGAGACCACCGAGAGCCTCGCCCGCGAGCTCGGCGTGGTCGGCCTGATGAACGTGCAGTACGCCCTCAAGGGCGAGCGCCTGTACATCCTCGAGGTCAACCCCCGCGGCTCGCGGACCGTGCCCTTCGTGTCCAAGGCCGTGGGCACCGCCTTCGCCAAGATCGCGGCCCTGGTCGGCGCGGGCAAGAGCCTCGCCGAGCTCGGCGTCGAAGAGCGCGTGCCCGAGCACGTCTCGGTCAAGGTCCCGGTGTTCCCCTTCGTGAAGTTCCCCGGCGTCGACGTGCTGCTCTCCCCGGAGATGCGCAGCACCGGCGAGGTCATGGGCATCGCCAAGGACTTCGGCGCGGCCTTCAACGCCGGCATGGCCGGCGCGGGCGTGCACCTGCCCCAGGGCGGGCGGGTGTTCATCAGCGTGGCCAACTCCGACAAGCAGGCGGTCATCCCCGTGGCCAAGCACCTGCGCCGCCTCGGCTTCGAGATCATCGCCACCCGCGGCACCGCCCGGAAGCTCGAGGCCGCCGGCATCGCCTGCGCCCAGGTCAACAAGGTCGCCGAGGGCCGCCCGCACATCGTCGATCGCATCGTCAACGGCGACCTGACCCTCGTCGTGAACACCACCGACGGCGAGCAGGCGGCCCGGGACTCGCTGTCGATCCGCCGCAGCGCCCTGGCGATGCGCGTGCCCTACTTCACGACCCTCGCCGGGGCCCAGGCGGCGGCGCACGCCATCGAGGCCAGCCGCAGCCAGGGGCGGGTGCTCCCGGCGGTGTCGCTGCAGGACTACCACCAGCGGCCGTCCTTCGCGGCCGGCGAAGAGCCCGACGCGCGCGAGCGCTTCCGCGGGTAGGCGCGCCCGCGCCGGCGTCTCGGACCCGTCTCCAAGGGCCGAGCTTCGTCGCCTCACGCTGCCCCCGAGCGACCCGAGCAGCGCCTGGACCGGCGCCATGCTGAGGACGCCGAGCCCGGCTGCGCCGAGGGCTCGACCAGCGAAGCGATCAGCTTCATCCACCGCAGTACGCAGGCCTCGGCGCGTGCTCCCTGCCCTGAGCGCCGCGCGTCAGTCCGCGTCGCCCTGCTCGGCGCTCGCCGCCCGCCCGCGCCCCTCGCTGAAGGCACGGTCCACGGCGACGGCCAGCTCTGGCAGCCAACTATCCGGCACCGCCGCGACCAGCTTGGCCGCGAGCTCGGGGCTCTCGAGCAACGCCGGCAGCTCGAGCAGCAGCGACTCGAGGCGCGGATAGGTCGGCGCCTTTTGAACCCCTCGCCAGCGCTCGGCCTCGTAGCTCTGCAGACCCAGGGCTAGATCCACGAGCATGTCGATGTTCCCCGGCGGCGACTCGACCACGTCGGGCCAGCTCGCCATCGCGTCGCAGAGCGCCTCGTAGCTCGGCAGGTAGTCCAGGTCATGGTTGGGCCCGCTCGAGACCACGGCGTAGGTCCAGTACTTGCCCCGGCGAGCCTCGCCCGAGGGCGGTCCAGCCAGGCGAACGCTCGCTCCGTTGGCGTCGTCAAAGACCCGCAGCTCCCCCGTATGGCGACTCATGCCCACGCGAAACTCGGCGCCCACGGCCTCGCGCAGGTGGGGCTCGAGGGCGGCGTAGGTCAGGGGCTCGTCGTGGGGCACGACAAAAAATCGCATGTCCGGGTAGTAGTTCATGGCCATCACGTCGAAGGCGGCGGCGTAGACTCGGGCGTCGCCATGGCCATGCTCGCACGCCTTCGCAAGGAACACATCGTCGCGCCCGCAGGCTTCAACCGCTGGCGCGTCCCCCCGGCCTCCATCGCCATCCACCTGTGCATCGGCTCGGTCTACGCGTGGAGCATCTTCAACCCGCCGCTGACCCGGGCCCTCGGCGTGGTCGGGGCCTCGGCCGGCGACTGGCCGCTCGAGGCGGTCACCCGCATCTTCACCCTCGCCATCGTGTTCCTCGGCCTGGCCGCGGCGGTGGCCGGCAAGTGGCTCGAGGAGGTCGGCCCGCGCATGGTCGGGGTCGTGGCCGCGTGCCTGTGGGGCGGGGGCTTTTTGCTTGGCGGCCTGGGCATCCTCAGCCACCAGCTGTGGCTGGTCTACCTCGGCTACGGCGTGCTCGGAGGCTGCGGCCTGGGCCTGGGCTACGTGTCGCCGGTCAGCACGCTGATCCGCTGGTTCCCCGATCGCCGGGGCATGGCCACGGGCATGGCGATCATGGGCTTCGGCGGCGGGGCGATGATCGCCGCGCCCATGAAGCAGGCCCTGCTGCGGACCTTCTTTCGGGCCCCGGAGCACCTCGGCAGCGCCGACGCCGTCGCGCTGGTCACCGAGGGCGGCCGCCGCCTCGCCCAGCTCGCCGGAGGCAGCCGGGAGGTCGTGGTCCTCGGCGCCGAAGAAGCCGCCGCGATGAGCTCGAACCTCGGCCTGAGCGGCGACGCGGCCCTCGACGCGGGGGTCTACGCCGTGGGCACGGGCAGCACCGGCGCGGCCGAGACCTTCTTCGTGCTCGGGGCCCTCTACTTCGTGGTCATGCTCGTCGCCGCGTTCAGCTACCGCGTGCCCGCCGAGGGCTGGACCCCCGAGGGCTGGACGCCGCCGACTGAAGCCCAAGCCGACGATCAGATGATCACCACGCACCACGTGCACATCGACGAGGCCCATAAAACCCCGCAGTTTTGGCTGCTGTGGGTCGTGCTGTGCTTCAACGTCAGCGCCGGCATCGGGGTCATCGGCGTGGCCAAGACGATGATGAGCGAGATCTTCGGCACGACCTTGCCCGACATCGTCGACGGGACCTTCGCCGCGACCTACGTCTTGATGATCAGCGTGTTCAACATGGCCGGGCGCTTTTTGTGGGCCAGCGCCTCGGACAAGCTCGGGCGCAAGAACACCTACTACGCCTTCTTCGTCCTCGGCATCGCGCTGTACCTGTCGATCCCGCTGTGCGCCGCCCGAGTCAGCGCGTCCCCGGCCGTGGTCTGGCTGGTGGTCTTCTACGCCGCGACGATGATCATCTTCACCATGTACGGCGGCGGCTTTGCGACCATCCCCGCCTACCTCGCGGACATCTTCGGCACCAAGTACGTGGGCGGCATCCACGGCCGCCTGCTCACCGCGTGGAGCACCGCCGGCGTGCTCGGGCCCCTGGCCATCACCTCGCTGCGCGCCCGGGCCGTCGAGCGCGGCATCGAAGACCTCGCGGCGAAGGTCGACCCGGCGCGCTTCGAGGCCAGCTTCGGCGCGGGCGTGGACCAGCTGCCAGCGCTCATCGAGGCCAAGACGGTGACCCTCGCCAAGCTCGTCGCGATCGCGCCGCCCGGCACCGAGGACCCGACGGCGTCGGTCTACAACTCGACCATGTTCCTGATGGCCGGGCTTCTGCTCCTGGCCCTGGTCGCCAACGCCCTGGTCAAGCCCGTCGACCCCAGCCACCACATGGCCGAGGACGAGGGCTGACGTCCACGACTCAGAGACTGTCAACGAATCCGCCCCCGCTCGCGGGGGCGACCACCAGCCTTTTCGAAGGCACGAACCCCATTGCCCACCAAGCCCTAGCGGAGGAGCGGATAGCGACGAAGCGCCCCCGGTCTTCAGATGCCTGTGGGGGTAGAGCAGAACTCACAGCTCGCAGCAGCGAAAGCCCACCGAGTCGGCCCGGAAGTCCCGGGCGCGCAGGGAGTTGATGCCGCAGCGCAGGGTCGGGCCGTCGCTGAACCACGAGCCGCCGCGGCGCCGGCACTCCTGCTCGTTGGCGGGGGTGTTGACGCCCTCGAGGCACGCGTCGGTCCACTCCCACACGTTGCCGCTCATGTCGAACAGCCCGGGCACGCCGCCCTCGCAGCCGCTCAGCCCGCCCACGTCCACGGCCTGACCAAAGCCCGCGTCGAGCCCGTTGCAGTTGTCGGCGTCGTAGAGCTGGCCGTAGGGGTAGAGGTTGACCCCCGAGTTGGAGCAGGCCCGATACCACTGGTTGCTCACCGGATCCTCGACGTCCTCGACCAGCACCGAGCCGCCCTCGACGTCGCCGCACAGGCGCATGCCCGCCCACGAGCAGTAGGCCCAGGCGTCGCACCAGTCCACGCCCACCGCCGGCACGCCGTCGACCGGCTGATCGCTCCACTCGTCGGGGATGAAGGCGGGGATCAGCGCGTCCCCCTTCCACCCGCAGGTCTCGGGCAGCCAGCTCGAGAAGTAGTCCGGATCGAAGTTCTCCGCCAAGAACACGGCGTAGTCCACGGCCTCGACCTCCGTCGAGTCGATCTGGAAGCCGCCGCCGTCGACGGTGACGTTGTCCGGGCACGGGAGGCAGCCGGGCGTGCCGCAGGGCCCCGAGCACGCGTCCGGCTCCCCGGTCTCCGTCTCGGTCGTGTCGGTCTCCGTCTCCGTCGTATCGGTCTCCGTCTCCGTCTCGGTCTCCGTCTCCGTCTCCGTCTCCGTCGTGCTCTCCGACTCCGTGCTCTCCGACTCCGTGCTCTCCGTGTCCGCGCTCTCCGTGTCCGCGCTCTCCTCCGAGCCCGCCGTCTCACCGACCTCGTCGTCAGAGCCGCTGTCGCCACAGGCGCTCAGTCCAAGGCCGCCCACGAGCGCCACCAGGGACACGCGGGTGAGGGTCGTCGCCGATCCGCTTCGCAATCGCATCCCGAGATTGTGCCGAAGTCCGCGGCGGCGATGGCAGGCTTTGCGGGACCGCGGGCGCGGCAGCGCCCAATTTGCGCCGGGAAAAAGCGCTTTGATCCCTCCTCCCCCACTCGGGGCTGGGCTCCGAGCAGGGACAGTAGTACGGCATGCGGAGCTAGAGAGCGCCTGCGCGCGGGAGCTCCCTCGGCCACGGGCCCGCGCGCCAGTCGTAGAGGTCGCGGTGATCGAGGAGGTCACGCGGCGGCAGGTGGATGTGGACGACGACCTCGGGCGCGCGCTCGCGGACCGCGTCGATCCAGGGGTCGCGCTCGCTCCGACCCGGCAACAGCAAGCGCCGCAAGCGAGCCAAGGCCGCGACGAAGTCCAGGGGCGGCCAGCCCTCGCCGACCAGCTCGAGGACCTCGACCCCCGCGAGCGCGCTCGCCGGATCGTCGAGGGCCGCGAACACCTCCATGGGCATGGACAGCCGCCGCAGCGCGCTCAGGGAGGCCAGCGCTTCGAGACCTCTCGGGCGTCGACCTCCCGGGCGCAGGGTCAGCGTGTGCAACCGCGGGAGCTCGCGCAGCGCCGCGAGGTCGACGTTGGCGAGCTTGCCCAGGCCGAGCTGCTCGAGCTGCTCGAGCCGGGCCAGCCCCGACACCCGCCGCATGTCGCCCCCCTCGAGCTGGACGCTGCGCAGCTGGGCCAGCCGGCGCAGCGGCTCGAGCTCACCGACCCGGGTCGAGACCAGGGCCAGGTGACGCAGGTGCGGAAGACCAGCGAGGGCGTCGAGCTCACCGACCTTGCTGCCCAGCAGCGCCAGGCGCTCGAGGGTGTGCGGCGCGGCCAGGGCCTCCGGGAGCTCCCGGACCAGGCGCAAGGTCCCCGGCCGGCACTGCAGCTCGCGCAAGCTCGGCAGCGCCTCGAGCCCGTCGAGCTCGCGCAGGGCCTCGCCCGGTAAGCGCAGGACCTCGAGCTTGGGCACCGGCCCCAGCTGAGCCAGGCCCTCGAGCTTCGCCCGACCGAGGCTGAGCCACTCGAGCGCGGGCAGGCGCGCCCCGATCCCCGCGAGCGCGCTGGCGTCCCGTGGTGAGCACTCGAGGCGCTCGAGCTCGCGGCGCAGGCCGAGCTGCTCGCCGCGCAGCTGCCCGCGACCCACGAGGCTCAGCGCCCGCAGGCTCGGGAGCTCGGCCAGCACCCCCGGCGAGAAGCGCTCGCCGACCCGAAGCCGACGCAGCCGCGGCAGCCGACCCAGCACGCCCAGGTCGCTGGTCCGCGAGTTGGGCAGGTCGAGCACGGCGACGGTCCGACCATGAACCGTCGCGCCGTCGACCAGGCGGGCGAGCTCTTCTTGGGTGCAAAAGTCCAGGCGGACGCGGGCGAGGGTCTCGGCCGCCTCAGCGGCCAGCAAGCGACCGATCTGCGACGCGCCCTCGGGGTGCGCGCCGATCAAGAAGCCGCCGACGAAGCGCAGCCGCAAGCCCGCGAGGCGCTCGTTGATCCGCGCCCGCCGAGGCGCCCACAGCCGCGCCCGCTCGCGCTGAAGCATCCGCGCTTGGCTTGGGTCTTCGGTGTGCTCGGCCGCCAGCTCGAGGGCCAAGAGCTCGCCGCGCGCATCCCCCTGGGCCTGCAGGCGGTCGGCGAACACCCACGCCTGCGCGACCTCGGGCCGGAGCCGCCGCGCCGCCCGGGCTGGCTCGAGGACCGCCGCAGCGATCATCGCCGAGCTCGAGCGCGCCGCCCCGTCCTGCGCCCCCTGTCCTGCTTCACCGCGCGCGTGCAGGCTGTCATCGATGCGCGCCCGCAGCTCGTCGTGATCCTCTTCGGGGACCTGGTCCCAGCCCGCGAGCTCGAGGGCCCGAAGCAGCTGCGCCGGCCAGCTCTGGGCCGCGCACATCAGGTGCCGTGGCCGCGCGCGCTGGGCCCCCTCCTCGCCCTCGTCGCGCACGAAGCAGACCTCGCCCCGAATCACCGCGCCGCAGTCCCGGCACACGCCCCGCGCCGCCTGCTCGTCGACGATTCGACCCACGAAAGCAGCCTATCAGCCGGCGGGGCTTTTGTGACGCCGCGGACTGCCGCGGACTGGGCGCTCAAGCCACCAGGTAGCCGTGGTGGCCGCGGGACTTCCACGTCCGCCGAATCTTGCGCGCGGCGGCCAGGCGCTGCAGCGCCGTGCGGGCCTCCTGGGCCGTGCCGCCGATGCGCTCTTGGACCTCCGCAGGTGACAGCGGCTCGCTCGCGTCGCGCAGGGTCTCGAGCACGCGCGCGTCGTAGACCTCGCGCAATGACGCCTTGTCGGCCACCTCGATGGACTCGGCATCGGCGAGCCCCGAGGCGCACTCACCCAGGGTCAGGGAGCCCAACATCCGGCCCGTTCGCCCGTGCTCGAGCAGCCGCAGCAGGTCACTCAGACCCATCTGAGGATACTTTCTGACGAGCGCGATCAGACCCTGGCGCTCGGCCAAGGCAAAGCGTTCGGGGAATTCATCCACGCCGATCCATTAACGCCAATTGGTACGCAGTTGTCAATTGCCGAGTCGAGACAACGCCGATTGAAAAATGCGCACAAGCTGGGCTTGCAGCGTCATTGACGCAGACGCTGCTGCCAAGTGTGATCAAAAAATCATGCCCGCCCTGCCCGAGTCGCGCGGTGAGATCACAGCCATCCAGACTGCGCGCCGGCGCTTCACCTCGCCGCACCGAGAGCCAGCCACGCGCAGGCATGGGCGCGGAACAACCATGCGCACCATGCGCACACCGCTAGACTGGGGCTGAACTCCCCAACTCACCCCAGTGAACCCCGTTCAAACGCGTGATCCAATGTGAGGGCAATCTCATTCAGGCACATTCGCTCTGCACTTTTCGCTCTCGGGAATGGCGCGGCCCTTGCTTGACCGGCGCGCCGATGGCCAGGGCGCGGCGCCCAGGTTCCCGCCTCCGTGCCCCCTCGAGCGCGCGACCCGTCCGCCCACGCCGAACGCCCAGTCTGCACTCCGACACCTCTCCAAAATTGGCATTCCTTGGCTGATCGACCCGTCTCTGGGCTAGGATGCGCGAATCGAGTCGCCAATCGTCTCCCGCGCGGCCCCCGATCATTGGCCCAAGACTCGCCCGAGAAAATTGGGGTCACCGGCGCAGGGAGACTCATTGCCTCCACGGCCGAGCCTGGAGGACACGGCGCCGCTCGATGGATCCTCCATGCGCGCTAGACCCGACCAAATGCGCCCGGCGCCGGCCTCCCCCCCCGGCGTCCTCTGGCGCGGTGGCCCAGCGCCCCATTGCGGATATACCTGCACACCCTCCGTCCATCTGCGCTCAAAGAGCTCGGATCGGAGGCTGGGGTCTCTTTCACCCAGCGACCCCTCACCTGCCTGGCTAGGTGCTCATGAGCAAGACTGAAAGCTCCCTGAAATCGAAGAGCGTGTCCCGGAAGAAGAAGTCCGCGACGAAGCCCCGCCTGATCGACGAGCGCGGACGCAGCGTGGACCCCGTGCGCATGTACCTGCGCAAGATGGGCACCATCTCGCTGCTCACTCGCGAAGGCGAGATCGAGGTCGCCAAGCGCATCGAGGCCGGCGAGAACAAGGTCATCGACATCGTCCTGCGCAGCCCCATCGCCATCCCCTACGTCTTCGATCTGTGTGATCGCGTCGAGCGGAGCCTGGTCCGGGTCAAGGACGCCTTCGTCATCCCGGCCAAGAACGACGAGAAGCGCCCCGGCGAGGCCGACGGACCCACGGGTCAAGAGGCCGCCGTCGAGAACATGAAGGTGCAGCTCAAGCGCCTTCGCAAGCAGCACCGCGAGCTCGAGAAGATCGAAGAGCGCGTCGCGGAGCTCGACGCCCAGGCGACCGCCGCCTCCGAGGCCGAGCGCCCGGCCGCGGAGCCCGTCGCCCTCGTCGTCGACAACGGCGACGCCCCGAGCGAGGCCGCGTCGGCCGGCGCCGCCCCTGCAGCCGCCTACGCGGCCCCAAGCACGCCCCCGGCCGAGGTCGCCCTCGTCGAGGGTGGCAAGGACGACGGCGCCCGGGCCGAGCTCGACAAGAAGCACCACGAGCTGCGCGAGGCGACCGTGGGCACCATGCTCGACTTTCGGCTCAGCCGGAAGTCCATCGAGGAGATGAGCGAGGAGCTCAGCGAGACCGTCGAGACGGTCCGCCGGGCGCTCCGCGAGCTCCTCGACTGCGAGCGCCGGGCCGGCGTCGACCTCGACGAGCTGCGCTCGACCTTCGAGGGCGTGCGCCTGCGCGAGCAAGAGGAGTTCAAGCTGTGCCGCCGCCTGGGCCTGCACCCCTGGGAGCTCCACGAGCTGATCACCCGCATGAAGGTTGCGACCAAGCGCATCCGCCAGGTCGAGCAGGAGACCGGGGTCTCGGCGGACAACCTCGTCGCCCTCTACGACAGCCTGACCAAGGCCCGGCGCGAGCGCGAGGCGGCCAAGGCCGAGCTCGTCGAGGCGAACCTCCGCCTCGTGGTCTCGATCGCCAAGAAGTACACCAACCGCGGCCTGCAGTTCCTCGACCTCATCCAGGAGGGCAACATCGGCCTGATGAAGGCCGTGGACAAGTTCGAGTACCAGCGCGGCTACAAGTTCTCGACCTACGCCACGTGGTGGATCCGGCAGGCGATCACCCGCGCCATCTCGGACCAGGCCCGGACCATCCGCGTCCCGGTGCACATGATCGAGAGCATCAACAAGCTGATCCGGACCACGCGTCAGCTCGTCCAGGAGTTCGGCCGCGAGCCGACCCACCAGGAGATCGCCGAGAAGATGAACATGCCGGTGGAGAAGGTCCGCTCCATCCTGCGCATCGCCAAGGAGCCCATCAGCCTCGAGACGCCCCTGGGCGAGGACGGCGACTCCAGCCTCGGCGACCTCATCGAGGACAAGAACGCCCTCGACCCCGGCTCCGGCGTCGTCGAGCGCCACCTCGGCGACGAGACCCGCCGCGCCCTGGCCAGCCTGACGCCCCGCGAGGAGAAGATCCTGCGCCTGCGCTTTGGCATCGGCGAGGCCTCCGACCACACCCTCGAGGAGGTCGGCCGGGACTTCTCCGTGACCCGCGAGCGCATCCGCCAGATCGAGGCCAAGGCGCTCTCGAAGCTCCGCAAGGCCGACCGCGCCAAGCAGCTGCGCGAGTTCGTCGAGGACTGATCGCGCCCCCCTCGGAGCGCCCCAACTGGGGCGCCCTTCGTCGCCCCACCTCTGCTCCGGCTTGGTGGGGCGATTTGTTGATGGGAAGCTGTCCCCGGCATGGGCAAGGGACAAAAACGCCGAGGCGGCAAGTCAGCCCGGGGTCGAAAAAAGCAGACCGGGGCGCAGATCCATCGCAAGGCCTACTGGGTGAACCTGTCCCAGAGCCTCGCCCAACACCGCGGCTGGACCTGCGACGAGGCCCCGGGGCCCGGACTCCGAGGCCGGTGGTCGGCGGCCGTCCAGCGCCCCCTCGGGCAGCTCGATGTCGCCCAGCTGGTCTTGCTCCTGACCCAGGGCGTCGACGCCGACAGCCTCCACCTGCTCTGGCCGGTGATCCACGCCCGCCTCGAGCGAGACGCCGCCGCGGGCACCGGCTCGAGCCTGCTCGCGCTCATGCTCGGGCAGCGCCAGTTTTGGTCGACGCACCCCCACGCCCAGACGCAGATGGTCGAGCTGCTCGAGGCGCGTCGAGACGCGCTCGCCCGCGCGCCCGGCTTGGAGTCCCTCGCCCGCGACTTCACAGAGCGAAGTTCGTGACCGCCTGCAGCCGCGCCTCGACGCTCATCGCCATCAGATCCCGGTTGGCTTCACCGTCGAAGGTATCGCTGCACCAGCGCAGGTCACTGGCCAGGGTCACGACCTTTCCGCGGTGGGCCGGGTCGGCTTGCTGGCGTACTTGGGCAAGAGCAGCTGGGCGCGTGCTTCATCACCTGGTAGACCCGCTCATGGTTGACCCTGGGGGCTCCTGGATCCCGATTGAGCCGCGCCCTGACCCGGCGGTGGCCCCGAGGCCGGAGGATCCACCAGTGAGCTCAGCAGCTGGGGCGCCCTACAGCCACTGGGTCGCGCCGACCGTCATGGTCCAAGCGTCGCCCTGGGCCTCGGTGTAGAGAAGCTCGAAAGGTCGAAGCTCCCACCCGCCGGCGCTGTCGCTGGTGGCCACCAGGTCTGTGGAGCTGTGGGCGAAGAGCATCACTGGTCCCCCACCAGCCTGGCCCCGAACGATGAACTGCACGTCACCAGCGAGGACTCGATATTCACTCGAGCCCTGGGTCATCTCCATCTGACCCTGAGCATCTCCGTAGAGCTCGACCTGCGCGTCTTCGATCACGAGTGTCTGGCCGCCTACGTCGACGACGAGGCGAGGCTCGAGGATGAGTCGGAGCTCATCCAAGGACCAGGTACTCGCGCTCGAGTCGAACGACAAGCTCAGCTTGGAGCACTCGAGACCCGTACAGGCCGTGCCGAGGGAGCCAAAGTCTGTGCTGAGCTGAAGGGGAGTTGCCGAACCAACCGGGGGCCCTAGGAGCACGCCAGAGCCGCTCTCCAACGTGGCATCCATTCCGGAGCCCGTAGATGGAAGACCTCGCTCGAACAGGTTGCCGTTGTTCCACATCAGTGAGGTGCAGATCTCGTTCTCGCTGAGATCCGCTGGCCGATAGAGATCGTTGACGAGCGAAAGGAAAATCTCGATGTAGACATCCTCGACATCCTGATTGGAGTCATCCCATGGAGTGCCAGCCTGAGGGATTTCCCATTTAGCCTTGAGACTCTTGGGGGAGTCGTCGGTGTCGACTAGGCCATCGATGCACTCGTCGATATGCGTTGCGATCCAGTGCTGTACTTCGACCACAGGCTTCAAGGAAGGAAGCTCCCCACTGTCGATGGCGGCCCCAAGGGCCTCGGAGATCGAACGACAGACCTGTTGACGTAGGTCGAGCATACAGTTCTCGGCGTAGGTGGGCTGATCATCGATGGTGAGCTGGGGGTCGTGTTGGCCACAGCAGGCCATCACCTTCGTTTCCAAGTAGGACTCGTGCCCGTCCCCGAAGTCGACTGCCCCCTCAATCGAAGGAACGTAGAGGTCGAGACCTGTTCCTTCGAAGGTGAACCCGATGCGGCCCCACCACCTGCCTCCGCACTGGTGGACGTAGCCCCAGGCCTCCCCGTCTTCTCCATCTTTCGCCTTGGCGATGCACTCCCCAGGGTCAAGCTCGCCAACCCCGACATCGGGCTCTTTGGATCCGGCCTCGTTCGCACCCGCGGAGGCCTCGTCAGCAAAGTCCCCGTCCTCAGGGGGGATCGGGTCCTCGCCGCAACCCATGAAGAGAGCGCTGGCGATGAGAGGGAGGGAAAGAGCGGTGTTCTTGAGGCGCGGAATTGTCATAAAGTGACTCACTGCCGTGGAATTGAAGCGCTAGGCATCCGTTCGACCTAGGGAATCGGCCAGCAGATGTGCAGGGAGTGTGCCAGCAGAAGCAAGGGGGGAGGCCCTGCTTTAGGGTGCTCACTGACGAATTCTCGTCAGCCTGGTCAAGCCTGCTGGCGAAAACCTCGTCACTACCGCTTGTAGGTGGAGTCTCTACCGGGGTGCTAGGCTGCCAGGAGCATGGACGCGCGTCTGCCTGCCAGGAAGCTGGTCCGACCAAGGCGCTGGCTCAGCACGCTCGGGGCGGCAAGCCTGCTGGCCTGTGGGGATTCGGGCTCCCTCGAGGAGGGCATGGAGCCGCCTAGTCTGATCGAAGCCTGTGAGCCAGAAGCAGTGGAGGTGCTCGAGACCGAGAGCTTGATCTACCGGTCGTATGGTCGGGATTTCCAGGGCATCTGTCCTGGGAGCTTCGAGGCGGCGCAGGCCCACGCCTCATGGGTCGAGCAGATCTGGGGAAGACCCCAAGTGGGAGATGAGGTCCGACTCTATGCGAGCCGAGAGGAGCCCTGCTGGCCATGTACTTCTGGCGCGCTCGCCTGCGTAGAAGAGCGAGTCGCCCATGCGCTCACGGTGCCTCATCGCCACGAGCTGACACACTTGGTCCGGGACCGTTGCCCGAGTCTCATTGAAGAGGGGTTTGCGTCCATATACGGACGCTACTTCTCCTACTACGAGACGGTTGATGAGATTGAGAACGCGATCACGGTGAGTGACGAGGGAGCACTGCCAGGAACGTACTACGGCATTGGTGGGGCCTTCGTCGCCTTCTTGATTAGCCGAGATGGGATGGAGTCACTTCATCAGCTATGCGACTTGGACATCCCCAACACGCTCTCTTTGGCGGAGGGCCTCGAGGAGGTCTATCAGCTTCCGCTCAACGAACTCATCGCTGAATTCGAGGCGGCCCCGGGGAAGGGAAACGCCTACCTCAAGCAGGAGCTTGCCTGCGATGCCCTGGAAGCTGGTGCGGAACTCGAGGTGTTCACGAGCCCAAGCGCTTGGACGATGGACATGGGCTGTGGGGCTCCAGGCGTTGAAGGAGGGCTGGGGCAGTACACCATGGCCCAGCGCCTCATCGAGCTCCCCACAGACGGGCCCTATGCCCTCGAGATGCTCGCTGACCACGACTACCGGATCCAGGTCGAGGTGCGCCACTGTGAACGGGAGAACATGGCCTCCTTGCTTTACGCGACCGAGTTCGTGCCCCTGGTCGCCGAAGAGCCCCGAGAGCTGATTTTCGATCACCTCATCGCAGGCACCTACGTGCTTCGAGTACGAACGGATGAAGACTCAGAGGGAAACAATGGCCCAGGACAAGGCGAGCTGGCGGTCGGGTTTTCGCTCGACTCGTGGCCGTGAGCCACGCTTGTGTTGATCGAAGTCCGAGTTCTACCTTGCCCCCACAGCCGTTTGGGACCGGGGCGCTTCGTCGCTGTCCGCTCCTCCGCTTTGGCTTGGTGGGCAATGTAGTTCGTGCCTATGAGAGGGCATCTGTGTGCAATTGGGAAAGCGGGTGAAAGGCTTCACATGCCGGGGACGCCGGCGATGTCGACCTTGCCGTCCTTGCCGACCTTGACCGAGGTGCCGTCGGCGGCCTTGACCTCGGTGTTGCCCTCGGCGTCGGTCTTGACCACGTTGCCCTCGCCGTCCTTGGCCTCGACGTTGCCCTTGCCGTCGGTCTTGACCTCGGCGCCGTCGGCCCCCTTGGCGACGGTGCCCTCGGGGCCCGTCTTGACCTCGTTGCCCGCGTCGTCCTTGGCCTCGACGGTGTCGCCGTCGACCTTGGCCTCGGCGCCGTCGGCCTTGGCCGAGACCTCCGCGTCGCCGCTCTTCTTGGCGTCCTCCTTCGCCCCGTCCGCCTTGTCGGCCGCGGGGGCCTCCTGCTCGCCGCTGTCACAGGCTGCGAGGGCGAAGACCAGGGGGAGCGCGAGGGCGAGGGTTCGAATCGGTGCGAGTCGCATGGTCCTCTTCTAGCCGAATTCGTCGGCGCATTTCGACGACAATTCACCCAGGCGCAAGTTCGGCGCGATGCTGCTCCCAATTGGCGCCGACCGCTCCGAGCCCAGAGGCGATAAACTGAGCGCCCGCGCCCGTCATGGTCAGCCTGGTCAGCCTCGCGATCCCCTTCTTCTTCCTCTTGATCGGGGTCGAGCTGCTCGCGTCGCGGTTGATGAAGCGCAGGGTTTACCGGCTCAACGACAGCATCGACGATCTCAACTGCGGGACCATCAGCCAGCTCCGCGGCATCTTCACCAAGGTCATCACCTTCGGGGCCTACCTGCTGTGCTTCGCCTTCGGCCGCGAGACCCTCGGGCTGCCCGAGCTGGGCGCGGACCGCTGGTACACCTGGGTGCTCGCGCTGCTCGGGGTCGACTTCGCCTACTACTGGTTCCACCGCTGGTCCCACGAGGTCAACTTCCTGTGGGCGGCCCACGTCGTCCACCACCAGAGCGAGGAGTACAACCTCGCCGTGGCCCTGCGGCAGTCGGCCATCCAGGGGATGTTCAGCTTCTTCGTCTACCTGCCCCTGGCCCTCGTCGGCGTGCCCCCGGCGCTCTACGTGCTGTCCAAGGAGATCAACCTCATCTATCAGTTTTGGATCCACACCCGGCTGATCAAGCGCATGGGGCCCTTCGGGTGGGTGTTCAACACGCCCTCGCACCACCGCGTCCACCACGGCGCCGATCCCAAGTACCTCGACCGCAACTACGCCGGCGTGCTGATCATCTGGGACCGGATGTTCGGGACCTTCCTGGCTGAAGAGGAGGAGCCGACCTACGGCACGACCAAGCCGCTCGCGCGCTGGAACCCGCTGTGGGCCAACTTCGACTACTGGGCCCAGCTCGTGCGCCAGGCCAGGACCATGGACCGGACCCGCGACAAGCTGTGGCTGTTCTTCGCCCACCCCGGCTGGCGCCCGGAGCAGCCCGAGCCCAACCCGCCCGAGGTCCGCGGTCGCGCGCTGTTCGACGCCGACACCAGCCCGGCCCGCAAGGCCTACCTGTTCGCCCAGTACCTGGGCATGCTCGTGGTCACCGTGGGCTTGCTGTTCGGCGGCGAGCACCTCGACCTGGCGGCGAACATCATGCTCAGCGTGTGGATCACGGCCTCGGCCGTGGCGATCGGCGTGGGCTTCGAGAACCGGCCTAGCTTCGCCTGGCTCGAGGCCACGCGGCTGCTCCTGCTCCCGGCCATGGCCGCCGCCATCTTGGTCCCGATGCTGAGCTGGGGCCCGACGGCGATGGCCGCCGTCGGCGCGGCCGCGGGCTTCGCCCTCCTCTCCCTGCTGCCCCTGGCCGTGGGTTGGCTCAGCGCGCCAGCGATCGCCTCCGAGGCTCCCGATCCTTCGGCGGCCGAGTGAACCGTCCAGCCAACTTGGAGACAAGCTCCGCGATGGTCTCCCCCCGTCGACCCTCGCCGCGTATTTTGGACCGAAGCATCGGAGTCGCCGTGGCGGCGGCTCTGGGCCTCGGGGGCCCCCTCGCCCTGCCCAGCCAGGCGCGCGCGGAGGGGCCAGCGGTGCAGGTCCCAAAGAGCCGCCAAGATGCCCCAGGCGAGCAGGCCGCCGAGCCCGCCCCCACCCCCGAAGAAGCGGAGACGGAGACGGAGGTGGAGACGCCCGCGCCCAAGACAGAGGACGCCGAGCCCACGCCCACGCCAAAAGCCACCGAGCCCGCGTCGGCGGCCGAGACGACCCCGGAGGAGCCCGCGCCAAGCTCGGACGCCGCCCCCGCTCCCAACCCCGCGTCGGCCCCCGCCCCCGAGTCGGGCCTGCCCAGCTACGAGGCGGCCGTCGCCCCGGCTCCGCCCGCCGACGGTGAATCGCTGCCCACACTCCCGGGCACGGGCGCCGGCCTGTTCGTGCTCTCGGGCGTCTTGCTGGGGACCAGCGCGATGTCGTTCACGGCCACGGGCTTCGGCGTCGCTCAGGAGTGGGACACCGAGGTCGTCGCAGGCACGGGCGTGCTCGGCTCGCTGATGCTCGGCGCGAGCGCGATCATGTTGGCCAGCGGCCTCAAGCGAAACAAGAAATTCAAGGCCTGGGGCGAGGCCAACCCCGACCTCTACGAGCCCTCCCGCAAGCGCGGCACGGGCATGCTCGCGGGCGGGATCACGGCGACGGCCCTCGGCGGCACGGCGACGCTATGGGGCGGGATCATGCAGGGCTTGCAGTGCTACCACGCCTTCGACGTGTGCGAGCCCTCGCCCCTGCCCCCCGTCGCCCTCGGCCTCGGCCTCGCCTCCCTGACCACCGGCGTGACCCTGCTGATCCTCGCCGACAAGCGCAAGAACAAGTACGACGAGTGGCGCCGCGGCCTCGACCCCGCTCGCTTTCAGGTCGTACCGACGGCCTCCGCCAGCCGCGAGGGCCTGAGCTTCGGCGTCGCCGGTCGCTTCTGAGGGTTGCCATGGACGCGCCTTCGACCCTCACCGCGGTAGTCCTCGGGGTGGCGATGATCCTGGCCGCTCCCCCGGGCGCGCGGGCAGCTCCCGAGCCGAGCGAGGGCGGCCTGCAGCGCTGGGACGCCGAGCCCAGCGAGACCACCCCCTCCGAGCCAGGCGACGGCGACGCGGGCGAGAGCGCCGGGCTGCCCACCTACGCGGACGCGCCGGCCGAGGCCGAGTTCATCGGGGGCTTCGACGCCGCCACGCCCGAGCTTCCCCGCGACGGCCGCGGCCGCGTGGCCTCGGGCGCCCTGCTCCTCGGCGCGGGCCTCGTCGTGTTCGGCACCTCCATGGGGCTGCTCTACACGACCAACGATCCGGGCCTGTGGATCGCCGGCGCGAGCGTGTCGAGCCTCGTGAGCCTCGCTGGCGGCGTCACCCTCGGCGTCGGGCTCAGGCAGCGAAAGTACTACGGAGCGTGGCTGCGCGAGCACGGCTCGAGCCCGCCAACGCGCGGCGTGGGCATGCGCGCCGCGGGGACCACGGCCATCGTCGGCGGCAGCGCGGGCCTCATCTTCGCCAGCGTCGCCCTCGCCAACCCCGATCCGGCGGATCCGCCCTACCCCGAGGTCGTCCTCGCCATGAGCCTGGCGGGCATCGCCTCGGGCATCACCCTGGTCGTGTACGGCAACGCCCGCGCCCGCGCCTTCCGGGCCTGGGAGCTCGATCGAAGCGGCCAAGCGGCGGTTCAGCTGCGGCCGTCCTTTGGCGTCGCCCCCCTGCGCGGCGGCGGCTTCCTGAGCCAGGCGGGCCTGTCCGGCCGCTTTTGACGGCGACTACTCCGGAACTACTCCGGGACGTTGGTGAGCAGACGATCGACGGCGTGCAAGGGCGCGTCGTCGCCCCCCATGAGGTGGGAGATGGCCGAGTAGACCAGGCGCTGCTTGGCGACCAGGGACTTGCCCTCGAACACCGTCGAGGTCACCGCGATGGAGTAGTGCCCGGGGCTGCCGATCTCGACCTCGACCTTGGCGTCGGGGATCTTGTCGAGGACCGAGTCGTGGATCTGCTTGGCGATCGCTTCAGCGCTCACGGGAGGAGCATCGCACGGGCGCTCGGGCGAATCCACCGGGCGCTGTGCGCCGACGCAGCCGTTAGAAACGGCCGCTCAAGCCCACGCCACCTCCGCCCTGGAGCACCATGGGGTAGGGCTGGATGACGGGCTGGAGCTGGGGCCGGCGCGCCACCGGCGGGGTCGGCAGGGGCGGGACGGCCTTGGGCGCCCACCCGCCCGTGGCGGCGTAGCTGCGACGAAAGCGAACGGAGAATACGAAGGCCGTGGGCACGGCCGCGGCCATGGCGATGCCCAGGCCGAGCTCCGTCGCGCCCAGGGCCGTGTCGCCGAAGCTCAGGGCCACGGACCCGGCGGTGACGAAGCCGATGGCGCCGAGCAAGAAGAAGCTCCCGCCCACGGCCAGGCCGCCTCCCTGGGGCCGCCCCTCGAGGCCGCGCGCGACGAGCCAGCGCCGGTGCGCCCCCGAGCGCTTGACCCCGAGGTAGAGGGCCCCGCCCGAGAACGCGAGCATGCCCGCGCTGGACACCGCGATGCCGGGGACGAGCCACGACGCGGGCAGGCGTCGGCGGGCGCCGACGATGGAGGCGAAGGTCGCCCCGGCCGCGGTGAGCCCGATGCCCACGCCGCCGAGCACCAACATGGACCGGCCGTCATCGGGCGCGAGGCCGTGGTCGATCTCGACCGCGGGTGCGAAGCTCGGCGAGGGCTCCGTCTCGCTCGACTCGGGCGGCGGGACGTCCCAACGAACGGGCTCGCGCGCGCCCTCGACCGGGCCAGACTCCGCGGGCTCGGTGGCCTCGGTAGGCTGGGAGGGGTCCGGGACAAACACGGGCGCGGGCGGCTCGGGGGTCTCCGCCTGCCCGGGCTGCTCACCTTGCTCACCTTGCTCGGCCTCGGAGCCATCAGCCTCCGGCTGCGTCGGAGGCCCCGCGAAGGCCCGCGCAGGCCAAGCCATGACCAGCGCCGACACCAGGACCATCGCAGCCTTGCTCATGCCTCGATGGTACCCGCTCAGGGCGCCTCACCAATGATCTTGACCTCGGTCTGCAGCGTCACGCCGTGCACGCGCTCGACCTCCGCGCGGACGAAGTCGATGAGCGCGAGCAGGTCGGCGCTGGTGCAGCGCGGCTCGACGCTGCGATCGACCACCAGCCAATTCGCGTGCTTGGGCGAGACCAGGGCCCCTCCGCGGCGCGTTCCCTTGAGCCCCGCGACCTCGATGAGTCGGCCGGCGTAGTCCCCGGTTGGGTTCTTGAAGGTGCTGCCGTTATTGGGCACGCCCTTGGGCTCCCGCTCGTCCCGGCGCTTGCGCAAGGCCGCAACCTCTGCGTCGATCTCTTCCCGCGGGCGCGGGCGCAGCTCGAGGGTCGCCCCGACCACGATCTCGTCGCGCGGGAGGTCCGAGTCTCGATAGCGAAAGCCGCACTCGGCGTGGGCGCGGACGAGGGTCTCGCCGCCCAGGTCGAGGCTGCGGACCTCTTTGACGACGTCGGTGAACTCGCCGAGGTAGGTGCCCGCGTTCATGATCAGCCCGCCGCCGACGCTCCCGGGCACGCCCCCGAGGAACTCCACGCCGCCGAGCGCCCACTTGGTGGCCAGGGACAACAGACGCCCCGTGGACGCCCCGGCCTCGACCTCGACCCAGGTCGGCCGGGCCTCGGGCTCGGGCCGCCACACCTGGTTGATGCGGCGCAGGTTGATGGCCACGCCGCGCAGGCCCCCGTCGCGCACGAGCAGGTTGGTCCCGCTGCCGATGAAGTGCGTGGGCACCCCCTGTGCGCGACAGCGACGCAGCAGCTCGGCGAGGGCCTCGATGGTCCGGGGCACGGCCCACAGGTCGGCGGGGCCGCCCAGGCGCAAGGTCGTGTGCTTGGCCATGGGCTCGTCGAGGCGCAGCTCGAGGACCTCGGCCAGGGCGGGGTCGCTCAGGCGCAGGCGCTCGACGAGCCCCGCCCCGCGACTCCCCGCAGCTGTCGCCTCGGCGCCCATCAGCCGACGCTGCGCTCGAGGGCCTCGACGAGGCGGTGGCTGACTTGGGTGATGGTGCCCGCGCCCAGGGTCAGGACGATGTCCCCGCTCGCGCACAGCTCGTGCAAGCGCCGGGTGGTCACCTCGACGACCTCGGCCCGGCCGAGGCTCTGGGGCCCGACGAGCACGACGGGGCGCTCGGGCTTGCGGGCGCGCAGCAGCGAACCCAGACCCTCGGCCGAGTAGCCCTCGATGGGCTGCTCGCCCGCGGCATAGACCGGCGTGAGCACGACCAGGTCGGCGGCGTCGAGGGAGGCGGCGAAGTCCTCGTAGTGGTTGCGCAGGCGGGTGTAGCGGTGAGGCTGGAAGGTCGCGACCAGGCGCCGCGTGGGCGCGGCGTCGCGGGCCGCGGCCAAGGTCGCGCGCAGCTCCGTGGGGTGGTGGCCGTAGTCGTCCACGACCACGACCCCGTCGACGTCGCCGCGGACGGTGAAGCGACGCTGGACCCCCTGGAACTCGCGCAGGGCCTTGCGGGTGACCTCCGTGGACACGCCCTGCTCGTCGCACAGGGCGATGGTCGCCAGGGCGTTGAGCACGTTGTGACGCCCAGGCATGGCCAGCTCGAAGCGGCCCCTGTCCTCGCCGTGGGCGGTGACCCGAAAGTGGCTGCGCCCGCCGACGAGCTCGATCTCCGAGGCCCGATAGTCGGCGTCCTCGCTGACGATGCCGTAGCTGACCGTGCGCTTGGTCAGCCGCGGGAGCACGGCGCGGACGTTGGGGTCGTCGACGCAGATCGCCGCCATGCCATAAAAAGGAACGCGGTTGGCGAAGCCGACGAAGGCGTCGAGCAGGGCCTCGAGGGAGCCGTAGTGGTCGAGGTGCTCGGCGTCGATGTTGGTGATGATCGCGTGGGTCGGCGGGAGCACGAGGAAGCTGCCGTCGCTCTCGTCGGCCTCGGCCACGAAGATCTCGCCCGCGCCCAGGCGGGCGTTGGAGTCGAAGCTGTTGACCTTGCCGCCGATCACCACCGTGGGGTCCAGGCCCGCGCCGTGGAGCACCGCGGCGACCATGCTGGTCGTGGTCGTCTTGCCGTGGGAGCCCGCGACGAGCAGGCCCTGCTGCAGGCGCATGAGCTCGCCGAGCATCTCGGCCCGGGGGATGACCGGGATCTTGCGCTGGCGCGCGGCCACGACCTCGGCGTTGTCGGGCTTGATCGCGCTCGAGATGACGACCACGTCCGCGTCGCCGAGGCGCTCCGCCCCGTGGCCGCGGTGGACCGTCGCGCCCAGCCGGGTCAGGCGTCGGGTGATCTCCGTGTCGGCCAGGTCCGTCCCCGTGACCTGATAGCCGAGGTTGACCAGCACCTCGGCGATGCCGCTCATGCCGATGCCGCCGATGCCGACGAAGTGAATGTGAGTGTCTCGTTTGCGGAACATGCGAGCAAGAGCGAGGGGCACCGACTCTACACGGGTGGGGGTGAACGGCAAGGGCAAGGGACGCACGCACCGAACACGCCTCCCTCGGCCCCGACATTCCCGCGTCGGCGCGGGCCTTCCCGTCCGCGCGGGCCTTGAAGTGAAGGACTCGCGTTGGGACCCTGCGCCGGTGAGCGAGTCGCCCGCGAGCCTCGATGAAAAGACCGTCCGCCGCGTCGCCAAGGCCCTGGGCGCATGGTTCAAACGCGACGCTCGGGACCTCCCTTGGCGCCGTACCCGCGACCCCTACGCCATCTGGGTCTCGGAGATCATGCTCCAGCAGACCCGCGTCGACACCGTCGAGAACTACTGGCAGCCCTTCCTCGATCGCTTCCCGACCGTCGAGAGCCTCGCCGCCGCCGAGCAGCAGGCGGTGCTCGAGGCGTGGAGCGGGCTGGGCTACTACCGCCGCGCCAAGCTGCTCCATCGGGGCGCCCAATACGTCCACGAGGAGCTCGGCGGCGAGGTGCCGGGGACCGCCGACGCGCTCCGGGCCATCCCCGGCATCGGCCGCTACACCGCCGGGGCGATCGCCTCCATCGCCTTCGACCAGCCGGCGCCCCTCGTCGACGGCAACGTCGCCCGGGTCCACTCCCGCCTGGCCGCCATCGAGGCCCCCGCCGAGCAAGACGCCAAGGCCGAGGCCCACTGGCGCTTCGTCGCCGGCGTGCTCGAGCACGGAGAGCCCCGCGTCCTCGCCCAGGCGCTCATGGAGCTCGGCGCCACGGTCTGCACCCCGCGCTCGCCGACCTGCCTGACCTGCCCCGTGCGCGAGCACTGCCGCGCCCGCGCGCGCGGGCTCCAGGACCAGATCCCCGCGCCCAAGGTCAAGAAGAAGGCCACCGAGCACCACCTCCTCGCCCTCGCTCTGCGCCGCGGGGACAAGCTGCTGATCGAGCGCCGACCCGACGAGGGCCTGCTCGGCGGGCTGTGGTGCCTGCCGGTGTTCGAGGCGCCCAGCCCCGTGAGCCCCGCCCCCAAGGGCGCGAAGCTCGACGATCTCCGCGCCTCTCTCGAGCGCCAGGCCGGCGAGGCCCTCGGCGTGAAGCTGCGCCTCGAGCCCGCGCCCGCGCCTCGGGTCAAGCACGTGTTCAGCCACCGCATCTGGCACCTGCTCCCCTGGCGCGCGCGCGCCAACCCGGCCCCGCGGACCCGGTCTCGGGGCGACGATCTGCGCCTGGCCTGGCTCGCCCGGGGCAGCGATCCGGCGGGCGGCATCCCGACCCTGACCCGCAAATTGCTCGCGGCGGTCGAGCCCGAAGACTGACCGCCGCGCCGACTCGCGTCGAGGACCGCTCAGCGCTTGCGCTTGGTGGTCTTCTTCTTTGCGGCCTTCTTCTTCGTCGCCGTCTTCTTCTTCGCGGCCTTCTTCTTCGTCGCCGTCTTCTTCTTCGCGGCCTTCTTCTTCGTCGCCGTCTTCTTCTTCGCCGCGGTCTTCTTCTTCGCCGCGGTCTTCTTCTTCGTCGCCGTCTTCTTCTTCGTCGCCGTCTTCTTCTTCGCCGCGGTCTTCTTCTTCGCCGCGGTCTTCTTCTTCGCCGCGGTCTTCTTCTTGGCGACCTTCTTCTTGGTCACCTTCTTGGCGGCCTTCTTCTTGGTCACCTTCTTGGCGGCCTTCTTCTTCGCCACCTTCTTGGCGGCCTTCTTCTTCGCCACCTTCTTGGCGGCCTTCTTCTTGGTCACCTTCTTGGCGGCCTTCTTCTTGGTCACCTTCTTGGCGGCCTTCTTCTTCGCCACCTTCTTCGAGGCTTTCTTCTTCGCCACCTTCTTGGTCACCTTCTTCTTCGCCACCTTCTTGGCAGCCTTCTTCTTCGCCACCTTCGGCGGCTCGATCTCCTCCTCGTCGTCCTCGTCCGCTGCGGGAGTGTCGAGCGAGAGCTGCTCGGGCACGACGGCCTCGGGCTCCACCTCGGGCTCGGGGGCCGGCGCTGGCTCGGGGGCCGGCTCCGCCTGCGTCGGAGACTCGAGCAGGGCCTCGGCGATCTCGGCGAGGTTCATCTCGCCAAAGGGCTCACCCCAACCCAGGGCCTCGGCGGCGTCGATGACCTCACCCAAGGTAGTGCTGGGATCGAGCACCTCCCGGAGCGCCCGAAGCACTTCGCGGCGCTGCTCGGGCAAGAGGTGGGTCTTGTAGGCCTGCTGGAAGCGACTGTCTTGGAGCGCCACGGCGCGGAACCATACACTTTTTTTGGCGCTTCAAAAGCCGCCGACGGGGACGCTCGGCTCGACTTCCCCCGGTGCCTCGCCCGGCGGGAGCTCCTCCTCGTCCTCGCTGTAGTCGACCCCAGGCTTGGGCATCGGCTCCGTGTAGGGCGAAGTGCGCGAGCCCCGAACGCGGCCCTCGGTCACCTTCACGGGGATCGGCTCTACGAGCTCGAATTCGTAGCCCCGAGTGTCGAGCTTCATGGTGTAGCTGCGATCCTTGTACTCGAAGCTCCGCCCCGCCCCGATGGTCGTCTGGCCCTTGCGGGTGTAGCTGCGGTGCTGGAGGACCATCGAGAACATGCGCACCGCGTTCATGTTGTAGAGGCGGTGGCAGCCGTGGCTGAAGCGGCGGAGGATCGACATGTAGTCGACGCTCCCGTGGGTCCGGATGCCGTTGTCGTAGGTCGTGATCGTGCCGTCCTTACGCTCGTGCAGCTTGACGTGGTAGGCGGCTACGAGGCCGTAGGCGGACTTGTAGCCCGGGCCGGTCTCGTCGTAGTTCACGACCCGGCGCATGCGCCCGTCGACGTTCTTGAGCTTGGTCAGCGAACCCGTCGGCGTGCTCGCCGGGGGGATCCACACGGGCGCGGCCATGATGGTCTGCCACACGCGATCACCGACGTCGGAGTTCTTGTAGGCGTAGTACTCTTGGCCGTCGATGAGCTCCGTGCGCCACGACCCGATGGTCGTGCGCCAGTGGACCAGGGGGATGCGCTGGCCCTCGTAGGTCACGTAGAGGGTCAGGTGCGGGTAGCGCTTGCGCGGCTGGCCGCGCTTGTTGCCCTCGTCGTCCCAGGGAAAGTCGTACCAGATGTCGCCGCGGTCGATGACCACGTCGAAGGCCATGTCCTCGGAGTAGTAGGCCGGCAGCGCGGGCAAGCGCACGGCGACGAGCAGCTCGCCAAAGGCGCCCTCGGGCGCATCCTCTGCGGCCGTCGCCAGCTCGCCGAGCTCGCCCAGGCGCGCGAGCGCGCTCTGGGGATCGTCGAGGCCCAGGGCGGCCAGGGTCGCCTCGGTGTACTCCCCGCTCAGGTCGCGCAGGCCGTGGCTCTCACCCTCGCCGTCGGTGAACTGAAAGTCCGGCTTCCAGTCGCGGGCCGAGCCGTCCTCGATCACCCCAGCGGCCGAGATCGTCCGCTCGCCCAGCACCCGGACCAGGCGCTGGTGCACGGCCTCCGTCGGGCTCCGCCCGAGGAAGGCGATGTTCTCGGCCTTGAAGTGACCCCAGCCCATGAGATCGTGCTTCTTCTCGAAGTTCGCCAGGGCGTGGTGGGTGCCGCTGTCGTAGTCGCCCGCGGTGAACTTGCCCTGGCCGTCGCGCTCGTTGAACAGGCTCTCGCAGCGAAAGCGGATCTGCGCGTGGCGGATGACCTGCACCTCGCGGTCGAAGGTCTGGAAGTACTCGTAGGCGCGCTTGGTGTCGGGGTGCTCCGCCGCCGCCGCGTAGTCCTTGGCCGCGGCCGCGTCGCCCATGCCCGCGCTGCGCATCTCCTTTTCGAGCTTCGTCCGGGCCCACCGCCACGAGCGCAGCCGCTTGGACCCCGCCTTCTTCTTGAACGCGATGTTGCCGATGCTCGGGTCGAACACGCTGCGGTCGTAGCCCGCGTCCTCGAGGCACTGCTCGAGGGCGGGGATGGACTGCCACTCGTCGATCACCACGCTGAGCGAGGGCGGGATGCCGTAGAGCTCGAGGTAGTTGTGCTCGTGCTCGGCGAGGGTGTCCCCGTCGTTGTCGACGCGATCGTTGGCCAGCCCGGTGTAGTGGGAGGCGTAGACGTTCTCGCTGAAGTCCTCCACGCCGGGGGTCTTGTGCGTGAAGATGTAGGGCCGCCAGCTGTCGCCGAGGTTGATGACCGTGTAGCCCCGGGCCTCGGCCTGATCGATGGCCAGCTTGCGCGGCGCGTCGAGGCGCTCGGGATCGATGACCCAGGCCTCACCGAGCTCGTGCTCGCGCAGGCTGGTCTTCGTCGCCGCGCCGGGATCGAGCTGCGCGCTCCAATCGTCGGTCGCCGCGTCCTCGCCCTCGTCCTTGTCCTTGCCGTCCTCGACCTCCGCGCCGACGACGGGATCGATGGGCTCTTGGCGCGAGCTGTCGCTCGAGCAAGCCGCCGCCAGCGAGATCGCTGCGAGGGCCGCAGTCGACAAAGCCTGGGTCCACCATGGAGCCGGCGCTCCACCCCGGGGTCCGCGCGCCTCGGCGGCATCCTGCGGCGAGGCCGAGGCGGAAGGTCCAAAATCGACCCCGGACACATCCGGGGCGCTCAATTCGGGCTTGAGGGGCACGTTCACCAGTTTAGCTCCGCGCCCTCTACGATCAAAAAGAGCAATAAAATCCGGGGCGCGCAGAACTTTACAAGCGCGGATCCGCGTGCCAACGTTCGGCCCGCCTGGTAGGAGGGGAGATCCTTGCGTCTTCTGAACATCGTCCTCGCTCACGCTGCAATCTTTGGCATCGCGGCCCTCGCCGCGACCTCATGTCGGGTCAACTACCCGACCACCGCTTTCCGCTGCTCGCCCGGCGGCGACGACCCGAACTGCCCAACGCAGGACTCCGACGAGTACCTGTGCTGCTCGGACGACCCAGCGGCCATCCAGCTCAGCAACATCAACGCCGTCGTCACGCCCAAGTACGTCGGGCGCGACGGCGTCGGCACGCCCCTGTTCTCCGGGGGCAACAACGCGCTCAGCACCCACGGCATGTGCGTCAAGGCCGGCAGCGTCCCGATCGCGGGCGCCCTCGCGGACACCAACGCCACGGGCTGCCCCGTCCCCTGCAACCCGAATTGGGACCAGGACGACCGCGAGGACGTGTGCGGGACCGGTGCGATCTGCTGCCAGACCGTCGAGCTCGAGCCCGAGGACTGCGTGCTCGATCCCGGCCTGGGCAACATGGGCTGCTATCGACCCATCACGGGCCGAGACATCGCAGGCCTCGGCGGCCTCGACTCGACCATGTGGGGCGGCACGGAGCACAAGACCCACCAGGACCCCGCTGGCGCCAACTGCATGACCTTCGTCGCGGGCGCGACGGCTGCGCTCCCCGACGGGGTCGACGGGGCGGACCTGCTCCAGGCCTGCTACCGGCGCCTGGGCGTGGCCGACTCCCGCGGCTTTTGCCTCGGCGGCGACAACGTGGACCTGTGCCCCCTCGAGGTCGCGGGCTACCGCGACGCCTGCGAGCAGCTCAACGACATGAGCGGCCGGGTCGACTGCGACTGAGCCCAGGCCCGACTTCGAGCCTCGACTCGAGCCTCGACACTTGTCAGCGAGCGTCCCTCACTGGGGCGCTCGTTTTGTTTTGTCTGCTCGCATCGCCGGGTTTTTGGGGCTGCACGCCAGCGTAGCTTTCCCATCCGCGCACTGGTCCGCCGCCCGTATTTCCTGTTAGGGTCCCGGCCATGTCGTTTTGGCCCAAAGTGGTCGCGGTCTACGGCGCGGTGCTTGCCACCGCCGCCCTCGTGTCTGGTGCCTGTCAGTGGGACTACGCCACCACGGCGTTCCGCTGTGACCCCAGCAACCCCGATTGCCCCGACTCCGGCGGCGGCCCCTACCAGTGCTGCTCGGACGATCCTGCCGCCCTCGATCTCGGCGATCTCTCAGCCTTCGTGGCGCCGTCCTACGCCGGCGGTGGCGGTACCGGAACGCCGCTGTTCTCGGGCAACAACAACTCGCTCAGCCGCTCGGGCTTTTGCGTGGAGGCGGTCCCCGGGCTGATCGAAGAGGGCGCCGCTGGCTGCCCGATCCCCTGCAACCCGACCTGGGGCAGCGACGACCTGGCTGCGGTCTGCGGTGGCGCCAAGTGCTGCCAGACCGTCGAGCTCGAGGCTGAGGACTGCGCCCTCGATCCGACCTTGGGTGACTCGGGCTGCTACCGCCCGGTGACCGGCGTCGACATCATGGGCTTCGGTGGCGCCGACGCGACCAACTGGAGCGGCTCGGCCCACGCCACCCACCAGGACCCCAACGGCGCAGGGTGCATCACCTTCGCCCAGGGCGACGAGGCCATTCAGGGCGCCTGCTTCCGGCGGCTGTCCGTCGCCGACCAGCGCGGCTTTTGTCAGAACGTCGAGGTCTGCCCCCTCACCCAGCCGGGCTACATCGACGCGTGCTCGGCCCGGAACGCGGCCGAAGGCCTGTCGGGCTGCTGAACTCGACTCAAACGACTCCCCTTCACTGCGCTATGCGCGCATGCTTCGTCGTACCCTCGATGAGGCCACAGATCAGACACGCGAAAACCGCGCCGGCCCTTGCCCGCGCGGTCTTCGCTCATTCGTGGCCATCCTTTAAAGGGCCGCTCCCGTCCATGCCCAGATCGGGGTTGACAGCACCACGGCCCGGACGCATCGATTCGGCCCGGTCGACCCCTCGAACAAAGAGGCCGGCCCGACGGATGGCGTAGTCTGCGCAGTGCGCACGGACGCCTCCTCCCCGACGCCGCACTTCACGCAGCGTGAAAGCTGAGCTCCATGGCCAAGAAAGCCGCCAAGAAAACCGCCAAGAAGGCGGCCAAGAAGAAGACGACCGCCAAAAAGAAGGTCGCCAAGAAGAAGACGACCGCCAAAAAGAAGGTCGCCAAGAAGAAGACGACCGCCAAAAAGAAGGTCGCCAAGAAGAAGACGACCGCCAAAAAGAAGGTCGCCAAGAAGAAGGTCGCCAAGAAGAAGGTCGCCAAGAAGAAGGCGACCGCCAAGAAGAAGACGGCCAAGAAGAAGACGGCCAAGAAGAAGACCGCGGCCAAGAAGAAGACCGCGACCAAGAAGAAAGCCGCCAAGAAGAAGTCGACGGCCAAGGCCACGGTCAAGACCGTGCGCGCCGCACCGGGCAAGTCCCAGGCCGAGGGCAAGCAGCTGGTCATCGTCGAGAGCCCCGCGAAGGCCAAGACCATCAACAAGTACCTGGGTGAGGACTTCGTCGTCCGCGCGTCCGTCGGTCACATCCGTGACCTGCCCAGCCGGGCCCCCCGCGGCACCAAGCAGCCCGTCCCCGGGGTCGACCTCGAGAACGACTTCCGGCCGACCTACGAGATCCTCAGCGAGAAGACCAAGACCGTCGCCGAGCTCAAGCGCGACGCGAAGGCGGCCTCCGACATCTGGTTCGCCACGGACCTCGACCGCGAGGGAGAGGCCATCGCCTGGCACCTCGCCGAGATCCTCGACGTCGAGGCCTCCGTGGCCAAGCGCGTGGTGTTCAACGCGATCACCAAAGAGGAGATCAAGCGCGCCTTCTCCAAGCCCCGGGCCATCGACGTCGACCGCGTCAACGCCCAGCAGGCCCGGCGCATCCTCGACCGCATCGTCGGCTACCAGGCCTCGCCGCTGCTGTGGAAGAAGGTCGCCCGCGGCCTGTCCGCGGGGCGCGTGCAGTCCGTGGCCGTGCGCCTGGTCGTCGAGCGCGAGCGCGAGATCGAGGCCCACGTCCCCGACGAGACCTGGAAGATCGACGTGCGCCTGGCCAGCGAGGTCGACGCGGCCCCCGGCCTCGCCGGCGCGTGGGACGAGTTCATCGCCCAGGTCGACGACAAGGGGCGCGGCCCCAACAAGCGCCGCCAAAACGCGTGGCTGGCCGAGCACGGCAGCGTGTTGACCGAGCTCTACGAGTACAAGGGCGCGCGCCTCAAGCTCGGCTGCTCGGCGGACGAGCCCCTCGATCTGACCAACCGGGTCATCGCCGTGGCCGAGGCCGTGGGCATGCGCAACGTCGAGGTCGACAGCGTCGAGGACCCCGAGGGCAAGGGCCCGGCGCGCTTCGTCCGGAGCGTCCGCGGCGAGCTCGACTTCTCGACCCGCTACACCGTCCGCAAGATCGAGACCCGCCAGACCAGCAGCAAGCCCTCGGCGCCCTTCATCACCTCGACCCTGCAGATGGCCGCGTCGAGCTCGCTGGGCTTCTCGGCCCAGCGGACCATGCGCCTGGCCCAGGACCTCTATGAAGGTGTCGAGCTCGCCGGCGAGGGCCAGGTCGCGCTCATCACCTACATGCGCACGGACTCGACGCACCTCAGCCCCGAGGCGATCAACTCCGTGCGCGAGTTCATCGACGGGCGCTACGGCAAGGCCTACCTGCCCGAGAAGGCCCGCAAGTTCTCCTCGACCAACAAGGACGCCCAGGAGGCCCACGAGGCCATCCGGCCCACGGACGTGAAGCTCGACCCCGAGCTGATCCGCGCGAAGATCAAGGGCCCCCGCGCCGAGGAGCAGTACAAGCTCTACAAGCTGATCTGGAGCCGCTTCGTGGGCTGCCAGATGAACCCGGCGCGCTGGGCCTCGACCTCCGTGCACCTGCACCGCAGCGACGTCGAGACCGGCGCGGTGCTCCGGGCCAGCGGACGCGTGCTCGCCTTCGACGGCTTTTACCGGGCCACCGGCGTGCCCACGGCCAGCGACGAGCAGACCCTGCCCAAGCTCGCCGAGGGCGACACCTACGCCCCCTTCCAGGTCACCCCCAAGCAAAAATTCTCGAGCCCGCCGCCGCGCTACAGCGAGGCCTCCCTGGTCAAGGCGCTCGAGTCCGAGGGCATCGGCCGACCCTCGACCTACGCGTCGATCATCCAGCTGGTCCAGTCGCGCAACTACGTCGAGCAGCGAGACCGCCGCTTCTACGCCTCGGACCTGGGCGAGGTCGTGACCGACAAGCTCATCGAGGCCTTCCCGGACCTCATGGACGTCGGCTACACGCGCCAGATGGAGCGCGAGCTCGACGAGATCGAGGGCCAAAACGTCGACTGGGTCGCGATGCTGCGGCGCTTTTACACCGCCTTCTCGAGCGCCCTCGAGGTCGCCCACGAGGGCATGGCCCACGCCAAGGCCGAGATCCAGCCGGCCCTCTACAAGTGCCCCAAGTGCGGCGCGCGGACCTGCTACCGCTTCGGCCGCAACGGCCGCTTCCTGTCGTGCACGGCCTACCCCGAGTGCGACTACGCGGCGCCCATCGACCGCAAGGGCCGGCCGCTGCTGCCCGAGCGCGTCGACATCGTCAGCCCCGAGGACGGCTCGAGCATGGAGCTCCGCAACGGCCGCTTCGGCAAGTTCCTGGCCTCGGAGAACTACGAGAAGGGCAGCTTCGTGCTCAACCTCGACCGCAAGGGGAACATCAAGTACCCGGCGATCCCCCCCCTGGTCATCGACGTCGAGGAGGGGATCCAGTGCGTCAAGTGTGACGCCCCGCTGAACCTGCGCCGGGGCGCCCGCGGACCGTGGCTGGGCTGCTCGCGCTTTCCCAAGTGTCGCGGTCGCCTGGCCTGGAAGACCCTCGACGAGGAGCTGCGCGCCGACCTCGAGGCCCGCCTCGAGGTCCACGAGGCCGCGAACCCGCGCCCCGAGATCAAGCGCCACGACGGCTCGATCATCCCCGAGGGCACGCCGGTCGAGAGCTTGCTGCTGCCGGGGGGCGTGGCCGAGCTCGAGATTCACCCCGAGGCCGAGGCCGAGCTCGCCCAGCGGATGGAGGCGCCCCTGCCCCCTCCGCCTCGGGTCAGCGCCTGACGAGACCCCCGAACCCAGCCCGCCGTTCTTGCGCGCGCCGGGCTGGGGTCACGTAGTCATTGCACATGGCTCGCGGAGGCGACCGGCGTAGCTTCTTCGCATGAGCCACGCCCGTCTTCCGATGTTCTGCGACCAGTGCGAGCAGACCGCCCACACCTCTGGCTGCGTCGACCGAGGCGTATGCGGCAAGTCCCCCGTCGTCGAGTCGCTGCAAAAGATCCTGCTCTACGCCCTCAAGGGCATGGCCGCCTACAAGGCCCACGCGCGCCGCCTGGGCCAGACCAACGCCGAGGTCGAGGCCTTCATCGAGGAGGCCCTGTTCGCGACCATGACCAACGTCAACTTCGACGCCGAGGCCCTGCTCGAGATGTGCCTCGAGTGCGGGCGCATGAACCTCGAGGTCATGCGCATGCTCAACGACGGGCACATCGAGTGCTTCGGCGAGCCCGCCCCGACCACGGTCGTGGAAGGCCTGCAGCGCGGGCCCGGCATCCTCGTGACCGGCCACGACATCATGGACCTGCACCAGATCCTCGAGCAGGTCGCCGCCAACCCGGCAGCGGTCGCGGCCGGGCTCAAGGTCTACACCCACGGCGAGCTGCTCCCGGCGCACATGTACGCCAAGCTCCGCGCCCACCCTCAGCTCGCCGGGCACTACGGCGGCGCGTGGCAAAAGCAGCGCCGCGAGTTCGACCGCTTCGCCGGGCCGATCGTCGCAACCACCAACTGCGTGCTGATCCCCAACGCCAGCAACGGCTACCTCGGCCGGCTGTGGACCCTGCGCCAGACCGGCGTGCCCGGCTCCCAGCGCGTCGTCGACGCAGACTTCGGCCCGGTCATCGAGCAGGCCATCGCGCTCGGCTCGCTCGTCCCCGAGGGCGAGGCGGAGCAGCTGCGCGAGACGGCGACGGGCCACCACTACACCGCCGTGCTCGCCCAGGCCCCGGCCATCCTCGACGCCGTGCGCGGCGGTCAGCTGCGCCACTTCTTCCTCATCGGCGGCTGCGACGGGGCCGAGATCGGGCGCAACTACTACTCGGACTTCGCCCAGGGCGCACCCCAGGACTCGGTCATCATGACCCTCGGCTGCGGCAAGTACCGCATCCGCGACCACGACTACGGCGAGGTCGCCGGGCTCCCGCGCCTCCTCGATCTGGGCCAGTGCAACGACAGCTACGGCGCCCTGCAGATCGCCATGGCCCTCGCCGACGCCCTCGACTGCGGCGTCAACGATCTGCCCCTGACCCTGGTGATCTCCTGGTTCGAGCAAAAGGCCGTGGCCGTGCTCTTGACCCTGCTGCACCTCGGCGTCCAGGGCATCCGCCTCGGACCCAAGCTGCCCGCCTTCGTCCACCCGGAGGTCCTGCAGATCCTCGTCGACCGCTACGGCATCCAGCCCATCGGCACCGACGGCCGGGCCGACGTCGAAGCCGTGCTCGCGGCCAGCTGAGGGTTCACCGCCACCTCCGCCTTCAACGCGGGGTCAGCTCGTCCAGTAGGGCCGAGCAGGCCTCGCGTAGAATCGTGTAGACCTCGGCGTAGCGCGCCGGGCCGCCGCCGATGGGGTCGGGCACGTCGAGGTCGCGGCCGCGCGCCCGCGGGTTGGCCACGGCGCGCAGCAGCCGGATCTGCGCCTCGTAGTTGGCCAGGGATCCAAAGGCCGAGGGCGCCGCGAGGCGCTCGAGGGTCGCGTAGTTGCTGCGATCCATGACCACGACGTGGTCGAAGCGGCTCAGGTCCTCGCGGAACAGCTGGCGCCCCTCCCCGCTCAAGGCGAAGCCGTGCTCGGCCGCGATCGCCCGGGACAGCTCGTGGGGCGGGCAGCCCTCGATGGCCTGGACCCCGGCGCTGTCGATCTCGAAGCGCTCGAGCACCCCGCGCTGTGTGGCGAGGTGACGAAACAGGCCCTCCGCCAGGGGCGAGCGGCACATGTTCGCGTGGCACACGAAGAGCACGCCGACGCGCGCCGGCTCGTCCGCCATGGCCTACTTGACCTCGTAGATCTTGCGCACGTCGGGGTCGTCGTGCAGGGGCGCGAACGCGGGCTCGACCCCGACCTTCTTCATGAGCTTCTTGTTGCCGCGCTTTTCGAGCTCGGCGAGGTGCTCCTTGGCCAGGTCGAGGTCGCCGGCGTAGGCGGACAGCTTGGCCAGGTTGTAGACCGGCTCGGCGTAGAGCTTGTGGGTGTCGCGGGACCAGGTGAAGAAGGCCTCGGCGCGCTCGCTCTCGCCCTTGGTCATCAGGGCCTCGCCGCGGGCGTTGCCGGCCTTGGCTGCGTCGAGCTTGCTGGCCCCCGCCGCGATCGCGTCGGCCAGGGCCTTCTTGGCGTCGCCGTCCTCGGTGTCGAGGCTCTTGGCGGCGTCGAACAGGCCAGCCACGACGTCCTCGCCGGTGTCTCCGGTTCCCCCGGTCTCCGCCGCCCCGCCGGTCTCCCCCGTCTCCCCGCCGGTCCCGGCCCCCGCCTCCCCGCCGGCCGTGTCTCCGCCAGCGCCCGTCTCCCCGCCGCCGGTGCCATCACCCGCGCCGGCCTCGGCTTGGACCTCGCCGCCCTCGGCGGGCGCTTTCGCGTCTCCGCCCTCGGCCTTGGCGTCCCTCGACTCGCCCTCCGCGGGCGCTTTCGCGTCGCCAGCCTCGGCCTTGGCGTCCGTCGACTCGCCCTCGGTCTTGCACGCGGGCGTGAGCACGAGGAGCAGGGGGAGGATGAACATGGAGGGAGCTGCGAAGCGCCGCATGGGCGAATGCTACCGACTGACAGTCCAACGCACCACCCGGCTCAGCGCCTCGACTGGACTTTGGACCACACGAAACATCCAGGCCCAGCGGTCGTGTTCGATGCGTCACTTCGCGCCTGTCACCGACGAAGGCAATGGCTGCCATCACATTCACGCAGTGCGCCGCCCCCCTCGACTGACGTACCCTGGAGCCCCTCATGCACCTCGCTGCACTACTGACCCTCGCAGTGTCGCCACCGGAGCTGCTCGTCGCAGGCCCCGAGGGCGACCTCCTCGGAGAAGCACAGGCGATCTTCGACGAATCCTGCACCTACTGCCACGACGCGAGCGACGACTACGTCAACCTCGAGGACGCCTCGGCCCTCGTCGGCCTCGCCTCGTCCACGGGCACGCCCTTCGTCGACCCGGGCAACCCCGGCGGCAGCTACCTCTACCTCAAGATGGTCGCCGCCGAGGGCATCGAGGGCGACAGCATGCCCCTGGGCGATGACCCCCTGCCCGCCGAGCAGCTCGCCGCGGTCCAAAACTGGATCGCCTCGCTGGCCCCCGCCGAGCCCGAGCCGACCGGTGAAGGCACCGGCGAGGGTGAAGGCGAAGGCAGCGGCGACGGTACCGGCGAAGGCACCGGCGAGGGCGAGGGCGAGGGCGAGACCAAGCCGCCCCCGGACAAGACCCCCCTGCCCCCGCCGCAGCCCAAGCGCAAGCCCAAGGCGCCCTTCTTCAGCACCCACCAGATCAACCTCCAGACCACGACGACGATGGGCAAGAAGGCCATCTCGTTCCGGATCCACCACCGCTTCGGGCGCGTGGGCGGCTTTGGGGATCGGACCTACCTCGGCATGGCCGGCGGCGCGGTCATGAGCATGGGGGCAGAGTACGGCATCATCGACGGCCTCGACGTCATGGCCCGGTGGACCAGCTCGCGCCTCGACTGGGAGATCGGCACCAAGTACGTGCCCGTCCGCCAGGAGGCCGGCGCGCCCCTGTCCTTCGGCATGTACGCCAGCTTCGAGGCCCTGACCCAGGCGCCGACCTCGGCCGCCAACCGGCTCACGGGCAACTTCCAGGTCATGGTCAGCCGGCTGTGGCTCGAGCGCTGGAGCACCCAGCTGACCGTCAACTACTCGCTGCTGACCAACCACTCGCCCACGGTGTTCGCCGACCTCGACGAGGACGGCACCGCCGAGCAGGTCACCGACGACCGCGGCACCCTCAACGTCGGCCTGGCGAGCACCATCTGGCTGGGCAAGAAGCGCAAGAACGGCATCGACCTCGAGTACGTCCTGCCCATCCCGGCCGGCGACACCTTCTACTACAACGGCGGCGACCAGGCCCCCGACGCCGGTCGGATCGGGTCGTGGGCCGTGGGCTGGTCGGCCAAGCGAGGCCTGCACGTGTTCCAGGTCATCGTGACCAATACGCGCAACATCCACACCAACCTCGCCGCACCCGGCGGCGACACGACCAACCCCTTCTCGCCCTTCGGCGACTTCTACTTTGGCTTCAACATCACCCGGAAGTGGAAGCTGTGATCATGACCGAGCACGCTGGAGCTCCCATGTCGACGTCCTCGCGCACCTTCCTCCCGACGGCGATCCTCGCCCTGGCTCTCACCCCCGCGCTGTGGGGCTGCGGCCTCGAGCCCATCGACGAGGGCGGCGACGAGGGCGGCGACGCCATCCCGGCCGCCGTGCAGCAGGCCTTTGACGAGTCCTGCGCCACGGCCTCGTCCTGCCACGCGACGGGCTCCGCCCTCGTGGTGCTCAGCGCCGGCGAGAGCGAGAACATCCTGTCCACCAACTCGGTCCAGACCGGCGAGCCCTACGTCTCCCTGGGCGAGGTCGGCGACTCGTACATCGCGACCAAGATCCTCTCGGGCGAGATGCCGCCGAGCGAGCAGAGCGCCAACGACAGCGTCAACACGGCGATCATCGTCGGCTGGATCGCGGGCGTTCAGGTCGAGGGCGAAGGCGGCGGGGACACGGGCGAGACCGACTCGGGCGAGGACACGACCGACACCGGCGAGACCGGCGGCGGCGACTGCTTCGTCGACAGCGTGTCCGACTCGCCGGTGTTCACCACCGACGTGTGGCCCACCCTCGAGGGCCGCTGCGCCCTGTCTGGCTGCCACGAGGCCCTCGCCCCCGCCATGCCCGACGCGGCCGGGGCCTACGCGAACCTCGTGGGCGTCGCAAGCGGCGCCGGCATCCCCTACGTCACCGTCGACTCCCCCGACGACAGCTACCTGTGGCACAAGGTCACGGGCACGCACATGTTCGTCGGCGGATTTGGCAGCCAGATGCCGATTGGCGGCGAGCTGTGCACCACGGAGGCCCAGGCCATCTATTCGTGGATCTTGCAGGGGGCCGTGGAGTAGACCTGTCGGGTGCTCCTCGAACGTGTGCGCGTCGTCGGCCTCGGTCCCTTCGAGGCCATCGAGCTCGACCTGTGTGAGCGCCCGGGTGAGCCCCGGGCGTTGACGGTCCTCGCTGGCGACGGCGGCACGGGCAAGAGCACCCTGCTCGCGGCGGTCTCGGCCACGCGGCCGGGCAACCATGTCGTGCAGACCTCGGTCTATCGCCGGCCGGGGACCAAGCCGCAGACCGTGTGCCACTGGCGGCTCGCGGCCGAGGATCCGGAGCGGCCCCACGCCCTGGTCGTGGCCACCCCGGGGACGAGCGCGGGCGCCGACGACAAGGCCGAGCAGCTGCGCCGCCGCGAGGTCGTGCACTTCGACCGCGAGCTCGCGGCCAAGGGCGGCTTCGCCTTCGTCGGCATCCCCGGCACGCGCCGCTTCCCCCGGGCCAACCTGGTCATCGGTGATCCGGCCCGGACCATCCTGCGCCAGGACACCCGCGGCGCCCCGGGCTTTCAGGACGCCAGCGGCGTCGACCTGACCCGGGCCGTGAAGCTCATCCTCGCCTACGCCAAGCTGTCGAGCGCCCTCGCCGGCGACCGACGGGGCGAGGCCGGGGCCGACCCGCGCAGCCTCGGCGCCGCCATCGATGCCGGCATGGGCGAGCTGCTCGCCCCCGTCGGCCACCTCTACCGCGGCCTCGACCCGCGCACCTTCGAGCCCCGCTTCGAGACCCCCACCGGCGAGCTCCTGCCCTTCGACGCCCTCGCCATGCAGGTCCGCCAGCTCGTGGCCATCGTCGCCCTGAGCACCCACCAGCTGTGGGTCGCCCACCGCGGCGCCGACCCCCGCGAGTGCGAGGGCGTGGTGCTCATCGACGACGTCGACCTGCACCTGTCGACCGGCACTCAGCTCGAGCTCCTGCCCCGCCTGCGCCGGGTCCTGCCCCGGGTCCAGTGGGTGGTCAGCACCAACAGCCCCGTGCTCGCCCACTCCGTCAGCGTGGGTGAGCTGGTGACCCTGCGCCGCGACGCCGAGTCGGCGCGGATCCAGGCCTACGAGGGCGAGCTGTCCCTGACGCATTAGCGCCGGCCCAGCCGAGCTCCAAATCACGGCAGTTTCACCCGACCCCGGCGACGGGGTAGAGTCTCGGAATGAGCGGCCGCTCAGCCAACGACCCCCAGGGCGCAGACGAACGCCAGTACCACATCGGGCTGCGCCCCGGAGACGTCGCGCCGGCCATCTTGCTCGTCGGGGATCCCAAGCGCGCCAAGCGGGTCGCCGAGGGCTTCTTCGACGACTACGGCGACCCGATCACCGAGCGCGAGTTCGTGACCTACACCGGCACCTACCGCGGGATGCCGATGAGCGTGATGGGCACGGGCATGAGCGCCGCGAACACCGAGATCGCGGTCATCGAGCTATGCCAGCTGTTCGAGGACGCGAGCTCCGTGGCGATCATCCGGGCCGGCAGCTGCGGGGCGCTCCAGGCCAACATCGGCCTCGGCGACCTGGTCATCACCCAGGCCGCGCACCGCCTCGAGGAGACCTCCCTGGCCTTCGTGACCCCGGGCTACCCCGCCGTCGCGCACCCCGAGGTCGTGCTCGCCCTCGCCTGGGCCTGCGAGGACACGGGCGCTGCGCACCACCTCGGGATCACGGCGACGGCCGCGGGCTTTTACGGCGCCCAGGGCCGCAACATCCCCGGCTTCCCCTCGCGGGTCCCGGCCATCGAGGCCGAGCTCCAGCGCATGGGCATCAGCAACCTCGAGATGGAGGCCTCGACCCTCCTGACCCTCTCGACCTTGCGCGGCTTCCGGGCCGGCGCAGTCTGTGCCGTCTACGCCAACCGCGTCGACAACACCTTCATCGCCGACGCGGACAAGTCCGCCGCCGAAAAGCGCTGCATCCAGGCGGGCCTCGAGGGGCTGCTGAAGCTCTCGAGCCTCGCCCACGCCCGCGGGGACCGACCCTGCTGGCACCCCGGCCTGGGCCTCGTTTGAGCCCTCCTGCGCGGGCCGGCCTTGAGGAGGGCCGGGCGGCGCAGTATCATGGACGGCCTCTGCGCTGTGGCGCGGAGTCCATGGAGTCCAAGACTCCCGTCAACCGCCCGGTGCGACCTGCGCCGGGCGTCGCATTTCGAACGACCATGACCCAACGATTTCCCATGACGCCCGCTGGGCTGCAGAAGCTCCGGGACGAGCTGCGCAACATCAAAGAGGTCCAGCGCCCGCAGAACGTCGCTGACATCGAGACCGCCCTCGGCCATGGCGACCTGCGCGAGAACGCGGAGTACCACGCGGCCAAGGAGCGCCAGGCCGAGCTCGCCGCGCGCATGGCCTACCTCGAGAGCCACATCTCCCTGGCCCAGGTCATCGACCCCGCCGAGATGAACTCGAACAAGGTGGCCTTTGGTGCCACCGTGACCTTGATGGACGCGGACACCGAGGAGGAGGTCGTCTACTGCCTCGTCGGCGAGGACGAGACCAACGTCAAGGCCGGCAAGATCTCGATCACGGCGCCCATCGCTCGGGCGCTCCTGGGTAAAGAGGCCGGCGACGACGCGACCGTGCGCTTGCCCAAGGGCACCCGGGACTTCGAGATCATCAACGTCGAGTACAAAGCCGTCGACTGATGCTCGCCCACTTCGACCTCGACGCTCTACGCGCTCGCGCCGCTGCTGGCCGCGCCCGCGCCCCTGGCCTCGTCCGCGCCGCTGCGCTCCTCGCCCTCGGCCTCGCCCCCGGCGTGTCGACTGCCGGCTGCAAGGGCCAAACCGGCGAGTCGTGCCGGTGCGCCAGCGACTGCCAAGATGGGCTCGTGTGCGTGGTCGAAAACGACGTGCTCGCGCCAGGCGAGTGCGCCATCGACCTCGAGGTTGGTTTCTGCGCCGACGACGACTCCTTGCCCGGGGACAACGTCATCTTCGACATGCCGCTGTTCGACGACATGCCCAGCAAGCGGGACATCGGCGACGGCGGCGAGGATGAGACCGAGTCGACGGACACCGAGACCGAGTCGACGGACACCGAGACCGACACGGGCACCGAGACCGATACCGGCACCGGCACCGATACCGACACCGATACCGGCACCGACACCGATACCGGCACCGACACCGATACCGGCATGGACACCGACACCGGCACCGACACCGGCACGGACACCGACACCGGCACGGACACCGACACCGGCACCGACACCGACACCGGCACCGACACCGACACCGGCACCGACACCACCGGCTGAGGAGGGCGACGCGTGGCTGGCTCGGAGGGAACGCCTGGACACTGGCTGTGGCGCCTCGACGCCGCCGACTGGATCGCCTCGGCCCGACGCGAGGTCGAGCACGGCCAGCGTCGAGAGGACGCGCGCCGTGCCGCGGTGACCCATGCCCGGCGCGCCGGCGGCATGGCCCTCAACGGCGTGCTCGTGGCCCTCGGCGGCCGACCCGAGCTCGGCTGGGACCGCCCGCGCTGCGAGACCGCGTGGGGCCGCAGCTACATCGACCACCTCCGCCGCGTCGCCGCCTCCGACCCGAGCGCGGAGCAGAGCGAGCTCGACCCGAGCCTCGCCGCCCTGCTCGCCGAGCTCGCCGAGCCCGCGCGGGAGCTCCTGGGCATCTCCGTCATGCCCCCCCAGGGCATGGTCGCCCTGTCCCAGCTCTCGCGCCGCCGAGACCCCGCGGCCGGCGAGGCCCTCGATCGCGCGCGCGCGATCGTCGAGGCCTGCGCGCGCTTTGCCCTACCCGACGGGCCCGCCTGAGCTCGGCGACTGGCTTCGCGCTACATTGGCGAAAGCGAGGGTAATCCCTCGCGTTGCCCCACCCGAGCCCATCGCTCCAGGCCCCACCATGACTTTTGTTCGCCTCCCGCCCTTCCTCGCCCTGTCCTTCACCCTCTCCCTCGCGAGCCTGAGCGCCTGCCAGCAAGCGGAGTTCGAAGACGACGAGGGCGGCAACGGGGGCAGCGACGAGCAGGGCGACCAGGGGGATCAGGGCGACCAGGGCGACCAGGGGTCGTCCAGCGAGTCCAGCGGCGGCGAGCCGACCCTCAACTGCGACCCGGGCGACGAGATGCCCTGCCCCGAGGACCAAAAGTGCACGGTCGTCTCGACCCAGGGCGGCGTCCCGGTCTACGACTGCGTCACCGACGACGGGAGCAAGCTGCCCTTCGACCCGTGCACGCCCGCTCCGGGGTCGGGCCAGGACGAGTGCCCCGCCGGCACGGCCTGCATCCCCAGCGAGCCCGACGGCGAGAGCGGCCTGTGCCTCGAGCTGTGCCTCGCCGACGACGACTGCGAGACCTCGCTGTGCACCGAGATGCCTGGCCAGGTCGTGCCGATCTGCGCGCCGATCTGCGACCCCCTCGGGCCGCTGTGCCCCGACCCGCAGACCTGCCAGCGCGTGCGCAACTCGGCCTTCGTGTGCCGCTTCCCCACGGAGAGCGACATCGGGACCACGGCCGAGGTCTGCGACATCGTGACCGACAGCGGCTGCGCCGAGGGCTTCGTGTGCGAGACCGGGCAGATCATCCCCGGGTGCTCCGACCCGAGCTGCTGCACCCCGCTGTGCGACACCTCGGGCGCCGACAGCTGCCAGTCGCCGATGAGCTGCAACGAGCTGCCCCTCGATCCCCTCCCGGGCCTCGAGAACGTGGGCGCCTGCTACATCCCGCAGTGAGCGGGTGCTCGCTTCGCCTCAAGGCAAGGCGTCGATCAGGGCCGCGCAGCTGTCGGCTGCGCGCTCGCTCCCGGCTTCGGGCGGCTGGGCCTCGCCCTCACTCACGCTCCACACGCCAGCCAGAGCCGCCAACGACCCGGGCACGGCCTCGCCGCGGGCCTCGGGCAAGCGCGGCGCCGGCAACAGGTGGATGGCCCCGTCGCCGCAGTCGTGGGGCGCCAGGGCGTAGGCCGGGCCGATGCGTGTGTGGTCGGCGACGGAGGGGATGCCGTGCCAGGTCGGCGCGTGCACCAAGACGCCGTCGACGAGCCACGCGACGTAGACCTGCACCGGCATCTCGCTCTCGTGGCCGCGCTCGCGCAGCAAGAGCACTGGGCCCAGGTCGGTGGTCCAGCCCTCGAGCTCGCAGCGGGCGAGGGTCTCCCCGCACGCGGGCGGAGCCGTACCGGCGCCCAAGTCCAGGACCTCGGCCTCGAGGCCCTGGAGGTTCAACCGCGCGCCCTCCCCTTCGCCGCCGGCCTCGAGCTCGACGCTGACCGGGCAGCCCTCGCCCTCGAAGGACAACACGGCGGCCTCGGGCGAGGCCGAGCAGCGCCGCCCGGACTCGAGCCCCTGGCTCGGCCCGCGCGACGCTCCCTCGGCCCCCTCGCCGCCGCTGGTCTGGGCGACGCAGGCCAAGGCACACGCGAACACCCCCAGCGCGAGCCGGAGGTGTCGAGGCGAAGGTGCGGTCAGGTCCACGGAGCGGACTTCCGGGCGCGGGTCAGCCCGAGGGCGGACGCGGGGCTCACTGGGGGACGATCTGGACCGAGAGCGCCGCGCCCTGGCCCGTCGCCGCCTCGTTCGAGCCCGGGAGCGTCGAGATCCGCCAGATCTGCTGGTTGTCGCCGTTGCGACCGCTCAGCCCCGAGGCCTGGAGCTCGACCAGCGGGTTGCAGCCCGCCATCTCCTCCGTGGGCAGCGGGCCGACGTGCAGCTCGCGGTAGGCCAGCGTGCTCGGATCGTTGATCTGATAGGTGACGCGCAAGGTGTAGACGTTGGTGTTCTCGATCAGCGTCTGGGTGATCTCCTCGACCTCGCAGTCGGGGATGTCGTCGTAGCCCGTGCACAGCCGCTCGGCCCACTCGTCGAACACGGCGCCGCCGTCCGGGCCGTCCTGCTGCTGCTCGGGGCTGACGTTGAGGTACCAGTCGCGCAGGCACTCGCCGTAGTTGACGGTGGCGACGACCCGGGTGGTCCCCGCGAACACGGTGGCGTCGTTCGCCGGCGCCATCTCCACGCGGATGGTGCCGAAGTTCTCGGGCTCCGGCTCCTTGCATCCGTTGATGGAGACGATGCCGCACAGCGCAGCACCCACGATCAAAGTCGACTTCCAGGCCCTCATTTGTGGGGCAGTGTGGCAGAGCCTGCGCCTCCCAGGCAAGCACTCCAGGACCGCGAAGGGCACGGGCGAGCCCGCTTTCCTGGGGCCTGAGCCGTGGGCGTGGGCGACGAGGGAGAGCGAGGCCCTCGAGCCGTCACGCAACTCGCGCAGCTCGAGAGCCCTCCGACTTTTTCGATCGCTGCCCAGCGTGAAAGCCCGGACACGGCGGTCCAAAGATGCGACTGGCGCGGCGTGCCCGCTGCGGCCTCCCTGCAACACCCACCCCGCAGCGACGCCGACGAACGCCGAATGGCCCCAAATAGCCGAATTCGTGATTCTGTAGCGGTTTTGCGACACCTGCGGCTGTGATGGCGGTCACCGGGTGGAGGGGGCCCCACGTGTATCCTCGCCACGCATTTCGCGCACCCCGCGCCTGTTTGGGTCGCGCGCGAGGCCGAGGACTGCCATGACCGCCATGCTCGACGACGCCACCTCCACGACCCGCGCCAGCCGAGCAGGGACTGCGCGCCCGAGCACCCCCGCGGACACCCGGCTCAGCCCCCTCGAGGCCGCCATCGCCCGCAGCCGAGGCTGGTGCCAGGAGTGGTGGGCGCGGATCCACGGGCCCACGCCCTGGCTCGTGGCGGTCCCGGACATCGGGCCGACCTGCGAGGTGCTCCTGGCCGACGCCCTGTTCCACGATCTGTCCGACGAAGAGCGCGAGGGCATGCTGGCGTGGGTCCGGGCCGAGCAGCACGAGGACGGAGGCTGGCGCAACCTCGACGGCGAGCTCGACCTGTCCCTGACCTGCCTCGGCTACTGGGCGCGCATCCAGGGCGGCGAGGATCCGCAGACGCCCGCGCTGGTCCGCGCCCTGCGGCTCATCCACGAGCTCGGCGGCGCGCGCAAGGCCAACCTGACCGTGCGCCTGTGGCTCGCCCTGGCCGACACGGTGCCGTGGTCGTGGATCCCCGCGGTCCCGGCCGAGCTCTACCTGCTCCCCGAGTTCCTGCCCCTGTCGCCCGCGCGCCTGTCCCCGTGGGCGCGGCAGATGGTCAACGCCTTCCACCTGATGGCCGAGTCGAAGGCGCGCATCCACCTCTACCCGGCGCGCGAGCTCCTGCTGCTCCGCGACGGCGAGCTGATCCCCCCGCGGCTGACCTCGCCGGGCCTCGCCGGCGACATGCTCCAGGCCTTCGACCAGAGCATCAAGCTGACCCGCGCCCTGCCCCGCGGCGTCGTGCACCGCCGCTCCCTCAACCAGGCGATGATCTGGCTCGAGGGCAGCCAGCAGCGCCACGGCGGGTGGTTCTCGGCCCGGCCCACCCTCTACAGCCTGCTCGCCCTGCGCGTCGCCGGGGCCCACTCCAACGACCCTCGCCTGGTCCGCGGCCTGGCCTACCTGCGCCGCGCTCGGGGCCAGGTCGAGGCCGGCGGCGCCGTGCACCTCGCCCAGGGGCTCAGCGATCGTCCCCTGGCCAAGGTCGCGCGCCTGGGCCGGGTGGTGAACCTCGAGCAGGACGACCACGAGACCGGCGAAGCCCTGCGCACCCGCGTGCTCGCGGCCGAGCTCGCCCACGCCGGCCCCTGGCAGCGCCGCGCCGACGCCCCCGTGGGCGGCTGGCCCAACGAAGAGCGCGGCCATCGGCACCTCGACCTGCGGGCGACCTGCTCCGTGCTCGCGACCTTGCGCAGCGAGCCCGCGCGCACCCCCGCGGTCCGTGCCAGCTTGCGCCGCGCCGCCGAGGTGCTCTTGGCCATGCAAGAGCGCGACGGCAGCTTCGCCCGCTTCGAGCGCGGCGAGTCCGACGTGCCCCTGTCGCGGCTGCCGTGGCGGGACGCCGACCAGCTCAACCTCGGCGCGCCCCGGGACAGCGGCAAGGTCGTGCTCACGGCCATGGTCATCCGCGAGCTCGCCAGCCTCGGCTGGCGGCGCGAGGACGACCGGGTGGCCCGGGGCCTCGACTGGCTGTTCAACGCCTTCGAGCACGAGGCCCACGGCTGGAGCGTCTCGACCCTCGCCGGCGTCGTGCGGGCCTTCGCCGCCCAGCTCCCGCCCACGGACGAGCGCCGGGCCGCCGCCGAGCAGGCCCTGCGCAAGCGCCAGTGGGAAGACGGCAGCTTCGGCGACGAGCTGTCCACCGCGCGCGCGCTGATCACCTTGCTCGAGCTCCAGCCCCGCGGGGTGCCCTGCGTCCAGTGCGAGCGCGCCGCTCGGCAGCTGGTCGGGCGCGTGGGCCTGCTCGCCCGCGAGCGCGCCAGCGTCCCCGGGGCGAGCTTCTCGGCGCCGCTGCCCGGCTACGGCCTGTCCCCGCGCCTGCGCGATCCGGGCGCGGGCGTCCGCGACCTCCACCTCGCGCTGGTCCGCTTCGCCGAGCGCACCCGCAAGCCCAAGTCCAAGCCGACCGAGCCCGCCAACCGTGATGCCACGCTCCGCGACTGATCCCGCCCCCGCCTCTGCCCCGAGCTCCGAGACCGACTTCGCCGCGCGCTACGACGTCATCATCGTCGGCGCCGGCGTGGCCGGATGCGCCCTCGCCCAGGCCCTCGCCCAGGCCGACGTCGAGGGGCGCCGCTCGATCCTCGTGCTCGATCTGCACCGTGAGGTCTCGCCGCGCTTCTCCGGCGAGTTCATCCACCCCCGGGGCGCCACGGTCCTCGACGCCCTCGGCTTCATGCCCGCGCTGCTCGAGGCCGGCGCCGTCGAGGTCGACGGCTTCGTCGTCCGCGAGCACGCCGACACCGACGAGCCCGTGCGCCTCGACTACGCCTCCGTGCCCAACGAGCGCGCCCGCGGGGTCTCGGTCCACCACAAGCGCCTGGTCCGGTGCATGCGCCAGCTCGCCGCCGAGAACCCCCAGGTCAGCCTGCGCACGCCCTGGCGCGTCACGGACGTGCTCACCCAGCCGGCCAAGGCCCGCAACGCCCGCGACGCCCGTATCTGGGGCGTCGTCGCCAAGGGCCCTGGCGGGCGCGTGGTCGAGCTGCGCGCCGACCTGGTCGTCGCCGCCGACGGCAAGGCCAGCAGCGTGCGCAAGTTCGCCGGCATCCCCGACGCGCGCCGCAACCTCGGCTTCACCGCGGGCCTCGAGGTCGCCGACGCGGCCCAGTCCAACCCGCTGCACGCCAACGTCTACCTCGGCGGCCCCGGGCCCATGCTCTGCTACCCGATCATCCGGGAGGCCGACGGCACCCTGGTCTCGCGGCTGACCTTCGACCTGCCCAAGGACCTGCCCGCCAAGGGCCGGGAGCTCGCGCCCTACCTGCTCGAGACCTTCGTGCCCCACCTGCCCGAGCGCCTCGCCGGCCAGGTCGCCGCCGCGCTCGAGGCCCAGGCCGCCCTCGGGCCCGTCGAGATGGCGCCGACCTTCGACCTGCCCGCTCCGCCCGCGACGGCCCCGGGCCTGGCCCTGGTCGGCGACGCGGCCGGCTGCTCCCACCCGATCACCGCCAGCGGCATGACCATGGGCTTGCTCGACGCCCACTACCTCGCCCTCGAGGCGAGCCGGCGGGCGTCCGTGGCCGCGGACGAGGCGTGGCTCGACGATCGGGCCCTGCGCAACTTCCGGGTCGAGCACGAGCGCTACGTGCCCACGCGCCAGGCCCTCGCCGACGCGATCTTCGAGGCCTTCCGCGGCGAGGACAACGGCGCCCGGGGGATCCGCCGGGCCCTGTTCCACTACTGGCGCAGCGGCGAGCGCCAGCGCGTCCGCTCCCTCGCGCTGCTGTCTTGCGCCGAGCGGCGGCCCCACGTGTTCCTGAGCGAGTACCTCAAGACCGCCCGCCACGTCGTCGGCTCGAACATGACCCCGCGCCACGCCGAGCACTTCCCGGTCCGCGATCGCCTGCGCCAGGTCCACGGCGCCGTCGGGCTGGCGGGGACCAAGGTCGGCCTGGTCGCGAGCGTCGCCTGGTCGCAGCTGCGACCGACCTGGCTCACGGCTTGACCTGCCGCGATCAGGCCGATCCAAACACGACATTTGATTCGGGGTCGAATGTCCCGAGGGATCGCCGAACGCGACATTGGAAGCGCTCCCTCGGTCCGACCACGCGAGCGCGCCAACGCGCTTCAGCACGCTTCAAGCGACGTTTTCCAGGCAATTTGGACTACTGGCGCTCGAGCCTGTGTCGTTTCGCGCTCGCCGCTTTGGTGCCGATCGTCGTCACTTTGCGCTGACGCGAATTGGCAGTCGCCCAATAATTGGCACATTGCAGATTCGCCTTCTTCGACCCGCGTCGCGAATCATTCGAGTTTTCACGATCCTCCCCGTGGCCCAGCTCGTGCAACACCGGGATCCGTGCCCACGCCGCCACTGGGCTGGCAGGCTGAGCTACGTCGACGAGGCTACCGAAACAACCTCTCGGCGCTGGCTTGGCTCGAGCTCGCCATCGAGGTCGCGCGCGCCGAAGTCTCGGGCTTCCGCGCCGCGCTCCGAGACGTCGTGCCGAGCCGCGCCCTCCGCCTGCACCAGGAGCCTGAGCGCTGCGGCGAGCAGCTGAGCCCGGAGGCCGAGGCGCTCGCGCTCGCCGAGGGCCGGCCTTCGCTCACCCTCGACCTCGAGCTCGCGACGATGGCCTTCGCCAGCGAGCTCTTTTTAACCCGCGAGCCGCCGCGCTGGCTCCTGCACCGCACCTTCCCCGGCGCCTGCCTGCTCCGCCTCGACGACGGGAGCCCTGTGCTGCGCGCCCACGCGAGCGCGGGGCTGTCGGGGATGCACCTCGCGTACATGCTCGCGGTCCTCGACTACGCGCGGCTTCAGCTGGGAGACGCCGACGCGGGCGGGGCCGACCCGAGCGCCCTCGTCGCTTCGGATCTCGCCGTCCCCATCCTCCGCGCGTTTGCTCCTACTCCCACCGCGCCGCGACGCGCCCCGGCCTCCCAGCTGCGCGACGCTCGTCGGGGAGCCCTCGCCGTCCTCGACGCCCACGGCCGGGGATCGCTGCCGAGCCGGGCCAAGCTCGGCCCGGCCCTGGCCGAGTTCGCCCAGCTCGCCCAGCTGCGGCGCTTTGGCTAGCAACCACGCAAAGAGGCAGCTCTGGAGAGCTGCCTCGTTGTTGCATCGGATCGCTGGAAGGCTCAGCTGGCGACGGCGGCGACGAGTCGGCCGTCGAGCTCGTAGGCCTTGCCGCAGTTGTCGCACACGCGGTCGCTAAAGGCCCAGACGTGGGCGGCCGTGATCGTGGCCATGCCGCCGGGGACGATGATGGGCAAGATCGTGATGATGCCCGGGCCGAGCATGATGCCGGCGAACACCGTGGCCATGGACAGAATCCACGCGACGAGGACCACGGTCCAGCGAACGATGGGACTCGGACCGGGGGTGACCTTGGCTTTGCAGTGCGGGCAGTTCATGGCGCGTACCGAAGGCTGCCTACCACCTGCCCCTAGGGCTGTCAATCGCGCTACGACCGGCAAAAACAGCGTTCACTTCCATCGATTGGCTACACTCAGAAGGTGCACGAGATCGCTCGCTACCAGCGTGAGTTGCCCGTCTCCCTCGAGCGCATGTTCGAGAACGCCTTGGACTGGGAGCACTTGCCGCACCTGCACGCGAGCAGCTTCGCCGACCTCACTCTCCTCGACCGCGACAGCCGGCGCTGGCGGGCGGAAGTCCTGCTCCAACCCGCCGCCCTGGGCCTGCGCCAGACCATCGAGCTGACCCTCGACGCGGCCAGCGGCGTGTGGATCACGCGCGTGCTCGCGGGCTTCTGTGCGGGCATGGCGATCCACACCCAGGCGCGGGCTCTGGGCGAACGCCGCATCGAGGTCGACGTCCGCTTTCAGACGCCCCGGCGTCGCCCCGTGCGCGCTCGCCTCTACGGCCCGGTCTTGGTCGGGACCTACCGCCGGCTCTACGACGAGGACGAGGCGATGATGGTCGAGCGCCAGGGCGCCCTCGATCGCGTCCGCGCCAGCGCCAAGGCCCGAGCCCAGGCCCAGCGGAGCGCCGAGGGCCGAGCCCTCGGCTCGCGCGGCGCGGTCCTGGACCCGAGCTTTCGCTTCGAACGGGGCGGCGTCCGCTTTCGGGTCACCGAGCTCGACGGGGCCCTCCAGGCCTTCTCGACGACCTGCCCCCACCTCCTCGGCCCCCTCGACGACGCCCCGGTCCGGGACGGTCGGGTGCGCTGCCCGTGGCACGGCTACTGCTTCGACCTGCGCACCGGCAAGGATGAGGCCCACGGACTGCGCCTGGCTCGGGCACCCCGCCTCGAGGAGCGCGAGGGCGCGGTCTGGGCCGTGGCCGCGCGCTCAAACCGATCGGCGCTCTAGCAGACCCGCGCGCAATCTCACTCCATCTTCTGTCCGGAACTCGCTCCAGGACCTCGGTTCGGCCACCCCGGCCCGCGTGACCGCCGAGCGTCCGGGCCCGAGACCTGCCGTGGAGCCCACAGCGCCGACTCGTCGAAAGCCGCCGACAACGGGCCCTCACGCCCCGATGTTTCCAGGGGATCCGTCCCTCGGTGGGGTAGGTCGAGGCGCACTTTCGTTGACACGCGCCGTCGCCCCCCCGTAGGCTCGGCGAGTGAGCCAGATTCGGGTTCTCGTGGTCGACGACGACCCCTGGATTCTCCGCATGGTCTCTTCGAGCCTGGAGAAGAAAGGTACATACAGCGTCGAGACCGCTCGCGACGGTCAACAGGCCCTGCAAAAGGCCATGGCTGCGCGCCCCGACATCATCATCTCCGACGTGATGATGCCGGTGATGGATGGTTGGGCGCTGGCCCAGGCCCTGCGCGCCGACCCCAACCTCGCGGACCTGCCGATCTTGTTCCTCACCGCCCTGGGCAAGGATGAGGATCGGCTCCGGGCCATGGGCCTGCAGCCGGACGACTACGTCTCGAAGCCCTTCCGCTTCGACGAGCTCGAGCGGCGCATCCTCAAGGCCCTGTCCAAGCGCGGCGGCGACTCGCCCTACGGCCAACCCGGAAGCTCCACGCCGGCACCCGGCGGCTTCGGTGGCGGCCCCACGCCCGCCGCCTACCCCGGCGCGCCCGGAGGTGGCCTGCCTGGCGGACCTGGGGGTGGTTTTGGGGGCGGCCCCGCGCCGGGCTACGGACGCCAGCCCTTCGGCAACTCGGGCTTTGGCAACCGCGGCTTTGGTCCCATGCCCGGCGGCCAAGGAGGCGGCTACCCCCCGCAGCAGCAGGGCTATCCCCCGCAGCACGGCGGCTACCCCCCGCAACAGCAAGGCTACCCCCCGCAGCAGCAGGGCTACCCCCCGCAGCAGCAGGGCTATCCCCCGCAGCAGCAGGGCTACCCTCCGCAGCAGCAAGGCTACCCCCCGCAGCAACAGCAAGGCTACGGAGCCGACCCCAACCAGGGCTACCAGCCCGGTGGACCCGGCGGCTTTGGACCTCCCGGCCAGCCCCCCGCGCCCCACGGAGCGCCCCCCGCCCAGGAGATCCCCGCCGCCACCCCACCCCCGGTGGCGCCCGAGGAGAGCACCCCGGCGTCGCGCGAGCACCCCGGAAGCGGGAGCGCGGGCTCCTTCTCAGGCGCGATGAAGCGCACCGGCCTGTCCGGACGCCTCGAGCAGCTGGGCCTGTCGAGCCTGCTCGTGATGATGGAGATGGAGCGCAAGGACGGCGTCCTCCAGATCCAGCGCGCCGAGGACAAGATGGTCGGCCGGATCTTCCTGCGCTCGGGCCAAGTCATCCAGTCGCGCATCGAGAAGGACGACGACGACCGCGACGGTCGAGAGAGCGTCTACTTCATGCTGACCTGGACCAAGGGCCGCTTCCACTTCACCGTCATGGACGTGGAGATGGAAGACCAGGTCCAGACCTCGACGACGAGCCTGCTCATGGAGGGCGCGCGGCTCATCGACGAAGCCAACCGCTGACACCGCCGGCACCCTGCGTCGGCCCCCCTTCGCTCGAAATCGGCCCACGGCAACTGCGCGTGGAGTCGGGTAGCATGGCGAACATGACGACGGTCCCGCCTCTCGAGCCCGCGAGTCGGAGCGGAGTGTTCGGGCCCAGTCCCTCGGACAGCTTGCGCGAGACCCTCGACGACGAAGAGCTCGATCTGTCCTCCGTCAGCATGCTCGAGCTCCGGGCCCAGCTCGAGCACGAGCGAGACACGGCGCGGGCCGCCGGTCGCCTCGCCGAGTTCGAGACCGTGCGCAACGCGGCGCCCAACGCCCGCGACGACGAGCTCCTCGACGACCCGCCCGTGGGCGAGCACCACCTCGGCCGCCTCGGAGGCTGGCGCGCGACCTGGGGCACCCGTGCCCTCGTCGCCGCCGTGCTCGGCACGGCCCTGCTCGTCGGCCTCGGCGTGTTCGCCCAGAGCACCCATGAACAGCGTCAACGTTGGCTCCACCCCTTGCCCGAGCTCGAGGCCACCATCGACCCCGGCTCCCCGCGGGAGATGACCATCGAGGACGGCAAGATGCGCCTGGGCCTGGCCCGCGAGGCCCCCTCGGTCAACCTCATCCACCTCCCCGACCGCGACATCACCCTGGCCCGCGGCTACGCCAAGGCCCAGTTCAAGGTCGAGGTCCGCGACGGGAAGACGGTCAAGTTGGTCGTGCTGACCGGGGCGATCCGCGAGACGCTGACGCACCCCGACGCCGTCCCGCTGCTGGACTGAGTCGTGGACGTGGGGCAGGGAGGGCGTGGCGTCGTCCACGACGGCTAAAATAGTCAGGGACTGTGAAAAGTTCACAGTCCCTGAGTCGTGGACGTGGGGCAGGGAGGGCGTGGCGTCGTCCACGACGGCTAAAATAGTCAGGGACTGTGAAAAGTTCACAGTCCCTGAGTTCGACTGGACTCGACCGAGCTCTGGAAAATTCGAGGGTCGCGGCTTGCCCCGAGGCCTTCGATCCCGTACATACCAATCAGTCGGCTCTGATGCCCCGAGGACATGCACGTCAGCAGCTGCTCGATGCAGCCGAGGAATTGGTGTTGGCCCACGGCCTGTCCGCCGCCACCGTCGACGAGATCTGTCGTCGCGCGGGGGTGACCAAGGGCGCCTTCTACCACCACTTCCCCTCGAAGGGCGCGCTCGCCCTCGCCCTCCTCGACCACTACTTCGAGCAGATCGCCGCCGCCTTCACCATCGAGGTCGACAGCCCCGACCCCCGCGAGCGCCTCGATGAGATGCTCGAGCGCGCCGAGGAGGTCGCCGCCGGGCCCGAGCTGCGCCGAGGCTGCGTGATGGCCGTGATGGCCCTGGAAGTGTCCGATAGCGACGATCGCCTGCAATTGGCCATCGCCGATCGCTTCGACCAGCTCGGCTTCGGGCTCGAGACCACGCTCCGCCATGCGCTCCGCGGCGAGGGCCGATCGGTCAAGGCTGCGCGCGCCGAGGCGGGCTTTTTGGCCCGACAATTCCTGGTCTGCCTCGAGGGCGGCATCACCTTGTCGAAGGCGCACCGCGACCCCGAGCGCATCGTCGAAGCCGTGCGCTTTTATCGAGCGAGCGTCACGGCGCAGCTCGACCGCAAGACCTGAGCGGCGAGCGCTCGCTCGAGCCGTCCGGGCTTCGGCCTGCTCTTTTTTCATCCCAAAACATACCAACTAGTTCGTACAGTAAAATCGATCAACCCACACCACGGAAAGCCAGACCCATGACCCTCGACATGAACACCACCGCCTTGCTCATCACCGATCCCCAGCGCGACGTCCTCGCCTCCGACGGCGCGCTCGCCGATCTCCTCCACGCCCAGGTCGCGCAGCGGCAGGTCGTAGCCAAGCTCCGCAAGCTCCGCGACGCCGCCGCGGCGGCCGGGCTACCGATCCTCTACTCGACGCTGATCCAGCGCGACGAGCACCACGCCGCGCCGCCGTCCAACGCCCCGATCTATCAGCTCCTGCGCCAGCGCGGGGCGATGCGCGAGGGCGCGGGCGGGGCCATCGTCGAGGCCCTCGCTCCGACCCCGAGCACCGTGCTCGCCACCCCGCGCGCGGGCATGCTCGCGTTTGGAACCACCGACCTCGACCAGCTGCTGCGCGCCCGCGGCATCCGGACCCTGATCATGGGCGGCATGGTCCTCAACCTGTGCGTCGAGGCCAACGTCCGCGCCGCCGTCGACCACGGCTACGAGGTCGTGCTCGTCTCCGACGCGACGGCGACCACCTCCGACGAAGCCCACGCCGGGACCCTCGCGACCTTGAGCCTGATCGCCCAGCGCATCGTCGAGACCAGCGAGCTGCTCGCGGAGCTGAACTCGAGCGCCGCCGCCTGAGCACGCAGGCCCCCATCGACGCTCAGCCGCCTTCGACCAAGCCCGCCGGCAAAGCGATCACGCCGGCGAGCTCCTTTGGCCAGGGCGCGACATAGCGAACCCCATCGCCGGTGGTCGGGTGCGGCAAGCTCAACGCCCGGGCGTGCAGGGCCTGGCGCCACAGGCCCAGCCGCGCCTCGAGCTCGGCCACGGGCTCGCCGTCCTCGACCACGGCGAGGAACTCGTCCTCCTCGGCGGCGTAGAGCTTGTCGCCGAGGATGGGATGGCCAATCTCGGCCAGGTGCACGCGGATCTGGTGCGTGCGTCCGGTCCGAGGCAGGCAGCGCACCAGGGTGATCGGCTGGCCTCGATGCTCCCCGTGGGCGAGGACCTCGATGGTCGTCTGCGCCGGCAGGCCGCCCTCGTCCACGGGGCGCGGGCCCATCTTGATCATGATCTTCGAGCCCACGGCGGACCCGAGGGGCATGTCGATCAACCGGGGCCCCTCGGGCAGCTCGAGGCGGCCGAGGACGATGGCGAGGTACTCCTTGTGGACCTCGCGGCGAAAGAAGCTGCCCTTGATCTTGGGCCCGCTCGCCTTGCGCCGACCAAAGATGATCACCCCGGAGGTCTCGCGATCGATGCGGTGGGCCATCTCCCAACCGTGCTTGGGCCCGAGGCGCCGACGCATGAGCGCGGTCAAGGTGTGCCGGTGGTAGCGGGCCGTGGGGTGCACGGGCAGGTTGCCGGGCTTGTCGAGCACGAGCACGTCGGGATCCTCGTGGACGACGCCGTAGTCGAGGATGACCGCGGGCTCCTCGGGCGCCGGGCGGCGGATGATCACCACCTGCCCCCCGCGCACGCGCAGGGCGTTCTTGGTCAGCACCTCGCCGCTGCTTCGACAGCGCACGTTGCCCGCCGCGAGCAGCTTGTGGACCCGCGTCCGCGACATCCGAACGAAGCGCAGAGACAAGAAGCGGTCGAGTCGATAGCCGTCGCTGCCCGGCCCAACCTCGAGCTCGAACTCGATGTAGACCCGGCCGTCCTCGCCCTCGACGAGGTCGTCGTAGACCAGCTCGTCGGGGAACTCGCCCGCTGGCCCGGGACTCGCCACGCCGCCATCGGCGTAATTTGCGCCCATGTCCTCCGGGACCATTCGAGCATCATACTCAGCCCCCACCGCCCTGACTTCACTCCAAAACACCGTTTCAATGGCAAACAGGCCCCTGAGAATAATAGCTACCAAAGCTGACATCCTGGAGTTCGGTGCTATGGTTCGAAGCCATGACTTCTCCTGACCCCAAGCAAAAAGAAGGCGGCGGCATGCTCCCGGCGATCCTCGCTGGTGCGGGCATCCTGCTCATCGGCGGCCTGCTCTTCTTTGGTGGCGACGACGACAAGAAGGAAGCCAAGCAAGCCAAGACCGATACCAAGGCCAGCGCGAGCGCGGATACGGCCAAGTCCAAGTCCGGCAGCGGCGGCGTGGCGGCGCGACCCACCGACGACGCCAAGCCCTCGCCCAAGCGGACCAAGCCCAAGCTCAACCCCGTGGTCGAGAACGCCATCGTCACCAACGGGATGGCCCCGGACCCGGGCAAGAAGAAGGAGCCGACCAGCTTCGACTCCGTCGAGGACGAGATCGCCTACTGGGAGGACCGCCTCGTCGCCGCCAACCGCAACCTCGAGATCCGCCAGATGGCCGTGGAGCGCACGCCGAAGATCGAGGAGAAGATTCGCAACGGCAACGACCCGGTCAACGGGCTCAAGGAGTTCGAGAAGCGCAAGCAGGTGGTCAAGGACAACCTCGAGAAGGCCGAGGCCGAGGTCGAGGCCATCGAGCTCAAGCTCTCGGGGCTCAAGGGCTAAAAAGCCTCGAGAAAATTCTGGGGACGGGAGATCGATCCTGGCCCTAGCGCGTGACCCGGGACATGAGCGCCCCTCGCCGTTCCCCCGCGCACACTGCCATCGCCATCGCCGCCAGCGTCGCCTCGCTGGCGGCGATCGTGTTCATGGGCCTCGGTGGCCTCGAGGCTCGGGCCCAGAGCGAGGTCGCGGACGACGCTCAGGACGGGGAGCTCGCCGAACCCGAGACAGAGCTCGAGACCAAAACCCAGACCTCCCAGGCGAGTCACGCCAAGGCGCCCGCCCCCGCTCCCCTCCCCGCGGCCGCGCCGACGCCGACGGCCGCCGCGAACGACGACGCCACCCCGCAAGCCGACGCGCCGGCCATGGTTCGTGTGCCCGACGTCGCCGGTGAGCGGCTGTGGGTCGCCCGCAAGCACCTGCGCGAGGTCGGCCTCGTCCTCGCCCCGCGGGATCAGTGGAACCGCGACCGGGTCGTCCCGACGCCCGACTACGGGGCCTACGTCGTCGGCGAGACCGAGGTGATCGGCACCGAGGTCCCGGCGGGGTCGAAGGTCGAAGTGCCCATCGACTACTGGTCGCCCAAGTGGGGCCGCGGCTACTGATGCTCCTGCCGGTGGACATCGAGTGGGTGTGGCGACCGCTGGTCCACGCGGCGCTCATCGGCTGCCTGTTCGCGCCCCTCGAGTGGCTGCTGCCCGAGCGCGAGCCCGAGCCCGGGGCTGAACCGGAGCCGCTGGCCTCCCCGCGTCGGCGCACCGACGCGGCCTTCGCCACGATCGGAGCCGTGCTCACCGAGATCGCGCTCTTCCTCGTGCTCGGCTGGACCCTCGCCCAGGCTGGCCGGTGGACCCCCGAGGCCCTCGTCACCTGGGAGCCGCCGCTGTGGCTGTCCCTCGCCGCTGGGCTGTTGATCTTCGAGCTCGCCGGCTACGCCTACCACCGGGCCGCCCACGCCCTCCCCCTGCTGTGGCGCCTCCACAGGGTCCACCACAGCGCGCCGCGCATGGACTGGCTCGCGTCCTTTCGCCAGCACCCCGTGGAGATCGTCCTGGTCACCCTCGCCCAGAACCTCCCCTTGGTCCTGCTCGGCATCCCGCTGGGCGCCCACGCCCTGGTCGTGGTGCTGCTGACGGTCAACACGGCCTTCGTGCACTCGGACCTGCGCGTCAACCTGGGGCCCCTGCGCGGGCTCGTGGCCACGCCGCGCTTTCACCATCGCCACCACGATCGCGCGGGAGCGCCCCGCAACTTCGCCGCGCTCTTGCCCGCCATCGACCTGCTGTTCGGCACCTACAGCGACGAGCGGGCCACGGACTTCGGCGTGGACGAGCCGACGCCGACGAGCTTCTGGGGCCTGCTCGCCTCGCCCTTTGGACGTCGCCAACGAGGCGCCCTCCGCTAACGCTTCCTCCCCTGCTCGCGCCCGGCCTCGGCGATACTGTCGGGGCTGGTCATGGCGCGAGTGGAGCACGACGAGGAGCGCGGCGAGACGCGCGAGGCCAGCCAAGCTCGGGGTCGGCGGCCCAGCGACGAGCGCACCCTCGACGGCATCGCCGAGACCCTCGCGCCCGAAGACCCGCCACGCCCGAAGGCGGGGGCGCACCTCGACTCCGCCGAGCTCGACGCGGTGTCCATCCCCGACGCGCCGATCAGCCTGGCCGCGCGCCAGCGCAAGGCCGCCGTCGCGGCCATGCTGTTCGACGAGGCCCCCCAGCGCCCGGTGCAGATCGCCCGCTACACCGTGCTCCGCGAGCTCGGCCGCGGCGGCATGGGCCTGGTCTACCTCGCCTACGACGACCAGCTCGATCGCCGCATCGCCCTCAAGCTCCTGCGCGGCGCCAAGGACCACAGCGTCGCCGCCGATCGCATGCAGCGCGAGGCCCAGGCCATGGCCCGCCTGAGCCACCCCAACGTCGTCGCCGTCTACGAGGTCGGCAGCTTCGAAGGCCAGCTCTTCGTCGCCATGGAGTACGTCGCGGGCCGAGACCTGCGCGGCTGGCTGGACAGCCTCGACGCCGCCCAGCGCTCCTGGGCCGAGATTCTCGAGCCCTTCTTGCAAGCCGGCGAGGGCCTCGCGGCGGCCCACGCCGCCGGCATCGTCCACCGCGACTTCAAGCCCGACAACGTGCTCGTGGGCAACGACGGCCGGGTCCGCGTGGCCGACTTCGGCCTGGCCTACGCCCTCGAGGGCCACGAGACCCCCTCGCCCTCAGTGCTCGAGCTGGACCTCGCCGCGGATGAAGGCTTCGGGACTGGTTCGAAGCCTGGTTCGAGTCCTGGCTCGAGCCCGGGCTTTGCGACCGCCTCGAGCTCGGGCTCCTCCCGCCACAACAAGCTCGACGTCGCCCTGACCAAGACGGGCGCCATGGTCGGGACGCCGGCCTACATGGCCAAGGAGCAGTTCGCCGGCGCGCGGACCAACGCGCGCACCGATCAGTTCAGCTTCTGCGTCGCGCTGTGGGAGGGCCTCTACGGCCAGCGACCCTTCGCCGGCAACAGCCTCGGCGCCCTCGCCCGCGCCGTGAGCGAGGAAGACATCCTCGAGCCCCCGAGCCACGCGGAGGTCCCCGAGTGGCTGCGCGCCGTGATCGCTCGGGGCCTGTCCGCCGACCCCGACGAGCGCTGGCCGTCCATGCGCGCGCTCCTCGACGCCCTCGTCGACGACCCCGACGTCCGCCGCCGCCGGATCCTGCGAACCGGCGCCTTCGGCCTGTCCCTCGCCCTCGTGCTCACCTCTTTGAGCGCCGTGGCCGTGACCAAGGTGCGCCAGAGCCAGCGCCAGAGCTACTGGAACGACTTCACCGAGGACCTGCTCGAGCTCGAGCGCCGCCGCGGCCTCGAGCAGGCCACCGACGACGCCCGCCGAGCCCGGGACGCGACGCGGATGAGCGTGTTTCGCCGCTTTGGTCGCAAGGCCGAGGCGGTCGACCACGAGGACCCGACGACCGCGGCGCTGCTGCTGCGCGAGGTCGAGACGGAGATCCGCGAGAGCCAGGCGTGGATCTCTGCGGCGAATCAGACGCTCGGGCGGCCGATTAGTCATGCGGTGTTCGAGGGGCACGAGGGGCTAGTCCACACTCTCGTATTCTCCCCGGACGCCCAAACCGTCTACTCCGGCGGCGCCGGCGGCAAGGTCATGCGCTGGTCCGTCGAGACAGGCGCTGCAGATCCAGAGACTCCGATCATTCAACACGAGCAGAGCGTCACTTCGCTCGCGCTGAGCCCTGACGGACACACCCTCGTGTCGGCCTCTGAGGACCGCAGCGTGCATTTATGGACCGACTACGCCCCCACGAGTTCCCGCGAGCTCACGCGCCACGGAGGCGGCGTCAACCAGGTCCGCTTTGACCCCAGCGGCACGCGTGTCCTCACCGCGTCCGAGGACGGCAGCGCCCGCATCGTGTCTGTCGATACTTCGGCCGAGACGCTCACCCTCGATGCCGGGTCCCCGGTCAACCTCGCCACCTTCAGCCCAGATGGACGGCGCGTACTGACGGGCTCTGACGACAGCAAGGGCCGCGTTTGGACAGCTCACGGCGAGCTCTCCGCGACGCTCTCGGCTCACACCAAACCGATCTATCGCGGGCTCTTCACGGCCGCTGGCGACATTCTCACGGGCTCCGATGACGGCACGGTTCGTCTGTGGCGCGGCGCGTCTCGCTGGGCCGACGGCGAACTCTTCATCCAACACGACAGCTACGTCTCCGACCTCGATCAGCGCGGCCAGCTCATCGTCTCGACCTCGACCGATGGCTCTGTCATCGCGCGTGAACTCGACGCGAGCATCTCTCGGCAGCTTCGCCCTCCGGGGGAGAGAGCCTGGACGACGGTGCTCCCTGCCGTGGGCCAGCACGCGATCGTCCTGTCCTTCGACGGAACCGTGGAGCTCCGACGCCTGAGCGACGGCAGCCTCGAGCGCAGCTTGCTCGGCCATCGCCAGGCCCTCTACGTGGGCGCTGCCGACAGCACTGGCCGGTGGCTGGCGACGGGCTCTTTCGACGGTAGCGTTCGCCTTTGGCCGCTCGACCGGCGCCCCCTCTCGACTGCCCTGCGCGGCCACTCGGAGGCGCTGACGGACATCGCCATCGACCACGTGGGGCAGCGTCTGTTGACGACTTCCCGGGACGGGAGCGCGCGCTTGTGGTCCTCCGTCGATGGCCACCAGCTGCGCCAACTCTCTGCGTCGAAGTCCAGCATCAACACGTCCGAGATCAGCCCCGACGGTCGCTACGTCGCTCTGGCCTTCGTGGAGGAGGGGATCCAGCTGTGGGATACCGAACGCTGGGAGCAGCGCGTACTCGCCGAGCACAAGACAGCGGTCGTCGATCTCGCCTTCGACAGCGCCAGCGCACAGCTCGGTTCGGCCTCCTATGATGACCGGGCCACGATTTGGAACGTCGCAGATGGCTCCATTCGCTCGGTGCTCCGCGGACACACTGGCAACGTCGGCTGCATCGACTTCGAGCCCGGCGGCCAGCGTGTCGCCACGGCTTCAGACGACGCGACGGTGCGGATCTGGAACACCAGCAGCGGCGCGCTGCTCACGACCTTGAACGGGCACGAAGGGCCCATCCGCGACCTGGCCCGCAGTCCTGACGGGCACACCCTGGCCACCGCGTCGCAGGATGGGACAGCACGCTTGTGGCCAGACTCAAACCCTGAGCACGCTCTCGTCCTCGCTGGCCACGACGCGTCCGTGTGGCGAGTGAGCTTCGACGCGACGGGCGAGCGAGTGCTCACGGCATCCACGGACGGCCACGCGCGGGTCTGGCAGACCGCCGACGGAGCCCTGCTCGAGACCCTGAGCGATCACGGCGGCGAGGTATGGGCCGCGATCTTCCTTCCCGGAAATCGCGTCGCTACGGCGTCGAGCGATCAGACCATTCGAATCTGGACCATCGGGGATCCGCGCCCGCCCATCGTACTCACAGGCCACGACGCGTCCGTCGTCGGGCTCGCCGCGACCAACGGGCGCTCGCTGGTATCCATCTCAGTCGACGCCACGGCCCGCCTTTGGGACCTCGAGCAGCTGAGCTACGACGCGGACGCGCTCCAGGGCGCCCTGTTCGCGTCCACCACCTGGTGCCTTGCGCCCCATGTTCGGGTCCGAGAGCTCGGGGAGAGCTCGAGCCATGCGGCTCGAAACTTCGCAGGCTGTGAGGAGCTCCATGGGCGCTGAATCACAGATCGTTCAGAGTACGTCGATGGGGTTGGTCTGGACGATGTTGCCAGTCGGATCGGAGACGGTGAACTCCAAGCTCGCGCGAGTCACTCCTGGCGTGTCGACCATGACCCGGACGACCCGAAAGCCTGCGTTGAGGTCGGCGACCGCTTGTGACCCGAGGTTCACCGTGGTCACGTTCATCAGCTCGTCCGTCGCGGTCAGCTCCACGTCGAGGATGAAGCCGGCGTAAGCGGTATCGATGGTCATGTTGACCGCGTCGTCGGTCTCCTCGCCGCCACCAGGCTGGATGTTGCAGTGCGGGCAGATCGGCGTCTCGGGCTGGGGCCGGACCAGCTCGTTCCAGGAGATCACCTCACACACCGGGTTCGGATCGACGACCGGCTGGACCGAGGTCGCCATGTTCGTCGTCGGGTCGTTGAGCACGGCCTGGACCTCGCTCGAGTAGTCGCCGAGGTTGCCCTTGGGATCGGGCGCCTCCGCCGAGCAGGTCAGCCAGGGCACCTCCGGCGCGATCGCTCCGCACACCGACAGGCGACGCACGGGCAGGTTCGCAGCGCCAAGTTGGAAGTCCGAGGTCTCCCCGATGGCCCAGCCGCGCTCCCACACGGCCTCCGCGACCTCGGCCGGGGTCAGGTCCGGGCGCACGCTGATCAGCTGGGCCGCGGCCGCGGTGACGGCCGCGGTCGCCACGGAGCTCCCCGACAGCGGCGTGGTCAAGACCCCGGCATCGTCCATGGCGACGCCGCTCGAGCCCGTGGCGACCTGGCGCGGGGTCCCCTTCAAGCGCGCGTTGATCAGCGCCTCGTCGTGGCCGTCGACCCCGCCGACGGCGTAGACCAGCGGGCGGTAGGTCGGGGTCTTGGGGAACACGGGGTAGTTGTCCTCGTCGGCCGGCCAAAAATCCATGGCCTTGCAGTAGCTCGGCTCCGGCGCGGGCACGCCCTCGTAGGTCGCGGGCGCGAGGCCGCCGACGTGATTGCCGGGGCAGGCCTCGTCGGGGTTGTTGCCGGCGGCGGTGAACACCAGCGCGCCCTGGCACGAGGCGTAGCGCAGCACCTCCTCGAGGGCCTGCTTGGGGCCGCGGTCGGGGTCGAGGACGGTGTCGTAGAGCGCCGGGTCGGGGCTCCAGCCCACGCTCAGGTTGAGCACCATGCGCGGCATCACGGCGTCGGGATCGGCCTCCCAGGCCTCGCGCTGCGCCTTGACGTAGTAGTAGATGGCCAGGGCCAGCGAGCCCTGCGAGCCCAGGCTGCCGCCCTCGTACCAGTCGATCAGCCCCGTCCGCTCCGAGCGATCGAGGGCCAGGGAGTACTCCACGGACTGGGTGCACTCCTTGCCCTCGTGGGGGCAGAGCACGTCGCGGATCAGCTCGCCCATCTGGTCGCCGTGGTCGCTGACCGGGGTCAACCAGGGCAGCTCGGCGGCCTCTTGGGAGAGCGAGTCGATCACCCCCACGCCGGGGTAGCCGGCGACCGGCAGGCTCTCCGCCTCGGCGGCCGAGAGCGCGTCGACGTTGGCCAAGAAGGCGTCCCGGAGCGCGCGCACGTTGCCCTCGTCGGACAGGTCGCCCTGGACGTACTCGCCGAGGCAATCCGGCGCGACAAACTCGAGCGGCATCATCGAGTAGTTGTCGATGGCGTCGAACAAGCTCGCGTACATGCCGTCGTCGACGGGCGCGTAGCTGGGCTGCCACTCGAACATGCAAAAGCGGCGCAGGCCGTCGGGCACCGGCCCGCTCAGCCCCGCGACGTGGGGCGAGCCGGTCGAGAACATCTCCGAGCCGACCCACTCGTTGGGGATGTCGAAGCCGTCGCAAGAGCCCTCGTCGGGATCGATGAGCACGCCGATGACGCGCCGGGTGCCGGGGCACTCGACCGGGGGATGGGCGCCCATGGTCTCGTGCTGCGACCGCCCCCCCAGGGGCAGCGCGTCGTCCTCGGCGGCGTCCATGGCCTCCCCGGCCTCCGCGCTCGCTCCCGGCTCGCCGAGCTCGAGCTCCGAGCCGGGCGCCTCGCCCGAGTCGCAGGCCCCGAGCAGCATCGCGCTCGCCAAAATCACGCCAAACTTCGTGGTGGTGTTCATCGCTCCGTGTCCCATCCGGGCCTTTCCTGGCCCTGCCACGGTTGTTCCCGCGACCGGCCCAACGGTTTAAGCGTCGCTGCACTTTTTTGGGCACGAGCCCAAATGCGCATAGCGAGCTCGGAAAGGCGCGCTCACGCCCCGCTGGAATCGTCCTCTGAATCGCCCTGGGGACCGCCCTGGGCGGCCGCGAGGGCAATCTCGCGCAGATCCCGTGCCCAGGCCTCCAAATCCGTACTCGTGCTCTCGAGCAGCACGTCTCCGACGTTCATGGTCTCGAGGCGCTCGGCGAGGAGCTTGCGACCCCGCCGGAGCCGGCTCTTCATGGTCCCGTGGGCCACGCCCAGGGCCAGGGCGACCTCCCGGTCGGACATGTGCTCCCAGTAGTGCAGCTCGAGGGCCACCTGCAGCTCGAGGGGGATCCCGCGCAGGGCCTCGAGCAACAGCCGCTCCTCCCGACGCCGCGCGAGCACACCGCTGGGTGTGGGCTCGAGGTCGCGAACGGCCGAGGTGCCGGCGTCGAAGTGCAGGCGATCGCGGGCGCGGCTGCGGTAGTGCCGACACAGCTGGCGGTAGGCAACGGCGAACAGCCAGCTGCGAAAGCTGCCCTCCCCGCGGTACTTGTCGATGCTCTCGACGCAGCCCAGGAAGGTCTTTTGGACCAGGTCTGGCGCGTCGGGGCCGACCTTGCTCTGAAAAAAACGATCGACGGCTTCAAAGTGCCGCTCGAACAAGAGCTTACCGGCGCGCTTTTGGCCTGCCCGCCAAGCCTCGACCAACTCCGCATCCGTCGCCATTGCGACGACCAGTGTAGAGCCCGAGGGCGCGGGGATCCACGGCCGCGGACGATGCGAATCGCATTGCGCGAAGGCCTCGCTCCGCTCCGTAGACCGCTTCCAGCACACCCGCACGGCTCAATCGACGCGGTAAGGGATCACGACGGTGTAGCTGCCGCGCTTGATCTCGAGATCGTAGTGCTTGGCCGCCTCGGTGGTGGCCGAGGCCGTCATCAGCCCGGTGATGCCCTTGAGCTCGACGCCGTTGAGCTCGGTGAAGGCGTCGCCGACCTGCCAGCCCAGCGCGTCCGACAGCGCGCCCGGCCGGGCGAGCTCGTAGTAGCCGTCGTCGCCCTGCAAGACCAGGGTCGAGTCGGCGTCGAGCAGCCAGGGCTGGCTCGTGACCATCGCAAAGAAGTCCTCGTCGATCACCAGCTCACCCGAGGTCAGATCCTCGGACACATGGCTTCCGGGGGTCCAGACCTCGGCGGGGTCGCCCCAGGTCGAGCACAGACCCAGCTCCGGCCCCGACTGGCCCTGCAGCGACGCGCAGCTCGACTGGGCCTCGGCGAGGGTGTCGCCGCACATGGCGAAGCTCTGCGCGCCCACCTCGCAGACGACCGCGGACTGAGAGGGTTGACATTCGAGAGCACACACCTCCCCGTCCTCGACCGAGATACCATCGGCACAGGCTAGCGAGACCGAAAAAGCGGTGACAGCAAACAGGTTGTAAAAGCGTGAACGGACCATGATGAATCTGTTGCCGCACACCCACGCTCTGGAGCGAGCCGAAAGGTGAGCTGGGAGCCAGTCTCGGGGCCCCGACCCGGCGGTCGGCGCCCGCCACAAACACCTGATATCAATCACCTTTTTACCCACCCCCCGCATCTGACCGGTCAGCCTGGCGGGCCCGCCCTCGCGGCCTGTTCGGCACCGCCAGACCCTGAAGTAGGGTCGATAGTGGGGTTACGAATGGTAACGCATACGAACCATTACGAACACGTACACATTGTCCGCTCAAACAGCGTTGATTCTAACCAAAACGAACCGATGGCAACGGAGACGAACCAAGACGCTCCGTCCGCCCGCGGCATTCGAAGCGAACATCAAAACATTTTAAAAACCAAACAAAAGGGCCGCCCCCGTCCCCGGGGGCAGCCCTGCGGCTCAGGCCGTCAACCGCTCAGTAGCGGTAGTGCTCGGGCTTGTAGGGGCCCTCGACGGGGATGCCGAGGTACTTGGACTGCTCCTCGGTCAGCTTGGTCAGCTTGGCGCCGACCTTGGCGAGGTGGAGGGCGGCGACCTCCTCGTCGAGCTTCTTGGGCAGGACGTAGACCTTGCCGGTCTCGTACTTGGCGGTCTCCTGCCACAGGGTCAGCTGGGCGAGGACCTGGTTGGTGAAGCTGGCCGACATCACGAAGCTGGGGTGGCCGGTGGCGCAGCCCAGGTTCACGAGGCGGCCGCGGGCGAGCACGATGATGGCGTGGCCGTCGGCGAACACGAAGCGGTCGACCTGGGGCTTGACGCTGATCTCGGTCACGTCCTCGGCGTTCTCGAGCGCGGCGATCTGAATCTCGCTGTCGAAGTGGCCGATGTTGCAGACGATGGCCTCGTCCTTCATGCGCTTCATGTGCTCGAAGTTGATGACGTCGGCGCAGCCGGTGGCGGTCACGAAGATGTCACCGACGGGGGCGGCCTCGTCCATCGTGGTCACCTCGAAGCCCTCCATCGCGGCCTGGAGCGCGCAGATGGGGTCGATCTCGGTGATCAGCACGCGGGCGCCGAAGCCCCGCATGGACTGGGCGCTGCCCTTGCCGACGTCGCCGTAGCCGCAGACCACGACGGTCTTGCCGGCGACCATGATGTCGGTCGCGCGCTTGATGCCGTCGGCGAGGCTCTCGCGGCAGCCGTAGAGGTTGTCGAACTTGCTCTTGGTGACCGAGTCGTTGACGTTGATGGCCGGGACCTTGAGCTCGCCCTTCTCGGCCATCTTGACCAGGTTGTGGACGCCCGTGGTGGTCTCCTCGGACAGGCCCTTGACCTCGGCGAGCAGGTCGGCGTGCTTCTCGTGCATCCAGTTGGTCAGGTCGCCGCCGTCGTCGAGCAGCAGGTTGGGGCCCTTGCCGTCGGGCCACAAGATGGTCTGCTCGACGCACCACCAGTACTCCTCCTCGGTCTCGCCCTTCCAGGCGAACACGGGCACGCCGGTGGCGGCGATGGCCGCGGCGGCGGAGTCGTCGGTCGAGTAGATGTTGCAGGAGGACCAGCGGACCTCGGCGCCGAGGGCCGTGAGGGTCTCGATCAGCACCGCGGTCTGCACGGTCATGTGCAGGCAGCCGCAGATGCGCGCGCCGGCCAGCGGCTTGCTCGCGCCGTGGCGCTCGCGCAGCGACATGAGCCCGGGCATCTCCTTCTCGGCGAGCTGGATCTGCTTGCGGCCGGCCTCGGCCAGGCTGATGTCGGCGACCTTGTAGTCGTTGGTGGTCTCGTTGGTGGTTGCGTCCATGATGTCGGTACTTTCCGTGGGGTTTTGGGTCGTTGATCGACGCGTCAGCACAGCGGGCGCTCAGCGGTAGTGTGGCACCCAGCCCGAGCTGTCCTGGAACAGGCGTACGCAACGGATCTGTTTGCGATCGGTGAGATAGAAGCGGTGGTACTTGTCTTTGGGCACGACGATGAGGTCGCCGGCCTCGACGGTCACCCGCATCCAACGGTCGTCGTTGTCGCGGATGTCGAAGATGCCCTCGCCCTCGAGCACGAAGCGGACCTCGTCGTCGGTGTGCAGGTGCTCGTCGGCGAACTTGGCACAGATGGCGTCGAGGTTCTCGGTGTCGGGGCGCAGCTCGATGACGTCCTGCTCGATGTAGCCGCGGTCGCGCTTGAGGGTGTCGAGGCTGGGCTGGTAGGCCTCGCCCGCGATCTCGAGGGCTTCGTAGGTCACGCCCGCGCTGCGCAGGTGCGCGATGTCGAGGGTCGGGTAGTCAGTTTGGGGGTCGATCCAGGCGAGTTGCATCGGGAGGGTCTCGGTCGTCTGAGGAGGGATCAGAGCGGGAGTTGAGGTCCGGTCAGAGCGGGAGGCCGAGGCGGTGGGCCTCGACGGCGGCGCGCAGGAGGTAGTCGAAGCACTCGGCCTGGGTCTTGGCCTTGACCCAGTCGTGGCCCCACACGTAGATGCCGTGGCCCGCGACGATGACCGCGTCGACGTCGGGGTAGCGCGCCATCGCCTCGGCCATGGAGTCGCGCAGCTGGGCCTCGCGGGCGGTGTTGGGGATGATCGGCACGACCAGCTCGTCGAAGCAGCCCATGCCCCGCAGGCCCTTTTGCATCTCGAGGTTGCGGCAGCGAAACTCGCCGGCCTCGCCCGCGGGGCTGAACAGCCGGGCCGCGAGCACGGCCCAGATCGAGTGGCTGTGGATCACCGCCCCGGCGTCGCGCATGCGAAAGGCGTTGAAGAACAGCGGCTGGCACTCGGAGATGCGCAGCTTGGGGTTGGTCGGGGCCTCGACGACCTCGGCCCGATCCCACACGCCGTCGGCGAGCAGGAACACGTCCTCGGGGGCGATGCGCTCTTTTTGCACGCCCGAGGGGGCCATCCACACGCCCCGCTCGTCGCGAATCGAGATCCCGCCCCCGGTGCCGCTGACCCAGCCGAGGCCGTAGAACTGTCGGCACAGTTCGGCAATGAGCGCGGCGGTCGGGCGCTCCGTGGCGGATTCGGAGGACTGAACGACGGAATCGAGCATCGCGGACCGTCGTGAGGATATACGCTGGGGCCACAACCACCAGGCCGGGACCCGTGCGGAAGCTCCCCCCTGATCGCGCGCCGACGGGCCCGCAGCCCGGCTCGAGCGCTACTCAGGCCCCATTTTCCCGTCTGCGGCGCCCCGCTATGCTGGCGGCATGCGCGGCAGCGATCTCACCACCCTCCTCGGCGGCACCCGTCACGCTCCCGCCACGCTCTCGAGCCTCGCCCTCGCCCTCGTCCTCGTGGGCTGCAAGGGAGGCGACGCGCCCGCACCCGCGCCGAGCGAGCAGGCGTCGGCCAAGGCCGAGAGCCCCGACGGGTCCAACGCGAAGGCCGAGCCCGCCCCGGCCGCGCCCGCGGACCCCCAGCGCGCGGACAAGCTCGCGGACCTCGACGATCTGTGCGCGGCCCTCGACCACGACTACAAAGACGGGACCTTGCGGGACTACTACGCCAAGGTCGAGATGCGCACGGAGTGGGGGAAGGCGCAGCGCGAGACTGGCGACGAGGCCATGCAGCCTGGGCGCCTCTTGGAGAAGGCCGTCGCCGAGCTCGACCCCAGCGGCGACGCGCCCGAGCTCGGCAACTGCCGGACGCTGCTCGACTACATCGACGACGTCGAGTGAGCCGAGTGGCTCGGGTGAGTTCGACGTCCCTTCCCAGAGCACATCCACGCGGGCCCATCGAGTCGATCGAGGGTATCCTCGGGGGCGGTGACACCAGCGGGCCCCCGCGGTGTTGTTGCAGACGACCACCACCCGCCCCCCCAGACCCAAAAAGCGATGCGTCTCGCCACGTACCCCGGTCCGCAAACGCGGGCCAAGCCAAGGGTCGAGGCCGTGATCCAGACCATGGAATACCGACACTTCACCTCCGTCGAACCGACACTCCCGATGCGCCACCTCAGCCAAGCTTTCTCTAGTCCCCTCTTTTCTTCCCTCGCCTGCGCTGGCGCCCTCGCGGCCGCGGTGTTGCTCTCTCCAGAGGCCCAAGCCGGTGGCCTCGACGCTTGCGGCGACGTGTTCGTGGCCGGAGACGCCGAGTGCGAAGTGCTCGTCGAAGGCGGCTGCAAGGCCGAGTGCGAGCCCTTCGCGTTCAACGCCTCGTGCGCCGCCGAGGGCTCCCTCGAGTGCTCTGGAGGCTGCAACATCGAGGCAGAGGTCGAGTGTACGGGCAGCTGCCAGGCCTCCTGTGAAGCGGAGTGCGAGGTCGACCCGGGCGCCTTCGACTGCCGGGCCTCCTGCGAGGGCAACTGCGCGTCCAACTGCCAGGCGCAGTGCGCCGGGTCCGAGGACGGAGCCGAGTGCCGGGCCTCCTGCGAGGCGACCTGCTCCTTCGAGTGCGGCGCCGCCTGTGACATCGACGCGCCCCAGGCCGACTGCGTGGCCCAGTGCGAGGGCTGCTGCGGCGGCGAGTGCCGGGCCGAGATCAACATGGGCTGCCAGCTCGACTGCCAGGCCGACTTCTACGTCGACTGCAAGGCGGACCTGCAGGGCGGCTGCGAGGCTCAGTGCGAGGCCCCCGAGGGCGCGCTGTTTTGCGACGGCCAGTTCATCGAGGTCAGCGCGAGCGCCTTCGACAACTGCGTCGCCGCGCTCCAGGACATCCTCGACATCGACGTGTCCTTCGAAGCGGAGGCCTCGGCCTCGGCCTCCCTCAGCTGCGCCGTCGAGGACGAGCCGGCCCGCGGCGGCGCGGCGTGGATGGGCTTGGGCCTGATCTGCCTCGCGGCCCTGCGCCTGCGCAAGGACTGATCCTTCGATCCGAATGAAGAACAGCCCCGGCCTCGAACGCGAGGTCGGGGCTTCATCGTGCCACGCTTGCGCCGCCCTCCCGCCCGTGGTGAAACCATGGACGGGAAGACGCCCGCGTGGACGCCACCGACACCAACGAGCGCGACCCGCTGCTCGACGCCGACACCCTGCTCGGCGACTCCTCCGACGGCGACGAGGACGAACACCTCGACGCGGAGGCCTTCCCAGACCACGGCGCGGGCCAGGGACCTGCCCAGGGACCTGCCCAGATCGGCCGCTTCGTCGTGCTCCAGCGCCTCGGCGAGGGCGGCATGGGGGTGGTCTACGCCGCCTACGACAACGAGCTCGATCGCAAGCTGGCGATCAAGCTGGTCCGTCCGGAGCGGGCCGCCGCCGACACGCGGGTCCGGGTCAAGCGCGAGGCCAAGGCCATGGCCCGGCTGTCCCACCCCAACGTCGTCCACGTCTACGAGGTCGGCGAGTTCGAGGAGCAGATCTACGTGGCCATGGAGTTCGTGACCGGGCCGACCCTCGGCGCCTGGGTCCGCGGCCTCGAGCCCCCGGGCAGCCCGCCGGCCCACAGCTCCCGCGAGCCTCGCTGGCAGACGATCCTCGAGGTCTACATCCAGGCCGGACGCGGGCTCGAGGCGGCCCACGCCGCGGGCATCGTGCACCGGGACTTCAAGCCCGAGAACGCCATCCTCGGCGAGGACGGGCGGGTCCGGGTGCTCGACTTTGGCATCGCCCGGGGGACCGCAGCGCCAGCGCGGGAGCCCGGCCCGCACCCCGCCACGGCGAGCGCGAGCGGCCTCGGCAGCGAGCCGGCGTCCGCGACCTCGGGCGCGAGCTCCTCCGTGGGCAGCTCGTCCGGGGTCATCGTTCGCTCCGGCGACTCGGCCGAGGCCCTGCCCGAGGACCTGCACGCCGCCGGCTTGCTCGAGACCGCCGTCGCCACCGACCAGACCGACCCCCTGTCGACGCCGCTGACCATGACCGGGGCCTGGGTCGGCACGCCGGCCTACATGTCCCCGGAGCAATTCCGCGGCCACGACATCGACGCGCGCAGCGATCAGTTCGGCTTCGCCGTCGCGCTCTACGAGGCCCTCTACGACCAGCGCCCCTTCGCCGGCAAGAACCCCACGGCGCTGATGAACAACGTCGTCGGCGGCAAGATCCTGCCGGCGCCCCCAGGCTCCGAGGTCCCCCACTGGCTCCGCGCCCACCTGCTCCGGGCGCTGTCCGTCGTCCCGGGCCGTCGGTGGCCGAACATGACCCAGCTCCTCGACGCCCTCGAGGACAACCCCGAGCGCCGTCGTCGTCGTCGCCGCCGTCGCCTGGCCATCGCCGGGGCCAGCCTGCTGGTGCTCAGCGGCCTCGGCGGCTTCGCCAACGACCAGTGGCGGCGCGCCCAGCAGGCCGAGGAGGCGAGGATCCGCGCGCAGGCCGAGGAGGCCCGGGCCCAGCGGGCGGAGGCCGAGGCTTCCGCGGCCCGAGACC
>NZ_ABCS01000044.1 GCF_000170895.1 Plesiocystis pacifica SIR-1 | reverse complement strand
CGAGCAGGGCCAGGCGCTTGCACAGCGCCAGGGCCAGGCCGCGGGCGAACACCTCCCGGACGCCGCGCATCGACGCGCTGCCGTCGACGAGCACGTAGTGGACCCGGCGCTCGTTCTCGTACTGCTTTTCGTGGGTGTAGTAGAACAGCTCGCGGTCGACGAACTTTTGCTCGAAGACCTCGTCGTCGTAGGCCAGCTGGGTCAGGACCAGGTTGTCGATGTGGCCCACGCGCTCGATCGACGCGATGCCGTCGATGCCGAAGGTCTGCTGGCCCATCTCGCGCCGGACCTCGAGCAGCGAGGGCAGCAGCTCGAGGCTAAAGTCGATCACGTCGGCGAGCTGCGGCGACAAGATGACGTTGTACAGATCGGCCAGGTCGACCCCGCCGACCCCCGAGGCCCCGGCGCGGAACAGGCCGAGCAGGCGCAGGGCGTCGACGTCGATCTGCTCGGTCTCGAGGATCGGCAGCAGCCGATGGGTGCACATCGTGCGGATCCAGGCGACGGCCTGGTCCTGCTCGTAGCGGGTGAAGGCCGAGCGCGGATCGATGCGCGCGTACTGGACCACGTCGACGGGCAGCTCCTGGGGCCGGACGACCCGGGCCTCCTCGGGCAGCTGCGGGTTGACGCTGGCGAGGATGCGCGCGAGCACGACCCCGACCATGGGGTCGCGGTGCTTCCACGCCGCGGCCATGCGCATCAGCTCGGTCTCCGACAGCTCGACCAGCAGCTGGCGCCAGGCCTCGCCCAGGCGCGGGTCCCCTGCCCCCTGGCTGACCTGCGCCGGCCGGCCCAGGCCGCACATCAAGCAGCCGATGTCGTGGACGACGACCAGCGGCACGGACAGGCCCAGGCGCGCGAGCACGTTGTGCCAGGCCACCGCCCGCATCAGCGCCATGGGGCCCACGCCCTCGAGCTCGCTCAGGGCCAGGCCGGCGACCTGACGCTCGAGGATGGGCAGCAGCTCCCGCGGGGTGCGGGACTCGCCTTCGCCCTCGTTTGCCCGATCGGGGCCGTCCGCGGCCGCTTTGCTGGCCCCGGCCTCTTCGCCCTCGCGCTGATCGTCGTCGGCCAAGCTCTCGGTGCTCCCCTACACCGACCTCAGACGAAGCGGCTGCTCGAGAACAGGGTCTCGAGCAGCTTGTCGACCTCGCCGACCATGCGCGCGGCCGCCGGGTTGTCGGACATGCGCTGGAGGGCGGCCTTGATGTCGCCGAGGTTGCGCAGCTGGCTGAACAGCTGCATGTCCGAGAGCACCTCGACGCTGGCCAGGGTCTCGCGGATGATGCGGAGCTCCTCGAGCAGGTCCTGGAGGTTGGTCGGGGTCGCGCCGATGCGCTGCTGCTCCGGGTGCTGCTCGTACCAGCGATCGAGGATGGGGCCGACGATCTCCTGGAGGATGTCCTGCTGCTCCGGGGTGTTCCACACGTGGCGGAGCACGAAGAAGTCGGCGTCGTTGACCTGCTCGCGGCCGTCGAACACCGCCGAGGCCGCGAACAGCTTGAGCATCTTGACCACGCGGCGGTCCGAGAGGTTGATGCCCTCGGAGCGGATCTGGAACACCAGGCCCTTGTAGGTGGCCAGGAACTCCTCGTCCATGGTCTCGAGCAGCCGGCCGAACTGGCGCTGGACGGCGACCAGGTCGCTCGCCGACACGCTCGCCTTGGGCAGCTCCGCGCCTGCGCTGTCGCGCTGCTCGAGGGCCGCGGCTTCGAGGGCCGCGCCCTTTTGCAGCAGCCCGCGGAACTGGTAGCTGTCGAGGTAGTCCACGCGCACGCGCAGCAAGAAGCGGTCGAACAGCGCCGACAGGGCGTCGTCGTTGGGGACCTCGTTGCTGGCCGCGAACATCGAGATCAGCGGGACGTCCACGGTGGTGTTGCCGTGGGAGAAGCGGCGCGAGTTGAGCACGCCCAGCAAGCTGTTGAGGATGGCGCTGTTGGCCTTGAAGATCTCGTCGAGGAAGGCGATCTCGGCCTCGGGCAGCATGCCCTCGATGCGCCGGCGGTAGCTGCCCTGGCGGAAGGCCTGGATGTCCACGGGGCCGAACAGCTCGTTGGGCTCGGTGAAGCGCGTGAGCAGGTAGTCGTAGTAGGTCGCCTCGATGGTGTCGGCGAAGGCCCGGACCAGGGCGCTCTTGGCCGTGCCCGGGGGGCCGACCATGACCATGTGCTCGCCGGCCACGGCCGAGACGAACAGCAGCCGGATCATCTCTTCCTTGCCGAGGAACTGAGCCTCGAGTCGACGCGCGCCGTCCTGCAGGCGCCGGGCGAGCTCGGGGATGGCGAGCTGCTTCGCTGGCGGCTTCGCGCCGGGCTTCTTGGCAAAGGGGTTCGGGGGCTGGGTCATTGGGGATGCCTTTGTACTACTCGCTGGACGAGGGTGGCCACCAGGTTCTCGACGACGGTGCGCGGGACCAGGCCCGCGAGGTGCTCGCGGTACTCCTCCCAGCGCCGGGCGAAGCTCTCGTCGGCGAGGGCGAGCTCGTCGAGGGGGCTGCCGAGCACGGGCTCGAGTCGGGACAGCAACAGGGGCAGGGCGAGGAAGGTCTGGACGGCCCAGTCGCGGGCGCTCAGGCCGATGCTGATGCGCGCGTCGAACTCGAGGACCTTGATGAGGTGGAGGTGGATGAGGGCCCCGAGCACCGCGCCGACGTCGTGGCGGTCGAACTCGACCTTGGGCGCCGGGAGGGCCAGGCGGGCGCCCTCCTCGGGCTCTCCCGCCTCCCCTGCCTCTCCTGTCTCGGGAGCGCCCTCGTCGGAGCTGCCCTCGCCAGCGTCGCGGCGCATGGCCGCGACCACCCCGGGCACGCCAGGGCCGGGCTTGTCGGCGAACACCTCCGCGACGAGCTCGAGGGTCCGCAGCAAGCTCCCGGCCACGATGCCGCCCAGGCGCACCCACTCGCGCTCCCGGGCCCAGGTGTGGCACACGGCCCGGGCGTAGGGGCGGCTGCGCAGGAAGGTGGCGGCCATCAGCGGCGACCAGCCCGGCGGCGCCCAGCCCGGGGCGAGCAGCGCCGTCAACGGGCTGACCCACATCACGTCGGGCAGCAGGCGCTGGACCGCCGCCCGGTGCGGACGCTCGATCCACCGCACGGACTCGCTGCGCACGTCGACGGGATCGGCACCGAACAGGCTAAAGCGCCGACGCGGCGGCGCCTGGCCGCGGTAGCGCAGCTCGCCGTCGGGCGTGGCGACGATGTGATCGACGCGGCGCAGCTCGAGGAAGGCGCCGACGGCCAGGTGTCGCGCGAGGGCCTCGTCCATGGCCCGGGGGCGGGCGAAGGCCAGCAGCGCGCGGGTCTCGGTCTCGACCCGCTGCCAGGTCTTGGACCGCGTCCACACCCGGCTGATGTCGGGGTGGTCGAGGGCCAGGACGCCGTGCAGGCCCAGCCACAGCGAGAGCTCGTCGACGTTGGGGTCGGGCAGGTGCGGCTCGGCGACCAGGCGCTGGGCCGCGCGCGTGCGCAGGGTCGAGAACTCGCTACTCAGCAGCGCCCCGGAGCCCTTGGACGCGAGCATGGCCTCGCGATCGGTCGCGGACATGGGCGCGTGGACCTCGACCCAGTGGCCGTCCCCGCCCACGCCGGGGCCGCCCAGCAAGGGCACGACGAAGCGGGCCAGGAAGCCGGGCAGGGTCGCCATCGGCGGGGCCGAGACCGGGCCCAGGCGCCGCTGTCCCGCGTCCGAAGAGTCACCCGAAGACGCGTCGGGTTCGTGGGCCGGCAGGTTCGACACTCAGGAGTCCTGTTGGCTGCGAAAGCCCCACAGCGCGAAGCGACCGAGGCGCTCGTTGCTGACCGAGCCGGGCTCGAGGGCGGGCAAGCTGGGCTCGACGAGGGCGGCCTCTTGGGTCTCGAGGGTGCCGACCACGGCGGCGTCGAGGGCCAGGAGTTGCTCGTCGGCGATGTGGATGGGGTCGCTGCCCGGGGCCAGGAACACCGCGTAGTCGTCGCCCTCGAGGTTCAAGAGCTCGCGGACCAGCTGCGGGCGCAGGCGCGGCCACAGCTCCTGGCCGTCGGGGATCAGCACGCCCGGGGCGACCTCGGCGAAGCGCTGCCCCAGGGGCAGGACGGTCCCGGCCGAGAGCGTGCGCCCGTCACCCCGGCGACCGCCGCCGGACAGCACCATCAGGCCGTCGCGCAGCGGCACCATGCGCGCGGCCGCCAGGGCGCTCGGGGGGATCAGGTAGATGAGCCGGCGCAGGTACTCGATCTGCGCCCAGGGCACGAGGGTCGCCCGGGGCTCGCGGACCCGCGACGAGGGCTGCAGGCGCAGGTCGATGCGCAGCTGACCGGCGTCGCGCATCTCCACGGGATCGACCTCGAACTCGGCCTCGCGCAGGTGCACCTCGGTCTGCACGAGGTAGCGGCCGTCGACGAAGCGCGGCGCGCCGTCGATGCGCTCGACCCGGCCGGCGCGGCCGCGGAACAGGTACATCTCGTCGCCGGGCAGGCACGAGCTCGCCGAGGCCAGGTGGATGGGGTGGACGTAGCCGACCTCGACGGCGGCCCGGGGCGAGACCGGGACCAGCAGCTCGACGCCGGGGATGGGGCGGAGCACGTCGAGGAGCCGACCCCGGGGCTGACGCAGGCGCAGCAGCAGGCTCGGACGGCGATCCTCGGACAGGGTCACGCGCACGCCGGCCATGGGGACCTCCTTGCGCCACAGGTAGGCCAGCACGCGCTCGGCGATGCCCGGGGCGACGAGCACCAGGGCCATGTCGCGGAGCCCGGCGAGCTCGGGGTCGCTGGCCAGGCCGGTCAGCGGCAGGGGGCGCTGGCGCAGCTCGAGGCGCTGGATGAGGCTGATGGGGTCGATGCGCTCGGCGCTGCGGTAGATCGACGCGAAGTCGTGGTCGACCACGGCGACCTCGTCGACGGTCAGCCCGGTGCCGCGGCTCGGGTCGGGCCCGGCCCCGCCGCGCACCTCCGCGAGCAGCTCGGCCAGGGACGCCGCGAGGTCGTAGCCAAAGGGCGCCGCGGACTCCCGGTAGCGCACGAACACCGAGCCCGCGCCGGCGTAGAGCTGGCTGCGCGCGGCCCCGGCCAGGCGGCTCAGGCGATCGAGGGCGTAGCCGTCGGCCGCCTCGCAGCGCAGCAGCAGCACGACCCCGCCGCCGACGGTCGCGCGCCCGCGCTCGAGGGTCATGCTGGGCAACAACACGTCGAGGCTCGCCTCGACGCTGTAGGCACCGAGGAAGGAGACCAGACGGTCGAGGGACTGGAACACCACCAGCGCCTCCCGGCCCACGGCGATGCCGCGCGCGTCGGGCGTGAGCCCCTGCATGCGGAATCGCGTTTGACCGGCGGCGACCGGCTCGAGCAGGGCTCTCGCCATCGCGCGGAGCATAGCAGGCCGAGGGGGTCCGCCCGGCCCGCGGGCGCACTGCCGAGCCTGGGGGGATGGTGATCCCGCCCAAGCAAGCTCACATCCCGAGCCCGAACTCCGCACCCGCTCGCCCCCGCCAGGCCCCCTGCCCCGCCTCGCCCTGGCGCCCCCGAGACCGTCGACTCTGCGGCGCTGCGACCCTGGCCACGGTCTGCCTGTCCAAACGAGCTACCATGCGCCCTCGGTGTCCGGCCCCAGCAACGAGCTCGATCCCGAGGCGCCCGAGCGCGGCGAACTCGTCGTCCGGCGCGAGCGACCGCGCGAGCGCGCCCAGCTCCGAGCCGCCCTCGCCCTCGAGGAGGCCGGCGAGCTCCAGGAGGCCGCCCGCATGTTCGAGTACGTCGGCGAGCACGCCCAGGCCGCGAGCTTGCGCCTCGAGCACGCCGACACCCTCCGCGACGAGAGCCAGCGCCTGGCCGTGCTGCGCGAGGGCTGTGCCCGGAACCCTTCGGACAGCGAGCAGGGCAAGGCGCTGCACCGGGCCCTCGGCGAGACCCTGGTGACCATCGCCAGCGCCCTGCCCCCCGGCACCCGACGCCGCGCCCTCTTGCTCGAGGCCGCCGGGGCCCTCGTCGAGGGCGAGCGACCGGCCCAGGCCGGCCGGATCTACGAGCACCTCGGCCTGCTCCGCCAGGCCGCCGAGGCCTACACCGCCGGCGGCGAGATCGAGCGCCTCGAGGCCATCCACGAGCGCCTCGAGGCCCGGGACGACGCCCAGCGGGCCCAGCGAGCCCTCGAAGACGAGATCGCCGCCGTCCTCGAGGCCGGGCGTCGACGCCTCGCCCACTCCATGCTGCTCGAGCAGCGCGCCCTCGCCGAGCGCGAGGGCGAGGTCCTGCCCGGCGGCCTCGCCCAGACCCTCGCCGAGCTCGAGCGCCGGATGATCCGCGGCCGGGCCCTGAGCCTGCGCGTGCGCTCGAGCGAGGACGAGACCGTGGTCCGCGTCGTCGGGCGGCCCGCGCTGCGCTTTGGCCGGGGCCCCCAGTGCGAGCTGTCCGTGAGCGGGCCCGCCCTGTCCCGGGAGCACGCCGAGCTCGCCCAGGCCACCGCCCCCGAGGGCGAGCCGACCCTGGTCGCCCGCGACCTCGGCTCGCGCGCGGGCACCTTCGTCGACGGCCTGCCCCTCGCGCCCGGCGAAGACTGGCCCCTGCTCGACGAGGCCGCGCTCACCGGCGCCGACGATCCGCCCGTCGAGCTCGCCCTGGGCATCGCCGCGAGCTTCGACCTGGCCGTGCGCGTGCTCGAGGCCGACCCGCGCCCGGTCGCGCTCGTGCGCGAGGCCTCCGTGGACGCCCCGCCGACCACCCTGAACACGGCCTGGACCCTCTTCCTGCCCGTCGGCGGCCCGCTGTGGCCGAGCCCCGAGGCGCCCCTCCCCCTGCGCCTGCGCTTCGACGGCGATCACCTCGAGCTGCTCCCCGATCCCCAGGTCCGGCTGAGCCTCGACGGCGTGCCCGCGGGGGTCGGCACGGCCATCGAGGTGCTCGTGCGCGACCGCGTCGAGCTGACCACGCCGGGCGGCGAGCGCCTCGAGCTCGAGATCGAGGAGCTGCGGCTCTGAGGGCGTCGTCCTCGGCGGTCGAAATAGACAGGAACTGCGAATTCATTCACAGTCTCTGAGCGCCATGACTGGACTCGGCGATCTCGACGACGACGAAGTGCTCGACCCGGCCGACGAAGCCGCGGCGCGGGCGTGGCTCGACGAGCTCGAGGCCGCCCCGGAGCGCCCCCACGCCCGGATCGACTCGGGAGGGCTCAACGCGTCGCGCTCGGGCAGCTGGCACCGCTCGCGCCTCGCCCGGGCCGAGGCCGACGCCGCCTCCCCGTGGGCCTCACCCTGGGAGCGCGGGCCTCGTGCCAGCCCGCTGGTCGAGGCCACCGGCGCGATCGTGGCCGAGTTCAGCGAGGGCGCGACGACCATCGACGAGTACGAGGGCCTGGCCCGCTTCGCCGAGGCCCTCGACGAGCAGCGCCCCCTGCCCCAGATCGACACCCAGCTGCGCGCCCTGAGCCACGAGGGCTACCTGCGCGGCGCCATCGTGCTCGTCGCCGACGCCCTCGGCCAGACCCCGCGCCTCGACCTCGCCCTGCGCCTGGCCAGCGAGCTCCTCGACGCCCTCGCCCCGGAGCTCGGCGTCGCCCTGGGCCGGGCCATCCTCGCCGCGGCCGCGTTCGCGGGCGCCCGGGAGCCCGCGACCCGGGCCGGCCGCTTCGAGCTCGAGGTCTCGACCAACTTGATGCTCGCCGAGCACCTGCTCGAGCTCGGCGAGCTCGGCGAGTCCATGCGCCACTTCGAGGCCGTGCTAGCCATCGACGTCGACCACGCCCGGGCCCTGCGCGGGTGGTCGACCTGCGCCAGGGAGCTCGAGCGCCGGGGCCTGTCCACGGAGCACCGCAGCCGCGGCCTGTCCCTGCTCGACGGCCTCGAGGAGCTCGAGCTCGCCGGCGGCGTGGGCCTGGATCGCTACGAGCTCGGCCGCCCCCTCGGGCGGGGGCGCCACGCCGTCGTCTACGAGGCCTACGACCGCCGGGTGGGCCGCAGCGTCGCGCTCAAGCGCCTGCTCGGCGACGAGGCCCGGCGGACCCGCGCCGAGGGCGTGTCCGCCCGGGTCGTCGAGGCCCGCTTCTTCGCCGAGGCCGAGACCCTCGCCCGGGTCCGCAGCCCCCACGTCGTCGCCCTCCTCGACGTCCAGCCCCGCCACCGCTTCGTCGCCCTCGAGCTGTGCCGCGGGGGCAACCTGCGCCTGGCCATGCGCCGCCGCCTGCTGACCCCGCGGCACCTCGACGCCGTCGGCGAGCAGCTGCGCCTGGCGCTCGCGGCCGTGCACGCGGCCGGGGCGGTGCACCGCGACATCAAGCCGGCCAACATCCTCGTGCGCGAGTCCCGGGCCGGCTCGCCCATCGCCCTCGCCGACTTTGGCCTGGCGATCGGCGAGGGCGCCCCGGCCCCCGCCCCCAAGGGCGCCCGGCGCAGCCAGGCCGGCACCCTCCGCTACCTCGCCCCGGAGCTCAAGGCCGGCGGCCGAGCCAGCCCGGCCAGCGACCTGTTCGGCGCCGGCGTGGTCTTGCTCGAGCTGGCCATCGCGCCCGCGCCCCTGCCCCGGGACTTCGACCGCCTCGATCCCAACTTCGATCCGCGCCCCCTCGCCGCCGAGCTCCTGACCAAGGCCGGGACCGACGCGGCCTGGGCCGAGCGCCTCGCCGCGCTCTTGGCCCCCGACCCCGCCGCCCGCACATGGTGACCTCGACCTCGCTCCCCTCGCTGACCCTCGGCGTCCTGCTCGCGGCCGCGTGCTCGAGCTGCGGCGAGGTCCCGCGCACCTACTCGACCAGCACCGACAGCGCCGAGGTCCTGTTCACCGACAATTTCGACCGCGCCGCCCTCGGCAAGGACTGGCAGACCACCGGGCCGGGCGCGACCCTCGAGCGCGGCGCCCTGCGCCTGGCCGATCTCCACAACCACCCCGTGTGGCTGCGCCAGCCCCTGCCCGCGGACGTGCGCGTCGAGTTCGACGCCTGGGCCGAGACCGACGAGGGCGACGTCAAGGTCGAGCTCGCCGGCGACGGGCAGAGCTTCGCCACGACGGCCAGCTACACCGCGACGGGCTACGTGCTGATCTTCGGCGGCTGGAACAACGCCCTCAACGTCATCGCTCGGCGCGACGAACACGGGGACGACCGCGTCGCCGTCAAGCAGCCCAAGGTCGAGCCCGAGCGCCGCTACCACATCGCGATCACCCGCCGCGGCGGCGAGATTCGCTGGGAGATCGACGGCGAGCTCGTCGCTGAGTTCGTCGACGCCGATCCCCTGCTCGGCCCGGGGCAGGAGCACTTCGCGTTCAACAATTGGGAAGCGCCGACGCGCTTCGACAACCTGGTGATCTACGGCCTCTGAGCCTCTGAGCCTCCGGGCGTTCGCGCGGTCAGCTCTCGGCCTCGACCAGCTCCGGGAAGTAGCGCGCGCGCATGCGATCGCAGTGCGCGACGAGGTTGGTCAGGCCCTTGGCGAAGCGGCCCATGTCGTCGTCGAAGGGCGCGCACGCGAAGCTGCCGACGTAGGCGAAGGCGGTCGCGTCGAGGACCGTGGGCGCGTCGTGGCCCATCATCCACTCGTTGTCGCCGAGCAGGTCGGACACGGCCTGCAGGTCGTGGCGGTAGAGCACCTTGGCCTCCTCGAGGGTGTGCCGGCCGTAGCCCTGACCGCGCGCGTCCGAGTCGGCCCCGGCCTTGATGCCCTCGGCGACCTGAGCCTTCACCTCGTCCGGAGCGCCAGGCGCGAGCAGCCCGCCCACGATGCCGCGGTACTGCTCCCAGTTCTCGTCCACGAAGTAGCGGTGGCGAATGATCGCCCAGTAGGTGTTCTCTTTGAGCATGCGCCGGAAGGCCGTGGAGATGGCGCGTTCCCGCGGAGACAATGGGGCGTCGAGATCGATCCCTCGGGTCTCGCGCATGTGCTCGATGATCAAGGTCGAGTCGCCCATGCGCTCGCCGCCGATGACGACGAAGGGAATCTTGCCCTTCGGCGCCTCCTGGAAGGCCAGCGGCGGCTTCTCGTACTCGACGCCGGCCATCCGAAACCAGGTTTCGAGCTTGGAACAGGCGGGGCTGATGGAGGGCATGCCCCAGAGCGGGGGGGTGGTGTGAAGCTGCAGAGGATCGGACATGACGCGCGACATAGGATATAAACTTCGAGCGGATCATGGGTTGACAATCGAGTGTCCCCATACGATTTGCGATCGCGCCCGAGTGAGCGGATCGAGGATGACCAAAGGGACAGGCATCGACGACCTCTCGGCCCTCGAAAACCGGCTGGCTAGCTTCTCGCTGTCCCCCGTCCCCACGTGGATCAGCAACACGCAGCCGCCCTTCAACATCCTGTGGACCAACGAGCCCGGGCTGGAGCTGTGGGACGCGAGCGACGTGCAGGAGCTCCGGGAGCGCGATTTCAACATCACGGAATCGACCGTGGCCCAGCTTCGCGATTGGTGTGAGCAGTTGCAAAGCGGCGCTCGCCCCTACTTCGAGATGGACTGGACCCTCTACCCCAAGGGGGTGCCCAGGAGAGTCCGCATCTTCTTGTCCGGCTTCGACGGGGCGCCGCACGGCCTGGGCTTTTTGTTGTTGCAGCAGGCCTTCCCCCTGCCCGAGCCCGTCGATCCCGCGATCCTGCGCGGAGCCGAGTCTGTCCGCCACATCAACGTCGGGGTCGCGTCCTTGTCGCTGACGGGCGAGGTGTTGAGCCGAAACCGCGCGCTCTTGCAGGCCTTCGGTGAGGCGCCCCTGCGCGAGTGGTTCGAGGAGCCCGGCGCGGTCGAGGCCATCCTCGCCGTCGGCGAGCACCGCCGCACCCACCGCGCGCAGCTGAGCTCACGGCTCTCTCGCCAGCTGCGCACCTACGCCCTCGAGGCGCTGTGGACCATCGATCCGGTCACCGGCAAGCACGCGATCTTGGTCCACCTCCTCGACGAGACCGCGCGCCTCGGCGCCGAACGAGACGCGCGTCAAAAGGGCGAGCTGATCACCGATCTCGAGCGCGCGCTGGAGACCGTCGAAGCGCAAAAGCAGCGCTGGCGGGCGCTCATCGACAGCGCCCCCGACCTGGTCATGATCCTCGATCGCCAGCACCGCGTGCGCGCGTGCAACCGCCCTGCCCTGCTCGAGGCCGCGGCGAAGGCCCTCGGCGTCGACCCCAGCGCGGGTCCCGAGGACGCGCCGCCGCCGATCCCCGTCGAGGAGCTGTTCGCGGTCGAGTCACGCCAGAACCTGGCCATGGCCATCGCGGTCACCCTCGAGACCGGACAGATGAGCGAGTGCGAGGCGATCATGCCTGCCTTCCCCGGCCTCGGCCGCGCGGCCAGGGCCCGCACCCACGTGCTGCGCTTTGGCGCCATCGCCCACGCCAGCGAGGACGCGCGCCCGCCCGCGGCCAGCCACGACCACGTGATCATGATGTCGAGCGACATCACCGAGCGCCGCGACCTCGAGCAGCAGCTGCTCCACTCCCAGAAGATCCAGGCCATCGGCACCCTCGCCGGGGGCGTCGCCCACGACTTCAACAACCTGCTGACGATCATCACCGGCTCCACGGAGCTGGCCCGCCTCGACCTCGAGGACGGCCTCGACGTCGGCCCCTCCCTCGACGAGATCGAGGCCGCGGCCGCCCGCGCCTCCCGGCTCACCCGGCAGCTGCTCGCCTTCGGCCGCAAGCAGGTGCTCCAGCCCGTCGCCGTCGAGCTCAACGCCCTCGTCCGCGAGCTCGCCCAGCTGCTGACCCGCGTGCTCGGCGAGCACATCCACCTGCAGCTGGCCCTGAGCGAGCACCCCTGCTGGCTGCTCGCCGACCCTGGGCAGCTCGAGCAGGTCGTCATGAACCTGGCGATCAACGCCCGCGACGCCATGCCTGGCGGGGGCACGCTGACGCTGACGACCAGCTGGACCGACCCGCCCGAGTTCGAGGTCTTGCTCGAGGTCGCCGACACCGGCACCGGCATGACCCCCGAGGTCGCCGCGCGCATCTTCGACCCCTTCTTCACCACCAAGGCGATGGGCACGGGGCTGGGCCTGGCGACGCTGCACGGCATCGTGACCCAGAGCGGGGGCTCGGTCCAGGTCCAGACCGCGCCGGGCGAGGGCAGCCGCTTCCTCGTCCGCCTGCCCCGCTTGCTCGATCCCGAAGCCGAGGCCCAGGGCCACCTGGCGTCCGCGGGCGAAGCCACGGTCCCCGGCGGAGACGAGCGCGTGCTGCTCGTGGAAGACGAAGACGCCGTGCGCCGGACCCTGACCCGGACCCTCGGCCAGCTCGGCTATCGCGTGGTCGCGGCGGCCGACCCCGAGGAGGCCGCCCAGCGAGCCGCGGCCCTCGAGCGCCTCGATCTGCTCGTGTCCGACGTCGTCCTCGCCCAGGGCACCGGGCCCATGGTCCGCGACGCCGTGCTCGCCATCCACCCCCGCGCCAAGGTCCTGTTCATCACGGGCTACACCGACGACGCGCGGGTCCGCGAGGGGGCCGAGGCGGGCCACGAGCACCTGCTCCAAAAGCCCTTCACCCGCGAGCAGCTGGCCTACAAGCTGCGCGCGGTGCTCGAAGGCTGAGGATTCAATCCGCCAGGGCCTCGAGCTCGACCCAGCGCTCGGCGAGGGCCTCGGCGGCTGCCTTGGCCGCCTGCAGATCGGCGAAGAAGGCCTGCTGATCGCGGACGCTGCGGTCGTAGAAGTCGGCCGCGGCCAGCTCGGCCTCGAGGGCCGCGACCCGCTGCTCGGCCTCGTCGACGCGCTCGAGCAAGCCCTCGAGCTCGATCTGCTCGCCGTAGGTCAGCTTGCGCTTGGGCTCCGCCGCCTTCGAGGGGGCGGCCGAAACGGCCTCGGCCTCGACCTCGGGCTTGGCGCTCGACGCCTTGCTGGCGCTGGCCTTGGCCGGGCCCGCCTCGGCCGCCTTGCGCCGCTCGGCGTAGTCGGCCCAGCCGCCCTCGTGGCGGACCACGGCGCCCTCGCCCTCGAACACCAGCAAGCCCGTGGCCACGCGATCGAGGAACCAGCGATCGTGGGTGACCACCAGCACGGCCCCGGGGTACTCGAGCAAGGCCCCCTCGAGGGCGGTCAGCGTGGTCACGTCGAGGTCGTTGGTCGGCTCGTCGAGGATGACCAGGTTGGCGTCCTCGCGCAGGATCTTGGCCAGGGCCACCCGCGCCCGCTCGCCCCCGGACAGGGTCCCGACGATGCGGCGCTGCTCGTGGCTGGCGAACAAAAAGCGCTCGAGGTAGGAGCGCAGGTCGAGCTCCTGGTTGCCCAGGCGGACGACGGTGCTGCCCTGGCCGACGTTCTCGAAGATGGTCTCGCCGTCGTCGAGGCCGCTGCGGGCCTGGTCCAGGAAGGCCACGCGGGTGCGCTTGCCCTGGCGCAGCTCGCCCTCGACGATCCGCGGCCCGTCCTCGGGCTTGGGCTCGGCCGGCTCGTCCGCGCTCGCGCCCGCCCCCGCGGGTATCAGGTCGCCGGTCATCGCCCGCAGCAGGCTGGTCTTGCCGCAGCCGTTGGGCCCGACGACGCCCAGGCGCTCGCCCTTGCGCAGGCGCAGGGTCAGGCCCGAGACCAGGCGGCGATCGCCGACGTCCACGGCCAGATCGTCGGTCTCGAGGATGATCCGCCCCTCCCGGGTGTGGCCGAGCTCGATGGTCGCTTCCCGATCGCGCCGGGCCGCGCGGGCCTGATCGGCCTCGTCGCGCACGGACTCGGCCCGATCGACCCGGGCCCGCTGCTTGGTGGTCCTCGCCTTGGGCCTGCGCCGCAGCCACTCGAGCTCGCGGCGCAGGAAGTTGCGGCGGTTGGCGTCGACGCGGTCGGCGTGGGCCTCGCGCTCGGCCTTGGCCGCCAGGTAGCGCCCCCACCCGCCCTCGTAGCTGTAGACCTCCCCGCCCTCGACCTCGAGGGTGCGCGTGGCCACGCGGTCGAGGAGGTAGCGATCGTGGGTCACGAGCACCAGCGCCCCGGGGTAGCGCTCCCGCAGCCAGCGCTCGAGCCACTCGACGGTGTCCAGGTCGAGGTGGTTGGTGGGCTCGTCGAGGATCGCCAGGTCCGGGGCGGCCACGAGCAGCCGGGCCAGGGCCACGCGCCGGCGCTCGCCCCCGCTCATGGAGTCGACCTTCGCCTCGACGTCGTGCACGCCCACGTGGCCGAGGAGGGCCAGGGCCTCGTGGCGCTTCTCCCAGCCGCCCAGGGTCTCGATGCGCGCGATCAGCCGGGTCTGCTCGTCGAGCAGGGCCGCCTCCTCGCCCCGACCTTCGGCCAGCTCGCTGGTGACCGCCTCGTAGCGATCCATCGCCGCCGTCCAATCGGACAATCCAGCGAGCACCGCGTCCACGGCCCGCAGCCCCGGGGAGAACTCCGGCTCCTGCGCGAGGTAGCCCACGCGCAAGCCGGTGCGCCGGACGACCTCGCCCGCGTCGGGGTCCTCCGCGCCCGCGAGGATCCGCGCGAGGGTCGACTTGCCGCTGCCGTTGCGGCCGACCAGGCCCACGCGCTCCCCGGCCTCCAGCGACAGGTTCGCCCCGCGCAGCACCTCGTGGATGCCGTAGGTCCGTCGGATCCCCTGAGCGCTGACGATGGTCACCCCGTCACGCTACAGCGCTGGCGAGTTCCGGGCCAGACCAGCGTTCTTTCGGCTTTCTGGCCCCTTCTCGGCGCATGTGTTCGATCACGAAAGATCGACGGTCGCTGGGGCCCTGACGCCGGAGCCCGTCGGTGATACACCCCGGTTTCGAGGGTTCCCCATGGCCGAAGAGCTCCCACGACCTTTTGGTCGCTACGTGCTGACGCGCCTCATCGGCGAGGGCGGCATGGCAGAGGTCTACCGGGCCAGCGTTCGCGTGGCCGAGGGGCTGACCAAGTGGGTCGTCATCAAGAAGATCCGCGCGGACTTCGCGGACGATCGCGACTTCACCCGGATGTTCGTGGACGAGGCCAAGATCGCCTTGAGCCTCAACCACGCCAACATCGTCCAGGTCTTCGACTTCGGTCAGATCCGCGGGACCTTCTACCTGGCCATGGAGCTCATCGAGGGCGTGGACCTCATGCGCCTGTTCCACGCGGTCCGGGCCCACGAGGACGACGCCTTCCCGGCGGTCATCGGGGCCTACCTCGGGCACCAGGTCGCCTCGGGCCTGGCCTACGCCCACCGCAAGTGCGACGACTACGGCGCGCCCCTGGACATCGTCCACCGCGACGTCAGCCCGCACAACCTGATGCTCAGCTTCGAGGGTCAGGTCAAGATCCTCGACTTCGGCATCGCGCGCACGCGCAAGGTCTGGGACCGCCGCGACAAGAGCCAGGCCGCGCCGGAGCTCGAGACCATCAAGGGCAAGGTCGCCTACATGTCTCCGGAGCAGTCCATGGGCAAGCCCGTGGACCAGCGCTCGGACCTCTACTCCCTCGGCGTGGTGCTCTACGAGCTGCTCACGGGCGAGCTGCTGTTCCGCACCCGCGACCGCCTGCAGGCCCTCGAGCTCGTCCGCACCCAGCCCATCCCGCCGATCCTCGAGCGCGCCCCCGACCTGCCCGACGAGCTCGCGCACATCGTCGACAAGGCCCTCGCCCGCGACCTCGACGAGCGCTGGCAGTCGGCCCGCGAGATGCAGTCGGCCCTGGCCCAGTACCTCCACCGCGCCGATCCGGTGGTCGACGACGAGGTGCTCAGCCAGTTCCTCGCGCCCTACCGCGAAGACGAGCGCCCCCAGCCCCCCGTCCACCCCTCGCGCAACACGGGCAACCGCTCGGGCCCCAGCATCTCGGCGCTCGAGACCCGCGAGGTCGGCGACAGCGCCCAGCCCATCGTCGCCATGCGCAGCTCCGGGCGCTGCGTGCTCTTGCACGCCAGCTTCACCCCCAGGACCGACGAGCTCGCCCCGGAGTTCGGCGACCGCCGCCCGGACGTCGCCTCGCTCCTCGACCTGGTCCGCGACGTCGCGTTCAAGCGCGAGGCGCAGGTCTACCGCCTCGACGAGAGCGGCGCGACGCTGGCCTTTGGGACCATGCTCGGAGCGGGCGACGACGCCGAGCGGGCGCTCCGCGTGGCCCTGACCCTGCGCGAGAGCGTCGGCGAGTACGCCCCGGGCATCGACCTGGGCGTCGTGCTGCTCGCGACCCACGTGACCATGGTGCGCAGCGAGGAGGGATCGATCCGCGTCGAGCTGCCCGAGGGCCTGGCCGAGCAGCTCGGGCGCGTGGCCGAGCACATCCGCGAGGAGCCGGTGATGGTCGCCGGCGATCTGGTCGAGCGCCTGCGCCGGGGCTGGCGGCTGGGCGCCGAGGAGTGGCTCAACCCGCAGATCCCCGAGGAGGCCGCGGGCTCGCCCTGGGCCGCGGACTTCCAGCGCGTCGCCCCGGTCCTCGGGCCGCTGTCCGAAGCGGAGCGGCGCAGCAAGCAGACCTGGGTCGGGCGCCGCCACCTCTACGGCCGCGAGCTCGAGCTCAAGGCCCTGCGCGACAACTTCGCCGAGGCCATCCGCGGGCCCGAGACGCGCAGCGTGGTCATCCTCGGCTCCGCCGGCATGGGCAAGCGCGCCGTCCTCGACCGCTTCATCGCCTCCCTGCCCTCGGGGGCCTGCGCGGTGCTCCGCGGCGTGGGCCAGTGGTCGACGCGCAACCAGCCCCTGGGCGTGTTCCTGACCCTGCTGCGTCGGTTCCTGCGCATCGAGGCCGAGACCCGCATCGAGACCGTGACCCGCAAGCTGCGGGACTACGGCGTGGCCGAGGCCGACGAGCTCGCCGAGGCTCTGCTCTCGGCCCTCGGCAGCCACAACGGCGGGCGCGGGCGCGGGCGCCCGGCCCGGGTCGCCGGCAACGCGGCGCGCATCGGCGAGCAGCTCGATCCCCTGCTCCGGCGCGAGCGCATCGGCAAGCTGATCCGCCGGCTGATCCGCGCCCTCGCCCAGCGCCGGCCGGTGCTCATCGTCATCGAGAACCTGCACTTCATCGACGAGCCGAGCCTGCGCGTGCTCGAGAGCTGGAGCGAGTCCCAGCACGCCCTGCCGATCCTCGGGGTGTCCACGGCCCGCCCGGGCCCGCGCGCCGACTCCCTGGCCCGGCGCGAGCGCGTGGCCGTCATCGAGCTCCACGAGCTCGACCCGACCGCGGCCCGCGAGATGATCCTGCGCCGCTTCGAAGACCCCAGCGAGGCCGAGGAGCTGGCCGAGGCCATCCTCGCCCGCACCGGCGGCCACCCGCTGTTCATCGAGGAGATCCTCGCGTCCTTGCTGCACCGGGGCGTGGTCGCCTGGAACGCCCAGGCCCGGCACCTGGTCGTGCGCGACCGCGGGGCCGTCATCGAGCTCCCGCCGAGCATCGAGGGCGCGCTCCAGGCCCGCGTCGACGAGCTCGCCCCCGAAGACCGCGACACCCTGCTGGCCGCGGCCATCCTCGGCCGGCGCTTTCGCGCCCCCGAGCTGGCCGAGCTCCTCGACCAGCCCGCCAAGCCCATCGCGCGCAGCCTCAACACGCTGATCGCCGCGAGCCTGATCGAGCGCGACGGCGTCGAGCCCCTGGCCATGGAGCCCCTGAACTTCTCCACGGTCAGCCTCCACGAGGTCTGCAAGGGCCTGGTCCCGCCGGGCTCCCTCGAGCACCTCCACGGCCGGGCCGCGGAGCTCAAGCAGCGCCGGGCGGACTACACCCCGGGGCGCGACGACGGGCCCATCGCCGACCACCTGATGTTCGCCGCGCGCTACGCCGAGGCCTTCGTGCCGGCCATGCGAGCGGCCCGCCACGCCGAGAACGTCGCCGGCAACGTCGAGGCCTACTACTACCTGACCCAGGCCCTGCGCGCCCTCGACAACGACGACCCGCGGCGCTTCGACGTCCTGCTCGAGCGCGAGCCCATCCTCCGCGCCTGGGGCCGGCGCCGGGCTCAGGGCGCCGACATCCGCCAGCTGATCGCCGTGGCCGAGGCGCTCGAGGGCGACGAGGGCGACGAGAAGCAGGTCGTGGCCTCGCTGCGCCTGCTCCGCTTTTACCTCGAGTGCGGGCGCACCCACCGGGCGACCCGGCTGGTCCCGCGGCTACAGACCAAGGTCCACGGCCTGCGCGCGCCCTCGGCCTACCTGGCCGTGCTCGGCGAGCTCGAGAGCGAGCTGATGTTCGCCCGGGGCAAATTCGAGGAGGCGCGGACCATCGCCGAGGACGCCCTCGACTTTTGCGGCAACGACACCAAGGGCGTGCGCCAGCGCGTCCGCCTGCTCCGCGCCATCGGCCGGGTGCAGCTGGGCGTGGGTCGGCTCGAGCCCGCCGGCGACACCTTCCGCGAGGCCCTGCACCTCGCCCGCAGCATCGGCCACCGCCGGCTCGAGGCCGAGGCCCTCAACAACCTCGGCGAGGTCGCCGGGCGCAGCACCCACTACCAAGAGGCCGTCGACTGCTTCAAGGCCGCCCTGGCCATCGACCGGGATCTGGGCGACCGCTTCGCCACGGGGGTCAAGCTCGCCAACCTCGGCCTGACCTACACCGCCATCGGCCTGTACCGCCGGGCCGAACGGCACCTGCGCAAGGCCCTCGAGCTCCACGAGGCCATCGGCCACCCCGGCCTGCTCAACGACGTCATGGTCAGCCTGGGCATCGTCGTCGCCCACCTCGGCGACGTCGAGTCGGCCCACACCCTGCTCGTCGACGCGGCCCGCGTGGCTGCCCGGCGCGACGACTCCCGGACCCAGCTGCGCGCCGAGGTGTGCCTGGCCCAGGTCCTGGTCCACGCCCTCGGCGAGCCCGGCAGCCCGCCCGAGGAGGAGGCCCTGGTCGAGGCCCAGGCCGTCGCCGCCCGGGTCTACGAGCGCGGCCGCGCCGAGGGCCTGCGCACCGCCACGGCCCGGGCCGCCCACGTGCTGGCGATCATCGCCGCGATGGCCGACGACGAGGACTCGGCCATCGCCTTCGAGCGCGACGCGGTCCGGCTGATCCGGGCCGGGGCCGCCCCCCTGGACGGGGTCCGCTCCCTCCACCACCTCGGGCTGCTGCTGCGCAACCGCGGGCAGGAGGCCGAGGCCCGGGCGCTGCTCTCGGAGGCCGCCACCGCCGTCCAGAGCCGCCTCGACGACCTGCGCGACTACGACCTGCGCGAGGGCTATCAGTCCCTGCCCGACTTCCGGCGGATCATCCGAGACGGGCGCCTGTTCTAGCCGGAATCCGCGCGATCGCGCCGTGGACAGGGCCCTCTCCAGCCACTTTGGGATCGGCGAAGACGGGCGCTGACGCGACCCACCGGGGCGAAAACGGCGACCAACGCGCAGTGGAACCGATCGTTCGCGGTAGACGTCCCGAGCTTCGTGGTCACCGACGAAGCCCTCGCCCCGCTCGAGCACCCCCACAGCTCCGCGCAGCCCTGCGAGCCCGCGCCCCGCCCCGCATCCCGCCTCCGACTGGCCCTCGCCGCCATCGGCTGCGTGATCGCGGGGCTCGGCTTTTCGGGCTTCGTGTTCGACGATCCCGGCGTCTGGCCCCTGGCCATGCCCATGCTGCTGCTGTTTGGCTCGGCCGCCCTGCTGTTCCGCGCGCACCTGCCCAGCCAGCTCCTGGTCCGCGCGGTGCTGTGGGCCAACCTGGTCCTCGGCACGCTGATCTCGATGACCGGCGGCCGCAGCGAGCTCGAGCTCGGCGCGATGCTGGCCGTGGGCTCGGCGATGGGCCTGGTCAGCCTCGGGCGCCACGGCCTCGACCTGCCCAGCGAGGACTTCGCCCCCGCGGCCTTCCGCGGCTCCCTGGTCCTGACCCTGGTCATGGCCCTCGCCGACACCCAGTCGCTGGCGCTCTTTGGCGCCCTGCACCTCGAGCACTCGGCCAGCGAGTCCCTGCCGCTGCTGGCCTGCGCGGGCTTCATGCTCGTCGCCCTCTACGGCCTCTACCGCCTCAAGCTGTGGGGCCTGGTGCTCAACATCGTCGCCAACGTGGCGATCGCGGGCCTGGCCTTCACCGGCGTCCTCGACCTCCCCGACCCCATCGTGTTCGCCCTGTGCACCACGGCGATGATCCAGCTCGCGCTCCCCGTCCCGCTGGTGATCTCGGTCGTCCGCGGCAAGGCCCCGACCCCCAGCCCCACGCTCGCGCCCTGGCGCGCCGCCGTGGTCCCTCTGGTCAGCGTCTCGATGGCCCTGATGGCCATCTACGGCTGGCTCAACAACGGCCCGTTTTAGCGGTGCCCTCGCGTGCTCAAACGCGACGAGCCCGAGGCCTGCGCAGGCCCCGGGCTCGTTCGCGTTCAGCGAGGGCGCGGCCTCACTCGGCCGGCTTGACCACGCAGCCCTCGAGGTCCTCGAGCACCGCGGCCTTCATGATGCACGCGAGCTCCTCCTTGGTGCCCTCGTCGCGGCACGCGAGCTTGGCGTCCTCCTTGATGCTCTCGATGTCCTCGTCGAGGATCTCGAGCATGTCGGGGTCGTCGATCATGTCGCGGGAGATGAGGATGAACATCTGCTCGACGGCCGCGGTGCACACCTTCTCCTCGGGGCGGTCGCCGTGGGGGTTGGCGTGCAGGTGGTCCTCCGCGGCCTGCTCCTTGGCGTCGCAGACGTCGAGGGCCGCCAGGTCCTTGGCCGCGAGCACGCACTCGGCGTGCTGGGCGAAGATCTCGACGCCGAGCTTGACGCGCTCCTTCTCGACCTCGTGCTTGCAGTCCTCGTCGAAGGCGTCCTTGCGCGAGACCTTGTCGGCGTAGGCCTTGGCGAAGACCTCGGCCCACACGTGGCCGCAGATGGCCGAGTCCGAGGGCGACTTGTCCTTCTCGCCCGCCAGCACCACGAGCTCGGCGCGGGTCTTCGAGCCCTCGAGGGCCTCGTCGTGGGACAGGCCCGAGGCGACGTGGCCGATCAGCCCGCCGGCGTCCTGAGAGGTGTCGTAGCCCTCGCCGACCTCGGCCCCTTCGGCGGCCGTGGTGTCCCCGGCGATCGCTCGGACGACGCCGCCCAGACCGACGGTGTCGTCCTTGGCTGCGCCCGCGTCGCCCTCGGCTGCGGGCTCGCCGCCCTCGGCCTCCGCGTCGCCCCCGTCTGCTTTGGCGTCCGCCTTCGCGTCGCCCCCGTCTGCCTTGGCGTCCGCCTTCGCGTCGCCCCCCTCTGCCTTGGCGTCCGCCTTCGCGCCCTCGGCTGCGGGCTCGGCCGGCTTGTCACAGGCGAGGGAGAAAAGCAGGGTACAGCTCAGGAGAGTCGGAGCGATGCGTCGCACGGCGCAACCCTACCAGACTGGCCGCCCGTCCTGGCTCGACACCAAGAAGGCGTGGCCGAGGGCATCGGACAGTCGAGCGCATCGCAGACCTCCTCGGCCGCGCAGCTCTCGAGCACCTCGCCCCGGCAATCGAGGACTTGATGAACGTCCGCCGAGCAGTGCTGCAGTCGCCCCCGCGAGGGGAGTCGCCCTCGCCGAGGTCGAACTCGAAGCCCTCGTCCAGCTCCGACTCCGAGTCATCCTCGGTGTCCGTCAACGTCGAGCTCGAGCTCGCCTCGTCGCCGTCTCCGCCCTCATTGGGATCCACCACGTCGTCCGGGCGACCCCGGGCGAGCGCGCACACGGCTGCGCCAACGAGTCCGGGCAAGCGCAACGGGCAGCTGCTAGCATGCCCTCGTGATCGCGCTGCGTGACCGCTGGGGCTCCTCCGCTCTCCTCGTCGCCGCCCTCGCGGCCCTGCCCGCCTGCTCCGGCCCGGGCCAGCTCGTCGCCTCCGACGGCTCTCATCGGCTCATCGCGCGGGATACCAGCGGCCTGACCATGGTCCTGACCACCGAGGCCTGGCCGGGCGACTCGGCCTACGCCGACGATCTGACCATCGTCCACGTGCTGGTCTCCAACATGGGCAGCGAGACCGTGCTGCTCGCCCCCGGGGACTTCAGCCTCGAGGACGGCCGGGGCTTCCGCTACACCCTCTACGACGCCGGAGGCGCGTTCCGGGCCGTGCCCGCCCAGGCCGCCGGCGCCCCCGTCGACCCCATCCCCTACGACCCCGGCGCAGACCTGCGCTTCGAGACGATCTCGACCCCCGACGGCGAGCTCGGGCGCCTGGCCCTGCCCTGGGGCGCCCTGCTCCCCGGGACCCAGATGCGCGGCTTCCTCTACTTCGAGGATGTCCGCGACACGGCCAACCACGCCACCTTGATGTGGAAGGCCCAAACCCCCGATCACCGGCCGCTCAACGAGATCGGCTTTCCCCTGCACGTCGCTCGTTGAGCGGCCAGTGACACGCCCGAGCTCCCCGCTCAGGCGCCAGGGATGATGCACACGCCGACGTCGACGTACTCCGGCGGGGCCGTGTTGTCCTCGAAGAAGGGCACGCACTCCGTCCCCTCCCCGCAGTCCGCGTTGCCGAGCTCGCAATAGCTCGCGCAGCACGACGAGCCGTCGCAGGCGGGCAGCAGCGACGCGTCGGCGCACAGGTTCGAAGGCTGGCAGTCGTTGATGAAGCCGCAGGCTTCACCGGTGGCGATCTCCGAGCCCGAGTGGAAGATGCACTGGAACTGCTGGTCCCCGTTGGCCGCCCAGTAGCAGCCCTGGCCCTCCTGGCAGTCCTGGAGCAGCGGATCGCAGCTCGGCACGCACAGGTTGATCGAGGTGTTGGCGATCAGGCACGAGGTCCCCTGGTTGCACTGCGGATCGTCCGGCGAGCCCTCGCAAAAGGACGTGCAGGTGCCGACGAGCATGCCGTCGACCTCGGCGACCTCCCAGCAGTGGCTCGAGGCGTCGCACGAGTCCGTCGCCTCGACGGCCCCGTCCCAGGTGCACTCGTCTCCCGGAGCGCCGTCGCCGAGCACCGGCACGCACTTGTTCGCGTCCCAGTTGCCCCCAGTCGAGGCATAGGGAACGCACTTCTCTCCGTCCGGACAGCCCTGCTCGAAGGGGTCGCAGGTGCTGATCGGGCCGTCCCCTTCGTCGTCCGAAGGGATGAAGGTCTCGGTCTCCTCTTCGGGGGCCTCGTCGGCGCTGGTCTCGTCCTCGGCGACGAAGGTGTCGTCGTTGGGCACATCGCTCAGGCAGGCAGGCGCGGTCGCGAGGGAAGCGAGCACGAAGAGGCAGGGAAAGGTCATCGAGATGGACTGACGCATCACTCAACAAACATGACAAAACAAACTTACATTTCAAATTTAAAAACTAATAAAACTAATAAGCAATGCATAGTACGCCGCAAAAACGCCGATCGAGTCTTTGGGCATCAGTTTGAGCACCCTCCTGAAAAACACATATTTCTCGGGGCTTTCTCATGAGTCTCAACCACGAAAAAGGGCCACCCGACGGGTGGCCCTTTCCTCGCTCGAGCTTGGCTCAGGCGCCGGGGATGATGCAGAGGCCGACGTCCTCGAGTCCGGGAGGAGCGGTGTTCTCCTCGAAGAACTCGACGCACTCGACGCCGTCGGTGGTGCACTGCGGGTCGCTCAGCGCGCAGAACTCGGCGCAGCAGGCCGAACCGGCGCAGTTGGGGACGTTCTCGGCGTTGGCGCAGAGGTTACCCTGGGAGCAGTCGTTGATGAAGCCGCAGACCTCGCCGGTGGCGATGTCCTGGGTGGTGAAGATGCACTGGAAGTCGCTGCCGGCCCAGAAGCAGGCCAGGCCCTCACCCTCGCAGTCCTGGAGCAGCGGGTCGCAGGACTGGATGCAGAGGTTGATGGAGCCGGAGTTGGCGATCAGGCACGAGGTGTCGGGGGGACACTGCGGATCGTCGGGCGTGCCGGTGCAGAACTCGGTGCAGACACCGATGAGCTGGCCCTCGACGTCGGCGACGTCCCAGCAGACCGAGTCGGCGCCGCAGCTGTCGGTCGCCTCGACGATGCCGGCCCAGGTGCACTCGTCACCCGGCTGGCCGTCACCCTCGACGACGACGCACTTGTTGGCGTCCCAGTTGCCGCCGGTGCTGCCGTAGGGGACGCACTTCTCGCCCTCCATGCAGTCCTGAAGGAAGGGATCGCACTCGGAAGCCGCCGCGAAGTCGTCCTCGGGGATGAAGGTGATGCCGTCATCCTCCTCGCCCTCTTCCTCCTCCTCCTCGTCACCAACGTCGTCGTCGCCGTCGGCGTTCGTGGTGGTGCTGTCATCACCCGTCTGGTCGTCCTTGGTGCAGCCGGTCAGCGAGAAGCTGGCAGCGCCCAGCAGCAGCATCGAAAGTGCAAGCGTCTTCTTCATGTCGTCCCTCGGTTTGAACCTGTCGTGTTTGTTGGGGGGCAGATGCCTACATCGTCTCACGTCAGCCACTCATGGATGCGCGGAATTAACCGCAATGGCGCAAAATACGCCAAGTGAGACAACATCCGGTTGCGATTCTTTTACATGGTGAAACCAAACATGGCAACCCAAAACTCAGCTTACAAAACTATTTTTCTAGACAAAAACCTGACTCCAATCGCCATCATTGATGGAAATGTTCGATGCTGAGCATACAAAAACTAGCTCCACTACAGGATTTTGCGCACATATACCTCCACCGGTGCGATCTCGCCCTGGAATACCGATAGAGAAACTTCGCTGGCACCCTTCGGGTCGCGCTCGCGTGCGCTCGATCGTTTCGAGCTCCCAGCGTCACCGGCCCGACGCACTGCCGTGACCTCGCTGGAGGTCGGCCCCATCCGCGCCCGAGCCCCGCGCGAGTTCGAGAGCGATCGCTCCCTGCTCACGACCGGTGAGCGGGCCTGTCCGACTGGTTGCGTGGGCCGGACCACGCCCACGACAGCCGATCCCCTCCGCGCCGATCGACCGCGCTCCCATCGAAGCTGCTCTTGCCACGAATTCCCGCGTAGACCGCATTCCACGCGGCAGATCCATCGTTGACACTCCAACCGGCTTGTCCCTATGCTGCGCGTCGCCGTCCGCGGACTCGTACCGTCCGCCACAATCCAGAGGGAGCCGGCTTTGAGCGCACCGAAGAAAGGAAAAGACCTCAGCGCCCTGAAGGCGCGTCTTGCCAAGAAGGCTGCTAAGCCCGACGGAGGGGCCGTGCCTCCCCCCGGAGCTGCTGCCGTGCCCGCACCTGGTGCGCCGCAGGCAGATGTGCCCGCGCCCGGTGAGGTCAAGCAGCCGGCCGCGGACATTCCCGCACCTGGTGAGGTCAAACCCCCCGTCGCCGACATCCCCGCCCCCGGCGAGGTGTCCAAGCCCGCCGACATCCCCGCCCCTGGCGAGGTGTCCAAGCCCGCCGACATCCCCGCCCCTGGCGAGGTCGCAGCCCCGGCTGCCGCCGCCCCCGCTCCGGAGCCGGAGCCCCAGGGCGACATCGCCGAGGACCCCTTCTCGGGCGGCGTGTCCTTTGACCCCAACGCGGGGATCATCGACGACGTCGGCGGCGAGATTAAGCCCAAAGGTGGCGTGGGTCTGCCCATCTTCGCGGCCGTGATCGGCATCGTCGTCGGCATGGGCCTCGGCTGGATGGCCCACAAGGCCAACGACGGCGGCATGCGCTTCGACGCGGCCATCGCCAAGGCCAAGACCATCGAAGAGAAGATCAACGAGATCGAGAAGACTCGTGCGCTCATCGCCCTGAAGATCGGCGACGCCGAGGAGGCGCTGACGGCCAAGAAGGGCGACGACGCCGTCGCGGCCCTCGACGAGCTCGAGCCCACCTTCATCGAGCTCGGGGACATCTTCGGCTGGCAGATGGCCGCCATGGACCCCGCCGTGGTCAAGAAGATCTTCGACCTCGCCGAGGCCAACAACTCGATGCAGATCGACGTCGGCATCCTCAAGGGCTGGGTCACCCAGTACAAGGACGTGCTGACCGAGCGCATCTCGGGCCCGTCGAGCTACGTCGTCATCGCCAACCCGCAAGCGGGCGGCTCGGTGCTCGCCGAGTACGTCGCCGCCATCTGCGAGGACATCCCCGACCCCCGGCCCGAGGACTTCAAGCCCGACTCGCTCAAGAAGTGCGACAAGGAGAAGGACGACATCCTCAAGGCCAAGGCCTACCTCGTGCGCACGGAGATCGGCGGCGAGACCCGCCTCGTCCCCGGCGGCCAGGCCTTCTACCTGACGCCCACCGGCGCCATGTACAACTACGCCATCGGCCAGAGCCCCAACGCCAACGCCAAGGGCTACTTCGACCTGCGCATGGGCAAGCTCAAGGGTGAGCTCGACGCCATGGTCAAGCTCAAGGACGGCGCGCTCGAGGGCGTGGCCAACTACACCAAGAACCCCAACCTGGACGGTGGTGGCTGAAGACCGCCCGCCCGTGACCCAGACTCCCGCCCGAGTCTGGGTCACGAACCCAGCGAGAGCCGGCCTGATTGGCTGGCTCTTTCGCTATCTGGTGGTCCTCGTCATCGCGGCGAGCCTGAGCCTGCTGTTCATCGGGCGCGCGGCCTACCGCTACTTCGCCGAGGGCCTGCCCGAGCTCTCGACGGTCGAGTCCTACCAGGCGCAGGCCCCGGGCGTGACCCGCATCTACGCCGATGACGGGACCATGCTCGCCGAGTTCGCCCGCGAGCACCGCTCCTACGCCCGCCTCGAGGACATCCCCGAGCCGCTCATCGCTGCGTTCCTGTCCGCCGAGGATCGCCGCTTTTTCACCCACGCCGGCCTCGACTACCGCGGCCTGGCCCGGGCCATGCGGGCCAACATCCGGTCCGGGACCGTGGTCCAGGGCGGCTCGACCATCACCCAGCAGGTCGCCAAGAGCTTCCTCGCCGACCAAGATCGCACCCTCGAGCGCAAATTCAGGGAGGCCATCCTCGCCCTCGAGATGGAGGCCAAGCTCGGCAAGGGGCCGATCCTCGAGATCTACCTGAACAAGATCTTCCTCGGGCACGGGGCCTACGGCGTGCGCGCGGCGGCCAGCCGCTACTTCGACAAGAGCCTCGACGAGCTGACCCTGGCCGAGTCGGCGATGATCGCTGGGCTGGCCCAGGCTCCGAGCCGCTGGTCCCCCGTCGCCAACCCCGACCTGGCCCTGCGCCGGCGCGCGGTGGTCCTCGCCGACATGGTCGAGGCCGGAGCGATCACCCAAGAGGAGGCTACGGCCGCCAACGCCGAGCCCCTCGAGCTCGTCGAGCTCCGCGACCCCTTCCGCTGGCGCGCGCCCTTTTACGCCGAGCACGCCCGGCGCCTCGTGGCCAGCGAGCTCGGCGAGGAGGCCCTGCTGACCGACGGCCTGCGCATCGAGACCGCGGTGTCCTTGCCCGTGCAGCGCCTGGCCGAGGCTCAGGTCGACGAGGGCACGCGCAGGCTCGACAAGCGCCAGGGCTGGCGCGGCGCCGAGGCCCACCTGAGCACCGAGGCCGAGCGCGCGGCGCTGCGCGAGCGGATGACCGCCGAGTACGCCGGGCGGCCCTTCGGCGATCCCTCGCGCTGGATCCTCGCCCAGGTCACGGAGGTCCACCGCCACTACGCCCGCGTCGAGGCCGGCATCCGCAGCGCCCGCCTGCCCTTCCGCCAGGCCATCTGGGCCGCGCCCTACGACCGGCGCAGCGGGCTCAACGGCGAGACCATCAAGGAGCTCGACGAGGCCCTCGAGGTCGGCGACGTCATCTGGGTCCGCCCGCTCCTCGACCGCGAGGGCGAGCGGCGCTTCGACGCCGACAGCGGCGACCTGCTCGTCGAGCTGGGCCAAGTCCCCGCGGTCGAGGGCGCGCTGTACAGCTTCGACCACCACAGCGCCTACGTCGAGGCCATGGCCGCCGGCCGGGACTACGACCGCTCCCAGTACAACCGCACCACCCAGGCCTGCCGCTCGCCGGGCTCGGTGTTCAAGGCCTTCTACTACGCCCTCGCCCTCGACCAGGGCTGGCACATGGACGACATCCTCGAGGCCAAGCCGTGGGTCCCCGAGCCGGGCGAGGAGTGGAACCCTCGCAACATCGACAAGACCCTCGACGGTCAGGTGTTGCTGCGCACGGCGCTGATCAAGTCGCTCAACACCCCCTCGATCCGCCTGTTCCTCGCCGTCGGCATCCGCGAGACCATCACCTTCGCCCGGCGCCTGGGCTTCACCACCGAGCTCATCGCCGACAAGGGCCTCTCGCTCGGGGCCTCGTGCGTGCGCACCGACGAGCTCAGCGCCGCGTTCGGGGTGTTCGCCCGGGGCGGCTCGCTCCAGCGGCCGGTCTACCTGCGCCGCGTCGTCGACCAGCGCGGGGCGCTGCGCGTCGACAACCGCGACCCTCGGGACGCCGGCGTCGACCTGGCGGGGCGCATCGATCGCATGGCCGCGCGGGTCCTCGACGCCCCCGACCAGCTCCTCGATCACCGCACCAACTTCCTGATCAGCCGCCTGCTCCGCGAGGTCGTGACCTCGGGGACGGGGGCCCGGGCGAGCTCGATCGGCGCGCCCGCGGCCGGCAAGAGCGGGACCTCCTCGGGCCGCTACTACCGCGACGGTCGCCTCGACGACCTGACCACCGACGCGTGGTTCGTCGGCTACACCTCGCGGCACGTGACCACCGCCTGGGTCGGCTTCGACGACCGCAGCGAGCGCTCCCTCGGCGACGAGGAGGCCAGCTACACCACGGCCACGCCGATGTGGACCCGCTTCATGGCCGCGCGCGTCGACGGCCTCGAGCACGCCCGGATCCCCGGCGAGACCCCCGAGGGTGTGGGCAAGAAGCTCGTCGACGCGACCAAGGGCGGCGATCCCCGGGCCGGCATGCCCGCGGCGACGATCTACTTCCGCTGGGACCTGCGCGACCGCGAAGAGCTGCCCCCCGAGCTCTGATTTTGCCCCCATAGCCGCCTGGGACCGGGGGCGCTTCGTCGCTCCGCTCCTCCGCTTTGGCTTGGTGGGCAATGATGTTCGTGCCTTGGAGAAGGCTCGTGGTCGCCCCCGCTCGCGGGGGCGTGGGTTCGATTCGTTGCGGTCTCAGAGTCGTGGACGTGGGGCCGAGAGGCGGGCGTCATCCACGGCAGGGGGTCGGCCAGCACTCGTTTTGGCCGAATCCTGAGCCGGCGCAGGCTGAACGCCTTGCGCCTCGAGGCCTCGGTGCTAGATCGAGGCTCACCATGATGGTCTGAAGGAAGCCGCACCGCCTGCCTCCGCGCCCGCGCTCACTAGCGTTGGGCTTGCGAGCGCGACGCAGGACGAGCCGAGTGCGGTCGAAGGCACGAGCAGGCCCACGGCCCCGCCCCGAGTTGGGCTGGGGTCGGGCTCGCCTGGGCGCGCGCGCCCTCCCCTCCTTCCCCGAGATCCTCATGAAGACTTATCCATCCATCGGCCGCAAGATTCGTGGCCGCAAGACCAAGATCCATCGCCTCCACCTGTTCGACAAGCTCGACGGCAGCAACCTGCGCTTCGAGTGGAGTCGGGCCCAGGGCTGGACCCGCTTCGGGACCCGGCGCCAGGTCATCGACGAGCGCCACACCATGTTCGGCGGCGCCATGGCGCTGTTCGAGTCGACCCTCGCCGAGCCCATCGCCCGCGTCGCCGTCGACCAGGGCTGGGACGCGCTCACGGCCTACGCGGAGTTTTGGGGCCCCGGCAGCCTCGCCGGTCGCCACGACCCCGCCGCGGCCAAGCACCTGACGCTCTTCGACATCGCCCCGCACCGGCGCGGCTTCGTCGGGCCCGCGCGCTTCCTCGAGCTCTTCGGGCAGCTCGACGCCCCGCTCGTGCCCGCCTACCTCGGCGAGCACGACTGGACCGAGGCCCTCGTCGAACGAGTCCGCGACGGCGCGCTGCCGGGGGTCAGCCTCGAGGGCGTCGTCGGCAAGGGCGGCGAGGGCCACAAGGTGGTCATGGCCAAGGCGAAGACCCAGGCCTGGATCGACGCCGTCCTCGCCCGCTACGGGGCCCAGGAAGGCCAGCGGCTGGTCGCCAGCTAGACCACGACTCGGGCTCCCCAGTCGGCCCTTGTCACGCCATCCCCCGGCAGCAATGCTGTCGGGGGATGTTTGCTCTGCTCGTCGACCTCGCCCTCGGCCCCGCGGCCGAGTTCAGCCGCGGCCTCATCGTCGTCAGCTTCGCGCTCTTGTTCGTGCTGATCGTCGCCGTCGCGCTGTCCTTCGAGACCAACCGAGCCCAGCTGCACCTGCGCCGCTACGCCTGGTACCGCCGCCTCGAGCTCCTCGAGCCCCCGGAGCTGCGCTTTCGCGGCATGGTCGCCATGGGCCTGGGCGTGTGCAGCTTCGCCGCCATGTTGACCCTCGAGCTGGTCCTGCGCGGCACACCGCTCCACGACCTGCTGTCGCCGTGGTTCACCCTCGGGCTCGGCATGAGCGCCGTGCTCAGCCTGACCCTCGGCGCGGCCTTCATGGAGCGCGCCGCCCTGCTCGACGACTGAGGGCTGGGCACCCAGGGCCCGGCGGTCTCCTCGTTGAGGGCAGCTCTTTCGACACACCCGCGGCGAAGGTTGTGACCGGCACCGGTCACAACCTGGGAAGATGGCGTGTCCAATGACCATGACCGGCACCATCGAAGAACGGGCCACCCGGGCCGTCGAGGGCGACGCCGCCGCGCTCGAGTCCGTGCTGCGCGAGGTTCGTGACGACGTCTACGGGCTCGCGCTGCGGATGCTCGGCCACCTCACCGACGCCGAGGACGTGAGCCAAGAGGCGCTGATCCGCATCGCCACCCAGCTCGCCAAGTTCGAAGGTCGCTCCAAGTTCCGGACCTGGGCCTGGCGTCGTCCACGACGGCTAAAGCGTCCAGGGACTGTGAAAGTTCACAGTCCCTGGACCATGCTTTCGTGGATCATGGGTCCCGGCGCGGCCGGGGTGGGCGACTGCTAGCGACCGAGGGCGACGAGCAGCTTGCGTGACGGCGGATCGTCGGCGCGCAGCGTTTCGGTGAGCAGCCGCTCCCAGAGCGCCTCGCGCATGGATCCCTCGATGCACATCGAGGCGAACTCGAGGGGCTCGGCGGGCTGGGTCAGCCGCTCGGCGAGCTCGATGAGCTGCGGATCCCGGCCGGGCGTGGCGCTCGTCGCCGCGCGGAGGATGAAGAGCAAGAGCAGCGCCAAGGCCCGATCCGAGTCCAGCTCGTCGCCCTCCTCGACCTCGCCCGCCTCATCCATGGCCACGCTCGCCCCGAACCACGCGAAGAACCGCTCCCCGAGGGCGACCACCTCGGGCCCCAGCGCCAGGCAGCTCTCGGCCAGGATCACCCCGTTGGTCACGATCTCGCTGAAGCTCGGAGGCGACGAGCACAGCAGCAAGGCCGACAGCGCGCGCTCGACGTGGTTGACGCGCTCGCCCTCCGCCCAGCGGCTGAGCTCGAGGACCTCGTGGGGCACCCACGCGCTCTTGGTGGGCACCCGGCCGCTCTCGCAGATGTCGCGCAGCGCGGCGAGGTGCTTGGCCGCGCCCATGCCGTAGTCCGCCTTGGCGATGCTCGTCAGCTCCTCCTCGGTCACGGTCGCGCGCATGTGGTCGAACAGCGCCGTGGCCGAGGGGGCCCAGCTCGAGAGAAAGTCCGGGTCGACGACGGATCGGAGCGAGGACGGGTGCGCGCCCCGGGGGCCGACGCGCTCGGCCGCCTCGCCATCGCCCAGCCAGTGCAGGTAGGCCGCAGACACGCGGGCCGCGTCCGCCCCCATCGAGGCCGAGACCGCCGCCTCGGCGCGCTCGACGGCCCGGCGTATCCGCTCGACCCCGAGCTCGGCGTCCAGGGCGAGCTCGCCGATCGCCAGCCACTCCTCGACCGAGGACGCCAGCGCCTCGACGCGCACCAGCGCACCAGCGGCCTGCTCTCGGCGCCGGTGGGAGGCCCAGGCCCGCGCGACCTCGATCGCGGCCTCGTGGGTCTGCGCCCGCGCCAGGGCACCATCGAGGACGCGGCGCACGGCGTCCGCGTCTTCCACGGCCCGCCAGGCGTTGGCCAGGGCCCAGGGGCGCACGGATCCGTCGCTGCCCAGCGCCTCGGCCTCGCGCAGCAAGGCCACGCCAGCCTCGCGGTCGACGAGCTCGGCCCAGGCCGTGGCGATGCAGCACAGCTGCGCGGCCGAGGCCGCGGCCCGGGCCTGGTCGAGGCCGAGCGCCAGCACCTCCCGCGCCCCCGCCTGGTCGCCGAGGGTCTCGACGAAGCCCTTGGCCAAGAGCACCCACTCGTAGTCGTTCGGCCCCCGCCCCGACGCGAGGAAGGCCGCGCGACAGGCCTCGAGGGCCGCGCGCCCCCCCGCTTCGTCGTCGAGGTGCTGCTTGCGAACGGTGGCGACGTCACGGAACTCCCAGATCCCCGCCCCCCTCGCCGCCAACTCGAAGGTGCGATCCGCGAGCTCGGCCAGCTCGGTCCGCGGCACCGCGTCGATGTCGGCCGCCGCCAACAAGACCGCGCGCCAATCGTGCATGTCCTTCGCCTCGGCGATGGCCGCGTCGAGGCAGCGCCGCAGCGCTTCGGGGTCCTCTGCCGCGCGGGCGTGTCCGAGCCAATCGAGGCAGGTGCGCTGCACTACATCACCTTAGCAAGCCCCCGAACTCGCCCCCGAAAGCGCCCGATTCAGCGCAAAGCAAAAAGAGGAGCCCCGAGGCTCCTCCCGTTGTCAGCGGCTCGACTCGAGCTCAGAGCCCTGTGAATGAATCCACAGTCTCTGACTTCCTAGCCGTCGTGGACGCCACACCCTCCCAGCCCCCACATCCACGACTCAGATCAGCCATCACCGAAGTCGAGGCTTCGGCCTGCCAAGGATGAAACAGCCCCCCGCGGACGACCGAGCGGTCAGTTTCGTATCAGAGGGCTGAGAACGAATCCACGCCCCCGCGAGCGGGGGCGACCACCAGCCTTCTCAAAGGCACGAACGTCATTGCCCACCAAGCCAAAGCGAAGGAGCGGAGCGACGAAGCGCCCCAGTCCCAGACGACTGTGGGGGCAAAACTAGTACCCGCGCAGCTCTTCGCAGCGGGCCTCGTCCTCGATCATGTTGCCTTCCTCGTCGTAGCAGATGTCGCTGCCACCGAGGACGTCGGCCACGTCGCCCGAGAACTCGCCCTGGTCCTGCCGCGTGGGCAGGCGGACGCCGTAGCGCTCCTCGGCCTCGCCGCTGACCACCGAGACCACGAAGGCCCCGTGGACCGCGGTCATGTCGAAGGCGCGCACGCGGTCATTGTCGCGGGAGTCCCACTGCACGTAGTCGATGAGCTTGATCTGGGTCTCCTCGTCGATCTCGGCCTTGCGCTCCGGGTTGACGCCGAACCACTTCTTGAACTTGTCGTCGAGGATCTGCTGGTAGGTCTGGCCCGGCCAGGCCTGCATGCCGTAGGCGTAGATGATCTTGTAGAGCTCGTCGTCCTTGAAGAAGTAGAACTTCTTCAGGGTCGCGGTCTTGACCCAGACCATCTCCTCGCCCTCGTTGTCCACGAACTCGTGGCCGATGAGCGACACGCCCCAGCGGTGGTGCGCGGCCTCCTCGAACTTCACGTGGTTCTTGGCGATCTCGGCGATCTGCTCCCGCTTCCACTCGCGGTTCTTGTCCTGCTCGACCGCGTCGGTGGTCTTGGCCTGCCTCTCGGCGTACTCGTCCTCGATGTCCTTCTCGAGCTGGGCCATCACGGTGCGCACGTCCATGCCCCAGCGGTAGCGACCCATCAGCTTGCGCGCCCCGTGGGCGGCGGTGACGTCGGGCTGGGGGTCGACCATCTCGCAGGTGCGCTTGTCGCCCTTGCCCTTGCACTTCTCCTCGGGGGACTTGAGGGCCGGGAGCTCGGGGCGCTCGCCGTAGCTGGCGTCCAAGTTGGCGTCCTCGTCCTCATCCTCATAGGACGTGCGCGAGCCGACCAGGGACTCCTCGTTGCGGAGCTCGGGATCGTCGGTCTCGGTGGGGGGACGACATCCAAGCTGGAGCGTCAGACCAAACAGGAACATCAGGGATGCACAGGTAGACCGCTTCATGAGTCCTCTAGGCGCGCACGCTAGCATGGTTTGCCCTACTTTTGAGGCACCCCGAGGCGCCGTGCCGAGCACGCTTCAACGCACGCGAACGCGGGTTCGGGCCCTGGCGATCTTCAAGACATGGGCAAAATGCGCGGCCTCGACAGCCTGAACGGATAGGCGCTGGCCCCGACGAATCACCAGCATTCCGGCCAGCGGCGCGTCCGCTCCGTCACCTTCGGCCTTGAGCGCATCGAGGCTCACCAGGGCGTCAAAGCGTTCGACGAATTCGACATCGACCATCCACCACCGGGGCGCCTCGGGGTCGCTCTTGGGGTCGTAGTAGTCCGAGCCTGGATCGAAGGCGGTCGGGTCGGGATAGGCCGCCGTGCACACCCGGGCGACCCCCGCGACCCCCGGCGGCTTGGCGTTGGAGTGATAAAAGAGCACCAGGTCGCCGACGGCCATCTCGTCGCGCATGGAGTTGCGGGCCTGGTAGTTGCGCACCCCGTCCCAGGGCTCCTGGCCGTCGCGCTCGAGATCCTCGATGGAGTAGACCTCGGGCTCGCTCTTCATCAGCCAGTAGCGTCGCTTGCGTCGCGGCATGGCCCGACTCTACGCCACGCGCTCTTGGCCCCCAATTGCCGCGAGGGCCTCCCCAACGGAGAGACCCTCGACGACGATGCTCGGCCGCAACCCTACTCGAAGGTGCAGATGCCGCGCATGTTGCCCTCGCCGTCGGGGCCACCGTAGGGCTGGCAGGTCGCGCCGCACTGACACTGCGTCCCGCCGATGACGGTCGAGTCCACGTAGCACCGCGAGATGCAGTAGTTGGTGTCGCCCTGGGCGATGAAGCAGGTGCCCTCGGCCGAGGTCTGCGCGCTGTCGGGGCAGGCGTTGGCGATGCCCGAGCACGCCGGCGAGCAGAAGGTCCCGGGGACGCCGAGGGGGTTGGCGATCTCGATCTGCGGGTACGGGGCGCCGTTCCAGTCGAAGTCCGCGCACGAACCCCCCTCGGGCAGGCCGTAGGGCTGCGCGGGGTCGAGCTCGTCGAGGGTGCAGTAGCTCTCGTGGCAGGCGTTGGCCGTGGGGAAGTTGACCAGGGCCTTCGCGATCTCTTCCTGGCACGTCGAGAGGCACTCGAGAGCCTCCTCCTCGGTGCTGTTGCACCAACACGTGCCGTCGGGGCCATACTTGTCCACCTGCGAAGCGCCCTGCCCCGGAGCAATCTGATCGAGGCATGCGATGAAGCGCTCGCAGATCTCGAGCTCGGGAGCCTCGAAGCACTCGCTCCCTTCGGATCCGTTGTCGTTCTCGCCGTTGTCGTTCTCGCCGTTCTCGTCGCCAGCGGTGCTGTCGGCGTTGCTCGTCGAGTCGTCACCGCCGTCGTCGGAGGGGCAGCCAGCGATCATGGTCAATGCAAGGAAGGATGCAGACAAAAGGGGGAATTTGCGCATTCGTGTCTCCGGGTCGCGGCGGCAATCTAACATAGCTGACCTGAATCGAGCAGCGTTTTTCGACTCGACCGAGCGCCCGCCTGGGACTTTGCTCAACCGGCTCCAGGCCCTGCTGGGGCAAGCTTGGCTTTGTTCTACGAGACACGCGCGGTGGGGATCGGCGCAATCGAAGCAAGGTGCGTGTTCGGCCCCACGATGCGCGCACTCGCGATGACGCGCGCAACTCATGACCGCGATTGCGTACCGCCGATGTGCGCAGTTTTTGGCGGTCTCAGGTGCGCGAATCGACGAGGGTGTCGACGAGCCGGTAGAGCAGCGAATGGGCGTCGCGCGGGCTCAGGGTGTCGGGGTCGCAGGCCTCGAGGGCGTCGACCACCTCGCGCACCGCGTGAGCCCGCTCGGGATCACTGCCATCGGTCGCGGGGTTGGTCACGGGCGCCTCGTCCTCGCTCCCGGCCCGCGGCGCGAAGAGATCGAGCTGGGCACTCGGGGCCGCGCGCTCCTGGGCCTCGAGGCGCTCGAGGATGCGCTGGGCTCGACGCAGCAGACGTGCCGGGAGGCCGGCCAGGCGCCCGACCTGAATGCCGTAGCTGCGCCCCGCGGCGCCCTGCTCGACGCGGTGCAAGAAGACGATCTTGCCACGGTGCTCGTGCACGGCGACGTGCACGTTGCGGACCCCCGCGAGCCGAGCTTCGAGGCCGCACAGCTCGTGGTAGTGGGTCGCGAACATGGTCCGGCAGCCGACCTGATCGTGGAGGTGCTCGGTGATGGCCCAGGCCAGCGCGAGGCCGTCGAAGGTCGCCGTGCCCCGGCCGATCTCGTCGAGCAGGACCAGCGAGCGCGGGCTCGCCTGCGCGACGATCTGCGCCGTCTCGCGCATCTCGACCATGAAGGTGCTCTCGCCCCGGCCCAGATCGTCGGCGGCCCCGACCCGGGTGAACACGCGATCGATGAGGCCCACGCGCGCCGCCGCCGCGGGCACGAAGGAGCCGACGTGGGCCAAGATGGCGATCAGCGCGACCTGACGCATGATCGTGCTCTTGCCGCCCATGTTGGGCCCGGTCACGACCCACAGGCGCGCCGCGTCCACGCTGCCGTGGGTGCCGGCGGCGAGCTCGGTGTCGTTGGGGACGAAGCGCCCCGCCCCCAGCATGCGCTCGACCACGACGTGGCGGCCCTCGTTGATGTCGAGCACGGGCTCCTCGGCGAGCTCGGGGCGGACGTAGTCGTAGGCCTCGGCGACCTCGGCCAGGCCGGCGAGCACGTCGAGGCGCGCGAGCGCGTCGCCGAGCACCACGAGGCGCTCGCCCGCGTCGCTGACCTTGGCGCGCACGCTCTCGAACAGGGCCTGCTCGCGCTGCAGCGCGATGGTCTGGGCGTCGAGGATCTTGGCCTCGAGCTTGGCCAGCTCGTCGGTCACGTAGCGCTCGGCGTTGACCAGGGTCTGCTTGCGCACCCAGTTCTTGGGCACCTTCTTCACGTGGGCCTTGGAGACCTCGAGGAAGTAGCCAAACACGTTGTTGTGCTTGATGCGCAGCTTGGGGATGTCCGTGGCCTCGCGCTCTCGGGCCTCGATGGCGGCGAGCTTGTCCCGGCCGCCGCTGGCCAGCTCGCGCTGCTCGGCCAGGACCTCGTCGGCGCTCGAGCGGATCATGCCGCCGTCGCGAGCGACCGCCGGCGGGTCGTCGACGAGGGTGTCGTCGAGGAGCTTGTAAACGTCGCGGAGCAGGTCCTTGCCGAGGTCGAGGACCGCGGGCAGCTCCCGATCGGTGCGCCGCGAGCCGAGCTCGGACAGGCGCTCGGCCAGCTCCGGCACCGCGCCCAGGCTGGTCCGCAGGGCCCCGAGCTCCCGGGGGCTGATGGTGCCCAGGCGAGCGCGGGCGGCCAGGCGCACGACGTCGCGCACGTCCTTGAGCCGCGACTGCAGCTCCGCGCGCAGCCGGGCCTCGGCGATGAGCACCTCGACCCCGTCCTGACGCGCGCGGATCGCCGCGATGTCGAGGAGCGGCGCGCCCAACCAGGCCCGCAGCATGCGCGCGCCCATGGAGGTCCGGGTGTGATCGATGGCCCACAGCAGCGAGCCCCGGCGCTTGGCGTCGCGCAGCGTCCGGAACACCTCGAGGTTGCGCAGCGAGGTCTCGTCGAGGACCAGGTGGCGCGCCGGCTCGTGGCGACGCAGGCGGTGCAGCAGCAGGGTCTGCCCCGGCTGCGTGGCCTCGGCGTAGGCCAGGGCCGTGGCCGCAGCGTAGGCCTCCTCGTCGCGCAGCCCGGTCTGCTGGCGGCTTCCGGACTCGTCGAAGAGGTGGCCGACCCGCGGAAGCAAGCTGGCCGGGTCGGCCGCGCCCGCGAGCGAGGCCCCGGGCGCCAGGGCCGGACAGTCTGGGCCCAGCTCGCTGCGCAGCCACTCGTGCACGGCCTCCGGGGCGAGGATCTCCCGGGGCGCGAGGCGAGCGAGCTCGGCCCGCAGGTCTTCGAGGCGGCCGCAGGCCATGACCACGAACTCGCTCGAAGAGATGTCGAGGGCCGCGAGCGCGGCGGCCATCCCCTCCCCTTCACCCTTGGGCTTGGCGCTCGTGAGCGCCTTGGACTTCTTGCGGGACTTGGGCTTGCCCGGCGCGGGCGCGCTCGGCAGCGCCGGCAGCTCGCCGTCGACCATGGCCGCGCCCTTGGGCCCCGGGATCAGCGCGACCAGGTAGTTGGGCTCGCCCCCGCGCAGGTGCTCTTCGTCGAGCAGCGCCCCCGGGGTCACCACGCGCACGACCTCGCGGCGGACGATCTTGGGGCCCTTGCGCTTGCGGGCCTCCTCCGGCGACTCCATCTGCTCGGCGATCGCGACCTTGTAGCCGCGCTCGACCAGGGTCCGCAGGTAGCCGCCGATGGCGTGGTAGGGCACCCCCGCCATGGGGACGGGGTCCTCGGCCTTCTTGTCGCGGGTGGTCACCGCGATGTCGAGGACGGGGCCGACGGTCACGGCGTCCTCGAAGAAGAGCTCGTAGAAGTCCCCCATCCGGAACATCACGATGGCGTCGGGGTAGCGCCTCTTGATGTCCAGGTACTGGCGCATCACTGGGCTATCGGCCGAGTTGTGCGGAGCGGGCACGGTGGCTGGTTGTACGCCATCGCCCGGCGAGAACCCAAACCCGCGGTCGGGCCGGCCGAAAACCCCGCGCAAGGGCTTTGGAACGCCAAAAACGAGAAGGGGAGCCGCACGGGCTCCCCTTCGGTGGCGTCGGACCTCGGAGCGAGGCCCACGCGATCTTCACACGCTGACGACGTAGGCGATGATCTTCTCAGACTCCTCGAAGGCCGTCTTGGCCTCGAGCGCGGTGGCCCAGTCCTCAAACACGCCCAGGCGGACGCGGTGCCAGGTGCGGCCGCGGGCCTCGTCGCTCTCGATGCGCACGTCGTGGCCGTTGTGGCGGAGCTTCTCGGCGAGCTTCTCGGCGTCCTCGATGCGCGAGAAGGCCTTCATCTGCAGGGTGAACTGGCGCTTGCCGTCGGCCTCGGCGGTCTCGCCCTGGGGCTGCGCCGCGGCGGGCTCGCCCTGGGCCAGGACCCGCTCGTGAGCGTCGACCTGGGCGTCCACGGCCGCGAGCTGGGCCTCGCGCTGCTCGACCTGCTCGGCCTTGGCGGCCGCCTTGGCCGCGGCGAGGGCCTCGGCGGCGGCCTTCTTCTCGGCCTTGACCTCGTCCTCGTCCCGGGGCGGAACGCCCGGGTCGCGGGTCGGGGGGATGGCCTCGGTGTCGGACTCGGACAGGCCGCGCTTGAAGGCGAAGCGCTCGTCCTCTTCCTCGCCCTCGAGCATGTCGAGGGAGTTCTGATCACCCACGGCGGCGACCTGCTCACCGGGGTCCCACTGCAAGCGGCGCCCGGTCATGATGCCGAGGGCGAACACGAAGCAGCCGACGACGGAGAGGCCAAAGAACAGGAAGAAGATCTGGCGGTTGTCCAGGGAGAACTCGACCTTGTCCTTCCATTTATGCATTTCGCGCATGTGTTCGTCTCCTGTTTGAAATCTGCGGAAAATCGGGAGATCGCGGCGGGATCGCTCAGAGATCTCTGCTAATCGGCCTAGAACAGTCCCGGCTGAAAACGAAAAAAACCGCGAAAGCGCGGGCTCCCAGAGCGTCCCTCATCTCCGTCAAACCAGCCCCCCTCCCAGGGGGGCACCCCATGCGTCATCGAACCCACGAATGACCCCGCCCGACGAGCGCAGCGAGGAGAGGACCTGCGCAGCAGGTCCGCTGCGGCCCCAGGCGAAACCGCCTGCGGGGGGTCAAAGCTACTGCATGATGCGCATGGACGCAGCCGGGTCGCGCAGGGCCGCGAGGGACTTCTTCTCGGGCTCGGCACCGGCGGGGTTCGTGCCCACCCGGATGATCTCGCGGGTCGCCGGATAGGTCAGGTCCCAGCTGTGCTCGTCGACCACCTCGCCGCCGGCGTAGAGCTTGCGGACGCGCTCGAGCTTGAAGCCCCGCATGCCCCGCTGGACGACGACCGAGGTCCCCGCGCGCAGGCGCGGGTCGGCCCGCTCGACGGTCTCGTAGGGCATGGACTCGACGAGGGAGCGCTCGAAGGCGACTTGATAGGGCCGGCGCGGGCCGAGGACCTCGCCGTGGACCTGGCCCTGGTTCACCGACATGTGCACGACGACCGGGAACTCGTAGGGGTTGCGCAGCACCAGGTCGACGCTGTCCCAGACCACGGTCGCGTCGAGGCCCATGTCGACGTAGCTGCTCGGGCGGCTGTGCGGGCGGGCGTGCACGACCTCGAGGCCGGCGAAGAAGCCGGCGCCGAACAGGGTGCTGGCGATCTGGCAGATGCCGCCCCCGAGCACGTCGATGATCTGCCCGCCGGAGATGCCCGGGGCGTAGCGGTAGCCGTTCTCGGCGCTGCGGTTGCCGACGACCTCGTTGAACGAAAAGGTCTCCCCCGGCATGAGCACGTGGCCGTCGAGGGCCGCCGCGCCGACCTTGAGGTTCGCGGTCCGGTCGGCCTTGGCCGCGTCCATGGAGTAGGGCGTCGAGAACGAGCCGAGCACCACGCCGACGTCGAGCTGATCGGCGATCACCCCGAGGGGGTCCTCGACCGGGGCCTTGTGGGCGACGGCGAGCTCGATGGTCTCCGAGCCCGAGGCCAGGCCCAGGGCCACGCTCGACAGGGAGTCGTAGGGCAGCAAGGCCGTGCCCCGGGTCGCGCCGAGCACCTGCCGGGCCTCGAGGTCCAGGCGCGTCGGCAGGGACAGGGTGTCGACCTCCGGGGCGAGCTCGAGGAGCTGGTCGAGGGCCCGCTGCTCGTCAAAGCGCATGCCCACGCGCAGGTCCACGGCGCCCGAGCGGGCGAGGGAGCGGGCGCGCAGGTCATCGATGAGGTCGCCGGAGTTGCCAAAGCGCAGGGCCTCGTCGACGGCGGCCTCGGGGGCTGGGACCGCGCCGAGGGCCCGGGCAGAGGTCGAGCGCTCGGCCGGACCGGCGCGAAGAGTCAAGGCGCGATCGAGCTCGCGCTCGGCGACGCTCGCCGCCACGGCCTCGACCTCGGCGCGCGAGAGCCCGCCGATCGGCTCCCCGGCCAGGGTCACCCCGTCGGCGACGAGGGGCTCGGCCTCGGCGCGCTGCTCCCAGGCGCCCGCGAGCATGGCCGCGGCGACCGCTCCGGCGGCGAGCATGGTGACCGCCTCGGCGCCGGCCAGGGCCGCGCGCCAGGGCGAACGGGGAGGCTCCTGTCCGTCCGGATCAGGCTGTTCGCGGCGCTCGGCGTCCGCCTCAACTTCAGCGTCGGGAGCGGGCCCCTCTCGCTGCGATCGCCTCCGCTTGGAGCTCCGCCGGGTCCCCGATTTCGGGGCCTGGGCGCGACGAGGTCGACGCGCTCGGGAGGGCTCCCCCGCGCCGACGCGTAGGCTGGCTCCGTTGGCAGCGTGGGCGTTCACCGCTCGCCACGCTAGGGCCCCCCCCGCTCGGGGCCAAAAAAAGCGCAAAAAAACGGCGATCGGCGGGCGCGCCCGCCTCGACTCGCAGCCTGCAGGGCCCGGGAGCTGGAACCCTCACGTGCCATCGGGGTCATGCGCGGGGTATGACTCCAGCCATGGCCGCCAAGGTCCCCCCAGGCTACCGCTCCAACGACCCCCGGCGCACCGGCGTCAAGCTCTGGCTCGGAGTGATCTCGGCCAACATGATCGGGCTGTTCGCGGCGGTCTACGTGTCGAGCTACCTGCGGGCCGGCGCCGGCAACCCCGACGTGATGTTCGCCATCTACTATGGCGCCCTCGGACTCGCGGGCCTCGCCGACGCCTTTTGGCTCGACGAGATCGTGTTCAAGGGCGCCTTTCGGCGCAACCTCCAGGGCAAGACCGGCCGCTTCGTCGGCAAGAACGAGGCCGTCGAGGACGTCGCCGCGTCCATGCAGCGCAGCACGACCAGCTTCCCCGTCATGGTCCTGCTGTGCTGCGTGCTGACCTACGGCCTGTTCAACCTGGTCAACCGCGGCTTCAACGGGTGGTGGAAGGACATCGGCCAGTACGTCCACACCCTCAAATCCAAGGACACCAGCCTCCCCCACAAGCGTGAAGCTGTCCGCGAGCTCTCGCTCCACAACCGCCCGGAAGTGCTGGATGTTTTGGAGCAGACCATGCTCGAGGCCGAGCCCGAGGTGGCCGCCTACGCGACCTGGGCGATGGGGCGTCAAAAAGACAACGCGTCCATGAACCGGCACCGGATCCCCCCGCTCGTCGACCGCATGCGCCACGGCGCGCCGGAGGTCCAGCGCGAGGCCATCGTGACCCTCGCCCGCCTCCAACACCAGGCCGCCGCCGATGAGGTCGCCGCCGCGCTCACGCTCGAGCTCGATCGCCCGCCCAGCGAGGGCGCCGTCGACATCCGGCTGCTGTGGGGCCTGGGCTACCTGCAGCACCCGGACACCCTCGAGGTCCTCGACAAGGCTCTGTGGCACCCCAACGAGGACGTCCAGCGCATGGCGGCCTGGGCCCTCTCCCAGCAGCGCGACAGCGGCAAGGGCCGCGAAGCCGCCGACCTGCTCGAGCAGCGCCTCCCGGCCGCGCCGCTCCTGACCAAGTGCGCGATCATCCATGGCCTCGGCATCCTGACCGACGAGCGCTCGAACCTCGCGCTCATCCACGCCTACGACGCCGCCACCCCGGAGCAGCGCAAGACCACCTGCGAGCGCATCTCGGTGTTCATCTCCCCCGACGGCGAGTACGACCGCGAGGATCTGCTGATGCCCCAGGACAGCTTCGGGATGAAGGTCATCCACGGCCTCGGGGCCATGCGGGCGACCACCCCGGCCATCCGTGCAGAGGTCGAGCCGTGGATCGAGGGCGTGATCGCGGACGGAAACACCGATCCGCTCGTGCGTGAGTCGGCCCAGTCGCTCCTCAGCGGAATCCGCCAACAGCGCAACGATCGCGTCACGGACTGATTCGCCCGGCCGGGACCCCGCCAGAGCCCGATGAGTGGCCCGGCCCTGCGTGTGCCGCCGGGCCAAAATGCGCCACCGCGGCGCGGTCCAGCGCGCACGAGCGAGCCCCCGAGCCGCGCGAGCCCACTTCGACGCCCGGGCTCGCGGCCGGGGGCGAGGAAATTCGTCAACCATGCTCCATTTTGGCTGACCTTGGCTTATGCTCGCGGACCGTGCTGGCCCCGGGCGCCATCATCGATCCCGACAATCTGCGCGTTCCCGGCGAGCAGTTCGGGACACCCATCGTCATCCTCGACGACCTCGGCGAGCAGGCCCACGGTCAGCGCTTTCGGGCGCGGCAGGGCAAGAGCTTGTTGCTGCTCACCGTGCTCGCCCCCGAGTGCGTGATGCAGCGGGAGCTCCGCGACATGCTCAGCCACCAAGTCGTGCAGGTCGGCGAGATCGTGCACCCCAACTTGTTGCCGACCTACGGCATCGTCCGCCTGCCCCTGGGCGACGACGGCCTCGACACCTTCTTCATGGTCCGCCCGGACCCTGGCTGCCCCACCCTGCGCGCGTGGCTGCACGATGTCTGGCAGGCCGGACACACCCTCGATCCGCTCAACGCCGTGGCCATCGCGGTGCAGGTCTGCGAGGCCCTCAAGGCCCTCCACGAGCGCGCCGTGCACGGCTTCGTGACCGTCGACAACGTGTTCATGTACCCCACGGGGGGCATGCCGCAGGCGCTGCTGTCGGCCGCGGGCGAGGGGCCGCTGCTGCCCTTCGCGCCGGGCTTCGAGCCCTACGCCAAGGCCGGCTACCTGCCCATGGCCGGCAAGGAGCTGTTCGAGTCGCCGCACATGCCTCGGGTGGAGACGGACGTGCTCGGGGCCGCAGGGCTGGTGCTCGAGATCCTCACGGGCCAGCCGCTCGAGTCCGGCATGTCGCTCGAGCGCTTTGGGCTGCCGCCCCGGCTCCAGCGCATCCTCGAGGTCGCCAGCCGGCCCAACCCCGACGAGCGCCCCCAGGAGCTCTCGATGTTCTCCAAGCGGCTGCAGGCGGCCGTGGGCCTCGGCGAGGATCCGGTCGAGCCGAGCGCGGTGCTCGAGCCCGTGCAGTACGGCGAGCAGGCGGACCCGCGCTCGCCGACGGTCCGCGCCCGACCCTGGCGACCGCCGCCGCCCGCCGCCCCGCCGTGGGCGGGCGACGTGGGGCCGACCCAGGGCTCCGGCGCCTGGAACATCGGCGCCCCCACCCCGGGCTCCGGCGCCTGGAACATCGGCGCCCCCACCCCGGGCTCCGGCGCCTGGAACATCCCCGGCCCTGGCCAGCCCACCGCGCCGCCGGCCCCCCCGGCACCCCCTCCAGCCCCGCCGCCGGCCCGAGCCCCCGTGCAATCCCACGCTCCACCTCCGCCCCCGGTCGCTCCGCCACCCGCGAGCACTCCCCCTCCGCAGCGGACCGCCGCGCGCACCAAGGTGTTCGGGGCTGGACCCGGCGCGGCCCCGGCCGCCCCCGCCCCGATCAACTTCGACGATACGGCCCCGGCCGCGAGCCCCCCCGCCGCAGCCCCGGCCGCCATGAACTTCGACACCGCCACGGCCACGGCCGGGCCCTCGGCGAGCGCGTCCGGCCCCATCGGGCGCCCCGCCCCGATGTTCGGCGACACCGAGGTCTCGATCGTCATGCCGGCCCCCGACGGCAGCGTGATGGCGGCCTTTGGCCAGGGCCCGCGCAACTTCACGATCACCCGCAAGGGCAAGACCTTCGGCCCCTACGACCTCGCCCAGCTCGAGCAGCTCATCCCCATGGGCAAGCTGCGCAGCGTCGACACGGTGACCGACGCGAGCAGCGGAGAGGAATTCCTCGCCGTCGACCTCCCCGGGCTGCGCCCGCTGTTCGAAAAGCGCGCCGCCGAGGTCGACAAGAGCGTGGTCCGGCCCATGCCCCGCCCGCCGACGGCCTCGCCCGCGCCGCAGCAGGGCTCGCGGACCGGGCTGTGGGTGCTGATCACCGTCCTCGCCGTCGCGCTGGCGATCGGCGTCGTCGCCGTGGCGATGAGCTGACCTGAACTGGCCGGGCCCCGGCTACATGTGCATCTCGAACACGTCGTAGGTGTAGGGACGCGGCCGCACGCCTGCGGCTCCGGTGTCGATGTCGACGACCTGGGCCCCCGCCAGCGGCGCGAGCGTCCAGGGCATCGGTCGCCCGGGCCGGGCGCTGCCAAACACCGGCAGGTCGATGGTCTGGCCGTCCAGCTCGAAGCGCTGCCAGTGCAGGGCCTCGCGCTTGGAGTCGGCGTCGGAAACAGCGGCGAACATCGAGAGCTCCGCGCGCAGCAGGACCAGCGGCGCTTGCTGCTTGCGCGCGCGCCGGGATCCCCGGCCGGGCGCCTCGAGCTTGGCCAGGGTCGCGGCGGCGCCGGTCCGCGCCCGCGCGTGGGGATCGCGGTCGGCCTGGACCGCCAGGCGCATGCGCAGGTCGGCCGCCGGGCGGCGCAGCGACCGGATCGCCACGGCCGTCATCGCGCGCACCCGCGGCGAGGGGTCGGCCAACAGCGCGTCGAGCACGGCGTCGTCGCCAAAGCGAACCAGGGCCATGGCGGCGCAGGCCCGGACGTCCTCGAGGTGCGCCCCCGCGAGGCGGACCAGCTCGGCGTGGACCGTGTCCTCGTGGCGCGTGCCGGCGGCGCTGCCCAGGGCCAGCGTCGCCAGGCAGCGCCCCTCGGCGCCCCCGCCCGCGTTCGCGGCCCAGTTGGCCACCTGGCCCCACGCGATGGTGTGTCCGCGTCCGCCGAGGGTGCCCTCGGGGGCGAGGGCCAGCGCGACCAGCCAAGGGCCAGCGGCCTCGGCCGTGCCGGCGCGCTCGAGGGTCCAGCCGATCGCGCCCTCGAACCAAGACAGCTCCTCACGCCGGGCGAGCTCGGCCAGGGCCGCCCCCGCCTCGAGCTCCTTCGGCTCAGCCAGACGCTCGAACCAGGCCTCGCGCGCGTCGGCCTCGGGCCACGCGACGGGCTCGGGCCAAGCCATCGCCGCCGCGCGCGTCGAGCCGCCCTCGCTGTGCTGGGTCTCGATGATGTCGAGCTCGTCGCGGCGCGTCGCCGGCAAGCTGCGGGCGGCCAGCAGACGATCGACCTCGAGGCGCACGTCCGGCTCGAGCCCGCGCTCGATCGCCGCCTCCAAAAAGGGCACGGCCCGCTCGCCCATCCACAGCAGCGCCCGGGTGCAGTGCTCGCGCAGATCCGGGTCGCGCATGCGCTCGACGAGGCCGGCGATGAGCGCCGCGCCTGGCTCGAGGCGGGTGCCCACGGCCCAGGCGACGTCGGAGCGCCGGGCGTTGCGGGGCGGCGTGTCGAGAAAGTCCAGCAGGGCCTGGTCGAGCTCCTCGCCCGAGAGCGCGGCGATGGCCCCGAGCCCGGCGCGGGCGAACTCCGGCGTCGGCGGGCTGTCGAGGGCGCGCAGCAAGGCCGGAGCCGCGCGCTCGTCGCGGAGCTTGCCCAGCGCCTCGGCGGCGTCCCGGGCGACCCCCACGTCCACGTCGTCGAGGAGCCGGACCAGCGCCAGCGCGCCCTCCCCCGGCCCCAGGCGCCCCAAGCCTCGCGCCGCGGCTCGGCGCACCCGCGCGGACACGTCGCCGAGCTGACCGACGATCTCGCGCCGCGCCGACGCGGCCGCCTGCTCGTCGAGGGGCGCGTCGACCAGGCGGTCGATGGCGTGCTCGCGGATCATGTCGTTGGGATCGCGCATCGCCTCGTAGAGGCGCTCGAGGTGCGCCTCGCTCGGGTCGAAGCTCAGCAGCGAGAGCGCCATGAAGCGCACCCCCGGCTCGCCCGAGTCCCACATCGCCTCGGCCTCGTCGACGCAGCTGACAAGGCGCCGTTCGACGCAGATCCCGAGGGCGAAGTTGCGGACCTCCGGGGCAGGGTCCGTCAGCGCGAACTCGATCTCCGCCGAGATGACCCGCGTCGCGTAGGGCCGCAGCTCCTCGAGGGCGGCCATGCGCCCGCTCTCGGTGGTCATCGCTGGATCCCGAAGCGGCGCGGCGATGCGCTCGATCTCCGTGGGCCAGATGGGGTAGCGGCCGTAGTCGTCCTCGGGCTCTGCGTCCCCTTGGGCAGCGTCCGCCTCCGGAGCGGCGCGGACTTCGCTAGCCGCGGAGCTCGCCACGCCCGCGGCGAAGGCAGGGAGCGTGCTGAGGAGCAGCGCGGGCAGGCGGGAGCGACTCACTCCGCCAGTCTGTCTGGTTTGGTGGCCCGCTGCAATTTCGTTCGCGCTTGCAACTTATCCGAACATCACGGATCAACGAATCCCGTCTTTTGAGTCAAGCACATGAAATCATTGACTTTATATAGATGGCGAAGGCATTGCTTTGCAAGGGGGCATGACCGCGACCGCCACCGCCTCCATCGAGTTCGCCTCCCTCACCAAGCCCCACCTCCCCCGGCTGTTCCGCATCGGCATGCGCCTGACCCACCAGCCCTCGGAGTCCCAGGACCTGGTCCAGGAGGCGCTGACCAAGGCGTGGACGAACTGGCACCGCTTCGAGCGCAACAGCAGCCTCGGCGCCTGGCTCTCGCGCATCCTCATCAACACCTTCATCTCTCGCCACCGCCACCAAAAGGTCGTCGACGCCGCGGCCGCGCGCCCCGACCTGCTCCAGTACCTCTACGATCCCCGCCGCCTCGAGGAGGCCCACGCCCCCGAGGGTCACTGGCACAGCACCCACTTCTCCGACGAGGTCCTCGGCGCCCTCGCCGAGCTGCCCAGCCACTACCGCCAGGTCATCGAGCTCGTCGACGTCCAGGGCATGGCCTACAAGGAGGCCGCCGTGGAGCTGGGCTGCCCCGTGGGCACGGTCATGAGCCGGCTGCACCGCGCCCGCAAGCAGCTGCGCGAGCAGCTCGCCGACTACGCCACCAACTACGGCCTCGGCATGGCCCAGGCCGCGTGAGGAGCTGCGGATCCTTGCTGTCCATGTCTCCATGTTGGCGGTCGACCTCGCGGGCCGGGCGGTGGACGCTCTCGGCTCCCCGCGGTAGATCGAGCTTGCCTTGACCCGTACGAGCCCCCTTGCCCTGATCGCACTCGGCGCAGCTTTGGCGCTGTCCCTGGGAGCCTCCGCCTGCACCAAGGGCGAGGGCGCGAAGGCCGAAGGCGCCGGCGCAGACCCGAGCGGGCTCCCCAGCCGCCCCGCGCCGACCTTCGAGACCAAGAACCTCGAGGCCGAAGAGGTCTCCCTCGAAGATCTAAAGGGCACCGTGGTCCTGCTCAACACCTGGGCCACGTGGTGTGAGCCGTGCATGCGCGAGCTCCCCGTGCTCGCCGACCTGCACCGCTCCCTCGAGCCCCGGGGCTTCACCGTCATCGGCCTCAACGCCGACAGCCGCCGCAAGCTCGTCGCCGTGCGCAAGGCCGTCGCCCACAACGGCATCCCCTACCCCGTCTGGGTCGACTTCGAGAACAAAGCCCAGGTCGCCTTCGAGCTCAACGGCTACCCGACGAGCTTCCTGATCGACCGCGAGGGCAACATCCGCTGGCAGCGCGAGGGCGTGATCGTCGAGAACGATCCCGAGTTCATGCGCGCCTTGGAACAGCTGCTCTAGGGTCTCGCCTCCCAATGACGAGCCTGTCGCGGCTCACTCGAGGACCTTGGAGCGATCAGCGTGGCTGGCTCTCGCGCAACAGCTCGAGGATCTCGACGAGCTCAGCATGGTTGTTGGCCGACGAGTATGGCAAGAGCCGAATCCCGCTCGACTCCAGTAGCGCCCGACGGTAGGGCGTCGCCATCTCCGAGTCGACCAGCGCGAAGTGGGTTGGTGGCTGCGCGCCGGCATACGCACGCACGTGCCCGAGGATCTGATCGAAGTCCCCGTCGCTGAGACCATAGCCCACGAACATCAAGGGCGAGGTACTGAAAATCGTAGTGAACATGCCTCGATAGTGCGGATCGGCGTACATGACCCGATCGTACTGCTCGCGGGTGAACACCCAGGTACTGCGATCCTGCAAGGTGCCGTGGAGTTTGAGGATGTAGTGCTTGCGCCGCCCGATGTCGGGCAACATCTTCGCAGTTGACCACCAGCGCCCCTTAAACGCCCGCTCGAGGAGGGTGTCGACGTTTGTCGTCATCACTGCACGGAGCTCTGGGTGTAGTGCAGCGATCGCTTTCGCAGTCGGCGGCGGCTCCCGGTCTGCGTCGGCAAGGAACTTCTCCACCAAGCGATCAAATGTCTGCGCTCCAGCACCGAGCCTCGCGGCCGACATTGCGTCAATCAGCCGCTTGTTCGATTCGAGCTGTTCGATCTCCGCAATGCTCTGCGGATCGGTGACATCCCGGATCTCCGCGACGACTTTCCGCAACAGTTCGCTCCACGATGGCAGTCCCGCCCCCAGAGACACACCAGCGCCGACGAAGGCGATCAAATTCCGGCTGTGAAACTCGGCGACGAGGTCGGCAAACTGTCGGCCCCAACTCCGCTCGCTGAGGTTAATGATCCCGGCAGCCTTCGTCGGTTCGACGATGCTCTCCAGTTCAGGCTCCGTCGATGGCTCCTCTGGCAGCGGTGTAGGCTTGCTTCGCTCCGAACCAGACTTTCGTCGCCCTGCGTCGACGTCAGGCCACCACTCGGAGAGAACTCGTGCAACAACCCCTCGACTGTCGGCGTCACGAAGCATTCGGTGCACTTGGTCGTACGGCACGCCCACGACCTCCGCAGTGACCGTAACGTGCCCATTGCGTACAACGTGGCCGGCCGTGCGCTGCCCGATCACCTCGATCCCATCCCAAAGCTCTGGGATGGCCGCGTGGAGTCGTCGACGCCCATCCGTCGCCCGCAGCCGACGCTCAACGGCCTGATGGCCCAAATTGGCTAGCTCTGCGATCGTCGGCGTCAGCCCATCGCGCAATGCACGAGCTACGGTGCGTTCGGTGAGCGGACTCTCGCCCTTGGGCCGCCGAACATCCGCCTGGTCGTCACCTCGGTCACCGTCACCGGCCTCACCAAGCTCTTCTTCTTCTTCTTCTTCTTCTTCTTCTTCCTCTTCCTCTTCCTCGTCCCAGTACTCGTCTTCGACGTCCCACTCCCACTCGGGCCACTCGTCGGCAAACAAGGTTCGGACCATTGTCCGTCCGCGAGCTTCAGCGAGGCGTGCTTGTACGATCTCGAGATCGAGCTCCGTCAGCTCGGCGATCGTCCGGGCGAGACCATGGCGGGCAGCCCGAACTCCCGACCATGAACCCAGAACATCACTCGTCGGCCAGTGGTCAGCGAACAGATTCTTGACCCGTGTGCGTCCATGGACTGACGCTAGGTCACGAGTGACCTCCTCCACGTCCATGCTCGTAACTGCAGCGATCGTTCGCGCGAGCCCACGCCGCCGGGCCTGAGCCACCGACAACCCGCCCAGTTCGAACGCTCCCTCACTCGTCTCATCCGAATCGCCCTCGCCGCGCGCTTCCTCCTCCTCGTAGACGTAGGGCCACTCGTCAGGAAAGGCCTCCCATATCTGTTGGTACCCCCGCGCTCCAAGGAGCCGCCGATCGACCTCCTCAGCTTCGAGATGAGTCGCCTCGGCAATATCACCGATGAGACCGAGGCGTAGTACGCGAGCGACTGAAAACTCGCCAAGGTCCTCCTGCGACGGCCACTCGTTGGCGAACACGGTTGTCACCCGCTTGCGTGCGTGGGCGTCCTCGAGACGGGCCCGCACCTCTGCCAGCCGCAAGCCTGTCAACTCCGCCACGATCACGGGCCCTAAACCTGCACGCAACTGTGCGATTCGTAGCCCACTAAGCGCGGGCTCGTCCGACCGGCTCGACGCTCCAGGGCGCTCGCTCATGATGTTGGCCGCTGTGACCACTGGGCCACTCCACTCCTCAGCAAACACCTCACTGACGCTCTTGCTCCACAACGAGGCCTGGAGCGCTCGTTCGACCTCCTGGACCTCCAGCCCAAGCACGCGCGCGACCTCATCACCTAGCCCGAGGCGCAGCACCTTGGCCACCGGCCAACTGGCGAGATCCTCGCTCGTTGGCCACTCATCAGCAAAGACCTTCCCTACCAAACTGCGGTGATGTGCCTTTCGGAGCCGAGCCTCCACGCGGTCCAGACTGAGCTGAGTGACTTCGGCCAACACCACGCTCGAGATTGTCCCACGCAGCTGGTTCACACGGAGTTTGGCGATACAAGCGCTCCCCGGAGCCCCAGCTTCTTCACCTCCCTCGTCCTCGTCCTCCTCGCCCTCCTCGTCCTCGCCCTCCTCGCCCTCCTCGCCCTCCTCGTCCTCCTCGTCCTCCTCGCCCTCGTCCTCCTCGTCCTCCTCGTCGTACCAATCCTCGAGAAGTGCGGTACGTACCCAAGTATGACCCTCAACAGAACTCAGCGCCTCCCAAACCGCCTTGGGGTCGAGGTCCAAGTCAGCGGCGAGCTCTCCGACGAGTCCCAAACGTAGCGCGCGCGCTACCGACCAAGCTCCAACCTCCACGAGCGAAGGCCACTCGTCGACAAAAATATTCTTGACGCGCGTGCGAGGATCGAAATGCCCGAGGGTATGTTCGACGTACTGCCGCTCATGACCCGTAATCGCGGCAAGTCGACGTTCTAGCCCAAATGCACGCACCTGCGACGCCCGGAGCTCACAAAACGGACTCTGGATCAGAAGTGTCTCAGCGCTCAGCGGAGCACCTGCGACGTCCTCGTCTTCGTCTTCCTTCCCCCAGACTTCTCCGAGAGCGTTGCGAACCTGCGTCCGCCCGTGCACCCCCTCGAGCTTGGTCTCTAGAACTACCTGTTCGATCTTGAGCTGGTGGGCGATCGTCGGAAACAGCCCGAGCTGTCGTGCCCGCGCAACGGACCAGTCACCGAGATCGGCGAGGCTCGGCCACTCGCGTGCAAACACGTTCCGGACTCGCGTTCGGGGGTCGAAGCTGCGAAGGCGCCGGGCAACAACTCGCTCGCTCAGCCCAGTGACGAGCGCGATCTCGTTGAATAGCTCGCTGGCAATCGCCTGCTTCGCCGTGCAGGTAGCAATGTCGACTTCTTCTTCCTCTTCTTCCTCTTCTTCCTCTTCTTCCTCCATGTCTTCATCCAATTCCTGAGGCCAACGGGAACCGAGCGCAGTCCGAACCTGTGTGCGCCCGTGGACAACAGCGAAGAGGTCCTCGAGTTCAACGCACGAGAACTCGACGACCTCTGCGAGCCAGGGCAAGAGACCGAATCGCTGGACCCGCGCAACAGACATCGCTCCGAGCTCGCTCGGTGTCGGCCACCCGTCCGCGAGGAGGTCCGCAACCTTGGAACCAGGCCGAGCTCCATCCAGGAGCTCACGGACGCGATCCCGTTCGAACCCTGTTAGCCGCGCGAGGCGGCGAATCCACACGGTGGTCCCCAGCTCCGCCGTAGATAGCCGACGCACGTCGACATATGACTCTACCTCTTCCCCTGGCCCGGTCGGCTCCTCTCGTGCCTCAACGCCAATAGCAGCTTCGACCGTGGCCCCCACTTCACCCAGCGCCTGAGCCTCCAACTCAAGGATCTGCGGCTTTGCCCGCGGTCGCGCCATCCGCAAACGCCAGAAGAAGTGGGCGTTGAGTAGTCCACGAGAACGCAGCTCTTCGACCACGAGTTCCGCCAGCTCCTGCAAGCTTACGGCCGCGCGCAAAAGGCTGAGCAGTTCAGATCCCTGGGGCCCTTCACCGATGAACCAGTACAACTGCTCGTCATCGAACACATCACAGAGCAGATCGATCAAGTGTGTCTCGTCCATCGGGCCGGGCCATGATGCCACGCGATGGCAGGGGCTACCTCCGGCTTGGGTCACCATGATGGCGTGGCATCAACAGCCAGCGATTGCGTGTCGGGCTGAGTGCGTTGTCGAACGTCGAGACAGTTCCTGAGCGCTTGCGCAGCTGCCCCCGCCGCCGAGTAGGGCAAGCTGGCATCTCAGCCCTCGTAGCTCTCGTCCTGCTCGATCTTCGAGAGCACCCAGTCGAACTCGCCGCGGCTGAGGTGAGCCCCGCAGCGGTCGCAGTTCCCGGCCTGGTTGATGACCAGCGGGGAGCCGCAGTTCGGGCAGCCGCCGTCGATGTGGGTCGGGCCGCGCACGCCCGCGCCGCGGATCAGCGTCCAGTACTCGGTGTAGCGCCGCGGTCGACGACGGTCGCCGCCGACGGGGGTGCGCCTCGGGTCGTCGCGGACGGTGTAGTCGATGCTCGACGCGAACACGCGCACGGTCAGGGCGTCGAAGTGGGCGTCGCGGACGAGCTTGACCAGGCGGATGGACTCGACCTGCGGCTGCTCGAGCACGTTGATCAACCCGTTGCGGTGATAGGCCTCGATCCAGTAGCGCAGCGAGTCGTACTGCCCCTCGGACAGGACCCCGCGCGCGGGCCCGAGGTCGCGGGCGGTCCAGGCCGCGTTGAGCACGTCGAACACGTACACGACCCGGGCCTCGAGGGTGTGGCGGTTGAGCGCGGGGTCCTCCTCGTAGAGCCTGGCGATGGCGCGCTTGAAGCCCGGATCGACCAGGGTCGGGCGATCGTTCCCCACCTCCGGCGCGTAGCCCCCGAGGGCGGGCGGGGTTTGCTTCAGCTCGCGCTGGCGCACCCGGGTCACCACCCAGTCGAAGCGGCCCGTGTCGACGACCTCGCCGCAGTACTGGCAGCGGTTCTCGTCGGCGGCCTGGAAAGGCGCGCCGCAGTTGGGGCAGCTCAGCGCGCGCACGGCCTCGGGCGGGCGGCTGGTGACGGCGGCGTCCCGCTCGAAGCGCCAGCGGTCGCGGATGTACCAGGTCCGCTCGCCCACCTCGTCGCTGAAGTTGGCCTCGAACAGCACCTGCACGACGCAGCGCCCCTCCGCCACGCGCGCGCCGATCACCTGAACGCGGCCGATCACGACGTGCGAGAGGCGGACGCCCCGCGGGGCCCGGCGGGCCAGGGCCTCGCGGGAAGGCGCGCTGATGTAGGGCGCGAGAGCGTCGAGGGCCTGAGCGTCGCAGCGGGCCTGCTGCGCGCGGACGAACAAGTTGGTGATGAAGTCCTCGAACACGACCGCGGAGAAGTTCGGGTCGTGGCGCCGGATCACGTCCCAGTCGATGCGGCGCTTGGGCGGCGGCGTGTAGCGAGGCGGCGGCATCGGCGGGGCGCTGTCCCACTGGGCCTGGTTCTCGCGCTGGTGCTGGATGATGGCCAGGGGAATCGAGATGATGATCGCCAAAAAGACGAGCACCGGGCTCGCGTCGCCCGAGCCCCCGCCCCCTCCGCTCGAGTAGCCGCCCCCGCCGGAGTAGCCACCACCTCCCGAATAGCCGCCGCCCCCCGAGTAGCCCCCGCCTCCCGAGTAGCTCTGCCCGCCGCCCGGGCGCGCGAGGGCGTCGAGCTCGAGGCCGAAGTAGAGCCCGAGGGCCAGGAGAGCCAGCCCGGCGAGGGCCAGACCAAATCCAAGACGCCTTCGCAGCAAGCCCATCACTGTCCCTCCCCTTCGGTCTCGGCCTCTGTCTCGGGCTCCTCGGCCTCGGGCTCCGGCTGCGCGTCGGAGGGCTCGCCCAAGTCGACGAGGTCCCCGAGCTCGTTGACGTCGTCCTCCCGGCGCTCGCAATACTCGCCGAGCACCGGCGCGAGCCCTTCGATGGCCTCCGCGAGCGCTTCAGCCAAGGACCCGCCCCCGCCCTCGCCGTCGAGGACGTGGCGCAGCCGAGCGGTCGCGGCGTCCCACTCCTCGCCGGGGACCTCCCCGAGGACGCCGCTGTCCGCGAGCACCTCGACCCGACGCTCGAGCAACGACACGAACACCAGCACGCCGGTGCGCTCGCGGGTGTAGCGGACGCCTCGCTCGAAGAACAGCGCGGCCGCGGCGTCACGGACCGCGAGGGCCATGAGCGGCTCCGGCAGGTAGAGCCGGCGCAGGATCGGGACGGCGCGCAGGCCCATGGTCGCGGCCAGGATCACCGCCGCGGGCATGAGCAGGATCCAGTGCAGCTCGAAGACGAAGGACGAGTAGAGCTGGAAGGCGAGCGCGGCCATGCCAAACGCGCACCCCACCGCGAGGTCACGGCCCAGGTAGTCCCGCGCCTGGGCTCGCACGGCGATCACGACCTCGGCGCGGCTGACCGCCTCGACCGCCTCGACCGCGGCTTGGAGCCGGTCCCGGCTCGACTGCGACGAAAAAGACACGGCGCCGATCATAGCGGGCGCCGTGTCTTCGCGGGGTGAAGCCTAGCTTGGAATCAACCCGGATCAGGGACGGGGAAGCCCGTCGGCGCGGCGCCGGGGGCCCGACCCGGGCTCGCGGGCTGGGACGCCCCGTCCCCGCTCCAGTTGGCGACCGGGCGCTTTTTGGTGCCCACCGGCGGGAGCGGACGACCCGCGATGAGCTCACCGACCTCGTCGGCCGACAGCACCTCGCGCTCGATCAGCGCCAGGCTGACCCGCTCGAGGGCGTCGAAGTTGTCCTCGAGCAGCTTGCGGGCCCGCTTGTACTGCGTGGTGATGATGCGGTGGACCTCGTCGTCGATGGCCTGGGCCGTCGCCTCCGAGTAGTTGGCCTGGCGGTTGATGTCCCGGCCGAGGAAGGGCTCGCCGTCCTCCTTGCCGAAGGTGATCGGACCGAGGCGGTCGCTCATGCCCCACTCGCACACCATCTTGCGCGCGAGCTCGCTGCACTTGGACAGGTCGTTGCCGGCGCCCGTGCTCTTGAGCCCGTTGAACTTGATCTCCTCGGCGATGCGACCCCCGAGGCTCACGGCGATGTGGCCCTCGGCGTTGTGCTGGTCGTAGCTGAGCTTGTCGCCCTCGGGCAGGAAGTGGGTGAGACCCAGGGCGCGCCCGCGCGGGATGATCGTGACCTTGTGGATGGGGTCGACGACGCCCTTGGGCAGCAGCGCGGCGACCAGGGTGTGGCCCGCCTCGTGCCACGCGGTGGTCTCCTTCTCGGCCACCGAGATGTGCACGCTCTTGCGCTCGGCGCCCATCATGACCTTGTCGCGGGCGTGGTCGAAGTCGTCGTGGGTGACCCGGTCGCGGTTGCAGCGGGCGGCGTTGAGGGCCGCCTCGTTGACCAGGTTCTCGAGGTCCGCGCCTGAGAAGCCCGGGGTCCCGCGCGCGGCCGTGGCCAGGTCGACGTCGTCGCCCAGGGGCACCTTGCGGGTGTGCACGCCGAGGATGGCCTCGCGCCCGCGCACGTCGGGCAGGCCCACGACGATGCGGCGATCGAAGCGGCCGGGGCGGAGCAGCGCAGGATCGAGGACGTCGGGGCGGTTGGTCGCGGCGACCAGGATGACGCCGTCGTTGCCCTCGAAGCCGTCCATCTCGACCAGGAGCTGGTTGAGGGTCTGCTCGCGCTCGTCGTGACCGCCGCCCAGGCCGGCGCCGCGGTGGCGACCGACGGCGTCGATCTCGTCGATGAAGATGATGCAGGGCGCGTTCTTCTTGCCCTGCTCGAACAGGTCGCGCACGCGGCTGGCACCGACGCCGACGAACATCTCGACGAAGTCCGAGCCGGAGATGGAGAAGAAGGCGACCCCAGCCTCACCGGCGATGGCGCGGGCGAGCAGGGTCTTGCCCGTTCCGGGCGGGCCCATGAGCAGCACGCCCTTGGGGATGCGGCCGCCCACGCGCATGTACTTGCGGGTGTCGCGGAGGAAGTCGATGATCTCCTCGACCTCGTCGCGGGCCTCCTCGACGCCGGCGACGTCCTTGAAGGTCACCTTTTGCTGGTGCTCGTTGAGCAGCCGCGCCTTGGACTTGCCGAAGCTCATGGCCTTGCCGCCGCCGGCTTGCATCTGGCGCATGAACATGATCATCACGGCGACGATCAGCAGCACCGGGAGCCACATCAGGGCGAACTGGAAGAACAGCCCCTCGTCCTCGGGCTCGACCTTGTACTGGACGCCGTTGTCTTGGAGGAGCTGGTAGAGCTCGTCGGTGGCCGGGGCGACCACGTGGAACTCGGAGCCCTCGGAGTCCTTGGGCTCGTAGGTAATGTCCACGTGGCTCGGGTGGACCTCGAGCTCGACGGACACGGCCGCCTTCTCGGCCGAGAACTCTTGGCCGATCACCTGCTTTCGAAACTCGGTGTAGGTGATCTGCTCGGGCTTTTGACTCTTGTTGATCAGATTCGCCAACAAGAGCACGGCTACGATCATGCCGAGCCAGACGAGGAGGGTCTTGGTCTGCTGTTTCACGTCGTTCGCTCTCGAAGTCCGCGGCGGTTGGCGCGAGCGGACCCGCGTGACCTGCCTAGCGCAGGAAAGGCCGTATCTGCCGGATTTGGCCTGGATTGTCGAGCCCCAGGACCGCGCTAGAGCCGATGACGCCGATCCAGATCATAGCGGTGGCCCTGGGGCCGGTCAAAGCCCCTCAGCGCGCGTCGTCGCTCCCCAGACCGGCAGTGGATTGGTAACGAACGCCGTTTTTGTCGACGATCACCTCGCGACCGGGGTGCAGCTGCCAACGCCGCGGGGCCGGTCGGGGCGCCCCCCTCCCCGCTCTCGTCGCCTCGGACACGTCGACGCAGGCCTGCTCCATGGCCGCGACGGTGCGCCTGTGCAGCCTCGAAAGGTCTGCGCCCGCGAGCTCACACAAGCGACGCATCACGCGCATTCGGATCGCCCGGGGCAAGGCGTCGAACTCGTCGAGGGTCCACGACTCCGATCCCGGCTCGAGGCTCGTGCGGCGCGAATCGACTTCACGCATGGCCCAGACCTCCACGGCCTCCTGGGCGTCGCGGGCTTCCCGGGCCAGCCCCGCCATCAGCACCTCGACCCGCGGGTTGGTGGCGCGCAGGGGGCGGAGGACCTCGTGGCGCAGCCAGGTCCGCAGCTGCTCGCGGTCCTCGTTCGTGGGGTCGTCGACGAAGGGTAGCTCGAGGAGCTCGGCGAGCTCGCGGGTCTGCATCCGGGTCAGGTCGAGGACCGGGCGCAGCCACGGCCCATCGAGCACGGGCATGGCCGCGAGCCCGACCAGGCCCGCGCCCCGGGTGGCGTGCATGAGCATGGTCTCGGCCTGATCCGTCGCCGTGTGCGCGAGCACGATCGCGTCGGCCCCCGCCTGCTCCGCCATGGCTTCGAGGGCGCCGCGGCGGGCGGCCCGGGCCCGCGCCGGTAGACCGGGGCCGCGCGCGAGCTCGGCCCGCTCGACGAAGCAGGGCAAGCCCAGACCCTCGGCCAGCGCGCGGACCAGCTCGGCCTCGTCGGCGGACTCGGGGCGCAGGCCGTGGTCGACGTGGCCGACGCTCAAGGTCAGGCCCTCGCTGCGCTCGAGCAGCACCAGCAGGCCCAGGGTCGCCACGGAGTCGGCCCCCCCCGAACAGGCGACGAGCAGGGAGCGGCCAGAGCCCTCGGCGAGGGCGCTCAGCGCACCGCGGACCGGGCCGAGGGAGGCGCCGATCGTCGGGTTGCGCGGCGGGTTCGAGCGCAGGGCCGAGAGCCGTGGGAGGCGGTCGAGCACGGCCCCGATGTACCTCTGGTGTTCCCCCGCGTCCATCGACGCGCATCACCGCTCTTCCCTTCGGACAAATCCGGACTACTCTGCCGGGCTCATGAGCAACGCGGAGCAATCGTCGGAGTCGGCACCTCGCGCCCTCGCGTCCCTGCCCGAAGAGGTGCAGCTGGTCATCGAAGATCCGACGAGCCTCGAGCTGCGCGACGACGCGGCCCAGCTCGTGGTCGAGCTCCCGGTCCAGAGCTTCGTGACCGTCGCGCGCAAACTTCGCGACGAGAACCGGCTGGATCTCGCCCTGCCTCACGCCACCGCCGAGCAGATCGTCGGCCTCTTCGACCTCGACGGCTGGGACCGCGATCGCCTGGCGATCCCGCGCGCGCGGGAGTGGCTCGACCGCATCGTCGACGCCTACCGCGAGAGCGGGGCCGAGCGCGGCCGCCTCGTCGACCTGCTCCACGACACCGACGCCGAGATGTGGATCCTGGCCAACGCCGCGGCCACGGCCGTGGCCGAGATCGAGGACCCCGACGACGACGAGTACCGGGCCCGGGTGTTCGAGGAGATGGCCGCGCTGCACACCTGGGAGTCCCCCGACGGCTTCTTCATCATCGGCGTGCCCGACACGGAGCTCGGCCACCAGACCAAGCGGGTCATCGAGGCGATCTACACCGACAGCCTGACCGAGGGCCGCAAGCTGGTCAGCGCGATCAAGTGGAGCCTGCACGCCGAGCTCGAAGAAGAGCTGCTGCGCTGGCGTCAGGGCCGGCTGGCCGACCTCGGCTTCCCCGAGTGGGAGGAGGCCATGCGCCTGTTCGCGCCCCTGGCCCGGGAGGCCGTGCTCGGCGAGGGCGACCCCAACGTCGAGCGCACTCCGCCCGCCGAGGGCCCCTCGCTCCCGCCCCAGCTCACCGGCAGCGAGCGCGACCTCCTGCGCCGGGTCATGCGTCACCTCGACGACGACGAGTACGACCTGCGCCTGCGCGAGTTCCTGCTCCTGGTCAACGAGCTCATGGCCGCGCAGCGCTTCGAGCCTGGGGACGAGGCCCTCCAAGAGCGCGCCCTCGGCCAGGCCCAGGGCACCCTGAACCTGGCCTTCGAGCTGCTCTTGGCCAGCGCCAACCTCGACGCCGTCAGCCCACGGGGCGAGGACGTCGACGCCACCGTCGATCTCGACTTCCTCGCCGGCCGCGTCCGCGCCGTGGGTCTGCGCCAGCTGTTCCGCTTTGGCTACGGACCCCTCGCCAAGCTGCGCAAGGCCGCCCTGGCCCTGCACCGCAGCGGGCAGGTCTCCCTCGACGCGATCGGCTCGCTCCTCGACCGCCCCTGGGGGCCCGCCCTCGCGACCTTGAGCCGCTGGTACCCCGAGCTGCCCCTCGACGGGAAGGCCGGCTCCCGACCGCTGCGCGGCCGCGCGGACCTGGCCCGGGCGACGGCGCTGATCGGCGAAGCCGGGGCCCTGGCTGCGCTGAGCTTCGCGGCCCAGGGCTGCGCCGTCGATCCCGTGTGGCTCAACCGCGTCGACGTGCCCGCGCAGATCCGCCTGGGCGACCTCGTCCGCACGGCGCTGATCCACGCCAAGCTCCCGGGCAGCTCGACCGCCGAGGGCCTGCGCCCGCTCGCGCCTCAGGACCTGCTGTGGGCCCACGAGAACCTCCTCGACGAGCGCGGGCGCATCGTCGCGGGGGTCACCGAAGACCTCCAGGCCCGCCTCGACGCCATGGGCGTCGGGCCGCGCGGGCCTGCCCTCGCCGAGGTCCTGCTGCCGCGCTTGGCCGCCGAGCTCGCCGGCCTCGAGGACCGGGGTGACGGCCTGCCCGATCTGACCAAGGTCGGCGGCTTGCTGACCATCCAGCACGTCGGCGTGTGGCTCAAGACCCGCACCGGTTGACGCTGACGCCTGTTTCGCTGGCGAAGCTGTGGCGCGACCCGAAGTCGAGCGTCGAGGCGCGCCGGCAGCTCCTGTTCCAGCGCTGGGATGAATGCGCCGAGCACCTCGACGGGTTCGACCCCGAGCGCGCCCCGGACAGCGAGTCAGCCCTGGACACACAGCGGCGGCTGGCGGGGCAGGAGGTCCGGGACCGGATCATTCGCTTCATCCGCAACGTCGCGCCAGCGGGCAGCGCCGACGCCTACACGCCCGCCGAGCTCGAGGCGCTCAACGGCGAGCGCGCCAGCGTGCAGCGCTTCGATCCCTACGGCCCCCGAGCGGGGTAGGAACGGGGTAGCAGTAGCCGGGCCTACTCGGCCGCGCCGGGCCAGCCCAGCCGGGTCTGTCGCCAGACCTCGATGGAGCGCTCGCGCTCGGACCACAGCCGCTGTGGCAGCTCGGGGTCCTCGGCCAGCCACGCCTCGGGCCACTGCACGTCGGCGAAGCGAAAGCCCTTGGGGTCGTCCCTCCACTGCTCCCGGGGCACGACGCGGATGTCGAACACGCCGTTGTCGAAGGGGTCCCCCGACGCGCGCTCGACCAGCCGGGTCTCCTCGCGCACGTCCCGGGCCGCGTGGTGCAGGGCGCGGTGGTGGCAGTAGGGGTTGTTGCCTCGGCGATCGAAGAACACGTGGGAGGTCCAGGTGTCCCCGCCGCGGCAGACCTCGGCGAACTCGCAGCCCCCGCAAAAGCCCCAGGTCTCCGCCGCGCTGAACTCGTCGTTGAAGGTCAGCTCCTCGGCCTCGAACACGATCTCGCGCAGGGACTTGTCGCGGATGTTGCCGCCGGCGTAGTCGTCCGTGGGCAGAGAGGGGTCGGCCTTGATGGTCCCGTCGGCCTCGATGCCCAGGGTCAGCACGCCCGCCGTGCTCCCGTTCCAAAAGCCCATCTCGTCGGCCTCGGCCGCGCCGAGGGTCCGAAAGCGGCGCTCGTAGGGGCCGAAGTAGCCGATGTTGTTGGCCGGGTAGACGTAGGGCTTGTGCTCGGCCCCGCGGTGCCACAGGTAGTGGATGACCGGGAACACGTCGAGGAGCTCGTGGGGCTGCATCAGCAGGTCTGGGCGATCGGCGGCGTTGCCCATGGGCACGGTGAACTGCAGCTGCCACGAGTAGACCTGCGCCTCGTGGAGCATCTGGAAAATCTGCGGGAGCTGGGCGGCGTTGACCCGGTTGATCTGGGTGTTCGAGGCCGTCTTCATCCCGGCCTTGCGGATCGACTCGATCGCCTTGAAGCACCACTCCCACGACTTCTTGCGCCCGCGCAGCAGGTCGTGCTCCGCGGCGAGCCCGTCCACCGACACGCTGACCCCCGCGAACCCGACCTCGGCCATCGCCTCGGCCATCTTGTCCGTCATCCCAAAGCCCCCGGTGGTCATGGTCAGGCGCATGCCCTTGGCCTTGACCTCCCGAGCGATGTCCAGCCAGTCCGGGCGCAGGAAGGCCTCCCCGCCGATGAACGAGACCTCCTTGATGCCGACCTCGGCGAGCTGGTGGACCAGGTCCATGGCCTCGGCGGTGCTCAGCTCCCGGGGGCGCTTGGGGCCCGCCCGCGACCCACAGTGGATGCACTTGAGGTTGCACTTGAGGGTGAGCTCCCAGACCGCGTAGGCAGTCCGTAGGTAGGCGAATTCGGGCTCGGACATGGGCATGGTGGATCTCCTGGGCTGCCGTCGGTCGGGTGAGGGTCGAGGTCGTTTGGGGTTGGGCGTGGTGTGAAGAGTTGGGGACGGCGGGGCGCCCGAAGGCGCCCCGCGCATTGCTCACAGCTCGGTGGGCAGGGGGATGCCGTACATGGGCATCGGGCACAGCCAGGGCTTGCAGGTGTTCTTGGGCGGGTCGTCCTTGCCACCAGCGCGGACACCCGTGCGGAAGCGACCCGTCGGCTCGCCGAAGATGGCGGTCTCGACCTCGTTCAGGGCCTCGGCGGTGCGCTTGGCGGCGGACTGTTTCGTGTTGATTTTTTTCATCGTGGTGATTGTTCTCCAGTAGCCACACCGACCATCGGTGCGGCGGTGCTCCATTGGACATAGCCCGTTAAAATCTGACTCGGTGGTTTAAATAAATGCGCGCACAAAATGTGACTCTGTGCCCAACTCCCCCCCGACGGTTTGGTGTCACCGAATGCGCACTCCGCTCAATACACACTCCATGTCGTGGGCCTCCCCCAGCCCCGAGAGCTGCCGAGGCCGGCCGGAATTATTTTTGCTCGGCCCGTCAGACTTCCGAGGCGCTTTGACAATGGCGTCCCCAGCCGGCGATGCTTGGTCCGCCGGAGACCCCGAGCGATGGCCACGCCCTTTGCACATACCCTCCGCTCGCTCGAGGTCGACGGCGCCCCCGGAGGGCGCGCTCTGCTCGCGCTCGCACCGATCCTCCTCGTCGCCTGGACAGTGTGGCTGTTTGCCGCCCGCGTTCAGGTCACCGAGTCCACCGAGATCGCGCGGGTCCAAGTCGACGCAGTCAGCCGGGAAATCGCGGCCTCCAGGGCCGGGCGCGTGAGCAGCGTGCGGGTCTCCATTGGTGACCGCGTCGAGGCTGGCGACCTGCTCATCGAGCTCGATGACCGCGAGACCGCCCTCGCCCTCGAGCGCGCCGAGGCTCGGCTCGAGTCCCTCGACGCGGTCATCGTCCAGCGCGAGCGCGAGGTCGCGGCCAGCCGCGAAGCCCTCGAGGCCCTCGAGCTCGCCGCCGGAGCGGCCCGCCTCGAGGCCCGCGCCCGGGTCGACGCCGCCCTGGCGCAGGCCCGCCTGGCCGAGTCCGAGCTCGAGGACACCCGCGGGCTCGAGCAGTCCGACGTCGCCACGGCCGCGGAGCTCCGGCGCAGCGAGGCCGAGGCCGAGCGCCAGCGCGCCCAGGCCCGGGAGCGGCGATCGGCGTCGAGCTTCGCCCGCCTCGACGGCGACCGCCAGGTTCGCGACCGGCTCGCGCGCATCGTCGCCATCGAGGGTGAGGTCGCCGTGCTCGCGGTCGATCGCGCCGACGCCCAGGGCCGCATCGCCGCCCTCGAGATCGAGCTCGAGCAGCACCGCCTGCGCGCGCCCGTGGCCGGGACCGTCGGCGAGCTGGCGGCGATCGAGCGCGGGGCCTGGGTCGACCGCGGCGAGCGCCTGGGCGCGGTCGTGCCCGCCGGCGAGCTCGAGGTCGTCGCCGAGTTCTCGCCCTCCCAGGCCGTCGGGCGCATCAAGGCCGGGCAGCCCGCGCGCCTGCGCCTGGCGGGCTTTCCCTGGGCCGAGTACGGCAGCGTGGGCGCCCAGGTGAGCGCCGTCGCCCGCGAGCCCCGGGGCGGGGCCATCCTCGTCGAGCTGAGCATCGAGTCCGTGCCCGAGGCCATCGCCCTCGAGCACGGCCTGCCCGGGAGCCTCGAGATCGAGCTCGAGCGCACAAACCCGGCGACGGTGCTGCTGCGCGCCGCCGGTCGACGGCTGCGCGGCCGCGGAGCCGAGCGCCAGGCCCCCGCGCCCACGGACGCCCAGCCATGAGCGCGCCGACCTTCCTCGCCCCCGAGGTGGTCCAGAGCTCGGCCATGGACTGCGGGCCGGCGGCGCTGAGCTGCCTGCTCGAGGGCTTCGAGCGCCGCGTGCCCTACGGGCGCCTGCGCGAGGCCTGCCAGACCGACGTCGACGGCACCTCCATCGACACCCTCGAGGACGTCGCCGTGGCCCTGGGCCTCGACGCCGAGCAGGTCGTCATCCCCGCGGACCACCTGCTGCGCCCCGAGGCCGACGCGCTCCCGGCCATCGTCGTCGTCGCCCTGCCCTCGGGCGTCACCCACTTCGTGGTCGTGTGGCGCGTGCTCGGGCCGTGGGTCCAGGTCATGGATCCCGGCAGCGGCCGGGTGTGGAAGCGGCGCGACACCTTCATGCGCGAGCTCTACGGCCACACCATGGCCGTGCCCGCCGAGGCCTGGCACGAGTGGGCGGCCAGCGAAGACTTCACCCAGGTCCTGCGCGCGCAGCTGCGCGGCCTCGGCTGCAGCGCCGCCTTCATCCACCGCCACCTCGGCGCGGCCCTCGAGGACGGCCAGGGCTGGCAGCCCCTCGCCCGCCTCGACGCCGCCGCGCGCATGCTCGACGACCTCGTGGAGATCGGCGCGCTGCGCCGCGGCCGGGAGGTCGAGGGCTCCATCGAGGGGCTGCTCGAGCGCGTGCAGACCGACGCGAGCTGGATCCCCCCGCGCTGCTGGTGCGCCCGAGCCCTCCCGCCCGAGGCCCTCGCCGAGGCCGACCCCGAAGACGGCGAGCAGGTCCTGTTGACCGGGGCCGTGGTGCTCCGCGTCCGCGGCCTGCGTGGGCCCGCGCCCGCCCAAGCCGAAGCCGACGAAGAAGCCGACGAAGAAGCCGACGAAGAAGCCGACGAGGCCCCGCCCCTGCCCCCGAGCCTCGTCGACGCCGAGGCCAGCGAAGACCCGCGCCTGGGCCGAGAGCTGCTGACCATGCTCCGCGCCGACGGCTGGCTGCGCCCTGGGCTCCTGGTCGCCGCCTCGTTCGCGGCCAGCGTGGGCATGCTGCTCGAGGCGGCGATCCTCCGCGGCATGGTCGAGATCGGGGCCCAGCTGGGCCTGGTCCGCGAGCGCCTCGTCGCCTGGATCGCCCTGGTCGCCTTCGCCTTCGTGCTGCTCGTGCTCGAGGGCGCCATCGCCGGAGAGGTCCGGGGCATGGGTCGGCGGCTCGAGGCCCGTTTGCGCGTCGCCTTCCTGACCAAGGTCCCGCGCCTCGGGGCGCGCTTTTTCCAGAGCCGGCTCAGCTCCGACATGGCCGAGCGCATCCACGCCATGCACGGCCTGCGGCGCCTGCCGTCCCTGGGCGGGCAGGTCGTGCGGACCGGGGCGAGCCTGGTGTTGACCGTCGCCGGCGTCGCGTGGCTCGATCTGGGCGGCGCGCTGTTGGCCGGGGGCGGGGCGGCGCTGCTGTGCCTGACCGCCGTCGGGGCCCTGCCGGTGCTGCGCGAGCGAGACCTTCGCTTTCGCACCCACGGCGGCGCGCTGAGCCGGGTCTACCTCGACGCGCTCTTGGGCCTGTGGCCGATCCGAGCCCACGGCGCGACCCGAGCGGTGCGCCGCGAGCACGAACAATTGCTGGTCGAGTGGATGCGCGCGGGCCTCGACCTGGTCCGGGCCTCGACCACCGTCGACGTGCTCCAGGGCCTCGTCGGCGCCGCCGTGGTCATCGCCGTGATCGCCCGCCACTCCCTGGGCGCCGGGGAGGTCGGGGCGATGCTCTTGCTGGTCTACTGGTCCATGCAGCTCCCGGCCCTCGGTCAGCAGCTCGGCTCGCAGCTGCGCCAGTACCCCGCCCACCGCAGCCGCGCCCTGCGTCTGCTCGAGCCCCTCGGCGCGCCGGACGAAGAGCAGCTGGGCCAGGGGGCACGAGACGCGGGGGAGGCCGAGTCCATCCCGAGCTCGGGCGCCCTCGGGCTGCGCTTCGATCGCGTCGCCGTGGTCGCGGGCGGCCACGTGCTGCTGCGCGGCATCAACCTCGACATCGCGCCCGGGGAGCACGTCGCCATCGTCGGCGCCTCCGGAGCGGGCAAGTCGACCTTCGTGAGCCTGCTGCTCGGCTGGCACCGCCCGGCCCACGGCCGCGTGCTGGTCTCGGGCGTGGCCCTCGACGGACCCCAGCGCGCGGCCCTGCGTCGGCGCATCGCCTGGGTCGACCCCGCCGTCGCGCTGTGGAGCGACCCGCTCGTCGACAACCTGCTCTACGGCGTGACCAGCAGCGCGGACGCGGCCGACGGCGGCGCGCACTTCGACGCGGCCCTCGACGCCGTCGGCCCGACCCTCGCCGACGCCGAGCTCGTCGACCTGGTCGCCAACCTCCCCGAGGGCCTGCAGACGCCCCTGGGCGAAGGCGGGGCCCGGCTGTCTGGGGGCGAGGGGCAGCGCGTGCGCCTGGCCCGGGGCCTGCTCCGCCCGGAGGTCGGCCTGGTGATCCTCGACGAGCCCCTGCGCGGCCTCGACCGGGGTCGACGCGCGGCCTTGCTCCGACGCATGCGCTGCCGCTGGTCGGGCTCGACCCTGCTGTGCGTGACCCACGACCTCGAGGAGACCCTCGAGTTTCCCCGGGTGCTGGTCATCGACGAGGGGCGCATCGTCGAAGACGGCGACCCTCGGGAGCTCGCCGCCAGGACCGAAGGCGCCTACGCGAGCATGCTCGCCGGTGAGCGGCAGGTCCACGCGAAGCTGTGGCGCCGGCCCCAGTGGCGCCGGGTTCAGCTCCGCGACGGGCAGCTGCTCGAGCGCGCGTTCACACCGACGGAGGGCGAAGCGTGAGCGGCTCCCTCGATCTGCGCGCGAGCTGTTGGCCGCTCGAGCGCCTCGACGACGCCCTGGTGGCCCTGGCCGAGCGCGCGGGCCTCGAGCCCAGCGGCGCCTCGAGCTCGATGCCCCCTCCCCCGCCTCACCCTGACGGCCCCGAGCGCCTGCGCGACGAGCTCGGCCGCTGGCTCGACCTGCGCGCCTCGGCCATGGGCTTCGAGATCGAGGCGCTGCGCGTGCCCCTGGGCGCCCTCGAGTCCAGCCTGCGCCGCCTCGGCCCGGCCCTGCTCCTGATCACGGACGCGGACGGCGAAGACGCGCCGCCGCGCCTGCTCGCCCTCGACGGCCGCGGTCGCCTGCTCGGCCCCGACCTGCGCCGGCGCAAGGTCCCCGCCGCGCGCCTGGCCGCGTTCCTCTCGGAGCGCCTCGTCGCCCCGGTCCGCGACGACTGCGAGCGCCTCCTCGACACCGCCATGGTTCCGCCGCGGCGACGCGCGGCGGCCCGCGACGCGCTGATCCGCCGCCGCCTCGGGGGCCGCTCGCTGCGGGGCATCTGGCAGCTGCGTCGCCCGCCCCACGCCGGCCTGGGCCGCCTGTTGGTCGAGGACGGGGCCCTGCGCTCGGCCGGCCTGCTGCTCGGCGCCAACGCCCTGCGCTACGTGCTGTTGCTGGCCGCGTGGTGGCTCATCGGCCGCAGCGTGCTCGAGGGCCGCAGCGACCTGGGCTGGCTCTCGGCCTGGGCCCTGCTGCTGGTCACCATGGTCCCCCTCCAGGCCCTGCAGAGCTGGCACAACGGCCTGCTCGCCCTGCGCCTGGGATCGGTGCTCAAGCGCCGCATGCTCGCCGGCGCCCTGTCCCTCGACCCCGACGAGCTGCGCGAGCGCGGCGTCGGGCGCATGCTCGCCATGGTCATCGAGGCCGAGGCCGTCGAGGGCCTGGCCCTGTCCTCGGGGCTCTACGCGGCCACGGCCTTCGTCGACCTCGGCGCGGCCGCCTGGGTGCTCAGCAAGGGCGCCGGGCCGTGGGTGATGGTCGCCTTCCTGCTCGCCTGCGTCGTGTTCTTGGTGCTCCTGGGTGTGCGCTACGCCCTCGTGCGCCGGGCGTGGACCCGCGAGCGCCTGGCCATGACCCACGCCCTCGTCGAGCGCATGGTCGGGCACACCACCCGGCTGGCCCAGGAGGCCCCGAGCAGCTGGCACGTCCGCGAGGACGCGAGCACGGCCGCCTACCTCGGGCGCTCGCGGGCCCTCGATCGCAGCTCCGTGGCCCTCGACGTGTTCGCCCGCCGGGGCTGGATGCTCGTCGGCGTCCTCGGCCTGTGGCCGGCGCTGGTCGGCGGACAGGCGTCCACGGCCGCCCTCGCCGTGACCTTCGGCGGCCTGCTCCTCGCCCGCGGGGGCTTCTCCAACCTCGCGGCGGGCGTCACCGACGTCATCGATCTGTCCATCGCCTGGCGCGAGGTCGGCCCGCTGATCCGCGCCGGCGCCCGCCGACCGGTCCCGCCCCGCTTCCTCCGCCCCCGCCACGGCTTCGAGCCCGCGGGCCCCGAAGCTCGACCAGAAGCTGAGACTGGCACGGAGCGTGCCCCGACGGTCATCGAGGTCCGCGACCTGAGCTACCGCTACGCCGGCCGCGAGCGCCCCGCCCTGCGCGGCGTCGACTTCGAGCTCCGCGGCGGCGAGCGCCTGCTGCTCGAGGGCCCCTCTGGCGGCGGCAAGTCGACCTTCGCCGCCGTGCTCGCCGGCCTGCGCCGACCCAGCGCCGGCCTGCTCTTGCTCTCGGGCCTCGACGCCCCCACCCACGGCGAGCAGGGCTGGCGCGAGCGCGTCGCCGCGGCCCCGCAGTTTCACCTCAACCACATCCTGACCAATACCTTCGCCTTCAACCTGCTCATGGGCCGACGCTGGCCGCCGACCCAGGCGGACCTGCAGCTGGCCGAGCAGCTGTGCGGCGAGCTCGGCCTCGGGCCCCTGCTCGAGCGCATGCCCGCCGGGATGCAGCAAAACGTCGGCGAGACCGGCTGGCAGCTGTCCCACGGCGAGCGCAGCCGCGTGTTCCTGGCCCGGGCGCTGCTCCAGGGCGCAGAGCTGGTCATCCTCGACGAGAGCTTCGCGGCCCTCGACCCCGACAACCAGGCCCTGGCGCTGCGCTGCGCCTTCGAGCACGCGCCCACGCTGCTGGTGATCGCCCACCCCTGACCGCCGGGGCCGACCCCTCGCCCCTACGGGGGCAGGGGTCAGGGCAGGAAGCTGCACACGAAGGGCGCCGGGTTGGTCGCCGGCGTGACCTCCAGGGCGAAGCGCGGCGTGACGAAGTCGCCGTCCCACTCGAGCTGCTGCGAGCCGGTCAGATCGACCTCCGGGTCGCAGCCGCCGTCGTCGTCCACGTCGACGTAGTAGAGCACCAGGGGCCCCATGACCCCGAAGCCGTTGAAGTCCTCGGACCACTCGAGGGCGAAGGCCCCGGCCTCGATCTGCGCCTCCCCCTCGAAGGGGTCGAGCGGGCCGGAGTCGTGCCACGCGAGGATCGTGCGGCCCTCATAGTCGCCAAAGCCCGCCCCGGTGAGGGCCAGGTCGAAGGCGCTGCCCGGGGGGTGGAGCTCCTCGAGCATGCAGTCGTCGATGGTCATGAAGCACAGCGGGTTGGTCTCGACGCAGGTCACGAAGGCCTCGCCCAGGGCCTCGCTCCAGCCCGGGCTCTCGGCCGCGCAGTGGTCCGCGCAGGCCTCCTCGGTCAAGCACCCGCCCTGCGCGAACATGGTGCACGCGTCCTCGCAAAAGCCCTCGGGCAGGGGCTCGCCGGTGGTCGACTCTTCCTCGCCTTCCTCCTCTGAAGTGCTCTCGCCCTCGTCCTCCGTGGAGGTGTCGTCCGAGCTCGACTCCTCCTCGGACTCCTCCTCCCCCTCGGACGTCTCGGTGCTCGACTCCTCCTCGGTGCTCGTGCCCGCCTCCTCGGAGCCCGTGGACTCCTCTTCCTCGGACTCCTCTTCCGTCCCGACCTCATCGCCGCCATCAGCGCCACCGTCGTCGTTGGGCAAGAGCCCGTCGTCCGCACAAGCAGCTCCAAACATCACGAATACGGCCGAAACGGCCACCTGAGACCCAATCCAAAGCTTCATGTACCCAACCTAGCGCAGCCCTCCAACCAAGATAATCAGAACAATGCGAAAGTTATCGTCAGGGAATCCCGAACGACCATGCGCGACACCTGGCTGCCCAATCTCGACTCCCTGCGCTGCTTCGTGGCGCTCGCCGAACACCACAGCTTCCGCGCCGCGGCGCGCAGTGTCGGCCTGTCCTCCGCGGCCTTCAGCGAGCGCATCCGTCGGCTCGAGGACGAGCTCGGGGCCGAGCTGTTTCGCCGCACGACTCGCAAGGTCGAGATCACGGCGGCGGGTCTGCGCCTGCGCCCGCGGGCCGAGGCCTTGCTCCGCGACGCCCGAGGCCTGCGCGAGCACATCCACGACCTCGACGCGCAGCCGCCCTTCGAGCTCACCCTCGGCACGCGCTTCGAGCTGGGCATGAGCTGGATCGTGCCGGCCCTCGCCGAGCTGCGCGACGAGCAGCCCCGCCGGACCCTGCACATCCACTTCGCCGACGGACCGGAGCTCATCGCCGCGACCTTGGGCCGGAGCATCGACTGCTTCATCGCCAGCATTCGCCTGACCCAGGCCGACCTGTCCTACGCCCTGCTCCACGAAGAGCGCTACGTGCTCGTGGGCTCGGCCGAACGCCTCGACGCCCAGCCCCTGCGCAAGCCCGAGGACGCGCCGGGCCACACCTTGCTCGACACCCTCCCGGACCTGCCGCTGTTTCGCTACTTCGTCGACGCGGCCCCGGCCCGCCAGACCTGGACCTTTGGCGCCCACGAGTACCTCGGCACGATCGCGGCCGTGCGCCACCGGGTCCTCGACGGCGCCGGCGTGGCCGTGCTCCCGCGCTACTTCGTCCAGGCCGACCTCGACGCGGGCGCGATGGTCCAGGCCATGGCCAAGGTGCGCCTGGCCAGCGACTGGTTTCGCCTCGTGTGGCGCAGCGATCATCCCCGCCGCGAGGCCCTGCTCGAGCTCGCCGAGGCCTTCCGCGCCCGACCGCTTCAATAACTCAAGGCTCGAGAGCAGCCAGGGCCGCTCGGGCGGCGGCGCGCTCGGCCGCTCGCAGGCTCCGGCCCTCGCCCTCGCCCAAGACCTCGACGGGCTTGCCCGCCGGGCGCAGCTCGACCCGCGCCCGCCAGTGCGGATCGTCGGCCGGGGGCGGCTCGCCGATCGCCACGTAGACCGGCGTCAGCCGGCGCTCGGCCTGGACCAGCTGCTGCAGGCGCGACTTGGGGTCGAGGCCGTCCTCGGGGGCGAGGCTGCGGACGCGCTCGCCAAACAGACGCTCGAAGACCTGGGCGGCCGCGACCGAGGGGTCCCCCCCGGCCTCCCGCGCGTCGAGGAAGGCGGCCCCGAGCACGGCCTCGAGGGCGTCGGCGAGGGTCCCGTCGCGCTCCCGGGCGCCGCGCTGCTCGTCGCCGCGGCCCAGGTAGATCCACCGGCCCAGATCGATGCTCCGCGCCGCCTTGGCCAGGGAGCGCTCGGACACCAACGAGGCGCGCAGGCGGGTCAGCGCGCCCTCGCCCAGGCGAGGGAAGCGGCGCCACAGCGCATCGGCGGCGACCAGGTCGAGGACCGCGTCGCCGAAGAACTCGAGGCAGGCGTTGCTCGGCCAGCCGGCGTCGCGGTTCTCGTTGGCCCACGACCCGACGGTCAGCGCGACCCGCAGCAGCTGGGGCTGGGCGAAGGCGTGGCCGAGGGTGGCCATCAAGGGATCGAGCTGCGAGGCCTCCTCGCCCGACACTCCGGGGAGACTGCGCAACACCTCGGGCAAGCTCGACGCCACGGATTCGGACCCTATCACGATGGAGCCAACTCTCGCCCGATGAACACCCGCTGAGCGCGCCAAATTCGATATAAAGACCGGGCCGCCGCCATGAAACGTCACATCGAGACCATCACCGACTGCCTGCTCGGAGCCGCCTTCGCCGACAAGCACCTCGCCGGCCGCGAGCTCGACACCATCCGCTCGCTGCTGTCCAAGCTCCTCGGTGGCAAGGAGCTGCCGCCGACCATCGAGGCCCGGCTCAAGTCCTTCTCGCCGGCCGCCTTCGACGTCGAGGCCGCAGGGCGCACGCTCTCGACCCTCGGCGGTGACCGGCGAAAGGTGCTCGAGATGGTCGCGGCGGTGTCCGAGTCCGACGAGGAGATCGATCTGGCCGAGGACCGCTACCTGCGGCGCCTGGCCGAGGCCATGGGCCTGGCGGAGAAGCGCTTTCGGGACCTCCTGGTGGACTTCCAGGAGATCGACGAGCTCGAGGGCATCCTCGGCGAGACCCTGGGGCTGTAGGCCCTCAGCGAGCTAGCTCGCGCTGCGGATCCAGCCGCCGCCGAGGACTCGATCGCCCGCGTCGCGCTCGCCCGCGTAGACGACCGCGGCCTGGCCGGGCGCGACGGCGCGGATCGGCTGGTCGAAGCGCACCTTCAGCGCGCCCTCGCCCAGGATCTCGACCGTCGCCGGGCTGGCGGCGCTGCGGTGGCGGACCTGCACGCGCGCGGCGATCGGCTCGCCGACGGGCAGGTCCGCGAGCGCTCGAAAGTCGCCGACCATCAGCTCGCGGACCTCGAGGCCCTCGGGATCGCCGACGACCACGGCGCGCTCGCTCGGGAGCACGCGCAGGACGTAGCGGGGACGATCGGCGGATACGCCGAGGCCGCGGCGCTGGCCCACGGTCACGCGGTGAATGCCGCGGTGCTCGCCCAGCACGGCCCCGCTCTCGTCGCGGATCGGACCGGGCTCGAGGCGCGCGGTGTCGAGACCCAGCGCCTTCGCCCGCGCCTCGACGACCTCGCCGTGGTCGCCCCCGGGCACGAAGCACAGCTCCTGGCTGTCGGGCGCGTCGGCGTTGGGCATGCCGAGCTCCCGGGCCTTCTCGCGCACCTGCGCCTTGGACCAGGCCCCGAGGGGGAAGGCGACCTCGGCCAGGGTCTCGCGGCCCATCGCGAACAAGAAGTAGCTCTGGTCCTTGCTCGCATCGACGCCGCGGTGCAGGGCCGGACCGGCCTCCCCGTCGACGATCTGCGCGTAGTGTCCAGTGACCAACAGCTCGGCACCCAGGGCCCGCGCGCGGGCCAGCAGCGGGCCAAACTTGACGTGCTCGTTGCAGCGCGCGCAGGGGTTGGGGGTGCGGCCGGCGAGGTACTCCCGGGCGAAGTCGTCGATCACGGCGGCCTGGAAGCGCTCGCGCTCGTCGACGGTGTAGTGCGGCACCCCGAGCAGGTCGCAGGCCCGGCGCGCCAGATCGATCTCGGCCGGCGAGCAGCAGGTGCCGCCCCGGCCCTTGCGCTCGCCCTTGGCGTCGTAGAGGGCCATGGTCAGGCCGATGACCTCGTGGCCGGCCTCGACCATGAGCGCGGCGGCGACGGAGGAGTCGACGCCTCCAGACATGGCGCACACGACCCGCATCAGCCCGCCGCTCCCAGGGCGTCTTTGCTGGCCGCGCGCACCCGCTCGATCAGCGGGGGCAGGCGCTCGAGCACGGCCTCGACGTCGGCGGAGGTGTTGCCCTTGCCCAGGGACAGGCGCAGGGCCGAGCCCGCCACCGCCGGGGGTCGACCGAGGGCGACGAGCACCTTGCTGGCCGCGAACTTGCCGCTGTTGCAGGCCGAGCCCGTGGACACGTAGATGCCCTCGAGGTCGAGGTTGATGAGCATCAGCTCGCCCAGGCAGCCCTCGATGCTCATCAGCACGGTGTTGCCGAGGTTGGCCCCGGGCCGGTCGTCGCCGTGGACGGTGACGCCCTCGAGGGCCTGGACGCCGGCGAGCAAGCGCGCGCGCAGGCCCTGGATGTGCTCCATGCGCTGGCCGAGCTCGGCGTGGACCAGGCCCGCGGCCACGCCGAAGCCGTGGATGGCCGGCACGGCCTCGGTCCCGACCCGGCGCCCGCGCTCTTGGGAGCCGCCGATCCACAGGGTCGAGAGCGCCTCGGCGCCGTGGTGCGGACGGTGCAAGAGCGCGCCCACGCCCTTGGGCCCGTAAATCTTGTGGCTGGACACGCTCATGAGATCGACATCCCAGGCCGCGAAGTCCACGGGCACCTTGCCCAAGGCCTGGACCGCGTCGGTGTGGATCACGAGGTCGGCGCGGACCGAGCGAGCCGCGGCCGCGAGCTCCGCGATGGCGTAGCGGTTGCCCAGCTCATGGTTGGCGGTCGCGATGGACACCACGCCCACCTCGGGGTGGCGCGCGAGGGCCTCGGTCAGCGCCTCGGGGCTCAACCGCCCCTGCTCGTCGACGGGCAGGTGGACCCGGCCGATGCCCTCACTGAGCAGGCGCTCCCCTGCCCCGAGCACCGCCGGGTGCTCGATGACGGTGTGCATCAGCGCGCTCGGCCGCCCGGCCGCCTGGAGGGCCCGGCACGAGCCGAGCAGCGCCAGGGCGTCGGCCTCGGTCCCGCCGCTGGTGAAGGTCACCCCGAGGGGCTCGCAGCCGGCAGCCCGAGCCACGGCCCGGCGCGCATCTTCGACCACGGCCCGGGCGCGGCGACCTCGGCCGTGGACGCTGGACGGATTACCATCGAGGAGCGGATCCCCGAGGAGCTCGATCATGGCTGCCCGCACGCGCGCGTCGAGGGGCGTCGTCGCGTTGTGGTCGAGGTCGATCACCCCCTCCCTTTAGCACGCGTTCGCACCTGAACTCGGAGCCTCGGCCATCGTGGATCGGCCAGAGCCTGTGCACTCGTCCAGCCAGGGGGGCGGAGGCGACCGCCCTCCCCGGCACCCGAGTCCAGGGGCGTGGACCCGAGCACGGATTTTGCTCGCCGGATTCGTTTGACCTCTCGCCGCCTTTCGAACGATGATCACCCCAGCCTCCATGAGTGTGCTGGGAACCTTGATGCTTCGCGCAGGCCTGCTCTCCGACGGGGAAGCCGACGCGGTCAACGAGCACGCTTCGAGCCGCGCCGTCTCCCACGTGGACGCGCTGCTCGAGCTCGGACTCGCCGACGAGGACACCCTCGTCGCCTTCTTGGCCAGCAAGCTGATGATTCCACGGGTCCGGCGCAACGTGCTCGAGCGCGTGGACGCGGCGACCGCGGGGCGCGTGTCCCCGACCCTCGCGTGGGAGCAGCAGGTCTTGCCGGTCAGCTCGGACGACGCGGGCAACCTGACCCTGGCCATGGCCGACCCGACGAGCGCGTCTGCCGTGCGCGCGGTCTCGGCCGAGTGCGGGTCTTACCTCGTGCGCGCCGTCGCCAAGCCCTCGGAGCTGCGCCGGGCGCTCGAGCGGATCTACGGCGACGAGAAGGCGGTCGCGGCCGCGGCCGCGACGGCGGCGACGACCGAGGCCGGACGACCGACCCAGCCGGCGATGGCGGCCGTGAGCCCCGAGCCAGCCCCGAGCCCCGAACCAGCTCCGGTCCCGGTCCCGGTCCAGGCCGAGCAGCCCAGCGCGCCCGCCGAGGTCGTCCCGGCTGCGGCCCCGCCCCTCGCCAGCCCCCCCGAACAACCGGCCGCGGACGCGCCGGCGCCTCGCCGCGAGCCCTCGGGGACCTACGGCATCCCCTCCGACGACGACGACGCGCCCTTCGAACCCGAAGCGCCCGCGCCCGCGCCCGCTCCCGCTCCAACAGCCCAGCCTGCGCCCGGACGCCCCCCGATGGCGCCCTACATGACGCCCGCGGCGGGCCTCGCCGAGCCCCCCGAGCCCAAGGAGCGGCCGATCAGCAGCCCGACCAACGCCGGCGTCGCGGCCCCCGTCGTGCCGCCCGATCCCGATCCGCCCGCCGACCCCTCCGCGACGGAGGCCGGCCTCTCGCCCACGGTGATCGCCGACATCGACGAGCACGAGCGCCCGACCGTGGTCGAGACCCAGCGCGCGAGCGCCATGCAGGTCCACCGGCGCACGCCGCCGCGGCACACGCCGCCCATGGGCTCGGCCGAGCCCGCGGCGACCCCGGATCCAGCCCCCGCCCCAGCCCCCGCCGCTCCGGCTGCGCCCCAGGCTTCGCCAGGCTGGTCGCCCCCGCTGCGCGCCTTCAACACCACCCCGACGCCGCTGTCCCCCGAGGCCTTCGCCCAGGTGCTCCCGGCCGTCGAGGCCGCGCAAAACCGCGACGACATCACCACCTTGCTGCTCGACTTCCTCGGCGCGGGCTTCAACCGGGTGATCCTCTTCGTGCACAGCCGCGACGAGCTCCGGGGCCTCGACGCCCGCGGCAAGGACTTGCTCGTCGAGGCCGTGCGTCAGGTCCGGATCCCCAGCACCGGCAAGTCGATCTTCTCCCAAGTGATCGAGCGCGGCATGCCCTTCTTTGGGCCCACGCCGACGACCAACAAGATCGACGTGGCCTTCGCCGCGGCGCTGGGCGGGGTCAAGGGCAACGTGCTGATCCTGCCCATCAAGGTCGGCAGCAAGATCCCGCTGCTGCTGTGGGCCCACGGCACCGCGCACGCCGTCGACCCGCACTCGATCAAGGAGCTGTCCAACGCGGTCAGCGCTGCGATCCTGCGGATCATCGCAGCCTCCCGGCGAGGCTAGCGAGGCTAGGGGCGGCCTCGCTACGGGGCCGACTAGTCTTCCCCGCCGCGGCGCTCGCCCGGCGCTCCCCGGGCGAGCTTTCGCTGGAGGCTGCGCCGGTGCATGCCCAGGCGCCGGGCGGCCTCGGACACGTTGCCGCCCGCGTCCACGAGCACCCGCTGCAGGTGCTCCCACTCGACGGTGTCGAGGGGCGCGGGCTGGGTGGAGTCCGGGGGCGAGACCAGCGCGGGCTCGGTGCGCTCGAAGGCCGCAAGCAGCTCGTCCACGGCGACGGGCTTGGTCAGGTAGTGCACCGCGCCGAGCTTGATGGCCTCGACCGCGGTCGCGATGGAGCCGAAGCCCGTGAGCACGACCATGCGCAGCTCGGGCAAGGCCTCGCGCAGGGCCGCGACGAGCTCGAGGCCGTTCGGGCCGGGCATGCGCAGATCGATGACCGCTCGCTCCGGCCGCCACGCCTTGGCCTCGGCGAGGGCCTCGGCGTAGTCATGAGCGACGACGGTCGCGTGCCCGCGCCGGCGCAGGGCCGCGGCCAGGGCCGCGCAGAAGTCTCGGTCGTCGTCGACGACCATCACGCTCGGCGCGCTCATGCCTTGGCCTCCCGCGGCTCGCGTAGAGGCAGCTCGAAGCGCGCCCGGGTCCCAGCGCCCAGGGTCGAGCTCAGCGCGATGCGCCCGCCGAGCTGACGCAGGTGCGCCCGCGCCAGGTAGAGGCCCAGGCCCATGCCCGCGCCCTCGGCCCGCGTCGTCCGGAAAGGATCAAAGGCAGCCGAGAGCGCGTCGGCGTCCATGCCCACCCCGGAGTCGACGACCTCGACGGCGAGGGTCGTCGCGCCTCGCTCGTCGTCGCGCAGCCCGAAGTGGACCGTGACCGCCGCCTCGCCCTCGGCCCCGCGGCAGGCCTCGACGGCGTTGTGGATCAGCTCGCGGAGCAGCTGGGCGAGGACCTCGAAGGGCTGGAGCGAGCGCCGGGCCTCGGCGTCTGCGTCGAATTCGAAGTGGACCGGGACCACGAGGGGCTCGCCCTCGACGGCGCCGGCGAGGTCGACCAGCGGCCAGCCCTCCCCCGCCGGCAGGGCGCTGACCCGCAGCTCCGGGCTGGCCATCTTCGAGACGATCAGCTTGCAGCGATCGAGGGCCGCGTCCATGGCCGCCTGGGCCTCGCGCAGCTGTGGCCCCTCGAGGTGGGTGAGCTCGCCCGTCAGGACCTTGAGGGTCGCCAGCGGGGTCCCGAGCTCGTGGGCGGCCCCGGCCGCGAGGGTCCCGATCGCGGTGAGGTGGCGGTCCTCCCAGGCGACGCGGCGCAGCCGGGCCAGCTCCCTGCGCTGACGGGCCAGGGCCAGGGCGATGCGATGCACGAACACCGTGACCAGCAGCCCGGCGAGGCCGAAGGCGACCCACATCCCGCGCATGTGGCCCTCGAAGGGCGAGGCGTCGGTCGGCGCGGCTGCGTGGCCGTGACCATGACCATGACCATGATCGTGGCCGTGGCCCATGGCGGCGTGGCCGTGCTCGGCGTGGGCGAGGCCTCCCTCCAACACGGGGCTGAGCGCGAACAAGCTGGCGAAGCTCAGCACGCACACCCCCGCGATCGCCCAGGTCCACCGCGGCGACACCTGCGTGGCCAGGGTGATGGGCAAGAAATAGAGCACCGTGAAGGGGTTGGCCGGGCCGCCCGAGAGCGCGAGCAGCACGGTCAGCGCGGAGGCGTCGACGAGCAGGTGCGCCCCGGCCAGGCGCTCGCTCGCGTGCCCCTGGCGGACCGCCCACGAGCTGCCCAGGTTCAGCCCGGCCCAACACGCGATGGTCACCAGCACGCCCCAGGGGCGCTGGCTCCCGGGCAGCAAGCCCGCCGGGAGGGCGTCGCCCGCGAGGTAGACCAGGGCCGCGAGCGAGGCCGCGAGGCCGACCAACACCCAGCGCGCCGCGATCGCGTTGCGCATGGTGATCCGGGCGCTCGCCCGCCCCTCGTCTTCGACCCCGATCGGCGTCATCGTCGTGGGTTGTCCCAAATCTCGGCCAGGTCCGCCAACGGGCGCCCTCCCTGGACGCCCGAAGAAGATGCGTGCTCAGGGACTGTGGCTATGGTTGTGGTTGTGGTCGTCGTGCTCGTGCTCGTCGCCGCCGC
>NZ_ABCS01000045.1 GCF_000170895.1 Plesiocystis pacifica SIR-1 | reverse complement strand
GTGAAGATTTCACAGTCCCTGTCTAGTTTAGCCGTCGTGGACGACGCCACGCCCTCCCTGCCCCACGTCCACGACTCAGAGGGTCGGCCAAAACGAGTTCTGGCCGACCCTCTGTCTAGTTTAGCCGTCGTGGACGACGCCACGCCCTCCCTGCCCCACGTCCACGACTCAGAGGGTCGGCCAAAACGAGTTCTGGCCGACCCTCTGTCTGCTTTAGCCGTCGTGGACGACGCCACGCCCTCCCTGCCCCACGTCCACGACTCACCACAGCCGCACGAGCTTCGAGTCGCGGTAGTAGTGGTGCAGGATCGGTCCGTAAGTCTTGCCGGCCGCGGCCATGCCCATGGCGCCGTGCTGGCACATGCCCACGCCGTGGCCGTAGCCGCCGCCGCGGAGCACGAAGCGGCCGTGGCGGTCGCGCTGCTCCTCGACCACGAACATCGACGAGCGCAGGCCGCCGAGGGCTCGGCGGATCCGCAGCTCGCCGTGGAGCTCGACGCTGCGGCGGACGCCGTGGAGGGTGGCGTGGGTCGCCCGGCCGCTGCGGCCGCGGGCGTGGAGCTCCACGCCCACGAGCTTGCCGAGGTCCGCGGGCACGCCCGGGTTGCCGGCGACGGAGCTGGGGTCGACGGTCGCGGTCCACCGGTAGGCCTCGGCGACGGCGCTCGAGCGCGGGCGGCTGTAGGTGTCGTGGGCCTCGGCCAACCACGCGTCGATGTTGTCGGCGTCGATGCCCTCGCCGAAGCGCTCGGCCTGGCGGGGGTCGACGGTGCCGCGCAGCTGCGGATCGGCCGGGCTCGGCCAGACCCGCTCGTTGTCCTCGGTGTGCCCGCCGCAGTTGGCCGAGTAGACCGTGTCGACGAGCTGGGTCTCGTTGGGCCGCATGAGCACCCGGCCGATGGTGCGGTTGACCGCGGCGGTGGTCCGCGAGTCCTCGCTCCCCGCCCCGGCGTAGACCTGGCAGTGCTGGTGCGCGCACAGGATGAAGGGGTCGTCGAGGTGGCGGGTGCCGACCTTGGTCAGCAGGTGGCCGCGGGCGGCGACGGCCTGGGCCTTGAGGGCCTCGCTGGGGGCGGAGGCGAAGATCTCGGCGGGCACGATGCCCGCGAGGATCTCGCTCTCGCGGGCGAGGTTGACCACCGCGAGCTTGCCGTTGCGATCGATGGCGACGTAGATCTGCCCGCGGTAGGGGCGGTCGCCGAGGACGTGGCCAGCGCCGTCTTCGACGTCGTGGACCGTGGTCAAGCCGCCGCGGCTCGGGGCGAACCACAGCACGCCCTCGGCCTCGACTTTGACCCCGGTCTCGAGGTCCTCGGCGACGATGCGGCCCCGGGAGCGGCGCTCGACCTCGGGGTGCAGGCGCGGGAGGATGCCGTGGGCTTCGGCGAGCTCGCGGGCGCGGGCCTCGGCCTCGCGCTCGGACGACAGGCGCTCGGTGGTCAGCAGGATCCGGCGGGTGTCGAGGACCTTGCCCGAGACCCCAAACAAGGTCCCGACCTCGCGCTCGGCGACGGCGAAGCCGCGGCCGCGCCAGCGCTCGGCGATATCCTCGGCGCGGCGCAGCTGCGTGGCCGGGACGGCGTCGAGGACGACCCGAAAGCGCTGCTCGGCGGGCTTGGAGTTGGACACGCGGATGCGCCAGCGGCCGCCGCCCGCGATCGCCGTGCCGCCCTCGCCGGAGGGCAGGGCGCGCAGGCCCTTGGGCGAGGACAGCAGGACCTCGCGCTTGCCCTGCATCACGCCGATCGACACCCGCGGCTGGCCGCTGTCGTCGAAGCGGAACTGGTTGCTGTAGACGAGGTCGACGCGGTCGCTGAGGCTCATGTCGCCCGCGAGGGCGCGCCCGCCCGTCAGCAGGGCCGCGCCCGTGACCGCCACGCCGCCACACAGCGTGTGCAGGAAGCCTCGGCGAGACGCCGCGGTCTTTGCCCAGTTGGCCATGGTCTGGCGATGGCACGGATGGCCCCGCCGACCAAAAAAGCGGCGCGTTCAGCTGGGCTGGACCGGGCCGCGCAGGACCATCGGCGGGTCCTTGCGGGTCACGTAGACCAGGTTGATCGCGTTGATCACGAAGTGGGCCGCGATCGCGGGGCCGAGGTTGCCGGACCACAGCGTCAGCCCGGCGAAGAGCAGGCCCATGAGCCCCGCGGAGGCCGTCCACGGCCACAGCTCGCGGCGGGGCGGGACGTGCAGCAGGGCGAAGGCCAGGCTGCTCAGCCACGGGCCCCAGGCGTCGAGCATGGCCGCGCGGAAGAAGATCTCCTCTCCGATCGCGCTGGCGGCCGCGAGCGCGAGGAGCTCGGCGCTCGTCGGTCGTCCGAGCAGGGCGCGGAAGTCCCGGTGCAGGGCCGGGAGCCACGACCAGCGCCGCTCCCCGGCGCGGAAGGCCGCGATCACCACGAGCGCCGCGGCCACGCCCAGCAGCGGGGTCCACAGCAGCTCGAGCGCGCCGACCTCCGGGCTCGCGCGCCAAAAGTCGTTGGTGTCCTGGGCAGCGGCGTGCCAGAGGAAGCCGGCGAGGGCGAGGCCGAGGTAGAACTCGACGGCGATCGAGCCCCGCGGGCCGCCGGGCTTGGCTTTCGAGTCGAGGCGCACCCGCGCACAGAGTACGCCGCCTGTGTCACGGGTCCAACGCAGGTCGGGTAGTGGGGCGTTCGGGGGCACGCTGGGATCCCGCCTCCGCGTCGCGGGTGTCAGGCGCCATGTCCGCCTCACTCCGGGTGAGGTCAGGGTCCGGGCGGAGCTGAAACCTGAATCAGTGCCTACGGCGGCGCCGCGCGAGGGTGCCGAGGCCGAGGAGGCCCAGGCCCGCCCACAGCCACGAGTCGCGGCCCGAGCCCGCGTCGCTCGTCCGGCAGTTGCAGCCCGAGTCGTCGGTGATCGGGGCCGCCGGCACCCCCGACTCCGTGCCGACCTCGTCGGCGCCCTCGTCGGTCTCGGTGTCGGTCTCTTCCTCGGAGCTCTCGTCGTCGTTGGATGGGTCGCCGACGGTGAAGGTCACGCTGGCCTGCCCCTCGTTGCCGGCGTAGTCGAGGGCCACGGCCGTGAGCGTGTACTCGCCGTTGGTGAACTGCGCGTTGGCCCACTCCCACGGCCCGGGCTCGTCCCAGGGTAGGCGCTCTTTGAGGCCCACGGACATGTCGTTGATGAACAGCTCGACCGAGAGCACGGCGTAGCTGTCCTCGTCGGCGGTCTCGACCACGATGTCGAAGGTCGTCGGGGAGTCCGGGTAGTTCGCGGCGTCCGTGGGCACGGTGAAGCTGACCTCGGGCGGCAGCACGTCCTCGGGCCAGGAGATGCCGGGGCCGCAGGTGGACGGCTCTTGGCCCACGGAGCCGTCGCAGCCCATGGCCCACGAGCCGCCGGCGGTCGGGTTGGCGGCGGCGCCGGTGCAGTCCGGCCCGGGGTTCCAGGTCCCGTCGGCGTCGGTGCAGGGCGTGATGTCGAGGCCGGTCTGCTCTTCGACCCAGCCGACCATGCTGAACATGGTCACGTAGATGCCGTAGTTGTCGCAGCCCTCGGGGCCGCCGGACAGGATCCCGAAGGCGCGCCAGCCCCCGTCCTCGAGCTGCACGAAGCCGCTGCTGCCCGAGTCGCCGCCGCAGGTGCTGGTCTCCATGGTCCCGGCGGCGAGGGTCAGGTCGACGTCGTCGCTGCTGATCTCGGTCATGCCCCAGCGCTTGGTCCCGGCGTCGTTTTGGCCCTCGTCGGTGAGCCCGAAGCCGGCGACGGCGACGGGGGTGCCGAGGCCGAGCTCGAGGACCTCGCAGCCCATGATCGGCGGGGTCGGGGCGATGTTGGTGACGGGGCTGCTCAGCCGGCAGTAGGCGTAGTCCGACGGCCCGACGTTGCCGGTCCAGCCCGGGAACAGCACGCACTCGGACACGGACACGGCGAAGTCGGGGTCGAACAGATCCTCGCCGAAGCGGATCTCATCGGGGGGGCCGCCAGCGTTGGCGTCCATGCAGTGCGCCGCGGTCAGGACGATCTCGGGGTGGACGAGGGTCCCGCTGCAGATGCTCCCGCCGTTGAACAGGCCGACGATGGTCGGCCACTGGCAGGTCGAGGCCACCTGGCCGCCGTAGATCTCGGGCTGGGCCTCGCTGACGGGGGCTTCGTAGCCCGGGCTCGGGCTTGGGTTTGGGCTGGGCTGCTGCGCCGACGCGACGCCGAAGGGCGCGAGCCCGAGGCCGAGCGCAATCGCCACGGCCACCGGGGAGCCCCGGCGGCTGCGCTCCATCTTCATCCACGAACCACGAGCCAAGACGCGCATGCGGGGATGCTATCCCGAGCGCGCGAGCCCTGGCGAGGGCGCCGGCGTGATGTCGCCGCGTTCACAGGGCCCAGGCGACCCAGCCCGCGACGCCGCCGAGGAACATGAGCGTGGAGAACGCGGCCATGATCATCGTGGCCAGGGGGCGGCGATCGGCGACGCGGCTGACCTGCACCGAGCTGTGCTTGATGAAGGTGATGGGGCAGACGACGTCGAAATCGCCCGAGCGGACCCGCGCGAGCTCCCACAGGACCTCCTCGACGTCGGCCATGCGCGCGTCGACGTCGCGCTCGAGGCCCTTGACCACGAAGTGGCGCAGCTCCGAGGGGATCGGCGCCTGGGCGGGGTGGGGCGCGAAGGCGGGATCGACCGCCGAGGGCCGGGGCCGCTCTTGCACGCTGAGCAGGGTCTCGACGTGGTTCTTGCCCTCGGGGATGTAGGGCTCGAGGGTCAGCAGCTCGTAGAGCAGGACGAAGGCGCTGTAGATGTCGCTGCGCCCGTCGAGCTCGGACACGGCGCCCGCGGCCTGCTCCGGCGACATGTACTGGGGCGTGCCGACGACGGCCCCGTCGACGGTCTCGGCCGAGGCGCGCTCGATGGTGCCGAGGCGGCCCGGGCTCGCGCTCGCGCCAGACGGGCGGGCCTCGGTGCGCATGCGGTGGGCGATGCCCCAGTCCATGAGCACGACCTCGCCGTAGCGGCCGACCATCACGTTCTCGGGCTTGATGTCGCGGTGGACCAGGCCCTGGCCGTGGGCGTACTGCAGCGCGCGCAGCAAGGACACGAAGATGTCGAGGCGGCGGGCGATGGTGTAGGTCGCGTGGGCCTCGGCGTCGCCCTTGGCGAGCTTCTCGATCACGTCGCCGAGGGTCTCGCCCTCGATGTACTTCATGACGAAGAAGAGCGCGCCGTCCTCGTCGACGCCGACGTCGTGGATGGGGACGATGTTGGGGTGCTCGAGGCTGCCGACGGTGCGCACCTCGTCGATGAAGCGGGCCACGGCGTGGGGGTTGTCCTCGTCGAGCAGGCGCTTGAGGGCCACGGGCCGACCGATGTCGAGGTCGCGAGCCAGGCGCACCTCGCCCATGCCGCCGCGGCCGAGGACCGCGTCGCTCGCGTAGCGGGTCTGCTGCCGGGGCACGAGGGTCACGCGCTGGCCCTCGACCCGGACCTCGGGCAGCACGGTGACCGCGCCGAGGGTGGCCGGGCCGCGGGTCCCCGTCGCGCCGCCGCTCGTGGGCGGCTGGGTGCTCGGGTTGTCGCTGCGCAGCCCGTTGAAGTCGATGGTGTCCGTGGCCCCGCTGGCGAACAGGGTCTCGGCGTGGGTGTCCGCCTTCTCGGCCGCCGGTGTCGGCGGCGCGAGGGTCGCGCCAAGGGCAGGGTCAGCGGCCGGGGGGCGGCTGGGGGTGTAGGCGACGGTCTGGCGTGGGTCGGTCATCGGTGGCTCTCCATGCTCGACGTTCGACCTGGGCTGGGATCGACGTCGTCTTGGAAACGGACGCTCGAGGCGGGGCAACCCCAGGTTACGGAGTCGCTGGATCAACGTTACTGCCGGGCGCGGTGCCGCGTCCATGGCTTCATGGGCCGACTGGGGGGTGCCTATGGCGCCCCTCGCTCAGCGTCCCCAGTAGTAGCCGAACCACACCCCGAGCAGCACGGTGTTGCTCATGGGCCGACCCTTGGCCGCGGGGGTGAAGCCGCGCCAGCTCAGCTCGGGGCCCACGGCCCAGCCGCCCGGCTCCTTGGGCCGCTTGCGCCCCGCGCCGGGGAAGAACTCGTAGCGCAGCGAGCCCGAGAACTTGGGCCCGCCGACGCCGCCTCGGGTCTCGGTCCGGTCGTCGAGGAGCAGGCCGGCGCCAAAGCCAAAGCCGACGTGGATCGACAAGGGGTGCCGAGGGTTGGGATAGACGCCGGCGTCGATCATCAGGCCGCCGACCATGAACACGTTGTTTGGGCCGAAGTAGAACCCGCCGCCGGTGTCGACCCCGAGGGTCAGCCAGGGGTAGACGGCCTGGCCCAGGCGCAGGGCTCCGCCGCCGCCCCCGAGGGCGGAGGAGTGGGGGAGCTCGAGGTTGGGCGAGTAGACCCAGCTCAGCGCTGGCCAGATGCCCATGCCGAAGTAGGTGCCCGAGATGCGCGGCGGGGCCTCGGCGGGCTCTGGCTCTGGCTCTGGCTCCTCACCAGCCTCGAGCGCAGGGGCCTCGGCGCTAGCGGGCGCCTCGGCGCGTACCGTCGGGCTCCAGCCCCAGCACGCGAGGGCCAGGCACGGGGGCAGCGCCCCGCTCAGGCCGAGGGCAGCGAGCTCTCGGCGAATTGGACGATCGTGTCGCAAAAGCGCCCGACCTGCTCACGGTGCGGGTAGTGGCCGCACTCGTCGATGACGACGATCTCGCTCCGCGGGATCTCGGCGGAGCTCTCGTACATGGCCTCGAGCGGCACGAGCCCATCGTTCTTGCCGGCGACGAAGAGCAGCGGCCCTTCATAGTCGAACAGGCACTCGAGCCAGGTGACGGGGTCGAGGGAATTCGCGTGGGCGCGCTGGACCTTGTTGTCCATGCGCGCCAGCAACAGGCGCAGGGCCGAGGGGCCCAGGGGCGGCGGCTTGAACCAGGAGTTGCGCAGCAGGCGATCGAGCTCGGCGGCGGTCCGGGGCATGAGCTGCGTGGGCGTGGGCAGGGCCTCGACGAACACCGGCCAGCCGACGAGGGCCAGGCCGCACACCTCGGGGGCCCGGACGCCGCCGGTGGCCACCGCCGCGCCGACGCTGTTGCCGATGAGGATCTTGGGGCCGTCGATGGTCTTGCACAGCTCCTCGCACCACTGGCCCATGAGGTCGTCGAAGGTCGGCGGGGCCTCGCCCTCCTGCATGCCATAGCCCGGCGGGTCGACGGCCATGGACCGGAAGCCTCGCCGCGCCATCTCCTCGAGGGTCGGCACGTAGTTGATCGCCGAGTCGCCGATCGCCGGGAAGAACAGGATGCTCCCTCGACCCTCGCCCGCCCCAATCAGGCGCGTCTCCCCGGTTGGGAGCGAGAGCACGTGGTGGGAAAGTGCGGCCATGGCTTGGCTGTCGCGGAGTCTCGAAGGTGGAGCCCACTCCGAGCTGACCCTCGGATTCTATCCTACACCTGGGGGGTGGCCAGGGCGCGCCGGTCGATTTTTCCGTTTCGCGTCCGCGGGAGCGCGTCTACGACCTCGACGCGGTCGATGATCATGTAGTGGGGGAGCCGCTCGGCGCAAGCCCGCTTCAGGGCTAGGAGAGAGGGCGCACGCTCCCCCTCGACCTCGACGACGGCCACCAGCTTGGCCGCCAGTCCCTCGCCGCGGACAACGACGGCGACGTCACGGATACTGTCCTGGAGACCAAGAGCGGCTTCGATCTCGCCCAGCTCCACGCGGTGACCGCGAACCTTGACCATGTGGTCCCGGCGACCGATGAAGTAGAGCTCGCCGTCCTCCTCGAGACGAACGATGTCTCCGGTCGGGTAGGGGCCGACATGGGGATCACGCCCCCAGTAGCCGAGCATGACCGTTGGACCGCTGACGTAGAGCTCGCCGCGTTCGCCCGGACCCGCGCGCTCGCCCGAGTCCGTCTGGACCCAGACCTCGTCGCCGCTGCAGGCCCTGCCGATGGGGACGGGGTGCGTGCGATCGGGGGCGATGTCGACGACCTCGTAGGCCGTGCACACGTTGGTCTCCGTCGGGCCGTAGAGGTTGAAAAAGCGCGCCCGGGTCCAGCGCTCCCGCAGCGCCCGAAGGTGCGCGATGGGGAAGCTCTCGCCGGCGAAACAAAACACCCGGGGCTCCCACTCGGGGGCCTCGCTCTCGCCCTCGAACAGCCCCCCGCTCTGCACCATCAGGATCAGCGCCGAGGGGACCGAGTACCACACCGAGATCTGCTCGCGGCGGGCGTAGTCGACCAGGCGCCGGGGCGAGCTCGCGGCGCTCTCGGTCAGCAGGCACACGCAGGCCCCGACGGCGAAGGCCCCGTAGAGGTCGAGCACGGACAGGTCGAAGTGGAAGGGGGCGTGGCTCGAGAAGCGGTCCTCGGCGCGCAGCTCGAGGGCCTCGACGCCCCAGTCGACGAAGGCGCGGGCGTTGAGGTGGCTGATGCACACGCCCTTGGGGGTGCCGGTGGAGCCGGAGGTATAGAGGATGTAGGCGAGCTCGGTCTCGGCGGGGCTGTGGTGCTCCGCGAGGCGCTCGCCAGCGCGCATCAGCGTCCGCCAGCCCTCCTCGCCCGTGGCGACCAGCATCGTCGGGGCCTCGGCCTTGGCCACGCGGTGCTCGTCGGTGACGACCACCCGCGCCCCGGCGTCGCGGACGATGGTGTTGGCGCGGGGGGTCGGCGAGAGGGGGTCGACGGGCACATAGACCGCGCCGATGCGCAGGCAGGCCTGCATCGCGGCGACGGCCAGGACCGACTTGTCGAGCCACAGGCCGACGCGGTCGCCGGCCTCGACCCCGATCAGGCGCAGGCGCTGGCCGAGGACGTCGGCGAGGGCGTCGAGCTCGGCGTAGGTGATGTCGCCGTCCCAGCCGCGCACGGCCACGCGCTCGGGCGTTCGGGCCGCGCTCGCGCGCACGAGGGGGTGCAGGAGTCGCTGCCCGCTCACAGCCCCAGCTCCTTGGCGATCAGGTTGCGCTGGATCTCCGAGGTGCCCGAGAACAAGGTCGCGGCCACGCTGTCCCGCAAGCTGCGCTCGACCTGGGCCTCGCGGGTGTAGCCGATGCCGCCGAAGATCTGGATGAGGTCGAGGCCCGACTGGACCGCGGCCTCGCTGACGGCGACCTTGGACATGGCGATCTCGGCCGTCGCCGTGTCCCCGTGGTCGCGCAGCCAGCACGCGCGGTAGAGCAGCAGCCGGGCCGAGTCGAGGCGCATGCGCATGTTGACGATCTTGTGCGACACGGCCTGGAAGCTGCCGATCGGGCGCCGGAACTGCCGCCGCTCCTTGGCGTACTCGATGGCCTGCTCGAGGTTGCGCTGCATCAGCCCGAGGTAGGCGGCGAACAGGCAGCCCCGCTCCCAGTGCATGGAGTTGGCGAAGATCTTGGCGCCGTCGCCCTCCTCGCCCACGCGCCGGCTGACCGGGACCATGCAGTCCTCGAAGTAGACCGAGGCGATCGGCGAGGTCTCGAGGCCCATCTTGTGGAAGGGCTCGCCGACGCGCAGCCCGGGGCTCTCGCGGTCGACGGCGAAGGCCGTGATGCCCATGTAGCCCCACGCCGGGTTGACGTTGGCGTAGACCAGCAGCAGGTCGGACACGGGCCCGTTGCTGGCGTAGCTCTTGATCCCGTTGAGGCGGTAGTGGTCGCCCTCGAGGGTCGCCGTGGTCTTGAGCGCGGAGCTGTCCGAGCCGGCCTCGGCCTCGGTCATGGCGTTGGCGGCGACGCGCGTGCCCGCGGCCAGGTCCGCGAGCAGCTCGTCCTTGAGGGCCTCGCTGCCCGTCTCGACGATCGGCGCGACGCAGGCGAACTGGTGGGCCGAGGCGGAGAACACCAGGCCCATGTCCTGGCAGCCGTAGCCGAAGGCCTCGATCATCCGCGCCGTGTCGACGCAGCTCAGGCCCATGCCCCCGTAGGCCTCGGGCACGCACAGGCCGAGCAGGCCGAACTCGCCGCAGGCGCGCCACTGCTCCCGCGGGAAGCGGGCGGCGGCGAGGCGCTCGTCGAGGCCGTCGTTGAGCGTACGACAGAACTTGACCGTCGAGTCGTACTGGGCTTGCATGTCTTCGGACCAGGAGAAATCCATGCTCACTCCGTCGAGGGCGATGGCGCGGGGGCCGAGCTTTCGAGGCGGCGCTGGCCCAGGCGAGCCATCCCGCTGAACAGGGCCAGGCCGACGAGGAAGATGGCCGCCGAGAAGCTCAGCAGGACCGGCGTCTGGGGGATGATGATGAGCGCCGCCACGAACTGAATGAGGATCGAGGCGATCAGGAAGCGGGCGATGAACAGGCGGCTGCGGCTGCGGATGAACTGGGCGCCGAGCGGGGCCCCGACCACGACCACGGGGACCGCGACCCACCAGTAGTTCCACGCCTCGGGGGCCAGGCCGCCGCCGAGGGTGCCCTTGTAGAGCGCGCCCGCGAGGGCGTTGAGGCCCATGAGCACCACCGAGGTCGGCGTCGCCACGCTCTCGGACACGCGGAACACCAGGACCAGCAGGGAGAAGGTCAGGATGTCGACGCCCGAGCCGGTGATCGAGGTGACGACGCCGCCGATGATCCCGATGGCCAGGAACAGCAGCTTGGCCCGGGTCGTGTCGATGGTGTGGTCGTCCTTGACCTCGCGCTCCGCGGCCCGGTTGATCATCCACAGCGCCCCGGCGAAGGCCAGCCAGGTCGAGGTGAACAGCATCTTGGCGAAGGGCGGGGGGATGATCGGGGCGAGCCACTCGAGGCCCGCGAACACGCCCACGACGCCGCCGACGCTGGTCCACACCAGGCAGGACTTGACCACCGGCACCCGGGTCCAGAGGATGGTCAGGCCCGCCGCGATCATGCCGACGGACTGAATCATCAGCGAGAAGTCCCGGGCGATGGCGGGCTTGATGTGGAACACCATCGTCATCACCGGGAAGGCGACGGCGCCCCCGCCCTCGGAGGTCGCGCCCGCGATGAACGAGCCGAACGCCATGGTGATCGACATGAAGTAGTTGTCGGGGAACAGCGACCAGCGGTCGCCGACGATCATGGCGATGGTCCAGGGGATCCAGACCGCCAAGGCCGTGATGATGATTGCGCGACGACGAAGAGTGCTCGCGCTCGATGCGTTTTCTCGTGCCTCCATGGCTCCTCCATTTGATTGGACCCAATCCGTGGGTCCAATGGCTCCACCCTAGACCGGTGTCGGAGCCTTGACAAGCTCAGCGCAGCCTGGCTCGGCGCAGCCTGGCTCAGCGCAGCCTAGCGCACCGCGGCGCGCTCAGTCGCGGCCCGAGCCGGGTGTTGGCAGGTGATCTTGTCCTTTGGAACGACCCAGTGCGGGGGCAGCTCGGGCAGCGGCGGCGGGTTCGGGCCGCAGCCGGGGTCCTCGGCATCGTCCGCGTGGTCGTAGTCGTTGTCGAAGCCGTCGGAGCAGGAGAAGCCCGAGTCGGGCGACTCGGGGTCGGGGTTCTCCCGGGCCCAGCGCTCGGGGATGCCGGCCCACATCTGGTCGAAGAACTGGTGGTACTGCCCGGCGAGCTCGGGGCTGCGGATGATCAGCGTGTTCTCGTCGTTGTCCCACTCGCCGGCCGAGGTCCAGTTCATCGATCCGGCGATCAGCACCTCGCCGTCGACGGCCGCGGACTTCATGTGCATCTTGCCGCCCCAGGCCTCGACCTTGACCGGGATGCCGACCTCGCGGAGGAGCTCGTGCTTGGTGTAGCCGTTCTTGGCCGCGGTCGCGTCGAGGATCACGCGGATCTCGACGCCGCGCTCGTGGGCCTTGATGAGGTCCCTGGTGATGGCCTTGTTGGTCAGGAAGAACACCGCGATGTCGATGCGCTCGCGCGCGGACTTGAGCACGGGGCGGACGCCGTCGGAGATGGCCCGGTCCTGGGGGGAGAAGCGCACCTCGACCTCGGCGTCGCCGACCCGCGTGGTCAGCCGGTCGCCGTAGACGTCCTCGCTCGCCGGCTTTTGCTGGTGGTGCTTGCCGGCGTACATCGTCTCGAACTCCCGGGCGTACCAGGAGGCGACGGTCGGCGAGTCGAGCACGAGGACGAGGTTGGCGTTGTAGCCCCCGGTGCCCGAGTCGCTGACGTTGGTCGAGCCCGTCCACACGTAGCGGCCGTCGACCACGAAGTACTTATCGTGCATGATCTTGTTGAAGGCCTTGCCGCTCTCGTCGTCCGGCCCGCCGCCGAAGGGCTCGCGGCTGGCGTGGGTAGCGAGCAGGCAGCGGTCGCCGAGGTCGTAGGCCAGGCACTGGACGTAGCCGGCGAAGCCGTCGGGGCGCTCGCAGGGCGGGTCGGCGGCGAACTTCTTGGCCCGCTCCTCGCGCTCGAACTCTCGCTGCAGCTGCTGGTCCGCGCGCTGGTCGTCGTGCACGTCGCCGAGGGCGGACACCAGCTGGTCCGTGTTCGTGTAGTAGTTTTGGCCGGCGACGTCGCGATCGACGACGCCGCGGACCTCGACCCCCCGGGCCTTGGCGTCCTCGAGGGCCGCGAGGATCACCGTCTGGTTGCGCATGCCGTAGAGGGCGAAGTCGATGGAGTGCTCGGCCCCCTCGATGAGCTCGAGCAAGGAGGTGCACAGCTCGACGTCGCACTGCCCCGTGGGCGCCTCGCGGCCCGAGGGGTCGTTGAGCACCAGGCGGATCGAGCCGTTCGGATCGCCGTCGTGGTCGACCCCCAGCGGCGCGCTCGCGCGGCGAGTCGGCTGGCTCGGGCTGACGCTGGCCGGGCCGTCGCAGGCGAGGGCGAGGCTGGCGAGGCCGAGCAGCGCGACGGCGGCCGCTCGCGTCAGCACAGCAGAGCCAGACGGGACACGACGTCGCACCCCCCAATCTTAGGGCCAGGTCGGGGGAGCGGGGCAGATTTCGTGGCCAAACGTTTCGGTGACGAACGTTGATTTTGCGCGTTTACGCCGTCGCGCGCGCCGCTCGGAGCAGCGAGGCGATCTCCTCGGAGTCGGCGATGGAGCTCAGGCTCCAGTAGATGACCGTGTCGATGGTGGTCTCGCGGACGGCCTCGAGGTTCGCCTCGACCGCCTGTCGGAGGGTGAAGCCCTCGATGCCCTCTTGGCGGAAGGCGGGCAAGCCGACGGCGCCGACCTTGTCGGGGCCGAAGCTGCCGCGCCAGCGCCGGACGCCCCGGGACACCACCGTGCCGGGGGTCGAGCCGTTGCGGTTGGTCGCGTAGCACTGAGGGACGAGGTGGTCGACGGCGTCGGCGAGGGGGGCGAAGGGCTCGGTCGGGACGAAGGCGATGCCGTTGGCGGCCATGGGGCAAGACAGGCCGGCGAACAGCTCGCGCAGCTGGGCGGCCGCGTCGGCGTGGGGCTGCGCGTCGACGGCCTGGGTCCACGGCTCCTCGGCGTCCCACTGCAGCGAGGCCACGCCCAGGTCCGCGCACAGCGGCAGGAGCTGCGCCGCGGCCTCGCGGATGAAGGACGCGTGGGGCATCAGCCAGCTCATGAAGTGGACCTCGAGCCCGGCGGACTTGGCGGTCTGCGTCAGCGTCCGGATCTTGCTCTTGGTGAAGGTGTCGAAGGTCGCGACGGCCCGGTCCTTGGCGAAGTCGTTGATGACGATGTCGAGCCGGTTGAGCCGCGCGCTCTCGCAAGCCCGGACCGCGTCGTCCGGGTTGTTGAGGTTGGTCTGCCGCGTCCACGCCCCGATGGTACGGATCGGGAAGCGGAACAGCCGGGGCTGCTCGGCCTTGAGCGTGGCGTAGGTGCCCGCGCCGACCATGCCGTCGGCTTTGAGGCCGTGGCGGCCTTGCCACTGTTTCACCGCTTCGACGGTCTCGTCGTTCCACGCACCGGTCACCGACGTCCCAGTGGCCTTTTGGATGGCCTCGATCTGGACCGTGGTGTAGTGACGGTTGCGGTTGTAGTCGAGCGCGGACATGGTCCAAGTGTCGCCCACGAGCGCGACCTGGCGCCAATAGATTGGACCACCCCGGGCGTACGCGACGCCTGGGCGTCGCTGGTGGAGCTTGGCGCACAGACCCTGGCGTGGGGCATTCCCCGACCAAGCGTTTGCGTCTACCATCGGGACCGAGAATTGCCCGAGCGGCTACCGAGCCCATGCTCCGCACTTCGTCCAGCCTCGCCTCCCTCGCCTCCCTCGCCTCCGCGGGCCGCCTCGCCCTGGCCGCCTTGACGGTGGCGAGCCTGAGCGCGTGCGCGAGCCAGGTCAAGCAGGGCAGCGAGCCGTGGTCGCCCCCGTCCTACTGGGACGACGAGCACTTCGTCGAGATCGCCGGCGAGCGCATCTGCTACCTCGAAGCGGGCCCGCCCGCGGACGCCCCCGGGGTCGAGACCCTGGTGTTCGTGCACGGCTGGAGCGGCAACCTGCAAAACTGGTGGGACCAGTACGAGCACTTCAGCCTCGACCACCACGTGGTCGTGTTCGACGCGCCGGGCCACGGCAAGTCCGAGCGTGACCCGGAGGTGAGCTACACCCCGGAGCTCTACGTCGAGGTCCTCGACGGCCTGTTCGACGCCCTCGACATCGAGCGGGCCACGGTCATCGGCAACTCGGCCGGGGGCTACATCGCGGCCGAGTTCGCCATCGAGCACCCCGAGCACGTCGAGCGCCTGGTGCTCTCGGACTCCACGGGCACGCGCCACCTCGGCTCCGTCGCCCCGGTCTTGCCCTTCCTCAACGCCCGCTGGCTGCAGATCGCCAACCTGACCTCGGGCGAGCACTACCCCGGCCAGGACCCCAAGAGCCAGGCCCGCCAGACCTTCGTGGCCAGCTTCGAGGGCACCGTCGAGGAGGCGCCCTACCTGCGAGTGCTCGCCGATCTGCTCCGCCCCAGCTACGCGCGCATCCCCAAGGAGGCCCTCGCCAGCATCGAGGCGCCGACCCTGGTGCTGTGGGGCGACGACGACCCGATCGTGCCGGTCAAGGCCATGGAGACCTTCGAGGACAACATCCCGACGGTGACCAGCTACGTCATCCACCTCGGCGGGCACACGCCGATGATGACCTCGCCCGACGAGTTCAACTGCGCCCTGCGGACCTTCCTGAGCCAAGCGCCCATGGACGGGTGCAAGGCGTACGCGCTGACGGTGCAGCGCCGCCGCGATCGCCTGGCCGGCAAGGAGTGGGGGCCGCGCTACGACTCGGCCGCGCTCGTGGACGCCGCGGAGTCTTCGACGCCGGCCGGTCAGCCCTGACCCTGACCCTGGCCCGGCGAGAGCCCGAGGGCCTCGGCGATGGCGCGCAGCTTGGCCTCGCCGGCCTCGCCCGTGGGCAAGGTGAGCAGCGCTGGGGTCGGGCCCGCGTCGGTTTGCAGGTGGAGCTCGAGGGTCGGCTCGCGGCCGGCGGGGGTGTCGAGCTGTGTGGCCAGCGCGCACTGGTCCGCCGGGGCCTCGCCGCGGACCAGGAAGGCCCGCCACACCAGGCGCTCGCCCTGCCGACGGATGACGACGAAGCTGGTCAGCACGTGCGCGATCACGCCGACGCCGATGACCCCCAAGCTGATCCACACACGCGCGTCCCCGTCGGGAGACAGGCTGCTGACCAGGCCGAGGGCGATCAGGCCCGCGAGGACCGCGAGCCCGCCCACGGGGACGACGGTGACGCGGTGATGGCTGCAGCGGAGCATGGCGGAGGCGGGGCGGAGCTCGAGCTCACCACTCGACGAGGTAGGGCATCTTTATGAGCTCGTGCTCGAGGTAGGGGCGCCGCGCCGGGGTCCAGCCATACCAGACCAGGGTCAGGCGCTGCTCGTCGGGCTCGATGAGCACGGACGAGAGCTTGGCCTCGAGCTCGCGCACGCTGCCCTGGCGATCGTCGACCCACAGCTTGGGCCGCTCGCCGGGCAGCTGCAGGAGCCACTGGGGCAGGCTGGGGTGCAGGTTGGTCAGGGTCAGCAGCTCGTCGCCGCGCAGCTGGGCCACGCGCATGCCCAGGGACGCGCCGTTGAGGGCGCGGCGATCGAAGGACTCGGCGGGGGTGTTGTCGGGGTCGAAGAGCTCGCGCTCGGCGTGGCCAAAGCGCAGCTCCGGGAAGGCGTCGATGGACGGGGCGAGGTCGACGTCCTCCCAGTCGGGGCAGTCGCCGAACCAGCCCAGGCGCGGGAAGGTGCCGTGGTCGAGCCAGTCGAAGGACGCGGGCAGGGGCTGGAGGGGCCAGTGCCACATGTCCCCGACGACGAGGCGCTCGGGGGTCAGCAGGTCGTGGGGGTGCTCGAGGTTGGGCAGCTCGAGGGCGTCGAGGGACTCGCGCTCGAACTCCACGAGGTAGCCCTTGCCCGCGCGGTTGCGGGGGTAGTGCCACAGGCTCAGGGCCGCGCGGGCGAGGTCTCGCTCGGACTCGGGGACGCCCGCGAGCATGGGCTCGAAGGGGAAGCCGCGGCGGGCCTCGCCGCGCTCGTCGCAGCCGCCGTAGGCGTTGCGGTAGGACAGCGCGACCTTGTCGACCCGAGCCGGCGGCGAGAAGGCGATGCGCCCGGTCTGGCTCAGGCCCGCCCGGCGATCGCCGTGGACCTGGAGCTGGGCCCGGAAGGCGCCGCGATCGACCAGGACCTCGGCGAGCCAGCTGGGCGTGCCGGGGTGGTTCCAGGCGTGGCCGCGGACGACCAGGTCGACGGCGAGCTTGTCCAGGAACACGTCCGAGTCGGCGAGGATCAGCTCGCGGTGCTCGGGGTCGTCGACGGGCCCGAGGTTGAGGGGAGCCTGCTCGGCCAGGGGCGTGCAGCGGCCGTGGGGGTCGACGGCGTAGCTTCGCTTGGCCACGACCCCGAGCACCGAGCGGCGCTGGCGATCGATGGCCGAGATCGGCATCTGCGTGGTGAAGGGCGAGTCCGGGACGTGAAATTCGCTGGGATCGAACATCACAGCTCCTCGACGCAGCTGTCGTTGAGGTAGTGGCGGGTCGCGTCGGCCGGGGTCGGCTCGGGCGTGGGCGGGGTGCTGGGGTCCACGGGCGTGGAGCTCGGGGGGGGCGTGTCGAAGAAGTCGTGGACCGCACCCTCCGAGGGGATGACCCTGTCGATCTGCTCGCGGGACTTGCTGTAGGCCGTGGGCCCGCCGATGGCCGGGGCGTCGGCGGCGGTCCCCAGGGGCGAGCCGATGAAGAAGTTGACCACGTTCTCGCCGGTCAGGGCGAAGTGGCGCTCGACGAAGCGCGTCACGGGGTTGAGGTTGCGCCCGGCCTTGGCGGCGACCATGCGGGCGTAGTCGTTGACGGTGCCCTTGAAGGCGCCGCTGCGGTTCGCCGCGCGCCAGGCCCGGCGCAGGCCGGGGGTCGCCTTGGCCGCGGCCTTGCTCATGGACTTGATGCCCAGGCGCGGGCCGATGCGGTTGAACAGGCGCTGGAAGCCCTTGCCGATCCAGCCCATGTACTTGTAGCCGATCCAGTTGAGGGCGGCCTGGAGGGCGAAGTCGAGGACCATGCTGTAGAGCCCGGCCAGGAAGTCGGCCCAGGTCATGCCCACGGCGGTGGTGTTGAAGGCCAGGACCGCGTCGAGGGGGGTCGGGACCGGGAAGCCGCAGTTGAGGTTGATGTTCGCGACCACGGCGATGGCCGCCGCCGGGTTGCCGCTGCCCCCGTTTTGGTCGGTGACCTGGATCGCCGCGGGGCCGAAGTGGCACTTGGACCCGGAGAACAGCATCTCGACGAAGATGGTCACGCTGAAGGTCCCGATGTGGGGGATCAGCATGCCGATGTCCGAGCCCTTGACCATGGCCTGCTGCGTCGAGTCGGCGAACACCGAGGTCGTGTACAGCTTCGTCAGGCTCAGCGGGTTGCCCATGATGTGGAACACGAAGTAGGGCGAGGGCGCGGGCAGGGGCCCCGGGGGGAGCACGGGGATGTGCCAGTCACACCCGATCATCGGGTGGTACCAGCGCAGCACGTTGAACATGGCCATGGTGGGTCAGCCTTCGTGGGCGCGCGGGGACCAGTGCAGCTCGCAGCTCCGAGCCTGCATGCGCTCCACGGTGTAGCGGAAGGGGTAGCGGTAGGTGATGAACACGCGGTCGAGGTCGGGCTCGACGCCGATCTGGTCGTAGGCGAGCTCGCGGACCACGGTCTTGTCGCCCAGGCGCACCCGGGCGACCAGGGGCGGGGTGGGCAGGCGAAAGCCGACGGCACCTTGCTCGCGGACCCCGTAGACCTGGCAGCGCGCATGCGGAGGCGGGGGCGGGGCGACCAGATCGGGGAAGGCCTCGTTGAAGAACGAGGGCTCGATCTTGGTGATGACCCCGCGCTCGTCGAGCACGGTGTTGCGCGTGGCCTTGGGCCCGAACTGCGGCGGGCAAAAGCCGACGCCGACGGGGTCGGGGTGATCGCTCCAGCGCTGCACGGGGCGCCGGGGATCCTCGATGTTGGCCAGGGGCTGCTCGAGGGCCGCGGCGGCCTCGGTGTAGTAGCCCTTGCCCTCGGGGTTGGACACGTGGGGGACCGGGAGCTGGTCCCAGGTCTGCACGCCGCCGAAGGCGTTGGCCATGCTCAGCTCGCACTCGACGAAGGGCCGGGGCGCGGTCGCGACCAGCTCGCCGCCGAAGCTGCGGGTCCACAGCCGCTCGCCGTAGACGTCCACGCCGCTGACGAAGCTGTAGCCCGCCGCGTCGTCGAGGTAGACGCGGACCTCGACCTTGGGCGCGGGCTGGCCCCGGGGGGCGCGGGCCGAGCCGAGCACGATCAGGTCGACGCCGCCGCGGTAAAAGCAGTCCTCGGGCGGGCGGAGGCCGGCGGGGCTGTCGTACTCGGCCTTGTCGATGGGCCAGTCCTGGGCGGAGTCGAGGAGCAGCCGGCCGTCGACGATGCGGTAGGTGATGCGCGCGACCACGGCCGCGGCCATGCGGTCGTCGTCGACGATGGTCCGCCACAAGATCGCGGGGACCGGGGTGAAGTTTTGCAGCTCCATCGCCGAATCCCGAGCCGATCAGCAATTGAGCCGAATGCGCTCGCCGTTGATGCGGACGTCGTCGTTGGCCTTGATCCGCACGTCGCCCAGGCGCGAGCGGATGTGGTGCTCGCGGGCGTCCACGGCCATGTCCCGATCGCTCTCGAGCACGAGGTCTTTGCCGCTGCGGATCGACACGCCCTCCTTGCCGTGGATCGCGACCTGATCCCCGACGAGGTTGAGGGTGCCGGTGACGGCGAGGGTCAGGCCGTGGCCGAGGGTGAGCACGGCGCCCTCGGGGCCGATGGTCACGCGCAGCGCCTCGGCCCCGTCGGGTGCCGCGATTCGAACCATCGGGCCGTTGGGCTCGTGGTCCACGTGCAGGCGGTATTGATCGAGGGCGATCTCTACGGGCTCTCGCGACATCGCGCGGAGTCTACATGACCCGAAGCCCATCTCCGCGTGCGCAGATGAGTCTCTGCGAGGGGTTGGGCCCATCCCCGCGCGGCGGGAGGGGGACTCAGAGGGTCGGCCAAAACGAGTTTGGCCAACCCTCTGTCTACTCTAGCCGTCGTGGACGACGCCACGCCCTCCCTGCCCCACGTCCACGACTCAGGCGGGCTGCGGATTGGCCGCGTCGGGGCCCCGCGCGACGGCCTGATTCACGGCCTCGAGCAGGTCATCGACGGGCGCGTTGTCGTGGTAGTCGTCGTTGAGCCAGGCGTACTCGATGGTGCCGCCAGGCCCGATGACGTGGGCCGCCCCGTACTTGAAGGGGTTGGGTCCGGACTTGCCCTGGCGCTCACCGGCGAGCAGGGCCTTGAGGGCGTGCCACAGGATCTTGGGGTGCAGCCAGCCCATCTTCGAGCGGTCGTGGCGGACGTGCAGGGCCTCGTAGCTGGCGAGGTGGCGATCGACGAGGACCAGGTAGGGGATCTTGCGCTCTTCGATGAAGTCCCGGGTGTACTGCCGGCCCCCCGTGCCCACGGCGACGAGCTGGGCCCCGGCGGCCTCGAAGTCGCCGAAGGAGTCGCGCAGCGCCCCGGCGTAGTGGCGGCACAAGATGCAGCCGAAGTGGCGCAGGTGGATGAAGACCACGGCGCGCTCGGCCCACAGGTCGCCGAGGCGATGGGCCTCGCTGTCGGCGTCGACGAGGGTGATGTCGGCGAGCTCGGTCAGCTGCTCCGGCCTGGTCGCAACCACGGGCACGCCGTGAAGGTAGCACGCTCTCCGGGGCCTCGCCGTGGGCCTGGTCCGCGACGGGGAGGTCCAGATGAGCGCGGCCTACGGGTGGTCACAGCTCGGCGAGCTCGAGCCCATGACCGTCGACACCCCGATCTTGCTGTCGAGCGTGAGCAAGACCTTCATCGGGGTGACCGCGATGATGGCCGTCGAGGACGGGGTGCTCGAGCTCGACGACCCCCTCGGGGCGCACCTCGACTTCGCCGTCGACAACCCCAAGCTCGACGGCGAGACCATCACCGTGCGCGACGCCCTGACCCACAACACGGGCCTGCGCGACACCGGCGAGTACGACGACAGCTACGTCGTCGGCGATCCGAGCGTGGGCCTGGAACGCTTCGGCGAGGGCTACGTGACCAAAAAGGGCGAGTTTTGGCGCAGCCGCAATTTTAGCCGCAGCTGGCCGGGGACGCGCTTTCGCTACAGCAACGTCGGGGCGTCCCTGGGCGCCTTGGCAGTGGCCGAGGCCGAAGCGCTCGAGTTCATGGACCTGGTCCGGACCCGGGTGCTCGAGCCCCTGGACATGGACGACAGCGCCTACCTGCTCGCCGAGCTGCCCCGGGAGCCGGCCGTGCCCTACGGCGGCACGACCAAAGCCGGGCGCTTCGAGCCCTGGCCGCAGTACGGCTACCCCACCTACCCCGACGGCATGCTGCGCTCGAGCGCCGACGACATGGCGCGCTACCTGGCGATGATCGGCGGGGGCGGGCGCCTCGACGGCGTCGAGCTGCTCCCCGCCGCGCGCGTCGACGAGATGCTCACCGTCGACGCCGGCGCGGGCACGGACGAGGACGGGCAGTGCGTGGCCTGGGCCATGCGCGAGGTCGACGGCCGGGAGCTGTTCGGCCACAACGGCGGCGACTTTGGCTCGACCACCGAGCTGTGGCTGGACCGCGAGGCGGGCGTGGGCGTGGTCGTGCTCCTGGCCGCGGACGTGCCGGACTTTCGGGCCCTGGTCGAGCTCGAGATGGAGCTGCTGGACCTGGTCGAGGCGGGGGCCTAGCTCAGGATCAGGATCAGCCCGCGCGCAGCTTGGCGGCCATGTCCGTGCCGAGGATCAGCTGCAAGGCCGCGCGGGTGTCCGGGTGGCCGTCGAGGAACGCGCGCAGCCCCTCGCGCGGCCAGCTGAGCACCTCGACCGCCCTGGGCTCGCCGGCGTTGGCGACGACCCGGGCCGAGGTCGGCTCGCCGGTCAGGAAGCTCATCTCGCCCACGAAGCTGCCGGCGTTCAGCTCGGCCACGCTGCGCTCGCCGACGAGGACCTCGAGGGTCCCGGCCTCGATGACGTGGAGCTGATCGAGGACCTCGCCTTCGGCGACGAGCTGCTCCCCGGGGGCGACGCTGCGCCAGGTCCCGAGCTGCGCCAGGGCGAGGAACTCTCGGGGCTGGAGGGTCCGGAACACGCGCTGGTAGAGCTGCTGCTGGCGCTCGTCGAGGTGGCAGGGCCGGCGCTCGATGAGCAGGCGGACCATCTGGTAGACGTTGATGGCCACGAACACCCCGTTCCAGATGATCGGCGGCCACAGGTCGTTGGCCAGGTAGTAGGGGATGAGCGTGGCGATCGCGACGATCGTCAGGCCGCGCAGCCACAGGATGTCGCGGACCAGGTAGGAGACCAGGAACAGGACGTTGGCGACGTGGACGAGGGCGTTCACAGCACGAAACCTCCGGCGCGTTTGTGTCGAACGACGCGCATGGCCAGGGCCGCGGCGACGAGCTCGGAGCCGTCGACGTTGTCGGCGGTGTAGCGCGCGCGGTAGAGCCAGGCGACGCGCCCTTCGTGGTCGAGGAGCACGGCCCCGCCTTGTTGGGTGACCTCGCCCTGGAGGCCGCGGCCGGGGCGGAAGCCGTCCATGATGGCGACGAGCTGGTACCACCACGCGCGCGGCTCGACGGCGGACCACAGCGAGCGGCGCATGTCGGCGGCGGCGTAGCTGCCCAGGGCGGGATCGCAGACCATCACGACGGCCTTGTCGGTCAGGGCGTGGCGCTGGGCGAAGGCCGCCATCTGCTCGGCGTCGCCGCTGCCGATGAACACCGCGCGCACGCCCAGCGCGCTCAGCTCGAGCACGCGCGGGCTGAGCTCCTCGACCTGGCGGCTGCAGCCCACGCAGGCGTAGTGGCGCAGGAACAGCAGCAGGGCCGGGCCGAGCTCAGGGACTGTGAAGTTTTCACAGTCCCTGTCCACTTTAGCCGTCGCGGACGACGCCACGCCCTCCCTGCCCCACGTCCGCGACTCAGCCCCTGCTTCGGGGTCGGGCTCGAAGGTCGAGCGCAGCGACACCTCCCGGCCGTCCTGGGTGCGGACCCGGGCGTCGAGCAGCGCCGACGGGGCGAGGCTCCCGAGTTCGAGCATCGCCGTCATGATAGCGAGATGTGAATGGCGAGGTGCGTGGAGATCAAGAAGCCATAAAGAGGTCGCCGCGCGCGGTTGATCCCGCCGCCATCGCGGCCATGCTGATCGAGGGAGAGCCAAAGAGCAGTTCAACTCGGCGCGCGGGCTGTCCCGAAGGTGCACGGCCCGCGCGTCGAGTCTTGGAACGCTCTGGACCTACACGACCTACAGCAGCGGAAGCTGGGGCTGGAGGTAGCGGCTGCGCGCCTCCTCCTCGACGATGTCCAGCCAGTGCTCGCGCTGCGCCGGGGCCAGCCGCAGGGCCTGGACGCCGCGCCGGTCGAGCTCGCGGAGCAGGCGGTCGTCGATGGCTTGCTGGAAGGCCGCGTCCGTCGAGCGCATGCCGTCGGGCTTGAGCTCGGCGACGACCGGCACGTAGATCAGCAGGTCGTAGGTCCGCAGCCACGAGGCGACGAGGGTGTCGAGGGCGTCGTCGCGCCCGCCCGCGACGAGCAGGTAGACGTAGTTGTCGAGCACGCTGCGATCGCACAGGACCACGGGGTGGCGCGCGGCGGCGAGGAGCTCGTCGGCGATCTGCGTGTGCAGGATCCACGACTGCGCGGCGACGTTGGTGTCCTCGTTGATGCTCAGGGGGCAGCGCCGGGCGACCTCGTGAACGATGTCGAGGACGTAGTCCTGAGCCTTGAGTCGGGCGGCGAGGCCGTAGCAGAGGGTGGTCTTGCCGACCCCGTGGGTGCCGATGAAGCCGAGCTTGAGCTCCTTCACCCGCGGAGCCTACCAGCCTCGAGCAGGGGAGTTGCCCGTTCGAATGCGCGGGTTCGGCGCGGGGGCCTTTGTCTGTCCACGGGTCCGAGCGCAGCGTACCCTCGAAGGGCACCCGCCGATCGGGATCGGGGTCGCGCCGCCATGTCCGGAGAGGATCTCGAACGCACGCTCCTCCTCGAGGAGCACGAGAGAGCCCAGCGGGGCATCCCCGACTACGTCCCGCCTTCCCACGACGCCTTCCAGCTGGGTCGCTACCGCCTGCTCGAGTGCATCGGCGAGGGCGGCATGGGCTCGATCTTCCTGGCCGAGGACCCCGAGCTCGACCGCCACCTCGCGGTCAAGGTCCTGCACACGCCGGGGCGCGGCAACGCCCCGACCCGGCTGCTGCGCGAGGCCCAGGCCATGGCTCGCCTGTCGCACCCGAACGTCGTCGCCATCTACGACGTCGGCCGCATCGGCAGCGAGACCTTCATCGCCATGGAGTACCTCGGGGGCGGGACGCTCCAGACCTGGCTCGAGGCGCGGGACCGGAGCTGGGGGGAGGTGCTCGCCATGTACATGCGCGCCGGCCAGGGGCTCGCGGCGGCCCACGCCGCGGGCCTCATCCACCGCGACTTCAAGCCGGCCAACGTCTTGCTCACCCTCGAGGGCGTCCCCAAGGTCACGGACTTCGGCCTCGTCCGGGTGACCGAGGCCGCGCGCGAGCTCCACGACGCGGCGGCCCCCGAGCTCTACCGCGAGCTCGAGCGCAGCCCCTCGGAGAAGGTCTCGAGCTCGCGGATCGGCAAGGCCCTCGCCCTGCGCCTGACCCGGGACGGGGCGACCCTGGGGACCCCGGGCTACATGGCCCCCGAGCAGTTCCGGGGCCAGGTCGCGGACGCGCGCAGCGACCAGTTCTCGTTTTGCGTGGCGCTCTACGAGGCCCTGTGCGGCGCGACGCCCTTTGGCGGCGACAGCACCCGCTCCCGGGCCAAGGCCGTGTTGAGCAACGATCGCCTGCCCTGGCCCCGGGATCCGGCGCGCCCCATCCCCGACTGGATCGAGCCCATCCTCGACCGCGGCCTCGCGTTCGAGCCCGAGCGTCGGTGGCCGTCGATGACCGCCCTGCTGGACGCGCTCACGGGCGATCGGAGCCGGCGACGGAAGCAGCGACGGCGACGGGCCATCGGCGTGGGCGCGAGCGTTGCGCTGTGCGTCGGGATCGGGCTCGGCTTGGGCGTCCAGCGGCGGGCCCAGCGACGCGCCTGCTCCCGCGACGCGCACACCGTGGCCGGGCTGTGGCGCGACGGCCAGGCCGATCTCTTCGCCGCCCTCGAGGCCGGTGGGCCCCGCTACGCCGAGGCCCACAGCGCCCGGGTCATGGCCGCGACCGCCAATTGGGTCGAGCGCTGGGCCCGGGTCCGGGAGCAGCACTGCCTCGAGCGCGCCGGCCTCGGGGTCTCGGTGGAGGCCCTGCCCGCGACCGCGCAGAGCCGCTGCCTCGACAGCGACCGCGAGGCCTTCGCGGCGCTGCTCGAGGTGTTCGGCGAAGCGGGGCAGCGCGAGGGCGTGGCGGCCCACGCCCTCGAGGCCGTGGAGGCCCTGCCCCCGCCCGAGGACTGCGCGGCCCTCGACGGGGAGGTGCTGGTCGAGGAGGCCTGCGCCCCCGGGCTGTACCGCTCGCTCCACCGGCTGCGCATGCTCCAGCTCGCGGGCCTGTTTCACCAGGGCGCGCGCTTTGGGGCGAACTTGCTCGCGGATCCCGAGCTGCGCGCGTGCCCGGAGCTGCACGACGACGTCCGCGTGATCGCGGCCCAGCTCGACCACGCCCTCGATCGCCTCGACGAGGCCGACGCGGGCTTCCGCGCGGCCCTGCACTCGGCGGGGGTCCGCGACGATCTGCCCACGACCCTCGACGCGACCCTCGGCCTCGCCCGCGTCGCCGAGGCCCGCGAGCAGCCGGAGCTCGCCTTGTTCATGCTCGAGCTCACGGCCGTGCTGGTCGAGCGCCTCGGGAGCCCGCCCGAGCGCCAGGTCGAGCTGCACATCCACCGGGCTCGCTGCCAGTTCAGGCTCGCCGATCCCCAGGCCGCCGACGAGGAGCTGCGCGCGGCCCGGGCTCTGCTCGACGAGTTCCTCGGGGAGCAGCACCCCCTGCGCATCGAGTGGTCCTTGCTCAGCAGTGATCTCCACCACCTGCGCGGAGACTTCGACGCCGCCATCGCTGACTCAAAGAGCGCCCTGAGCCTCGCCAACGCCCTCTACGGCCCGGACCACCCCACGGCCCTGCGCGCCCTCAATGCGATGAGCTCGGCGCTGGACGACATCGACGGAGAGGCCGCGCTCGCCGTCCAGCGCCGCGCCGTGACCATGGTCGAGCACCTCTACCCCCTCGAGCACCCGCGGAACCTCGAGTCCAAGCTGGCCCTGGGCACGGCCCTGGCCACGAGCGGCCGCGCCAGAGAAGGGCTGGAGGTGCTCGCGCAGCTCATCGCGACCTTGGAGGCGATGGACGACCCGGACTCCCTGCTCTTGTCTCGGGCCCTGATCAACCGCGCCTACTTGCTCCGCTCCGAGTTTCGCTACGCCGAGGCTCGGCGCGCGCTGCTGCGGGCCGTCGAGGTGTCCGAGGACCCGGCTGGTCCCTCGCGCTTTTCCCTCGGCTACAGCCTCGCCTTGCTCGGCGACGTCCAGGGGCGGACCACCTCCCTCGACGAGGGCGCGGCGACCCTGGCCCGCGCGGCGGTGCTGCTGCGCGCCCTCGACCCCCAGCACCCGACCCTGGCGAGCCTCGGCGGGGACGCGGGCGCCCTCGAGCTGCGCCGCGGTCACCCGCGCGCCGCCGCCGATCACTATCGAGAGAGCCTGGCCATCGAGCGCGCGAGCAAGGGCGAGCACAGCCCGCGCCTGGCCCACTACCTCATCGGCCTGGGCCGAGCCTACGCCGCCCTCGGTCAGCGCGACGAGGCCCTCGCGCAGCTCGAGCGCGCCCGCGAGCTCAGCGGGCGCGAGCTCGACGAGCGGACGGCCCGGCTCGCGCGGACCAACGGACTGGGCCGCTCGATCGAGGCTGCCCTGCACGCGCGCGCGCTGATCGAGCTCGCGGCCTCGTTGCTCGAAGGCGGCGCGGGCGAGCGGGGAGACGCGGCTCGCGCTGCGGAGCGCGGACGTGCCCTCGAGCTGAGCACGGAGGCCTACGCCATGCGCGAGAGCGTGCGCGATCCCGTGCGTCGGGCGGAGCTGGTGTTCGTGCACGCCCGGGTCTTGGCCGCCCATGGCCAGCGTGAGTCGGCCCAGCGTGTCGCGGGCGAGGCCGCCCAGACCCTCGAGCACGCGCCTTCGAGCTGGATCGACGTCGAGCCGTTGCAGACGTTGATTCGGGACAGCCAGCTGCTGCCGTCGAGGTCGCGCTGAGTTTGGCGATCCACACGCCGACGCGACGGATGACCCATGCGCGAAGTTCTGATGACGTGACAAAGACGCGCGCCCCTTTGCAATCTCCCGGGCTTCGCGCCAAGCTCGGCCCGCCATGTCCAACGGCTCTGCGCGACTGTTGGTCGTCGAGGATGACCGCAACCTCGCGACCGGGCTCAAGCTGAACTTCGAACTCGAGGGCTACACCGTCGATCTGGTCCACTCGATCCGGGACGCGGGCGCGCACCTGATCGAGTCGGGCAAGTACGCGGCGCTGATCCTCGACGTCATGCTCCCCGACAACGAAGAGGGCGGCTTCGTCCTGTGCCGCAAGCTCCGGGACGCGGGCGACTTCACGCCGGTGTTGATGCTGACCGCCCGCGACCGAATCAGCGATCGCGTCCGCGGCCTCGAGGCGGGGGCGGACGATTACCTGGTCAAGCCCTTCGAGCTCGACGAGCTCCTCGCGCGGGTGCGCTCGCTGCTGCGGCGCCGGGGTTGGGAGCAAAAGAGCAGCGAGGGCCCAGCCGAGCGCGTGCACATCGGCGACGTGGAGATCGACTTCGCGGCCCGGGTGACCGCTCGCGGCGGCGAGGAGCTCAAGCTCACGGCCCTCGAGTACGACCTGCTGCGCTACTTCATCGAGAACCCCAACCGGGTGCTCAGCCGGCAGGAGCTCCAGGAGAAGGTCTGGAAGCTCGACAACTATCCGAACTCGCGGATGGTCGACAATTTCATCCTCCGCCTGCGCAAGCACCTCGAGCCTTCGCCCAAAGAGCCGCGCTACTTCGTGTCCGTGCGCGGAGCGGGCTACAAGTTCGTACCCGAGTGAGCGATACGATCCGGCGGCGTGCGACGGCGTTCACGGTGAATCGAGCTCATTCGCGCGAACACCGGCCAATAAACGCTGATCTGACCGTCGCAGACACAACCGAGACACGCTCGGGAAGGGCCCGAGACGGGTCTGGTGGCAGGCTGATCCCGTGGATGCAACCACGAATTCCGTCGGCCTGACCGATGTGTCCCAGGCCCCGAGTGACAGCCAAACCAGCACGTTTCGCCTGTGGCTCGTCGGCGCCCCCTTCATCATCCTGCACTTCGTCCCTCTGCTGGCCCTGCTGCCCGGCATCGAGGTTCGCCCCGTCGACTGGGCGCTGTGCTTTGGCCTCTACTTCATCCGCATGTTCGCGGTGACCGGGGCCTACCACCGCTACTTCTCGCACCGGACCTACAAGACCAGCCGGGTGATGCAGTTCATGCTCGCCTTCCTGGCCCAGACGAGCTCGCAAAAGGGCGCGCTGTGGTGGGCGGCGCACCACCGGCACCACCACAAGTACTCGGACATGCCCGAGGACGTGCACTCGCCGGTGCAGCGCAGCTTGTTCTACGCCCACGTCGGCTGGCTCTACGACAGCACCGAGGGCACGGACTACTCGAAGATCAAGGACCTGGCGAAGTACCCCGAGCTGGTCTTCCTCAACCACTACTGGTGGATCCCGCCGGCCGCCCTGGGCTTTGGCTGCTGGCTGGCGCTGGGCTGGTCGGGCCTGCTGATCGGCTTCGTGCTGAGCACCGTGTTCCTGTGGCACGGCACCTTCACCATCAACTCGCTCTCCCACGTGTGGGGCAAGCGCGTCTACGAGACCTCGGACGACAGCCGCAACAACTTCTGGTTGGCGCTGATCACCCTCGGTGAGGGTTGGCACAACAACCACCACTACTACCAGGCGAGCACCCGCCAGGGCTTCCACTGGTGGCAGCTCGACGTGACCTACTACATCCTCAAGGCGATGAGCTGGGTGGGGCTGGTCTGGGATCTGCGCGAGCCGCCCCCGGAGGTCGTGGCGGGCACCTGGCGGCCCAACAAAAAGCGCAGCCCCAAGGCCAAGGCGGCCGCCAGGGCGCAAGCGGGCGCTGAGCGCGCTGCGGCCTGAGTGCCACGGCTTCATCGGCACCTCGCGGACAGGCTCGCGGCGGCTCTCGGGCCCCGCGGGCCTCGCTCTTTGGTGGCCCCCATCCGCCGCGAGAGCGCATAAATCGTCCTTGCCAAGCGACCGGACTGGGCTCAATCTCGGGGGCTCGACCGTCCATGGTTCGCGTTGGCCAACGACTTGGAAAGTACCGCCTGAAGCGTCGCGTCGCGCGGGGAGGCTTCGGCGACGTGTTCGAGGCCTACGACACCATCGAGGGCATCTCGGTCGCGCTCAAGGTCCCCCTGGGCACGGTGACCGAGGCGCACATCGAGGACTTTCGTCGCGAGGTGCGGATCACCGCCAAGCTCGACCACCCCAACATCTTGCCGATCAAGAACGCCGACTTCATCGAGGGCGTGTTCGTGATCGTGCAGCCGCTGGGGGAGCAGAGCCTCGACGATCGCATGAGCCGGCGGATGACCTTCGTGCAGAAGATGAACTGCATCGAGCAGCTGCTCGCGGGCCTGGCCCACGCCCACGAGCGCGGCGTCATCCACTGCGACATCAAGCCCGACAACATGATCCTGTTCGCCGACGGTCGCCTGCGCCTGGCGGACTTCGGCATCGCCAAGTTCGCGCGCAAGACCGTGCAGGGATCGGCCTCGGGCTCCGTCGGCTACATGGCGCCGGAGCAGGCCCTGGGTCGACCCTCGGCCAAGTCGGACGTGTTCTCGGCCGGCCTGGTCCTCCACGAGCTGCTGACCGGCAAGCTGCCCAAGTGGCCGTTCGAGTGGCCCTTTGAAGAGGGGCGCCAGCGCATGCGGACGCACCACCCGGACCTGCGCGAGCTCGTGCGGCGCAGCCTCGAGGTGTCGACGCGCAAGCGCTACGCCGACGCGGCGGTGATGTACCGGGCCTTTGGTCGGGTCAAGCGCAAGGCCCTGCGCCACGCCGAAGAGCGGCGCGCTCGCAAGCGCTGAGAGTTCTTTTTTGCCCCCGCGGGCGTCTCGAACCGGGGACGCTTCGTCGCTGCCGCTCCTCCTCTTTGGCTTGTCCTCAATGGGGTTCGTACCTGCGAGGGGGCATGCGGTCGCCCCCGCGAGCGGGGGCGTTGTTTGCCGGGGGTGAGGGGCGCTCGAGCGGCCTCGAGCGGTCTCGAAGAGAAGGGGCAGGCGGTTCTTCCTCGACCCTTTGAGCGTGGTGGATCGAGTGAGTGACTAGGTTCCCGTTTCGGGGCGGGCGATCTCAAATTGGATGATAACGAGAGTCTTTTTCGGTGTTTTTGTGCGAATATTTAGCGCTGTACCTCGATTAAATCTCTTTCAATTTGACAGTGAAATCTAATTTCAATATCAGGCGATGGTGACCGCTTCGATCTCACGCTTGCTGATCTGCTCTGCCTTGCTCCTTGGTGCCTGCTCCACCGACGAGCCGAGCGACACCCCCCTGAGCGCCGACGAGGTCGCCCCGGTGGCCGAGAACTACGCCGACATCGTCGCGGCCAACTACGCCGACGCGCGCATGACCGCCGAGGCCCTGGCGACCGCCATCGACACCTTCGTCGGGGATCCCAGCGAGGCCAACCTCACCGCCGCGCGCGAGGCCTGGCTCGCCGCCCGCGAGCCCTACGGCCAGACCGAGGTGTTCCGCTTCTACGACGGGCCCATCGACAACCCGACCGACGGTCCCGAGGGGCAGCTCAACGCCTGGCCCATGGACGAGGCCTACATCGACTACGTCGACGGCATGCCCGACGCCGGCATCATCAACGACCTGGCGACCTACCCCGACATCACCCCGGAGCTGCTCGCCGAGCTCAACGAGGCCGGGGGCGAGACCAACATCTCCTCGGGCTACCACGCCGTCGAGTTCCTGCTGTGGGGCCAGGACCTGAGCGCCGACGGGCCCGGGGCGCGCCCGGCCACGGACTACCTCACCGACGGCAACGGCACGGCCATGAATCAGGACCGCCGCGCGGCCTACCTACAGGCGGCGGTGACCTTGCTGATCGAGGACCTCGAGGGCCTCGAGACGGCGTGGGCCGGCAGCTACCGCGACAGCTTCGTGGGCGAGGCGCCCGAGGAGATCGTGCGCCGCATCCTCCTGGGCATGGGCAGCCTCAGCGGGGCCGAGCTCGCCGGGGAGCGCATGGAGGTCGCGCTCGAGACCCAGGAGCAAGAGGACGAGCACTCGTGCTTCAGCGACAACACCCACCGCGACGTGGTGACCAACGCCCTGGGCATTCAGAACGTGTACCTGGGCCGCTACGGGGCCCTCGACGGGCAGAGCGTCTACGATCTGGTCGCGGCCCGCGACGCGGATCTGGCCGATCGCCTGCGCGATGAGATCGCCGCCAGCGTGAGCGCGGCCGAGGCCATCCCCGCGCCCTTCGATCGCGCCATCGTCGACGACGTCGAGTCGGTCCAGGCGACCATCGACGCCCTGCGCGTGCAGGCCGATTCGATCGCCGACGCGGCCGCGCTGTTCGACATCAACCTGGCCCTGGAGTAGCGCCGTGTTGTCTCGCCGCCACATCATCTGGGCCTCGCTGTTCGCCTGCGCCTGCGCCGAGCCCGAGCCCGGCTCTGGGATCGACGAGGCCCTCGCGGGCGGCGGGACCACGGTCTTCGATCAGGGCTCCCGAGCCTTCTCGCTCTCGGCCCGAAACATCGAGGACGAGCACCTCTCGGGCTTCTTCGTCGGCAACTCCTTTTTCAACAAGAACTGGGTCATCGCGCCGGCCTCGACCACGGCCCGCGACGGCCTGGGGCCGACCTTCAACGCGACCTCGTGCTCGGGCTGCCACTTCCGCGACGGCCGGGGCCGGCCGCCGCTGAGCGCCGACGAGCCCATGCTGTCCATGCTCTTGCGCCTGTCCATCCCGGGGCAGGCCGAGGACGGCGGGCCCTTGCCCGAGCCCAACTACGGCGGGCAGCTCCAGCCCCAGTCCATCCCCGGCGTGCCCGCCGAGGGCCGGGCGGTGGTCAGCTGGACCGAGCTCCCCGGCACCTACCCGGACGGCGCGGCCTACTCCCTGCGCGAGCCGAGCTACGCCTTCGAGGACCTCGCCTTTGGGCCGCTGGCGGACGAGCTGCTGTTCTCGCCCCGGGTCGCGCCGCACATGATCGGCCTGGGCCTGCTCGAGGCCATCGACGAGGACACCATCTTGGCCGCGGCCGATCCCGACGACGAGGACGGCGACGGCATCTCCGGGCGGCCGAACTATCCGCTGGACCCGATCTCGGGCGAGCACCTGCTCGGGCGCTTTGGCTGGAAGGCCAACCAGGTCGGTCTGGTCCAGCAAAACGCCGGCGCCTTCGCGGGCGACATCGGCATCACCTCGATGGTGCACGGCGAAGAGAACTGCCCACCACCTCAGGTGGAGTGCGCGAGCGCGCCGACGGGGACCGACGCCGAGGGCCCGGAGCTCCAGGACGACCTGCTCGACGCCGTGACCGTGTACAGCCGCCTGCTCGCGGTCCCGGCCCGGCGCGAGATCGACGACCCCGAGGTCCTGCTCGGGCGGGAGCTGTTCCGCGACGTCGGCTGCGACGGCTGCCACACCCCGATGATCGTCACCGGGACCCTCGCGGGCTTCCCCGAGGTCAGCGAGCAGACGATCTTCCCCTACACCGATCTGCTGGTCCACGACATGGGCCCCGGGCTGGCCGACGGGCGCCCGGACTACGACGCCGACGGCTCGGAGTGGCGCACGCCGCCGCTGTGGGGCGTGGGCCTGTTCGACGTCGTCAACGACCACGCGCTCTACCTCCACGACGGACGGGCCCGCGGCCTCGAGGAGGCGATCTTGTGGCACGGCGGGGAGGCCCAGGCCAGCCGCGACGCCTTTACCGAGCTCGACGCCAGCGACCGCGCGGCGTTGGTGCGCTTTGTCCATAGCCTCTGAGAGCCAGCCCCCATGCCCACGCGTCGCACCCTGATCCTCGCGCTGACTCCCGGCCTCGGGCTGGGCTTGGCCGCGGCCGCGCTGCTCGTCCAGCAAGGTTGCGCCGAGCCCGAGCCCGACCTGCGCCCGGCGATGCTCGCCGACCTCGGCCCCTCGGCCCTGCTGCCGCCTCTGGCTCAGGCCCGGGAGCGGGCGGCGGCCTTGTCTGCCGCGACCTTGGCGCTGTGCGAGGCGCCCGACCCGAGCACCCTCGACGCCGCGCAGGCGGCCTGGTGGGCGCTGCGGGAGCCGTGGCGTCAGTTTCGGGCCTTGCCGTTCGGGCCCCTCGTCGACGAGGGCTTCGACAGCGCCGTCGACTTTTGGCCCGCGCGCCCGTCGAGCATCGAGGGCGGCGTGACCGGAGGCTCGAGCACGGTCGAGGAGGTCGGTGCCCTCGGCGTGGCGAGCAAGGGCCTGCCGGCCGTCGAGTACCTGCTGTGGGACCCCGAGGGCGGCGACGAGGCCGTGCTCGCCGCGCTCACGGCCGAGGAGCCGAGCGGGGCCCAGCGCTGCGCCTACCTGCACGCCGTGGTTGGCGACGTGGGCGTGCAGCTCGAGGCCCTCGAGGCGCAGACCGAGAGCTTCGCGGACACCCTGGCCACGGCGGGCTCGAACGCGCGCTACCCGACGGTCAGCCTGGCCGTCGACGAGCTGCTCAACGCCGCCATCGCCGGGCTCCACGACCTCAGCGAGCGGTCCATGGGCAAGCCCCTGGGGCTGTCGACGGCGGAGCCCGACCTCGAGCAGCTCGAGTCGCGCTTTTCCGATCGCAGCCGCGCGGACATCCTCGACGCCCTCGCGGGCTTCTCGGCCTTTTACCTCGGCGGGGCCGACCGAGACGGCGAGGGCTTCACGGTCATCGTCGCGGCCTCGAGCGCCGAGATCGACGCGGCCGTGCGCGCCGACCTCGACGTCGCCCTCGCGGCCGCTGAGGCCCTCCCCGACCCCTTGCGCACGGGCCTCGACACGGACCCGGCCGCCGTCAACGCGGCCTGGGAGGCGATCCGAGCGCTGCGCCTGACCCTGGCCGCCGACGTCGCGGGGCTGCTCGGCGTGACCGTCTCGCTCAGCGACAACGATGGCGACTGAGGGGGAGGCAGGGCGCGTGGACGCGGCCAGCTTGGTCGCCCTGCGCGTGATGGTGGGCGTGCTCGTCAGCGTGTCGGCGGGGCGCTACTGGGCCAAGGGCTGGATCGACAGCTTGCTGCTCGCGCCGCGCTTTCACTTCCCCTATCCGGGCTTCGAGTGGGTCCCGATCCCCGGTCGGCTCGGCTGCCACCTGCTGTTCGCCGCCGTGTTCGTGGCCGGGCTCGCGCTGGCCTCGGGCCGAGCCACGCGGGCGAGCGCGGCGGTGGCCTTCGCGTGCTTCACCTGGCTCGAGCTCATCGACCTCAGCTACTACCTCAACCACTACTACTTCCTCAGCTGCCTGCTGCTGACCTTCGCGCTCGCGCCCCCCGACGCGGACGCCGACGGTCGAGCTCCGCGGACGACCCTGGATGTCGTTCGGGTCCAGGTCGCGGTGGTCTACGTGTTCGCGGGCGTGGCCAAGATCGGCGGGGACTGGCTGCTCGCCGGGCAGCCGCTGACGATCTGGTTTGGCCGCCACGCGGACTGGGTCGTCCTGAGCTTGCCGGTGGGAGGGTGGCTGGCCGATCCGCGCGTGGCCCTGCTGGCCTCGTGGGCGGGCATGGTCTTCGACCTCTGCGTGGTCCCGGCGCTGTGCTGGGCGCCGACGCGGGCCGTCGCCTACCTGGCGCTGCTCGCCTTCCACGGCCTGACGGGGTGGCTGTTCCCCATCGGCCTGTTTCCCCTGGTGATGATCGCGGCGGCGACGGTGTTCTTCGAGCCGGACTGGCCGCGGCGTTGGTGGCCGGCGAGGGCGTCGACGCCCGACGACGCGGCCCGCCCCGCGCCGCCGCACCCTCTGGCCACCTGGGCCCACCGCCTCGCGTGGCTGAGCCTGGCCGCGCAGGCGCTGCTGCCCTTGCGCCACTGGCTCTACCCCGGCCCGGTCAACTGGACGGAGGAGGGCGGACGCTTCGCCTACCGGGTCATGCTGGTCGAAAAGGGCGGGGCGGTCGACTTTCGCGTCGTCGATCGGCGCTCGGGGGCGCGCTGGCGCGTCGACCCCAGCGAGGAGCTGACGGTCTTGCAAGCCAAGATGATGAGCACCCAGCCGGACATGATCGCCTGCTACGCCCGCCACCTCGCCGCGCGCCTCGAGCACGAGCGCCCTGGCGCGGAGCTGGCGGTCTACGCCGACGCCTTCGTCGCCCTCAACGGCCGCCCGCGGGCGCGGCTCATCGACCCCGACTTCGACCTGACCCAAACCCAGCCGGGGCTCGCCCTGCGCCCGGCGCCCTGGATCCTCCCTGCCCCGGAGTTCGCCCCATGACCGCGCTCGAGACCCTTCGCATTTTTGTTCACCCACGTCGCGGCGCCCTGATCGCGTGCCTGGCCGTGTCCGCCCTCGCGTGCATCGACGAGGGCGGCGAGGCGGGCGACGAGAGCGTCGTGGACGAGGTCGCGCCGGAGCTGGGCGACACGCCGCTGCCGGCCTGCGACGCGGCCTTGTTCGCCCACGAGCAGCTCCTCGCCGAGCTCGCCCTGCCCGAGCCGGACGTCGAGTACATCGCCCAGCTCTACCGGGGCGAGGACACGGACCTGTCGGGGGAGTCGCCGATCCCCGGGGGCTCGCCGCTGCAGCGCTGGGTCCGGGAGGTCGACGCGCGCCTGGGTCGGGTCGAGGGCGGCCTGCTCGTCGACGACGCGGCGATCGAGGGGGCCATCGACCTGGCGCCGATGATCGACGACGTGGACGAGCGGCGGCGCCTGCTGCTGACGATCCGCGACGTCCTGCGCTTGGTCGCGAGCCTCGACGTGCGCGCGCGCCTGGCCACGGTCGCCGACCAGCTCCCCGACCCCCAGCGCGACCCCGCGCTGACCTTCGCCGAGTGGGACACGGCGTGGTGCTACTGGGGCGGCGTGCTCCGACCGCTGGCCGCGGAGGCCGGGAGCGAGCCGGCGCTGGTCGAGAGCCTGGGCAGCTGGGAGACGATCATCGTCGACGCCTTCGGCTCGGGCCACGCCGGCATCCTCGGCCCCGAGCAGGCCTGGGCCCCGGACGAGTACGCGACCAAGGCGAGCAAGCAGATCATCGAGAAGACGACCTTCACGACGATCCACCGGGTCCTGCTCGCCCGGGCCAGCGCGGCCCAGGGGGGCGATCAGGCCGCGGCCGACGAGGCCCTGGGGCTGCTGCGCGTGCTCGAGGACCGCGTCCTCGGGCGCAACTCGCCGGCCGTCCCGGCGATCGAGGCCATGCTCGAGGGGGAGCTGCCGAGCGTCGATCCGGCGTGGATCGAGGCCGAGCTGGCCGTCGCCTTCGTCAAGCGGGCGCGCAAGTACTGCGACGAGGCCGTCGTCGCCGGGACCCTCGGCACGCCCGACGGGGTCAAGGGCGCGTGGGAGGGCATCGTCTACACGGCGGTGGTCTTGCCGGTCATGGAGCAGCGCCTGCCCGGCTTCGACGCGGCCGCGCACATGCAGCTGTGGCTCGACTACCTCGCCGCCGTCGAGGCCGAGGACGGGGGCGCGGCGGTGGCCTTGACGCAGGAGCTGGTCGCGGTCAACTGCGCGACCCAGGCCGAGCTGGGCATCGCCGCGTGCACGGCGAGCGAGGACGAGAGCGAGTAGACGGCGCGCTCACAGCCCGAGGCGGCGCTTGATCTCCGCGACCATGCGCCGGCTGACGGCGACGCGCTGGCCGTCGCGCAGCTCGAGGGAGGTCGCGCCGGCTTCGCTGTGCACGGCGCGGACCCAGCCCAGGTCGACGAGCTCCGAGCGGTGCACGCGGACGAAGCCGTGGGCGCCCAGGCGCAGCTCGAGCTCGCCGAGGCCCTCGTCGAGGACGTGCTCGGCCCCGCCGTGGTGGAAGCAGGTGTACTTGTCGGCGGACCAAAAGCGCCCGATCTCGGCGAGCTCGAACAGGCGCACGCTGCCGCCTTCGCGGGCGGCGATGCGCGGCGGGGTCGGAGAGGCGGGGGCCGGCTCGGCGGCCACGAGCCGGCGCAGGGTCGCCTGGAGCTCGTCGAGCTCGCTGGCGCCCTCGCCCTTCGCCGAGGCGTCTCGCTGGGCCTCGATGCGTGTCCGGGCGCGCTCGAGCGCCAGCTGCAGGCGCTCGCGCCGGATCGGCTTGAGCAAGTAGTCCGCCGCCCCGACCTCGAAGGCCGCGAGGGCGTGCTCGTCGAAGGCGGTCACGAAGATGAAGGGCGGCAAGCTGGCGTGCTGGGCCAGGGCGAGGCCGTCGAGGGCGGGCATCTGGATGTCGAGGAGGACCAGGTCGGGCTCGAGCTTGGTCAGCTGGGTGAGGGCCTCGACGCCGTCGGCCGCCTCGCCGACCACCTCGATGGCCTCGGCGCCGTCGTTGGTCAGGCGCTCGAGCATGCGCCGGAGTCGTCGGCGCGCGGGGGCCTCGTCGTCGACGATCAGCACGCGCAGGGCGGTCACGGGCGCACCTCGCTGGAGGTGGGGCAGGATTCGAGGCGGGCCGGCATGGACAGGGCCGCCCGGTAGCCGCCGCCTTCGACCACGCCCGCCTCGAAGCGCGCGGCCTCGCCGTAGAGCAGGCGCAGGCGCTCGCTCAGGGTGCGCAGGGCCGTACCCGTGCCCTCGCTGCCCGTCGAGCGAGGTGTCGAGCCGGGCCCGTCGTCGCGCACCTCGAGCGCGATCTGGTCGCCGACGCGGCGGGCCTGGAGGCGCACGGTCACCGGCGTGCGGCTGCGCGAGACCCCGTGCTTGACCGCGTTCTCGACCAGGGGCTGGAGGCTCAGCGGGGGCACCCACGCGCCGGCCTCGACGCCCTCGTCGAGGGCCCACTCGACGCGCAGGCGCTCGCCAAAGCGCAGACCCTCGATGGCCAGGTACTCGCGCACGCACTGCAGCTCGTCGGCTAGCGGCACGGTGCTCGCGGCGTCGCGCTCGAGGGTGTAGCGCAGCAGGTCGGACAGGCGCTCGACGGCGTCGACGGCCGCCTCGGCGTCTTCTTCGATGAGCGCCGCGACGGTGTTGAGGCTGTTGAACAGAAAGTGCGGGTTCATGCGGCTGTGCAGGGCGTCGAGCTCGGCCTGCAGGGCCTCGCGCCGGGCCTGCTCCTCGCGCAGCTCGACGGTGCGAGCGTGGGCGCGGAGGCGGTCGTAGGTCACCCCGATGGTCGCGACCGCCGCGGCCACGGAGCCGCCGATGGCCCACATGCCCCAGCGCATCGCGCCGCGGTCGAAGGTCGCAAAGGTGCCGAGGACCAGGAAGGTCAGCTCCGTGCCCACGAGCACGCCCAGGAGCACGAGCAGGCCGTAGTGGAGGTTCCAGGGCAGGGACCAGCCGCGGCGCTCGGAGACCACGAGCAGGGTCTGGATGGAGCCGCCGATGCACAGCGTCGCGCACAGGTTGACGATGTAGGTGATCCCCCAGTCCGAGCCGCTCGTGCCCGCCCGGAACACGGTCAGCAGGGGAGGGACGAGCACGTAGATCCACCAGGCCTCGCGGAGCTCCTGGCGGATCAGGGCCGGGAGCCGGGCGCGCTTGGTCGGGGACTCGGCGCCCTTCGAAGGCGCGGCGGTGGTTGGCGCAGGCATGGGCGCGGCGTGCATGGCCATGGTACGGCGGCCCTCAGCGCATGCCCAGCTCGCGCTCGGTCGAGCGCGTCCAGCCGACCGAGGCGACCACGCCCGCGACGACCGGGAGCAGCCAAAAGGCGATGTCGAAGGCGTGCTCCGAGGACGCGTAGCTGCGCAGGGTGAACGCCGAGAACGCGGTCAGGGCCGCCGTCGCGCCGCCGAGCATGGCCTGGAGGTGACGGATGATCCACGCCTTGTTCTCGGTGCTCGAGCGCCAGATGGCGCGGGCGTCCCCGAGGCCGCCGGAGAAGGCGAGGGCACCAAAGGCGATGAACAGCGCCATGCCGAGCTTCAGCCCGAGCAAGGTGAGGGCCAGGCCAAAGCCGAGGGTCAGGGCGTAGGCCAGGTGGTCGCCCACGCCCCGCCAGCCCCCTCGGCGCCCGCCGGACTTGTTGCGCACGGCCGCGACGCCGTGCCAGACCGCGGCGCCGGACATGACCCCGACGGTCGCGAAGAACAGGCTGAAGCGGCGGTAGCTCTGGGTCATGGCGGCGATCTGCTCGGCGCTCCGGGGGCCCTCGGGGGGCTTGACCGTCAGCGGGATCGTGGCCCAGGCCAGGGCCAAGAGCGCGCCCGTGACCGCGACCACGGCCATGGCGACGGTGAACACCCAGCCGGCGCGGGCGTGGACCCGCCCGCCCTTTTTGGCGATCAGCGGCACGGCGAGGACGAGCACGGCGGTCAGCCCGGCGATGGCGTGGACGGCGAGGTTGATGTCGTAGGCGAGCTTGATGGCCACGGCTAGACCATGGCGGGCTCTCGGGGGCGTGCTCGCGGCGTCCGACGAGCGGCTGGCGCTCCGGCGCGAGCGGTCGACGGTCGGGCGCGAGCGGTCGGCGTGGACGGAGCGCTCGCGGGGCCGGGGTTCGCGCACTCGCCCGCTGCGTTGACAGGGGAGCCGGGGCCAGCAAAGGATGGCGCATGTTCGAGCGCCCCTCGCCCTTGCGTGCCCTCGTCGCGGTCTCTTGCGTGGCCTTGCTCGCGCTCGGAGGGGCCTGCGGCCCGAAGGCCGAAGACCTCGAGACCGACGGCAGCAAGGCCGACGAGGGCGCCGCCGATGGGAGCGCCCCGGCGAAGCCCGAAGCGCCGGCGAAGATCGACCCGACCCTCGGCGCCCTCGCGTCGACGGAGTGCCGCGACGCGATGCGAGCCCTCGGCGGCCTCGAGGCCCTGCGCACCAAGGGAGGCCGGCCCGACGCGAAGGCGGCCCAGGCCCACTGGCAGACCCTCGAGCCGTGGGTCAAGGCGATGGATCGCAACCTCGGCCGGGTGCCCGTGCGGACCCAGGGGCGCGACGTGGCCCTCGCGGGTCAGCACGCCGCGCAGATGGGCGCGGCCGAGCGCGACGAGGACGTGCAGCGGGCCCTCGTCGGCCTGACCACGCAGATTCGTCTGGTCGCCTTCCTGGAGGCGCGGCGGCTGCTGACCGTGGCCAGCGACGCCAAGCCCGACGAGGCCCGAGAGCCCGAGCTGCTCGCCAGCCAGTGGGACACGGCCTGGTGCCTGTGGCAGGGGGCCGTGCAGCCCCTGGCCAGGCGCGTCGACGCGTCGCCGACCCGCGGCGGCGAGGACTGGGAGGCGACGATCACCGCCGCGTTCACCGAGGGCCGGGCGGCGATCGACGGCTCGACCCACGACCCGGCGATCACCATGGCCCGGCGCCAGGTGATCGAAAAGGGCAGCTACGCCCTGATTCATCGGCTGATCCTCGATCGCGCCGCGGCGGGCGAGGACCCCACGGGGCCCTTCGAGGCCGGCGCGCTCCTCGATCTGCTCGAGGACCGCATCGAAGACCGCAACGGCCCTGGGCTCGCGCGCATGCGCAAGGCGGTCTACGGCCCCGTCCGCGATCTCGAGGTCGCCGAGCTCGAGCGCGACCTGGCCGTGGCCTTCATCAAGCGGGCTCGCAAGTACTGCGACGAGGCCGTCACCGGCGGAAGCCTCGGAACCCCCGAGGCGATCAAGGGCGCGTGGGAGGGCCGCATCTACTCGCAGGTGGTGATCACGACCATGGGCCCGGCGCTGAGCGACGCGGGCTTCGACGCCGACGCCTACCTGGCCGACTGGGACGACTACATCGAAGCGGTCACGGCCGCCGACAGCGAGGCCGCGGCCGCCATCTCGGCGCGCCTGGTCGAGTGGAACTGCGCCTACCAGGACCGCCTGGAGATCGCGGCGTGCACCTCCTCGGCCAACGAGACCGAGTAGGGGGGACGTGGCGATGGCCCGCCAGAGCCCGGGCGCCCAGGCTCTGGCGAGGTGCTCAGCCCTCGATGACGTGGCAGCCGCCGCAGCCGAAGCCGTCGGGGTTGTCCATCGAGAAGGGCTCGTAGCCCAGGGTCGCCGCGGCGGTGTCGGCGACCTCGGCCATCGGGCCCATGAAGGTCATGCCGTCGATATAGGCCGGGTCCCAGTTGGCCGCGTCGGCGAAGCTGATCGGGGTGGTCGCCGGCATCGCGAAGGTGCCCCCGCCCAGGTCGTCGCCGTGGCAGTCGGCGCAGCTGAAGTTCTCGTAGAGCACGGGATCGATGCCCTGCATGATCGGCGCGATCGTGGGGACCATGCAGGCCGCCATCCAGGCCGACTTCCACTGGGTATCCATGGCGATGTCCCAGGCGTCGACGTCACAGTCGATCATCGGCGCGCCGGTGTCGGTCTCGGTCTCCGCGTCGGCGGTGGTGTCTTCCGTCGTCTCGGCGTCCGTCGTGTCTTCGGTGGTGGTGTCGGTGCCGTCCTCGGTGGTCGAGTCGGACTCGCTCGTGTCGTCGCCAGCGGTCTCGCCGACTTCGTCATCGCCACCGTCGTCGGCGGGGCAGGCGACGAGGATCAAGGCAAGGGGGAGGTACTTCACACGTTCCAGCATGCTGCGATGCTACGGCAGCCGTCCCATCCATGGGAAGGATTGCGGAGTCCCGGCGATCTCCCGCAATGTTTCGGGACCATCGAACGAAAGTTCCGATGAGACGTCACGGGTGAGGGGATGGGTGGGCTCGGGGGCAGCCGCGAGGGCGGGGCCCCGGAGCCTCCCGAGAGTCCCCGGGGGCTGCGATCGAGTACGGCCCACGTGAAGGCCATTCCACGCCACACCCTCGCAAAACGCCGGTTTGAACTTCTACACTCGGCCCGTGCCGAACCGCCAGATCCGCAAGCTGCTGTGCGCCAACCGAGGTGAGATCGCCATCCGAGTGTTTCGGGCGGCGACCGAGCTTGGGATTCGCACCGTGGCGATTTTCAGCCGTGAGGACCGGGTCCACCTGCACCGCTACAAGGCCGACGAGGCCTACCTCGTGGGCGCGGGCAAGAGCCCCGTCGCGGCCTACCTCGACATCGACGGCATCATCGAGATCGCCAAGCAAAACCACGTCGACGCCATCCACCCGGGCTACGGCTTCCTGTCCGAGCGCGCTGACTTTGCCCGGGCCTGCGAGAAAAACGGGATCCGCTTCGTGGGCCCGAGCGCCGAGGTCATCGAGGTGCTCGGCGACAAGACGCGCGCGCGCGCCCTGGCCATCGAGGCCGGGGTGCCCGTGGTCCCCGGCACGGACGGGCCGGTGGCGAGCTTCGAGGCCGCGGAGGCCTTCGTCACCGAGCACGGCTTGCCGGTGATCATCAAGGCGGCCATGGGCGGCGGCGGCCGGGGCATGCGGGTCGTCCGCGAGGCCAGCGAGCTCGCCGAGGCCTTCGAGCGCGCGCAGTCCGAGGCCGAGGCGGCCTTCGGCGACGGGACCGTGTTCATCGAGCGCTACGTCGACCGGCCCCGGCACATCGAGGTCCAGATCCTCGCCGACGGGAGCGGCGAGGTCATCCACCTGTTCGAGCGCGACTGCTCCGTGCAGCGCCGCCACCAAAAGGTCGTCGAGACCGCGCCGGCGGTGCACCTCGACGAGGGCGTTCGCGAGGCCCTGACCCGCGACGCCGTGACCCTGGCCCGGCGCTGCGGCTACCGCAACGCGGGCACCGTGGAGTTCCTCGTCGACGGCCAAAACCGCCACTACTTCATCGAGGTCAACCCGCGCATCCAGGTCGAGCACACCGTGACCGAGCAGGTCACCCTCGTCGACCTGGTCCAGACGCAGATCCGCGTGGCCGGGGGGGCGACCCTCGCCGAGCTCGGCCTGCGCCAGGACGCCATCGAGACCCGCGGCTTTGCGATCCAGTGCCGGGTGACCACCGAGGACCCGCTGGCCAGCTTCCAGCCCGACACCGGGCGCATCGAGGCCTACCGCTCGGCCTCGGGCATGGGCATCCGGATTGATGGAGGCTCGGGCTACGCCGGGGCCAAGGTCTCGCCGCACTACGACTCGCTGCTCGCCAAGGTCACCGCTCACGCCCTGACCTTCGAGGGCGCGGCCGCCAAGCTGCACCGCGCCATGGCCGAGTTCCGCATCCGCGGGGTCAAGACCAACATCCCGTTTTTGCAGAACGTCCTGCGCCACGACACCTTCGTCGGCGGGGACGCGCGCACGGACTTCATCGACACCACGCCCGAGCTGTTCCAGTTCCCGCGCCGGCGCAACCGGGCCCAGCGAGTGCTCCGCTTCCTGGGCGAGGTCGCGGTCAACGGGCCCACGGTCTCGCCGGCCTCGGACGCCGCGCCCGGCCCCGACCCGGTGCTGCCCGAGGGCTTCATCGAGGATCACGGCCAGCGGCCGCCCGAGGGCTGGCGGCGGATCCTGCTCGAGCAAGGGCCCGCCCCCTTCGCCAAGGCCGTGCGCGCGCACGAGGGCCTGCTGGTCATGGACACGACCTGGCGCGACGCTCACCAGTCGCTGCTCGCTACCCGGGTGCGCACCCGCGAGCTCGCGGCCATCGCCCCGAGCACGGCGCGGATCCTCGCGCCCTGCTACAGCCTCGAGATGTGGGGCGGGGCGACCTTTGACGTCGCGCTGAGGTTCCTGCGCGAGTGCCCCTGGGATCGGCTCGAGCGCCTGCGCGCGCTGGTCCCCAACATCCCCTTCCAGATGCTTTTGCGGGGGGCCAACGCCGTCGGCTACACCAACTACCCCGACAACGTCGTGCGCCGCTTCGTCCGCCTGGCCAAGCAGCGCGGCGTCGACATCTTCCGGGTGTTCGACTGCCTCAATTACCTCGACAACCTGCAGCTGGGCATCGACGCCGTGGGCGAGGCCGGGGGCGTGATCGAGGCCTGCCTGTGCTACACGGGCGACGTCAGCGACCCGGGGCGGACCAAGTACTCGCTGCAGTACTACGTCGACCTGGCCGGTGAGCTCCACGACCGCGGCGTGCACGTGCTGGCCATCAAGGACATGGCCGGGCTGCTCAAGCCGGCGGCCGGTCGCCAGCTCGTCGGGGCCTTGCGGGAAGCCTTCCCCTACCTGCCCATCCACGTCCACACCCACGACACCGCGGGCACGGGCGTGGCCTCCATGCTCGCCTGCGCCGAGGCCGGGGCCGACGTCGTCGACCTGGCCCTCGACGCGATGGCTGGGCTGACCTCGCAGCCGTCCATGGGCGCCGTCGTGGCGGCGCTGCAGAGCGGCGAGCGGGACACGGGCCTCTCGCTCGAGAAGGTCGGCGGCCTCAACGGCTACTGGGAGCAGGTCCGGGGCCTCTACGCGCCCTTCGAGTCCGGGCTCAAGAGCGGCAGCGCCGACGTCTACATGCACGAGATGCCGGGCGGGCAGTACACCAACTTGCAGTTCCAGGCCCGGGCGCTCGGGCTCACGGGGCGCTGGCCGGCGATCAAGCGGGCCTACGCGGCCGCGAACCGCCTGCTCGGCGACATCATCAAGGTCACGCCGAGCTCCAAGGTCGTCGGCGACCTGGCCCAGTTCATGGTCCAAAACGACCTGACCGAAGAGGACGTGCTCGCCCAGGCCGAGACCCTGTCCTTCCCGCGCAGCGTCGTCGAGTACTTCCAGGGCTACCTGGGCGTGCCCGTGGGCGGCTTCCCCGAGCCCCTGCGGACCAAGGTGCTGCGCGGGCAGCCGGCCCTCGAGGGCCGCCCCGGGGCGAGCTTGCCGGCTCTGGACTTCGAGGCCCTCAAGGCCCAGCTGAGCGCCAAGTGGGGCGCGCACATCCGCGACGTCGACGTGGCCTCGGCCGCGCTCTACCCCAAGGTGTTCGCCGAGTACATGGGCTTTCGCCGGGACTACTCCGACGTCTCGCTGCTGCCCACGCGCAACTTCATCGCGCCCATGAGGCTCGGCGAGGAGATCAGCTTCGAGATCGAGCGGGGCAAGCTGCTGATCGTCAAGCTGACCGCGCTCGGCGACGTGCGCGAGGACGGCCTGCGCGAGGTCTTCTTCGAGCTCAACGGCCAGCCGCGCTCGATCCTCGTGTCCGACGCCTCGGTGACCACCGAGGTCGTGACCCGCGAGCAGGCCAAGCCCGACGACGAGCGCAGCGTGGGCGCGCCCATGCCCGGCGTGGTCGTCGAGCTGCGCACGCAAAAGGGCGCGACCGTCGAGCTCGGCGACGCCCTCGTGGTGCTCTCGGCCATGAAGATGGAGACCATCGTCGCCGCGCCGGCGGCCGGGGTGGTCCAGCGCGTGGTCGTGGCGGCGGGGGACTCCCTGGCGGCGGGCGACCTGCTCGTGGAGCTCGCGCCTGCGCCCGAGGCTTGAGCTCTGCTTTGCCCCCACAGGGAGCTGTGGGGGCGGGCCCTTCGACTATCGGGACATCCGCTTGTGGTGCCGCCTAGCCGCAGAGCGCGACGGCGTCGATCTCGACGAGCACGTCCTTGGGCAGGCGCGAGACCTCGACGGTCGCGCGGGCCGGGGGCGCCTCGTTGAAGCGCTCGGCGTAGATGCCGTTGACCGCGGCGAAGTCGTCCATGCTCTTCAAGAAGATGGTGATCTTCACGGCGCTGTCGAAGCTCGCGCCGCCGGCCTCGAGCACGGCGCCGAGGTTGTCGAGGACCTGCCGGGTCTGGGCCGCGACGTCGCCCTCGCCGACGAGCTCGCCGGTCTGGGGGTGGAGGGCGACCTGGCCCGAGCAGTAGAGCATCCCGCCCGCGCGGATCGCTTGGGAGTAGGGCCCGATCGCAGCCGGGGCGCGGTCCGTGGCGATGACTTCTTTGGCCGTCATGGCCGCCGATGTTGCCCGACCCGCGCCCCGATTGACAATCGGGAATCGACTACTCGCCGAGCTTGAGGATCAGCGCCGTGGCCAGGGCCGGCTCGCCGTTGCCCGAGTCCGGGTACATCAGGCGCATGTCGTAGGAGCTGTTCGGGTCGGGCTTGTCGATGAGCACCAGGGGGTTGGCGTCGGGGGCGGTGTCGGCCTCGCTCGCGCCCGAGTTGGCGTCGATGATCTCGAGGTCGATGTTCATGTTGGGGTCGTGGGCGACGCCGGTGAACACGGCCGACTGCGGGTCCAGCTGGAGCCCGCGCTGGCGGATGGTCTCGCCGGGGTAGAGCACCGTGCCCGACAGGGCCCAGTCGTTCTCGTGGAACACCAGGCCGCTGCCGAAGCCCATCTCGATCACTTTGCTCGAGGCCGCCGTGGCGTTGTCGAGCAGGCTCTGGAAGGCGCCCTGGAGGATGTCCGTGTCGATGCGCAGGCCGCCCTCGCGCATGATCACCATGGCCCCAAATTCGTCGCTGCCGCCAGTCAGGACCAGGCGGATCTGGTAGCCGCCGTCCTCGGGGGCCTGGAAGCTCACCGCGGGGTTGTTGTCGTCGGCTTGATCGACGGCGACCTCCTGGCCGCTGGGGCCGGTGATGATGATGTCGAGGTTGGCGGTGTCCGTGGCCCCGGTCGCGAACACGGCGTACTTGGCCCCGGCCTCGAGCGGGCGGTTGAGGGAGTGGGACTGCCCGTTGCGCAGGTAGCCGGCGACGACGGTGCTGGCCTTGTCGTCGAAGCCGTAGTTGGAGCTCTCGTTGACGCGCTGGGCGACGAGCAACACCTGCTCGAGGGCGTGGGCCATGAACGAGCCGGGGCGCCAGACCTCGGCGTCGACGCCCAGGGACAAGTCGACGGAGGCCACGCCCGCGGCCTCGCGCTGCTGCTGCTGCTGCTGGACCTGCTCGCGGCTCGGGCCGGTGTAGCCGCTGCCGTCGGACTCCTCGACGCGGACCACCTGGGTCTCGTGGCCGTCGACCCAGTTGCGCTCGGGGATGGGCGTCATCATCAGCTGCAGCGGGGTGAAGCAGTCGAAGAAGGCCTGGTTCTCGTCGAGGCAAGAGTCGAGGTCGCCCGTGGACGTTCCCGAGGCTTTCTTGCGCGACGCGTCGAGGCCCGCGCCGACGCCCGTGGTGGTCTCTTGGCCCGCGATGCCGCCCTCGACCGAGACCTGCTCGGCGAACACGAAGGCGCCCACGCTGAGGGTCGACACGTAGTGGGTGGCCTTGGCGCAGTCGGGATCGCCCTTGGGGATCTTGAACGCGCCCATGAGCTCGTAGGCGCCGATGGTGACGTAGTGGAAGTCGACGGCGTTGCCGGCCTTGAGGTAGCCCTGGAAGCGGGCGTAGTTGACCGGGACCTTGGCCTGGAGTTCAGCCTCGTTGCTGATGTGGATGGTCTCGACGCGGCGGCCGGGGGCTGCGTGGTACTTGTACTCGGCCGGTACCGGGCAGTTGATCCACTCCATCGTGTTGGGCTTTTTGGGGTCGTAGGCCACCAAGAACACGTTGCGATGCAGCTCGACCGTGTTGTTGATGTGGTGCAGCTCGCTCTCTTCGAAGCCAAAGAGGTTGATCGTCGGATGGTTGTCCGCGACGAGGACCATCACCTTTTGCTTGGTGCAGCCCGAGCCAGCGACGAGTCCGGCGAGGGCGAGGGGGGCGGTCCAGCGCGTCAGCTTTTGCAGTCGAGAAAGGGGGCGCATCGGTGCGGCGACGATAGCACTCTGCGCAAAGTCCGTGCGGACGACCTCTCTCGATTCAGCGGGCGTTGGTCGGGGCTCGGGCGCGCGGGGGAGCGCGGGCTTCGGAGTGGGCTGAGGCCGGGACAGCGGCCCTGCTAATCTCTCGGACCTGGAACAGCGGGGCGCCCGCGCGGGCGAAGTCGCGCTGTTCATGCAAAGGAAGTTGGATCTCCGTGCACCCACATCTCGCCCCTGTCCTCTCCCTGTCCCACGTCTGCACGCATCGCTTCGCCTCGACCCCGCGTTGGCTCGGAGCTGGCCCGGCGGTCGGCCTCGCCGTGGTCGCGGCCCTGGCCTCGGGCTGCTCGGTCACCGTCAACATCGTCGATGAGGACAGCGAGACCGACTCCGAGGGCAGCAGCGACGACGAGGTCGGGACGACCGAGACCACGGAGACGGACACGGACACCACCGAGTCGAGCTCGGAGACCGCGGACACGAGCTCGGAGACGGGCGAGCAGGCGCCGAGCCTCGGGGGCGACTGGCAGCCCGGCGCGGGCGTGGTCCAGGGGCTGTGCGGGGGCGAGGTGTTGATTCGGCCCATGCTCACCGACCCCGTGGCGATCGCCGACCTCGGGGAGGGCGAGTACCTGCTGAGCTTCACCAGCGGCTGCGACCTGAGCTTCACCTGGGAGGCCGAGCTGGGCGAGGCCGTGATGACCCCAACCACCTGCCGCATCGACGCCGAGGGCGAGCCCGGGATCCTCGACGCGACCTACGGCGCGTTCACGCCGCGGGGCGCCGACCCGAGCGCGGACGAGGCCGAGCTGCTCATCGCGTACACCGTCGACGTGGGCAGCTGCGAGCTCGAGTACGACGTCCAGCTGACCCTCGACGCGGGCCCCGAGCCCGTCGAGGAGCTCGCCGCCTTCGTGCCCGGGGACTTCCTCGAGTCCGTCGAGCGCGACCTCGACGGCAACACCTGGATGGTCAACCGCGGGCCCTCGGGGACCGGATTGTTCCTGCACGAGGGCGGGCAGCTGTTCCTGGTCGCGCAGTACCCCGCGGACACGCTGGGGACCATCGTCATCGACGAGCTCGGCGACCTCTACGGCACCCTGGTCGCGCCCGAGGACCCCAACGGCGAGCGGGCGATCATCGCCGTCGAGGACGGGATGGTCGTGCCCCTGGCCCTCCTGCCTCAAGACACCCTGCCCAACGGCATCACCGCGGACCTCGACGGGAACCTCTACGTCGCCGACAGCCTCGGCAAGGTCTGGCGGCTCGAGCCGGGCTCGAACACCGCGGAGATCTGGGCCGAGGACCAGCCCCTGGTCCAGGAGCCCGGGGGCTTCCCGGGCCCCAACGGCATCAAGATCTTCGAGGGCGAGGTCTACGTCTCCAACCCCTCGCAGCTGTCCATGGTCCGCACGCCCATCCTCGACGACGGGAGCGCGGGCGAGTCCCAGCTCTACGCCTACGGCGTGGGCATCGACGACTTCGCCATCGACGTCGACGGCAACGTGTGGGGGACCACGCACCCCTTCAACGGCCTCGTGCTCGTGCGCCCCAATGGCGAGGTTCGCCTGCTGCACGACAAGGACGACGACTTTTGGGGGCCGACGGCCGCGATCTTCGGGCGGGCCGAGGACGACCTGAACAACCTCTACGTCGTGACCGACGGCAACGCCTTCGGCTCGGTGCTGCCGCCTCACCTGAGCCAGTCGATGGAGGTCTCCGCGCCCAAGCTCTTGCGCCTCGACGCCGGGGTGATGGGCGCGCCGATCCCCGGCGATTGAGTCGTGGACGTGGGGCAGGGAGGGCGTGGCGTCGTCCACGACGATTGAGACAGACAGAGGGTTGGCCAAACTCGGTTTGGCCGACCCGCTGAGCGGTGAAGATTTTTTTTGGCCCTGCCTTGACCGGGCAGGGCCCTTTGCTATCTCTATTCGCGTAGGTAGTGGGGCGGGTCCCTAGACCCCCGCCCGTCCACGCTGGCGTCGTCCAACGGCAAAGACGCTGGTTTCGTAGTCCAGAAATGTCGGTTCGATTCCGTCCGCCAGCTCAACCCCCTGAAGCCTCGGTGAGCATCATGTCTCGTCTCTCCCATCCCCTCGTTCGCGTCCATATCGCCCGGTTGACCCGGAGCGCGCTGACGCGCAGCACATGGGGAGCGGAGCTCGGTGGTTGAGTAGCGGATTGTGATTCCGATGGCCGCGGGTTCGAATCCCGTCGCTCCCCCAATGGAAGAGGAGCCCTCGTCGAGGGCTCCTTTTCCATTGGGGCCTCTTCTCCGGCCCTCGGTGTCGGAGCCAATCGCCCTGAGCACCGTTGCGGTTCGGGGGCGTAGGTGCTTTGCTGGCGCCGGTCCATGAGCACGCTGCAGACCACGCTCAGCCCGCACCTCGGCCGCGCGACGAAGATCGTGCTGATTCACCGGCGCAGCTCCGAGTTCCGCATGCGCGGGGTGTGGGAGGTGCTGCTGATGCTGTTCGCGCTGCCCTTCGTGGTCGTCTACATCCTCGGCGTCGGCATCCTGATGATCGGCGGCGGGGCCTTTGGCGGAGGCGGCGGAGGCTTCGAGTCGGACGGCGGGGGAGGGGGCTCCGGGCGCTCGTCGGGGAGCGGGCGCGGCGGGGCGGAGGTGAAGGTGTCTCGCTTTCGCCGCTACTTTGCGACCCTCGAGGTCCGCCTGCTCGACAAGGCGGGGACCTGCCTGGCCCAACACTCGACCCGCATCGACGACGCGGGGCAGGCCGATCGCTTCGTCGCCGAGGTGCTCGAGCTCGCCGCCGGGGCGCGCTTGCTGGTCGAGGAGCGGGCGGCGGTGTCCGACGACCCCCACGCGGCGGGCCTGCTCGCGGCGCACTGGTACGGCGGTCGGCCGCTGATGGCGGCGCCGCAGACCCGGAACGTGGCGGAGCTCGAGGAGGCCCTGGCCCTGGGCGGCTTCGTCGTCGAGCGCGACGGCAGCTCGGTCGTCATCTCCCGCCAGGACAAGATCATCGAGTTCGGCGCGGCCTTGTTCCAGCTCATCCTCGTGCCCGCGCTCATCGGCCTGGGGGCGCTGGCGTTCACGGCCCAGTTCGGCCCCTTCGCGCCCTTCGTCGCCGTCGCGCTGATCCCCATGGCTCTGGTCGCGCTCGTGGTCAAGTGGGCGGAGGTCAAGACCTTCCTGCTCGAGATCATCGCGGGCTTGCTGTTCGCCAAGGAGCGCCACCGCCTCGAGCTGCGGCCCGACGGGGTCCACTACCGCGGGCGCGTGCTGTGGTCGATGCAGCGCATGAGCACCAAGGGCAGCGCGCTGATCGGCCTGCAGCTGCGCGGGACCCTGACCCACGATCGCGCCGTGGACTACGAGCCGGCGCACATCTACCTGGTCTCGCAGCAGGGCACGATGGTGCTCCCCGAGCGCTTCGCTGGGAACCACGGGCCGCTGCTGCACGCGTGGTTGCTCGCGGTGCTCGGGCAGCAGCTCGAGGCCCAGCGCGCGGCCGACCCGAGCTCGCGCTGCGCGTACTGCGGATCGCTCTACGACTGGGCGACGACGCCCAACTGCCCGGGCTGCGGCGCCGCCCATCCCATGGCGCACGCGCCCGCCTGGTCCCCTGGCTAGACTTCGTGGGTGCGTGCGCTGGCGCGTCGGTTGAGAGCCTTCCCCAGGTCGCGGCTGTGGCCGCTGCTCGCGGCGTTGCTCGTCGTCGCGCCCACGCTGAGCGCGGGGCTGGCCCTCGACGACGTGCTGATGCGGGTCCGCCTGGTGGGCGCCGACACGCCCTGGGGCGATCCGGCGTGGTGGGAGCTCTACACCTTCGCCCGGCCGGAGCTCAACGCCGAGCTGCGCGACGCGGGGCTGCACCCGTGGTGGTCCGACCTCGGGGTGAAGATGCGCTTTTTCAGGCCGCTGTCGGCGGCCACGCACGTCCTCGACTACACCCTGTGGCCTGACCGCCCCGGGCTTCACCACGGGCACAGCGTGCTCTGGTACCTGCTGTGCGTCCTCGCCGTGCGCGGGGTGCTGCGCCTGGCATCGGGCGTGGCCGACGAGGAGGTCCGCGAGCGTCGGGCCAACCTCGGCGCGCTGATCTTCGCGATCTCGGCGCCGCACGTGACCACCGTCGCCTGGCTCGCGGCGCGCAACACCCTGATCGCCTTCGTGCTCGGCTGCGGAGTGATCGCCCTGCACATCCACGGGCGTCGGCAGGAGCGGGGGCGAGGGTGGTGGCTCGCGGGGGCCGTCGTGTTGACGGCGATCGGGCTGCTGGCGAGCGAGGCGGCCTTGGGCGCGCTGGCCTACGTGGGCGCGTGGCAGCTGTGCGCCGACGAGGGGCCGCTGCGTCGGCGCTTGGCGGCGCTCGTGCCCTACGCCGGCGTCGTCGCGGTGTGGCGGGCGCTCTACGTGCGCGCGGGCTTTGGCGCGGCGAACACGGGCATCTACCACGACCCGAGCACCGACCTTCCCGACTTCCTCCGAGCCGTGGCGACCAACCTCCCGGCGCTGTTCTCGTGCCGCTGGGCCCTGGTCCCCGTGGACGGCTGGGTGTTCGCGCCCTCGGCCCTACACGCGGCGGCGGCGGCCCTCGGCGCCCTGCTGTGCCTGGGCCTCGCAGCCTTTGCCTGGCCCCTGCTCGCGGGCGATCGCCGGGCGCGGGCGTGGGCGCTCGGCTCGACGCTGGCCCTGCTGCCCTTCGCCGCGACCATGCCCATGGATCGCCTGGTGTTGTTCGCGGGCCTCGGCGCGGCGGCTGTGCTGGTTGAGGTTGGGACCGGGCTCGGGGACGCGGGCTGGGTCGCCGAGACCCCCGCGCGTCGCCGAGTCGGGGCCGCGCTCGTGGTCGTGCACCTGATCTTCGCCGGCCCCTTTGGTCTGCTCCGCGCGCTGACCCTGGGCCCGGGCATGGCGATGATGCGCAGCGGCTACGCCCAGGCGCCGCGGGACGAGGCGGTGCCCGAGCAGACCTTCGTCTACGTCCTCGGCACCTTCCACCGCGTCCACTACACCACCCTCATGCGCGCCGCCGGGGGCGAGGCGGGGGTGCCCCGGCGCGCGGTGGTGCTGTCCTCGATGTTTCAGGGCGCGACGATGTACCGGGTCGACGCGGACACCCTCGAGGTCGCGCCGGAGGGGGGCTTCATGGCCGTGGACATGGACCGCATCCACCGGCGCGACGCCGCGGGCCTGGCCGTGGGTGATCGGGTGCGCTTGCCCGAGCTCGAGATCGAGATCCTCGAGCGCACGGACGACGGGCGCCCGTCTCGGGCGGCCTTCCACTTCGACCGGCCCCTCGAGGACCCCTCGCTGCGGTGGTTGATCGTCGCCCCCGAAGCGGCGGGGCCGCTGCCCTTCGGCGCCGAGACGCAGGCCTTCGAGCTCCCGGCGATCGGCGCGACGGTGGTCGTCGAGGGCGTCGGGCCCTGAGCGCTCGAATCAGCCGGCTCCGATCAGTCCGTTCCGGTCAGTCTGGGGCGACGACCACGAGGTTGACCGCGCTGCCAGGCTCGACCATGTTGCCGGCGCCGGGGCTCTGCGAGAGCACCCGCGAGTTGCCCAGCTCTTCGTGCTCGCGCTCGGTCACCTTGCCGACGACCAGCCCGGCGTTCTCGATCTTCGAGCGGGCCTGCTTCAGCTTCATGCGCAGCACCCGGGGGACGGGGACCTCGGCGTCCTCGCTGCCCCCGGTCTCGCCGGCCTCGGCTGCGCCCGCCTCGGCCGCGACCACGAGGCGGACCAGCGAGCCCTTCTCGGTCTTGCTGCCGGCGTTGGGCTCTTGACGCAGCACGCTGCCCGGGGGCTCGGCGGAGGCCTCGGTGGTGTGGGCGGGGACCTCGAAGCCGGCCTCGACGAGGGCCTCGGTGGCCTCGGTGGCGTCCTTGCCGAGCACGCTGGGCACGGTGACCATCTCGGGCGCGGCGGCCACGACGACGCGGATCTCCTTGGTCTGGAGGGGGGCGCCGCCGGCGGGGATCTGCGAGAGGATCGTGTCGGCCTCGACGCTGGTGTCGACGCGCTGGCTGTCCTCGATGATCACGATGCCCTGGGCGCGCCACTGCTCCCGAGCCTCGCGCAGGTCGAGGCCCTGGAGGTTGGGCGCGGTCAGCTGGGCGCTCTGATCCGGCGGGGGCTCGGCGCTGGGGGCCGGCGTGGCCTCCTCGACCTGCGCCCGAGGCCCGCGCTTTTCTTGGAGCTTGAGCATGGTCGGGCCGAGGGTGAACAGCACCACGACCGAGGTCACGAGGGAGATCAAGAAGATCTTGAGGTAGTCCTGCACGCCGCTCGTCGATTCCATGGTCGGGGGTCCAGCCAGGCGTCGCCGTCGAGGCGCGCGCCCGTTCGCGCAAACAGGGTAGCGCGACGACGGGCGCGGCGAAACAAAGCGGCTGTCGGGGTGTTCAGCTGACCGAGCGCAGCGCCTTGGCCGAGCGCAGGCCCACGCGCAGCTGCTCCGTGGCCTCGTCGTACTCGACGAGCACCGTGTCTCCGGCCACGGCCTCTCCCGCGAGCAGGGTCCGCGCGAGGGGGTCGAGGATCGAGCGGCGGATCAGCCGGGCCAGCGGGCGGGCGCCGAACTCGGCGTCGTAGCCACGCTCGGCCAGCCAGCGGCGGGCGCCCTCGTCGAGCTCGAGCTCGAGCTCGCGCTGGGCGAGGCGGGCCCGGAGACCGCGCAGCTGGACCTCGAGGATGGCCAGCATGTCCTCCGCGCGCAGGGCGTGGAACTGGAGCACGCCGTCGACGCGGTTGATGAACTCGGGGCGGAAGTGCTGGCGCAGCAGCGCCTCGCGCTGGCGCAGGAAGTCCGGCTCGCTCAGCTCGCCCGTGGCCACGGCGCCCGCGAGCTGGGAGCCGATGTTCGAGGTCATGATGATCAGCGTGTTGCGGAAGTCGACCGTGCGGCCCTGGCTGTCGGTCAGGCGCCCGTCGTCGAGGACCTGCAGCAGCAGGTTGAAGACCTCGGGGTGGGCCTTCTCGACCTCGTCGAGGAGCACGACGGAGTAGGGCTTGCGGCGCACGGCCTCGGTCAGCTGGCCGCCCTCGTCGTAGCCGACGTATCCGGGGGGCGCCCCGATCAGCCGGGACACGGAGAACTTCTCCATGTACTCGCTCATGTCGATGCGGACCACGCTGCGCTCGTCGTCGAACAGGAACTCGGCGAGGGCCTTGGCGAGCTCGGTCTTGCCCACGCCCGTGGGCCCGAGGAACAGGAAGGAGCCCATGGGGCGCTCGGGGTCGGCGAGGCCGGCCCGGGCCTGGCGGACGGCGGCGGACACCGCCTCGATGGCCTCGGCCTGGCCGATGACGCGCTCGTGGAGCTTGGCCTCCATGGTCAGCAGCTTGGCCTGCTCGCCCTGGAGCATCTTGGCCACGGGGACGCCCGTCCAGCGGCTGACGATCTGGGCGACGTCGTCGTCGGTGACCACCTCGCGCAGGAAGGAGCCCTCGCCCTGGGCGCGGTGCAGGGCCTCCCGGGCCTGCTGACGCTGGAGCTCGAGCTCACGCAGGGTCCCGTAGGTCAGCTCCGAGGCGCGCTCGAGGTCGCCGGCTTGCTGAGCCCGCGCGGCCTCGGCCTTGGTGTGCTCGAGGGCCTCGGACAGCCGCTTGATCTCGGCCAGGTGCTCGCGCTCGCTCTGCCAGCGCCCGCGCAGGCCCGCGGCCTGCTCGCGCAGCTCGGCCAGCTCGGCCTCGACGCTCGCCAGGCGCTCGCTCTGGCGCTCGCTCTTTTGCTGGGCGCCGGCGCTCTTGGTCGCGCGCTGCCCGAACACCGCGTTGCCCCCGCTGGCGTCGAGCTCCCGGCTCAGGGCCTGGCGCTCCATCTCGAGCCGGGTGATCGCCCGCTCGAGCTCGTCGATGGGCAGGGGCACGCTCTCGATCTCCATCTTCAGCCGCGCCGCGGCCTCGTCGATGAGGTCGATGGCCTTGTCGGGCAAGAAGCGGTTTTGGATGTAGCGGTGGCTCAGCTGCGTGGCCGCGACCAGGGCGGCGTCCTCGATGCGGATGCCGTGGTGGGCCTCGAAGCGGTCCCGGAGCCCGCGCAGGATCGACACGGTGTCGTCGATCGAGGGCTCGTCGATCATCACCGGCTGGAAGCGGCGCTCGAGGGCCTTGTCCTTCTCGATGAACTTGCGGAACTCGTCGAGGGTGGTCGCGCCGATGCAGCGCAGCTCGCCGCGGGCCAGCGCGGGCTTGAGCATGTTGGCCGCGTCCTGGGTGCCCTCGCTGCCGCCGGCGCCCACGAGGGTGTGGAGCTCGTCGATGAACAGCAAGATCTTGCCGTCGGCGCTGGCGATCTCGTCGAGCACGGCCTTGAGCCGCTCCTCGAACTCGCCGCGGTACTTGGCCCCGGCCACGAGCGCGGCCAGGTCGAGCTGGAGCAGGCGGCGGTCGCGGAGGGACTCGGGCACGTCGCCCGCGGCGATGCGCAGGCCGATGCCCTCGGCCAGGGCCGTCTTGCCCACGCCCGGATCGCCGATCAGCACGGGGTTGTTCTTGGTCCGCCGCGACAGCACCTGGATGGCCCGGCGAATCTCCGCGTCGCGGCCGATGACCGGGTCGAGCTTTTGCGAGCGGGCCAGCGCCGTCAGGTCGCGGGTGTACTTGTCGAGGGCCTCGTAGGTGCTCTCGGGGTCCTGGGTGGTGACCCGCTGGCTCCCGCGCATCTCGTCGAGGGCCGCGCGCAGCAGCTCCCGGGACGCGCCGAGCTCGACGAGCACCTTGGTCGCGAGGGCGAACTCCGAGCGCCCGCCGAAGCCCTTTTTGGGCTCGGGCAGCATCGCCAGCAGCAGGTGCTCGGTGCTCAAAAATTTGTCTTGCAGGGCCTCGGCCTCGCCCGCGGCGCGGTCGAGGGTCGCGGCGAGCTCCCGAGACGCGCCGAGCTGGCCCCCGGCGACTTGGGGGCGCTTGGCCAGGGCGTCGCGGATGGCTCGCTCGGCGGCGGCCCCGTGGACCCCGGCGCGCTCGAGCAGGGGCCGGGCCAGCCCGCCCTCTTGCTGGAGCAGGGCCTGGGTCAGGTGCAGGGTCGTGACCTCCGGGTGGCCGAGCTCGCGGGCCATCGCCTGGGCGTGGGCGAGGGCGTGGCGGGTCTTGACGGTGGACTGTTCGGCGTTGAATGCGGGCATGCGATCTCCTTGCGCTCGTCCGAGCGCGGGGCGCCTCGACGCCTCCTCGAGGGAGCTCGGGGCGTGGGTGCGGGGGCGCCGTACGGCTCCGTGAGGCTTGGAGCGGGTCGAAGCGCCGACTCGCCCAACCTGGGTCGCCTGCGCCGGGCCGCAACCCCTGCCAAGTCCGAGGGAGAGCAAAAGTGGGTGAGCTAGCGCGCCCCGACGCGGGGAGAGGCGCGGAGGATTTGCGCCGAGCCCTGGCACCATCCATGCTCGGCCTTCGTGGTGCTCGAGACCCTCCTCGCGGCTGTCCTGAGCGCCGGCTCAACCTCGCCCGAAGCCGAAGCGGCTCCAGAAGCCGAAGCGTCGCCCGAGCAAGCCGAGGCAGCGCCCGAAGTCGACGCGGCGCCCGAGGAGGCCGAAGCGGCGTCCGAGGTCGAGGTCGAGCCCGAGCCCAAGGTCGAGGTCGAGCCCGAGCCCGAGGTCGAGCCCGAGCCCGAGGTCGACCCTGGCCCGCCGACGCTGCCGCCCGGTCCGCCTGGGGGGTACTGGTCCATCGCCGAGAGCCACGAGCGCGCTGGCGAGCCCAAGGACGGCGAGGAAGCTCTGACCATCGGTTCCGTGCTTCTCCCCCTCGGGCTCATCCGCGGGGGCGCGGGGGCCATCAATGTCTGGATGGCGGGACGGCCGGACCTGTGTCCGGCGTCGGATGAAGCGGGTTGCAACTCTTTCGCGGCCTTCGGCTGGTCCGGCGTCGCCGAAGGCGGGCTGATGGTCGTCACGGGGATCGTCTACCTCGCGATTGGTGCCAGTCAGAAACAGGCACATCAGCGGTGGAAGTCGGGTTCGGCGCGGCGATTTGATGCGGATTGGCAACACGTTCGCGTCGACGTGGCGCCGTGGCTCGCCAAGCCCCTGCCAGGCCGCGGCGTCGCTGCGGGCGGAGGGCTGCGTTTCGACGTTCGATTTTGAACCGAGACTCGAATTCCCAACGTCACACATTCCAATTCAAACCCCGAGTGAATGACGTTTTGCTACCGCCCAAAGCAGGACAGGCGAGAGCCGATCGGGTATGGTTGGTTGTCGGCGGTCCCCCAAAAACCCTGCTGTGTCGCCGATTTTTACGTGACGCAAATTCGCTCGGAAATCTCCAGCTGACCGGTGTCTAACCCACCGGCGCCCCCCCGTGCTGAGCGACCACGCGCCTCGATTTCGACTCAAGGAGCCTTCAAGACAATGAACCGTAGCCTGCTCATGTGCCTCACCCTTCCCATCGCGGTCGCGCTCACGGCCTGCCCGAGCGACGACGGCTCTGGAAGCGGTGCCGACGAGAACGATAGCGACACTGGCATCGGAAGCCTGGGGACGGAGTCCTCCTCGGGGGACACCACGGCCGGCGACACCACGGCCGACGACACCACCACGCTCGACGAAGACACGACGGCCGACGGTACGGCCGAAGAAGAGTCGTCGACGACCAGCGACCCGAACTGCGGCGAGGTCTCGATCGTCCCGACCTACGTCCCGCCCCAGGTCATGCTCGTCGTCGACGCGTCGGGCTCCATGGTCAACAACTCCTGGGACCACGACCTCGACCCGAACACGCCCCAGGTGACGCGCTGGAACACCCTGCACGGCGTGGTCAGCACGGTCATGGATAACTTCGGCCCCGCGATGTACGCCGGCATCCAGCGCTTCCCCTCGGAGGAGGCCTGCCCCGACGCCACGCCGATGAGCTCCAACTGCTACAACTCCGGCTCCTGCATCGTCGGCACCCAGCCCGAGGTCGGCGTGTCCCTCGACAACGGCGCGTCCGTGATCGCGGCCATCCCCGGGCCCACGGCGGGCAACACCGAGATCGTCGGCGGTACGCCGGCGACCAAGGGCATGAACTCGGCGGTCAGCCACCTCGAGCAGCAGCCCGAGGCCTTCCCGCGCTACGTCCTGCTGATCACCGACGGCGCGGCGAACTGCGACCAGGCCCTGTCCTTCCCGGACTACATCGAGCAGTACGACGAGACCCTGCCGACCACGGTCCAGGCGGCCTTCGACGGCGGCATCACGACCTTCGTCGTCGGCATCGACATCGAGGACATGCTGCAGGGCGTGGGCACCGACGGCTCGCCCGAGGCCAACCCCTTCGAGCGCCTCAACGACGTGGCGATCGCTGGTGGCGCGCCCAAGAACGAGGGCATGGACCTCGAGAAGTTCTACAACACCACCAACCAGCAGGAGCTCCTGGACGCCATCCAGGCCATCCTCGGCGAGGTCACGGACTGCACCATCGACCTGACCATGACCGACGAGGGCCCGCCGGACGAGAGCCAGATCCCCTACGTCACCTTCACGGCCAACGAGGAGCTCGTGCCCTTCCTCGAGGACCCCGCCGACTGCGACACCATGGACGGCTGGACGTGGATCGAAGAGGGCCTGATCATGACCTTCTGCGGTCAGTACTGCGAGGACTTCAAGAACGGCATGGTCAGCTTCGACGGCGAGTACGGCTGCCCGCCCGCCGGCTGAGCGCCCAGTCAGCAGCTCTGGGCGAGCAGCCCAGGCCCGAGGGAGGGGACCGAGAGGTCCCCTCTTTTGTTTGGCATGTGCGATAGTTCGGCCATGGAAGAGACCAGATCGACGGCGATGGATCTCGACGAAGAGGCCGTGGGCCTCGTCGAGCGCCTCGGGAAGTGGCTCCGCGTCACCGGCAGCATCCAGCTCGCGCTCGGCAGCATCGGCTTGGTGCTGATGTTCCTGACCATGGGCTGCGGGATGTTGGCGGCGGGCCTCGAGGGGGCGGGCCTGGCCATGCTCATCACCTTGCTGCCCTTCGCCTTCGTCGCGGTCTACGTGCTCCAGGGTCTGCGCACGCAGACCGCGGGCGAGCAGTTCAAGAACCTCGCCCTCGAGCCCGACGTCGACTACCTCGAGCTGGCCTTCGCGCGCCTCAAGGTCGTGTTCCTCATCGACGTGATCCTCGGCGCCCTCTACTTCGGCCGCGTGGTCTTGCAGCTGTTTGGGGGAGAGCTGTGAACGAGCCCGAGCACAACCCCTACGCGGCGCCGACGAGCCACGACGCGACAAGCGGCGGCCCGGCGGTCAACTTTGCGCTCTCGGACGAGCAGCGCCAGCTCATCGCCAAGGCGGCCCTGTTTGCGATCATCGCGGGCGGCCTGAACATCTCGGCGACCCTGCTCTCGCTGCTCGGCGACGGCATCAACGCGTCGATCTTCACGGCGAGCAACCTGGTGATCGTCGGGCTCATGGGCCTGGTCCCCGCGTTCATGATCGTGGCGGGCGTCTCCCTGCGCCGCCTGGCCAAGGCCGACGACGATCGCCAGGGCCTGGTCTCGGGCCTCCGGGCGCTGCACGTCGCCTTCCTGATCAAGGGCACGGCGATGATCATCGTGGTGTCACTGGGGCTCCTGACCATCCTCGCGGTGTTCCTCGGCTTGGGTCGAGGCCTCGGCGACATGATGTTCTGAGCGCCCGGGAACAAGCGCCGCCCCCTGTGGTAGGAGGCGGGCGTGACCTCGGACAAGCGGGCCAGCCTCGAGCGCTACGACGCCGACCAGGTCGGGCTCATCCTCGAGCGCGCGGCGGAGCTTCAGGCCGCCAAGGGCTCGGCGATCTCCCGACGCATGTCCATCGACGAGGTCGAGGCCATCGCCAGCGAGGCGGGCATCGACGCCGCGCTCGTGCGCCAGGCCGCCGGGGAGCTCGCGCGGCCCAAGCCCGAGGCGCAGACCCACAACGCCTTCATCGGCGGCCCCTCGGCGCTGCGTTTCGAGCGGCGCCTCGAGGGCGAGGTGTCCGAGGCCTGCTTCGACGAGATCGCCCACGAGATTCACCTGACCCTGGATGAGCCGGGCACCGTGACGCGCTCGAGCCGGAGCCTGGCCTGGCGCACCAACGTCGCCTCGAACACGCCTGGGCGGCGCATCAGCGTGTCGGTGTCGACGGGTCGGGGCGAGACCTCGATCCGCGTGGACGAGCAGCTGCAGACCCTGATCGGCTCGATGTTTGGGGGCATCCTCGGGGGCGTGGGCGGAGGCGGCATGGGCCTCATCGTGCTCCCGGCGATGTGGAACCCGGCGCTGATCCCCGTGTTCATGGTGGGCTGGATGGGGGCGAGCTACGCCCTGGCTCGAGGGCTCTTCCGGCGCCAGTCCAGGCGCCGCGCCGAGGCCCTGCAGGCCGTGTTCGAGCGGATCGTGACGCTGTGCGAGGACGATCTCTACGCCAAGCGCCGCCTTTTGCCAGCGTCGGAGTCCGGTCCCGAGTCGGACTCCTGAGCGGCGAGGGGCGGCGCTGCGTCGGTCGTGTCAGCGGCGGAGAGTCAGCACAGCGGGGTGCGCTCGTCGGCCGCGCGCGAGCTGTCGTGGGAGCTGCTCACGCCTTCGTAGGCGCGCATGATGAAGGCCCGGAGCAGCTCGTAGGTCGGCCCGTAGATCTCCGGCTCGCGGCTGGCCGCGAACTCGAGGGCCATGCAGGCGTCGGCCAGCCGGGGCTCCTCGCAGCGCAACAGCAGCTGCACCTCCGCCGCCGCGCGTCGCGCATTGGCGTTCACCGTGCCCCCATCGCGCTCGCGCTCGTGGATCTTGAGCTCGATGTAGGGAAAGCTACCCTCCTCGAACACAGTCCACAGGGACTCGAAGAAGGCGTTGGCGTGGAGGCGAACCTGGTCGGTCAGAAGCATCGGCTGAACTCGGGACGGGAACCAATGGTGGTGTGTGGTTCCGTGCCGTGCTGATCACGACTCAGCCATTGATATTTCTCACTTAAAATGTGGCCGAGAGTGACATCGAGGGCGGAAAAGCGAAGAGACGGCCTGAGCCGCCTCTTCTGAGTGTGTCTCGAACGTGGTGGCAACATCCGAAGCAGGCGGCCGAAGCTGCCGCCCGCAGAATTAGTGGCCCATGATGCCCGTGATCGTCATCGTTTTTTTCGAACTTGCCGCCAACGCCGTTAGAGGGGGCCTTCCGAGCGCTCTCACCAGATCCTGAAAGTGGGAGGTCAGTCGCACGCGCGTTGCTCGCATGTGCGAAGACCTCCCACCTTGGAGCGACCATGCCCCCGCTCGCGGGGGCGACCGCATGCCCTCTCAGAGGCACGAACCCCATTGCCCCACGGCCATGGCGGAGGAGCGGGCAGCGACGAAGCGCCCCCTGTCCCGAGAGGCGACTGTGGGGGCAAAGCAGTAGTCAGAGGCTGTGAATGAATCCACAGCCCCTGACTATTTTAGCCGTCGTGGACGACGCCACGCCCTCCCTGCCCCACGTCCACGACTCAATGACTGTCCACGCCCCCGCTTGCGGGGGCGACCACGGGCCCTCTCACAGGCACGAACTCCATTGCCCACCAAGCCAAAGCGGAGGAGCGGACAGCGACGAAGCGCCCCCGGTCCCCAGCTCCCTGTGGGGGCAGAACAGAGCTCAGGGCTGGGGCGGGCAGGCGAACTCGGCCGTCACTTCACCCTCGGCGAGGAGCAGGTCGCACGAGGCGTTGCACAGCTCGATCTGGGTGAGATCTTCGCTCGTGTAGATCCACCCGTCGCCCTCGTCGCAGCTGTCGAGGCGGGGCAGGTACTCGCCGTCGATGGCGATGTAGAGCTCGTCTTCGCTCACCGGGGCCTTGCCCAGCTCGATGCCGCAGCTGACCGACGCGGCGATCTCGTCGAGGGCGGCCGTCAAGGCCTGGGCGTCGCCGGCGTCGTAGAAGCCGACCTCGCCGTCGCTGCGCGCGACCCCGCCGGCCTCGGCGACCTCGTGGAGCTTCTCGCGCGGGTTGGTGAAGGGGTGCTCGCTGCTCTCTTGGATGTCGATGCCGACGACGTAGGTGGGGATGCCGGCGCGATCCCAGGCGTCGGCGACGACGAGGGGCAGGTCCTCGTCGTACTGCGAGAACTTGGTGATGTCGTTGGCGCCGGCGGAGCAGTTGGCGGCGCCGTCGGTCACGAGGATCATCGCCGCCGGGCGGCCGTCCTCGAGGGCCTCGAGGTGGGCGAGGGCGGTGGCGATACCCGCGGCGGCCGGGGTCGCGCCGTGCAGGTCGGTGTCGTCTGCGGCGGGGATGGCCGCGAGCAGGGCCTCGGCGTTGCCGAGCCCGACGCCGACCTCGGGGACCTCGTTGACGGGGCAGGCCCCGTCGAAGCTCGACTCGGCGTCGACCGAGGGAAACAGGGTCAGGCCCAGGCTCATGCCGTCCTGGTACTGGTGGCCGACGGTGTCCACGGTGTCGTGGAGGCTGTGCCAGCGGGTCACGTCCTCGGTGTCGGGGTTGCCGTCGTCGTCCCAGGCGTTGACGACCATGCTCCGGGACTTGTCGAGGACGAGCACGACGTTGGGCGGGATGTTGTTGACGGTCGCGGTGGTGGTCTCGCAGGTCGGCATGCCCTGGTCGCCCTCTTCGCCGCCGCTCTCCTCTTCAGAGGTGCTGTCTTCGAAGCCCCCCTCGTCCTCTTCGCTGATGCCGGTCTCGTCGCTGATGCCGATGCCCTCCTCCTCCTCGCCGAAGTCCTCCCGCGGGTCCACGCAGGCGGACATCAAGGCGCCGCAGGCCGCGAGGGTGAGCAGGGAGGTCAGGGACAGTCCACGTCGCGTCATCACGCCCTCGTCATGAGCAAGGTCCAGGCCACATCTCTCGGCGTCGCTGATCGCCCCGCGATCGGGGCTCGGGCCGATGCAAAATGCGCCAAGATCGATGCAGCGACGCGTTCTCGCCCCTGCTCCAGATCGGTTTTGTCGGTTTGTCTCCACGGGCGGCGGCCGCGAACGGCAAGGGTCATCGCCAGGGCTCAGGCCAGCCATGGCTAGGACAGCGGTCGCGGCAAAAGGGGACAGCTATGCTCGGGGCGTGTCCTCCTCCTGGGTCAGGCGAGCGGTGTTCGGCGTTTCCATTGGGCTCGGCTTGGGCGCGTGCAAGGCGGGCGATCCGGGCGTCGAGCAGCCGAAGCAAGGCGCGGAGCTCGAGGCGACGGACGAGGCCAGCGCCGCGCGACCCTCCGAAGCGAGCGCGCCGCAGCCGAGCGAGCCGCCCGAGCCGGGCCCGCCGGCGGCGCTGCTGCTCGACGATCCCGAGCTCATGGCCACGCTCGAGGGCGCGGGCCTGAGCTTCGCGGCCTTGCTCCACGAGCACCCCGACGCCGTCGTGACCGCGGACTACGGCGCGGGCCCCCTCGAGGCCATCGCGCGCAGCGTCGACGCGACCATCGCGGCCAACAAAAAGGAAGACCCGGAGCGCACGGGCGTCGGCTTGCGCTACGTCCACCGCCAGTTCGATCCGGACTGGCTGCGCGCCGAGGACACGCGCTTCGAGCTCATCGCCGTGGTCAACCGCATGGATCGCCACGCCTTCGTGGCCGCGGACGCCCCCGATCGAGGGGAGCGCGGGGCGATGGGCGAGACCCGGCTGCTCTACCGCCTGGCCTACACCCGAGAGCAGCGCGGGGTCGACGTGGACTCGCGGCTGCCGATGACCGTCAACGTGGTCTACTGGCAGCCCGCGGCGGCGAGCCACGCCGAGGCCCTGGCTCGCTGGCAGCTCGATCCAACGCTCGAGGGCGCGGCGCTGGGTGAGGCCTTGCGGGCCGAGGGCGCGCCGCTGAGCGCCGACGCCCTGAGCCTCGCGCGCCTCGAGGCCGTGGAGATCAACGTCCAGACCGAGCGCTGGCCGGCGACGATTCGCCCGGACATGGCGGGCCACGCCGAGTACCTGCTGCAGGTCTTCCACCGCGACCCCGAGGCGCGGGCGGGCTGGCGAGCGGTGCCCCTCGAGAACGTCCCGGCGGTCGATCGGCTGCGCCGGCGCGACGGGGAGCGGGCCGAGCTGCTCGCCTGGCTGCTCGCGCCCGAGCAGCGCGAGGCCCTCGACGGCGGCACGCTGGTCATCCCGCCGCGCTTTTCGACCACCGCCTCGACCTCGGTGACGCCGCGGGGCCTGGCCCGCGTGGCCAACCGGCCCTTCTCGCAGCTGTTCTCCGAGTCCGACTTCGCCGACTACGACTTCGAGGGCATGGCCAAGGTGCGCACGGCCAAGGCGGCGCTGCGTCGCCTGGACGGGCTGAGCTGCCAGGGCTGCCACGAGAGCCGGAGCATCGCGGGCTTCCACCACCTCGGGGTCGAGCGCGATCGAGCCAAGCGGGTCGACGCCCTCGCCGTGGCCACCTCGCCGCACCTGCAGGGCGAGCTCGAGCGGCGCGCGGCGTGGACCGAGGCCGTGCTCGCGGGCGAAGCGGGCAGCGAGGTCCGGGAGCTGTCCGAGTACGAGCGCGGGCGCGGAGCCTGGGGCAGCCACTGCGGCCTGGGCGATCCGGGCTTCGCCGACTGGACCTGCGACGCGGGCCTGACCTGCCGGGACCTGGGCGACGGAGAGCTCGGCACCTGCCTCGAGGAGCGGCGCGGGACCGCGGGCGGCGTGTGCGAGATCGGGACCGTCCGCTCCAAGGCCGACCACACCCGCGATCGCGTGCGCCGGCTGCCCGCCGAGGACCAGCCCAGGTGCGTCAGCGGGCTGATCTGCAACGAGAACGCCGTGGGCTTCCCCGACGGCATGTGCACCGGGGGCTGCGCGGGCGCGGCCGAGGACGAGACCCGGGCGTGCGGGGTGATCCCCAACCTCATCGACTTCAACAACTGCCTGGCTGCCAAGCGCCCCTTTGCGACCTGCATCGTCGAGACGGTCAACCCGGCGGGCATGCGCGAGTGCTCGGCGGACGCGCCTTGCCGCGACGACTTCATCTGCGCCCGCTCCCCCGAGGACGAGCTCGGCGAGGACGCGGGCGCTTGCCTGCCGCCTTACTTCCTGTTTCAGTTGCGCGTCGATGGCCACCCCAAGTGAGCCCATCCCCCGGCCCAAGCCCTCGGCTCGCGCCGAACTGCGCGGGGTCGGGCGCGGGCTGATCACGCTGCCGACCCTGGCCCGGGGCTGGTCGGAGCTGCCCCGCGGGGAGGGCCGGCCGGTGCTGGTGCTGCCGGGCTTCATGACCAGCGACCGCAGCACCGTGGTCCTGCGCGCCTTCTTGTCGCGCCTGGGCTATCGGGCCTACGGCTGGGGCCTGGGCCGCAACCACGGTCAGGTCGGCGAGCTGCTCCCGCCCGTGCTCGCGCGCCTCGAGGCCCTCGCCGAGCGCCACGGTCAGCCCCTGGGTCTGGTCGGCTGGAGCCTCGGCGGGGTGATCGCCCGGGAGAGCGCCCGGGCCCAGCCGGGCCGAGTCGCGCGCGTGGTGACCATGGGGACGCCGGTGGTCGGCGGGCCCAAGTACACCGCCGCGGCCGCGCGCTACGAGCAGCGCGGGGCCGACCTCGACGCCCTCGAGCGCCACGTCGCCGAGCGCAACGCCGTGCCCATCCCCGTGCCGATCACCTGCATCTACAGCAAGCGCGACGCCGTGGTCTCGTGGCAGGCCTGCCTGGACCCCAACCCCGCGAACGCGGTCGACTACGTCGAGGTCGACCGCGAGCACGCGGAGCTGGGTTTTTCGGCCGAGGTGCTGCGGGTCGTCGCCCAGAGCTTGGCGCGATCTTAGCTCCGGCGCCGACGCAGGGTCGTGAGCCCCAGCAGGCCCAGGAGCGACCACAAGGCCGCGCGCCCCGGACCATCCTCGGCCTCGGTCGAGCAGTTGCAGCCGTCTTCGAGGAGCTCGCCCTGGCTCGGCCCGTCGCCGGTGTCCCCCTCGGTGTCGCCGACCTCGTCGCCGATCTCGTCGCTGTTGCCCTCGTCCGACTCGGACTCGCCCGCGGACTCCCCGGTGTCCTCGGGCTCCGGCGGCTCCCAGCGCGGGAAGGCCAGGTCGATGGTGTCGAAGCTGATCTCCTCGTCGACGACGGGCAGGTCGATGGGGATCTCGATGCCGCCGACGTCGTACTCCGTGAACAGGATCTCCATGACCAGGTTCGGGTAGATGATCAGGATCGGCATGGTCTGGAGCAGGCAGTGGGCCTGGGCGGGGAGCACCAGGTCCTCGTCGAGGCTGCCCTCGCCCGGATCGATCGGGAGGCTCTGACCCTCCTGGGTGAACTCGACGACCTCGCCGCCGGGGGTCGTGACCTCGATGCGGTTGCACTGCAGCTGGGCCTCGATCTCGACGAAGAGATCGATGTCGAGGTTGCCCTCGGCGACGACCACGTCGGGGATGATCGGGACCGAGACGAGGGTGAAGGCGCCGCTCTCATCGGAGATCATCGCCGGGCGGTCCGGGTTGCCCTCGAGCAGGTAGGGCGTGAACATCTCGATGGCCTCGACGCCCCAGTCGTAGGGCCCGAGGATGTCCGACTCCCACTGGGCGATGCCGACGTCGAACTTGACGCTGGCCTGGAGCTCGAGGCCGACGTCGTACTCGAAAAAGCCCGCCTCCTCGTCGCCCTCGAAGCGCAGGGACTCCGTGCGCCAGTCGTAGTGGGCCTGGCCCGGGAGCGAGATGGTGATGCTGTTGGCCGCGTCGGCGAAGAAGCGCATCTGGACCGGGGAGCCCCCGGGGATCCAGCCGGTGTCGACGGCGGCGTCGTCGAAGCCGAGCAAGAGCAGCTCGAGGGCCGGGAAGAACTCGGCGCTCTCCTCGGGGCCCTCGGCGTGGGCGGGCGCGACGACGGTCAGGGTCGAGGCCGCGAGTGCGAGGCAGGTGAGGGCGGCGCGGGTGCGCAAAAGACAAGCCATGGCCGGAGTCTACAAGAGCGACTCCTGCGTTTGGCCCGGTCTGGGCTCGGCCTCGGCGCGGTTTCGGCGCGTGCGCGACTTCGTTGGAGGGTCGAGCTACAGACTCAGCAGGTCGGCCTGTTCGGCGTTGCGCCGGACCTGCGCCTTGGCCGGGCGACTGGTCGCGGGGGCGGGCTCCGCCGCGGCATCTTCGAAGGCTCCCGACGCGCCCTCGAGCACGGAGGCCTGGTCGTTGAAGGCCTCGTCGAAGTCGCGGTTGAAGGGATCGATGAGCCCGCCGCTGGCCTTCTTCTTGCGGGTCTTGCGGTGGCGCTCGCGCACCGTGCCGAGGTGCTCCTCGACCAGGCGCTGGGCCTCGTCGGCGCGGCCGAGGGCGAACAGCGCGTTGGACTGCTGCAGGGTCTTGGCGGTCTCGCTCTTGGTCAGGCGCGCGAGCACGATGGCATCGAGGGGCGAGACCTCGGCCGGGGTCGCGGTCATGACCGTGGCGAGCTCGCCGAAGCACTCGCCGGGCTCGCGGGTGCTCAGGTCGTCATAGCTCAGCGAGACGTGGGCGAGGGGCCGGCTGCCCTCGGGGCTGGGCGGGACCTCCAGGCGCATCAGCAAGGTCTTGTCCTCGCCCGCGCTGAAGGTGCCCATGGGCACGATCACGCGGCGGTCGACCTGCTGGTAGCTGCGGTCGAAGACCTCGACCACGCGCACGCCCGGGGCGAGCTCGACGATCACCTGGCCGTCCTTGGCGATGGCCTGGATCAGGCTGTCGAGCTCCTGGTCGAAGATCGCGTCGAGGTTGGAGCCGGTCTCGGAGAAGTAGTGGCGGCCGTTGGCCTCGCGGGCGATGGCCGACATCAGGACCTCGTTGTAGTCGACGTCGACGCCGATCGAGGAGATGGACACGCCGCGGTTGCGGGCCTCTCGGGCCAGGCGGCGGATGCCCGGCTCGTCTCGCACGCCGCGGTTGGCCTCGCCGTCGCTCAGCAAGAGCATGCGGTCGATGCCCGGGCGCCGGCCCTGGAGGGTCTGGAGGCCGGCCTCGACCCCGCAGGAGACGCAGGTGTTGCCGCTGGGCCGCGAGGCCACGCCGACGCGCAGGTCCGAGATGACGCGGTCGCGGTTGCGCGCGTCGAGGGTGGTGACCGGGACGATGGTGTGGGCCTTGGTGTTGTAGCTGACCACCGAGACCGTGTCGCCGTCGCGCAGGCGGCTGATCATCCCGGCGGCCGCGTCGAGGGCGTTGCGCTCGCGCTGGCCCTTCATCGAGCCCGAGTGGTCGATGACGATGGCGAGGTTGAGGGGCTCGGCGCTGGTGCGGGCGACGGCGTCGCGGAAGTTGCCCCGGGCGTCGAGGGTGTTGGAGCCGGCGGCGCTCAGCTCGTTGCGCACGTCGACGTAGAGGAAGGTCTCGCCCCGGGCGTCGGCGAGCATGCGCCCGTGGCCGACGCGGCCCTCGACCATGAGGGTCTTGCCGGCGAGGAAGGTCGACTGGTCCAGGGGCGGCGCGTCGGCCTCGACCTTGGTGTCGCCGCCGTCGGCGGTCGGCCCTGGCTCTTCGGCGGCGACGGGATCGGTGTCGCTCGCGTCGGCGTCGCTGGCATCGGCGACGACCTCGTCCGCGGGCGCGGTGATCTGCCAGACCGCGGTGCTGGTCAGGGTCATGGACAGGGCGGCGAGGGCTCCGAGGGTGGTGATGCGCATGGTGTCCTTGGTGTCCTTGGTGGTCCTGGGTGCGGTCAGGCGGTGAGCAGCCGGACGAGGTAGGTGAGCAGGCCGGCGGCCACGGTCAGGCCGGCGAGGATCATCGCGGCCTTGGTGTTGGCGATCTCTTTGGGTCCGCGGGAGGACTCGACGAGGGCGACGGTGTCGAGGCGCCGGGCGGTGTCCTTGGCTTTGAGCTCGACCTTGGCGCTGGCGCTCGCGGCCGGGGCGGGCGTGGGCGTGGGCGTGGGCGTGGAGGTGACGCGAGCCTCGGTCGTGCTCGAGCGCTCGTTGTCCTTGGCGGGACCCGGCGCGGCGGGGCAGAACACCTCGAGGCGCTCGCGGACCTCCGCGGCGCTCGCGGGTCGAGCCTTGGGGTCCTTCTCCAGCAGCTGCTCGAGCAGGGCCTCGACGCCCCGGGGCAGGCCGCGACGGGCCGCGTCGGGCAGGGGCGGCGCCGGCTGGGTGCACAGCATGTCGAGGAGCTTGCGCGGCGACTCGGACTCGAAGGGCAGGCGCCCGGCCAGGGCCTCCCACATGATCAGCCCGAGGGCGTAGAGGTCCGAGGCCGTCGTCAGGGGCTGGGCGTCGATCTGCTCCGGGCTCATGTACTGGAGCGTCCCGACGCTGTGGGTGGTGTGCGGGCTGGCGGCGGCGAGGACCTTGGCGATGCCGAAGTCCATGACCTTGAGGCCGCCGTCGTCGAGCAGCATCACGTTCTCGGGCTTGAGGTCGCGGTGGATGATCGGCTCGTCGCCGGCGTGGGCCGCCTCGAGCCCCGCGGCGATGCGCGCGGCGATGCCCACGACGGTATCCCAGGGCAGCCCGGCGCTCCCCGCTTCGCTCATGCGCGCGCGCAGGGTCTGGCCTTCGAGGTACTCGAGGGCCATGACCAGCTCGCCGTCGACCTCGGTGCAGTGCAGGCAGCGGACGACGTGGGGGTCATCGAGGCGCGCGAGGATCCCCATCTCGTTGACAAAAGCGCGGCGCCCCGACTCGCTGCGGGCGAGCTCGGGGCGCAGGATCTTCAGGGCGACGCGGCGACGGGAGAGGCGCTCTTCGGCCTCGTAGACCTTGCCCATGCCGCCCTCGCCGATGAGCCGACGGATGAGGAAGTCGCCTACGCGACGGGCTTCGGATGACTCGGACATGCTGGCTGAACCCTCTTCACCCTCCCCTTCTTTGTACAACACCAGGGACGGGGTGGTGTCCTCGGCCTCGGCTCCAGCGCGCGAGTTCGCCCGGTCGGGGGAGGCGTCGGCGGCGGGGAGGGGCAGCAGGGGGGCGGCCATCGAGGGCCGCAACGGCCGGTCCGGGTGATCGACTTGCACCGCTGGCGATCAAATTATCCGAGTCGAAAGCCTTCGCCCCCAGCCGGCGTTTCCGGCCGGCGTGCACGAGGACAGGGACGGCGACGTGGCGAGCTCGGCCTTGCCGGGAGAGCGTGAGCTTGGGGACACTGAGGGCGTGGCCGTGGATGAGGCGGGTCTGAGCGTCGAGGCGCTCGAGGACGGGCGCGAGCGCTGGCGGCTCCCGGCGGTGGCCGACGAGGATGGTCGATCGGTCGAGCTCGAGCGCTGGCTGACCCTGGGCCGGGCGGGCGTCGGGGGGGTCGTCGAGCTGGGTAGCGACGCCGAGGGGCCGTGGCTGATCCGTGCCGGCTTCGAGGGAGCCCGCCTCGCCGATCGCCTGAGCACGCGGGAGCCCTGGCCCCACGAGCAGGCCGTGGGTGTGGTCCGGGGCATCGCCGCGCTGCTCGTCGCGGTCGAGGCGGTCGAGATCGTTCCGGGGCTCATCGAGCCGACGGCGATCGTGCTCGCCGAAGGGGACGGGCAGCTCTCCCCACGTTGGCCCGCGGACGCGGGGCTGCGCCAAAGCGCGCTCGGGCAAGGGTCGGCGGCGGTGCCGGTCGTGACCCACCTGCCCCGGCAGTGGCTGACGCCGAGCGTCGCGGCCGGGCGCGCCCCGACGGCGGCCGACAACCGCTGGCTGCTCGGCCTGATCCTCTACCGCATGCTCGCCGGGGAGAGCCCGCTGGCGGGGCTGGGCCTGCGCAGCGCCATCGATCGCCTCGAGAGCGGGGTGCCGCCGCTGCCCGAGTCCATCGCGCGCGGGCTCCCGCCAGGGTTGCACAGCGGCCTGCTGCGCCTGCTCGACGGCGATCCTCAGCGCCGCCCAGCCTCGGCTCAGGCCATCGTCGAGTGGCTCGACGGGCTCGGCGAGTCGAAGCGGGCGGAGCCCGAGCCCCCTCCGCTCGAGCCCGCTCCGGTCGCGGCGCCCGAGCCCCCCCCGCCCGCGCGCGCCCTGGCGACGGGAGCGAGCTCGCGTCGTCGCGCCCGTCGAGGGCGGCCGCTGCTCTTCGTCGCGGCGGCGATCGGCCTGGGTCTGATGGGCTCCGCGTGGATCGTGAGCCTGCTCGACGGCGCCACCGAAGACAGGGCGAGCGATGCGTCCCCGGAGCCGTCCGCGAGCAAGCCGACCATGCCCGCCCGCGCCCCCCTCGACGCGGCGCACACCAGCCCCGAAGACTGCGCCAGCTGCCACCCGCGCCAGAGCGCCGAGTGGAAGCGCTCGGTCATGGGCCACGCGTCGAAGAGCCCGCTCTTCCAGGCCCTCGAGATCCTCATCCAGGAGCAGGCCGGGCGCAGCGACGACTGCCCGGGCGGCGCGGGGATCTTGCGCGAGGCGGACCCGCGCACGGCCTGCCGCGACCCCAATACGAACCTGGCGATCACCGGGGCCGGCGGCGCGCTGTGGTGCGCCAACTGCCACACGCCGCGGGAGAACCTGCTCGCGGCCCTGCCCGCGTGGGACGGGCTCTCGTCGAGCTCGCCGACCCGCCGACCGCTGCGCGACCTCCAGCCCGAGTCGACCTCCGAGGGCATCGACTGCGGCTTTTGCCATCAGGTCCACGGCCCCGTGGCGGCCGGGCTCAACCCGACGCCGGGGACCTTGCCGGGGGTCTACGCCGGCAACCCGAGCTGGCTCGACACCGCGTCCGGGCGGGTGTTCTCCATGCGCCCCGAGGACGACCTGGGTCAGCCGGGCATCGCCAACAGCGGCTACTCCCTCGACCCCGACGGCTTCCTCGCGCCCACGGATCTCTCGGCCCTCGACGCCGAGCTCGTGCCCGGCGAGGTCCACCGCCGCACGCCGCCGCAGGCGAAGGCCTACCTCGAGTCGAGCGACTTTTGCGGGGCCTGCCACGACGTGCGCCTGTTCGGCAACGACGCCGTGGCCACGCCCGCGACGGGGCAGCACTTTCGGCGCCTGCGCAACGCCTACAGCGAGTGGCGGGACTGGGCGAGCCTCGAGCGCGCGGCGGGGCGCGAGCCGGCGGACTGCCAGGACTGCCACATGAGCACCTTCCCGGGGGTGTGCGTGCCGGGGGACCCCGCGGCTCCGGTGGCGGGCGAGGTCGACATCACGGCGCTGCGCCGGGCCTGCCCGCCGGGGACCCACTTCGAGTCGCGCTCGCCGGGGGAGTACGCCGACCTGGGGGTCGTGGCTGCGGCCGTCAGTGAGCCGGGGACGGAGCAGGCGGCAGGACTGAGCACGCACTACTTCTCCGGCGTCGACATCCCGCTGACCCCGGAGTTCGACGGGCGCTACATCGATCAGCCCGAGCTCGACGTGCTCGGCATTCCGCTGGGCGGAGACCAGCGCCGCGACCTCTTGCTCGGGCGCAGCTTCCACTTCGATCTCGGCCAGGCGCGGGTGCTGGGCCGCCGCCTCGAGCTCCCCGTGGACATCGAGAACACCGGCGCGGGCCACCAGATCCCCGCGGGCTTCTCCCAAGAGCGCGAGTTTTGGGTGCACCTGCGCATCACCGACGCGCGCGGGCGCCTGGTCTACGAGGTCGGGCGGGTCGGGGCCGGCGACGAGGACCTGCGCGACAAGATCTTCTTGGCGGTCAACGTCGACGATCGGCTCCGCGACGAGCAGGGCCGACCGCTGGGCATGTTCGGGGCTGACGTGGTCGACGGGCCGGACCACCCGCAGTGGCAGGCCCTCGACGGCAACCCCGACGATCCCTTCCGCCGACCGGCGCCCACGCGCTTTCGCGGGCGCGGCCTCATCAATCTGCAAAATGGTTTCCTGCGCTGCGTCTCGTGCATCGGGGTCATCGACGCCGAGGGCCGCTGCCAGGCCGTGGGCGCGGCCCAGGCCGCGACACGGGCCGCTCGCTACACCGACGCACCCTCAGACCCGGACACCGGCGCGTGCCTGTCCAACCTCGCCGGCGAGGAGGCGCTGTTCGAGACCTACTTCCCCGTGGGCTCCCTCGACGCCCGGCGCGGCGTGGTCGAGGGCCCCGACGCGATCATCGACGTGCGCTCGGCCCCGCCGGGCGTGCCCCTGCGCTGGACCTACGAGCTCGAGCTCGGGGCGGGCATCGAGGGGCCGCTGACGGTCGAGGCGAGCCTGCTGTTCCGCGCCTTCCCGCCCTTTTTGGTCCGCACCTTCGCCGACTACGAGGCCCTCCAGGCCGCCCGCGGCCTGCGTCCCTCGGGGCCCCTGGTCACCCACGACATGCTCGATCGCCTCGAGATCGTCGAGATCGCCACGGTCACGCGCACGGTGGCGCTGACCGACTAGCGGGTGGGATGATGGCCCGGATGAACACCGAGACCTTCGAGCGTGCGCTGGCTGCTGCGGCGCGGTTGACCTGCTGCGCGGCGCTGCTGGGCGCGGGCGGGAGCTGCCGCGGCGGGCACAGCGACGCGCCAGACGACGTCAGCGAGCACTCCGTCAAGCCGCCGCCCGCCGTCGTCGTCGAGTCGAGCGCCGCGGATCCGAACAACGCCGAACAGCTCGCCGCCTACCGGACCTCGCGCCTCGACGCCTGCGCGGCCATGATCGACCAGGAGTTCGCGCCCTCGGACATGAAGCGGGGCGAGAACCCGGAGCTTGCCGACTGCTGCGCGCTCGTCGGGGAGGCGCAGCAGGTTTACTGGGAAGATCGGCGCAAGCGCGAGGAGGGCATCAAGGGGGGGCTCGACGAGCCCGTGCCCGGGTACGCCGAGGGCTGGATGATGCGGGGCTACCACTGCTGCCAGATCAACGCCTGGGACGGGCCCGAGTGCACGCCCTGGGGGCCCCCGACGCCGCCGAGCCTCGAGCGCGGGCACGAGCAGCGCTCGCCTCGGGCCTCTGTCCTCGATCTGCGCGTCGCCGCCAGCGAGCAGGCCCGGCTCCGCTTTGGCCCCGCAGGGCTGCGCGCGAGCCCGGCTTTGGCCCGCCGCGCGCGGGCGACCTGGCTGGGGCGGATGATCAACGAGCACGGCTCGGCCGAGGTGTTCGAGGGTCTCGCCGCGCAGTTCGACGCCCTCGAGCGCAGCGAGGGCTTTCGCCTCGACGCGCGGGCGCGCGGGCGACTGCAGGGCTTCGCGGCCGAGGAGCGCCGCCACGGCGCGCTGTGTGGGGCGGTCGTCGAGGGTCTCGGTGGACGAGCCCGCGCCCCCGCCAAGGCGGACGAGTCCTTCCCCGCGCACCCCGACGCGCGCACGCCCATCGAGGCCGCGCTGCGCAACGTGCTGAGCATCGCCTGCGTCGCCGAGACCGTGGCCGTGGCGCTCATCGGCGCCGAGCGGCTGACCATGCCGGAGGGCCCCCTGCGCGGGTTGTTGACCGAGATCTACGCCGACGAGTGCGGCCACGCGAACTGGGGCTGGCGCGTGCTCCCGGACCTGCTCGCGCGGGGCTCGGCCGAGGACCCGCAGCTGCGCGCGCGCTTGGGCGTCTACCTGCGCCGGGCCTTCGCGGAGCTCGAGCACCACGAGCTGGCCCACCTGCCCGTGCGCGCGACGAGCTGCGCCGGCGTCGGCGAGCCCTCGACCGGCGAGGCCGCCCTCGGGCTGTGCGAAGGCAGCGAGGCCCGGCGATTGTTCTACGCGACCGTCGAGCGCGTCATCCTCCCCGCCCTCGAGCACCACGGCCTGCCCGCGCGAGCTGCCTGGCGCGAGCGCGCGTTGGCCTGATCCGAGCCCGCCCCATGTCCGCGACCTGGCCCGACTCCCTGTTCGCCGCGCCCTTGCTGCGCGGCCTCGACGAGGGCGGTCGCAGGGCCATCGAGGGGGGCGGGCAGCTGCGCAGCTTCGGAGCGGGGGAGGCCGTGTTCACGGCCGGGACCGTCAGCGACGATCTGTTCGTGGTCGTCCGCGGGGAGGTCGAGCTGCTCGCCCGGCCGCGCGCGTTGAGCTCGGAGGTCGAGCTCGAGGCGCGGCTGGTCCGGGTCGCGCGGGCCGGGGAGACCTTCGGCGAGGAGGCGGCCCTGGCCGCGGACGGCCTGCGCAGCCTCGACGCCCGGGCCAAGACGGCCGCCGAGGTGGCCGTGATCCCGGCGGTCTTGTTTCGCCGCGCCCTCGGCCGCAGCGGCCGGGACCTCCAGGAGGCCTCGCCCGAGCAGCGCCTGCTCCGGCGTCAGGCCACGGCCAACCTGCTCGCCCAGGTCCCGCTGACCGCCGAGCTCCCCGAGCTCGAGCGCGAGCGCTTGCTCGACGCGGCGGTGCCCGAGTTTCGCGCCCGCGGCGAGACGATCTTTGAGCGCGGCGATCCGCCCGACGGCCTGTGGCTCATCGCCGACGGCCTGGTCCAGCTGCAGAGCCCGGGCATCGACGGGGAGCCGCGGGTGCGGGCCTACCTGCGCGCGGGCGACGTGTTCGGCGACGCGGAGCTCCTCGAAGGTCGCGCGCGCGCGCTGACGGCCGTGGCCATGGGCCACTCCCAGCTCTCGCGCATCGAGGTCGGGGCCTACCGCGAGCTCGTCGATCGCCACCCGGCGCTGCTCGAGGCCGCCCGCCGGCTGAACGAGCGCCGCGACGCCCACGAGGCCGCGGCGCTGGCCCAGGCCCCGAGCACGACCCGGCACGCCTTCCAGGACCTCTACCGCATGCAGATGGCGCGCTCGCTGCTGACCATCGACCAGGACGCCTGCGTGCGCTGTGGTCACTGCGCGTGGAGCTGCGCCGAGGTCCACGGGGTCGCGCGCCTGGTCCGGCGCGGGGACAAGGTCGTCACGCGCTTGAAGGTCGTCGATCAGCCCGACGGCGCGGCCCAGCCGGCGGCGCGGGAGCTGCTCCTGCCCAACTCCTGCCAGCACTGCAAGAACCCCAGCTGCATGCTCGACTGCCCGACGGGGGCGGTGGGCCGCGACCCCGAGGGCGAGGTGTTCATCCGCGAGGAGCTGTGCACGGGCTGCGGGGCGTGTGCCAAGGCCTGCCCGTGGGAGAACATCCGCATGGCGCCGCGAGGGCCCTCGTCGGCGCAGCAGCGCTGGGGCGAGCCGCTGCGGGAAGCCGCCGAGCGCAAGGGCATGGACCTGCTGGCCATGTTCCCGGAGGTGGCGACCAAGTGCGACTCGTGCCGGGCCTACGAGGCGCCGGCGTGCGTGCAGAGCTGCCCGACCGAGGCGATCGTGCGCCTCGAGCCCGAGCGAGACTTTGGCGAGGTCGCGGCCTTTCTGGGTGTGGACGCGCCCGATGACTCCGAGGAGGGCCGCGGCGCGCTCGGGGCCCAGCTCTCGGCGCTCGCGTGGCCCCTGGCGCTCACGGGCCTGGGCGCGGCCTCGCTGATCGTCTGCCGCCTCGCCGTCGCGCTGCACCAGGGCGGCGGGTGGTCGCCGGGGCGCTCGTGGGGATTGGCGGGGGGCCTGGCGGCGGCGGCGGTGATGGGCCTGTTGGCTGCCTACGCCCTGCCCAAGCGCGGCGTCCGACGGTGGATGCGGCCGCGGGTCAAGGGCGCGCGCGCAGACGAGGCGCCGGACCGCGGGCGGGCGCGCTCTCGGGTGCGCCCCCACTTCCGCGCGCACCTGCTCCTCGGCCTCGCCCTGCCGGCGCTGATCCTCGCGCACACGGGCTGGAGCCTGCCCGCCAACGCCTCGGGCCTGCTCGCGCTGCTGGCCTGGATCACCCTCGCGCTCGGGGCCTTTGGCGGCCTGAGCTACGCCTGGATCCCGCCGGCCTTGACTCGCCTCGAGCGTCGCGGCGCCTTGCCGGAGGATCTGGCGACGGAGCGCGAGCGCCTCGAAGATCGACTCCAGCGGGCGCTGTCGGGCAAGTCGGCCGTGCTCAAGGGGCTGGCGCGCGATCACCTGCTGCCCTGGGCGCGGACCCTGGGCGGAGGCGCGGCGATGGTCCTGCGCGGGCAGAGCGTGAGCGAGGCCCGGGCGATGCTGCGCGAGCGGGTCGAGGGCTGGCTGCCGGAGCCGCTGCGCCGCGACGGCCCGCGGCCCCAGGCCCGGGCGGAGGCCCTCGCCGGTCTCGACGCGCTCTTGGACGTGTGCATCGAGCTGCGGGCCCTGACGGCGCGGCGCGTGCTGACGACGATGCTGCGCGGGTGGCTGGGGCCGCACATCTTGCTCACCGGGGCGCTCGGCGTGGCCTTGGTGGTGCACGTCGCGGTCATGGCCGGACCCGCCCTGGCCGGTCTGCTGCCCTGGTTTGGGGGCGCGCCGTGAACGTCGAGCTCGAGCGCCGCCGGAGCGCGCCGGCCCACGAGCGGACCAGCGACGTCACGCGCACCCGGGGTTGGCTCGCGGGGGTGCTCGGCGGGGCGGCGGCCCTGGCTGCGGTGCTCGCCGTGGAGCTGAGCGTGGGCGGGGCGGCGAGCCTCGGGCCTTCGCGGGCCCTCTCGCCGCCGCACACCGAGGCCGGCCTGAGCTGCGAGAGCTGCCACCGCAGCCCGGAGGAGTCGGGCGCGGAGCAGGGCGAGGCGGCGGCCATCGCCGAGGCCTGCGTGGGTTGCCACGGCCCGCACCCCTCGACGCGCCCGGGCCACCGGCGCATGGCCGCCGAGGGTCGCCTGGGCTGCCCGACCTGCCACGCGATCCACGACGGCCACGGCGGCGTGACCCTGACGACTGGAGCAGCGACGACGCGCTGGCGCGACGGCGCGAGCTGGGCCCTGCCCGCGAGCGCGGGGGTGCCGGAGTGGACGGGCGCGCGGCAGCACGTCGCCCTCGTCGAGGTCTCGGCCTGCGCGCGCTGCCACGAGCCGACGCGCAGCGACGACCCCATGGCCTACTGCATCGGCGCTCGACGGCCGGGGGAAGGGCCCCTCGATCCGCGCACGCCCGCGCTGTGCTTCGACGAGCACCAGCCGCTCCTCGACGCGGCCGGGACCGAGCGCGCGGCCGCCTGGGAGCTGGCCCG
>NZ_ABCS01000046.1 GCF_000170895.1 Plesiocystis pacifica SIR-1 | reverse complement strand
CCCCCTCCCCGCGGCCCCAGCTGGGGCCGGAAATCAGCAAGCTTGCGTGAGTCACTGACCGTCGATGGCCTTGAAGGCGAGGATCCTCGTGCCTGCGGGGCACTTTCCGATGTCCTGCTAGGCCATCAGACCTCGAGCGACTCGAAGCAGGTCACCGTGCCATCCTCGTTGCTGACACCGTCATAGCACCAAAAGAGCGTGCCGCCGCAGGTCGAGCCCGGCCAGCAAATGGCGCCGATGCAGCAGATGGCCTCGGACTCAGTCAGCGGTGGGCTGTCGTAGTCGGCGGCCGACGAGCACAGCCCAGGCTGCGCGCAGGCGTCCTCGAGGGGGACGTAGGCGAGGACCAGCTGGTTGAGGGTGTCGTAGACCTCGCCGTAGCGAGCATGGAAAGGCACCGAGCCGATGGCGCAGGGCTTGGGGCCCTTGAGCCTCACCTGGCCGGTGCCGTCGAGGCAGACGTCTGCGTTGAGGACAGGCGCGTTGGGGGCGGTGTACTCGCAGACGCGCGCGCTGTCGCATAGGTCGCGAAACTCGGCGTGGGCAGAGCTGGGAAGAGTCAGCCCCGCGATGAAGGCGAGGCCGATGAACAGCTGGGAGCGGGTCGATTTCATGGCGGAATTCTAGCTTCCGCGCTGCTCACCCCTTCCCCTTTGCCACCTGCTTCGTCTCCGCGGGCGCCTTGGGATCGGCGCGCTGAAGCGGCGCGCTGGGGAGTTCGAGCTCACGCTGGACCTTGAAGCGGCGAGCCTCGGGGATGACTGCATCCCAGAGCCCGAAGGTCGCTGCGATGACGTGGTCGAGCTCGAGGGTGTGCTTCGAGCGCGCGAGGTTCTCGGCCGGGTCGCAGAACGCCGCGCGACGTGAGCCATCGAGGGTGTGGAGGACTCCCGTGGACCAGCCCGTACCGGCGTAGACGAGGCAGCCGGGGATCCACATGGCGTCGAGGTCTTGGAGGGCGTAGGGGATCTTCTCGTCCGTCGTCCCCGAGGTTCGCTGGTACTTGCACTCGAGGCCGAGGGCGTCGGGGCCCGACGCGCGACGGATGAACACGTCCAGCTTCCGGCGCTTTCCGATGATGCTCTTGCCGACGGTGACCTCGGTGTAGACGAGCAAGCCGTGGTCACTGAAGTTGTGATCGATATAGGACGCGACTCGGTCGCGATACTCGTCACCCTTCATGATTCGAGGATAGATCGATGAGGCCGTTTGCGAATCTGAACGAAGATCGCGTCCCACCTGAACGCGCGTGTTCGGGAGGGCGGGGAAAATTCAGGCGCAACCCAGCGCGCGCTCCCCGCCACCCATACAGAACTTGGGTCCGCTCTCCCGCGAACGCTCCAGGCCAAACACCCGCTAGGGGTTATGACCCCCTCAGCAATCTCCCTGGCCGAGTCCGCGCAGCGAAGCGCCGTCGTACTCGTGCTCCGGCGCTCTCCAGAGTTGACCCTGGCCGACCTTGCGAACTGGACCGAGGACAGCCCCTACTCTGCCGTCCTCGGCTCTCTGTCGGTTGCCGAGCTCGCCAACAGCGGTCTCGAACCCGTGGAACCCGTCCGGCCTCGGGACCCGCACCTGCCGAAAGCGAGGTCGGGAGAGGCGCTCGAGGTCACGATCATGCGGGCGTTTCGGTCCCAGCCTGGTCGGCGTCTGGCGTCCGGCACGTTGGTCCGAACCTACGGCCTGAAGCGGTGGACCATCCAGAGGGTCCTCAAGGACCTCGTGCAGAGTGGGCAGCTCCAACGTGCCGGCAAGACTTCGAGCACTCGCTACTGGGTGGCCGATGACTGCTGAAGTCTACAACCTCGACCAGCGGGCCTTTGGGAAGCACCTCAAGAGCCTGCGCAAGGCTCGTGGGTACACGCAAGAGGCCCTGGCCAAGAAGGCGAAGCTGTCTCCGGACACGATCCGTCGGCTGGAGGCGGGCTCGTTCTCTCCCAGCTTGGATACGCTCAAGAGCGTCGCATCGGGGTTCAACCTGCGGATCTCCACGATGTTCGCCGCGTTCGAGGAGCACGACGAGGAGCTCGAGCGAGAGCTGGCCGACTTGCTGTACGGGCGGACCCGTGAAGAGTGGCGCCTTGCTCTCAGGTTCGTCCGTAAACTCCTCGAGTTCTTGGACTCGGAGAACGAGTCCTAGCCTAGCTGGGTCTTCAGGTCGGTCAACCGAGGACTCCGGCTGGCAGTATTCTGCCAGCCCCTCATGCGTCGTCCTACATAAAAAGTACGCTCCTCGAAGAAAGCCAGGGGGCTAAACGATAACAGCCCTATGGCACGTCCGCGCCACGAATCGAATAAGGAGCACAGGCGACCGACCCAGCAGCCTTCTTACTTCTAATCTGCTCAGAAACTTCTTCAATCCGTTTCTCTGTCGCTAGCACGCTCTTCCCACTATCCGATAAGGATGCCCGATAGGCTGTCAGCAAGACCAGAAGGTCATCGGGGGAGTAGTAAGGGTCCAGCGACAGCTTGTTAATACCAAATCGCCCTTCACGAGTGCCCGCCTCAGACAGTCGAGCACGAAAATACTCCAACGCTTTCGGGCTGTCTCCCTGACACTGCAACGCGGCGCCTAGCCAGGAGTACACCTCGAGCACGGGAGGCTCTGCGCCTACATCTTCCCGTATTGAAGCACTGCGACTCAAGCTCTTGCTCGCCTCACTACACCTCCCTGCCATGTATTGGGATTTTCCCATAAGGAGGAGCAATTCTGCCTGTACAGCATCACTATGGCTACCGCCAACCGTATCCAATGGATTAGCCCCAAAACTCTCCAATGCGTCAAGATATAATTGTTCAGCCTTGCGGTACATGCCGTCTGCATATGCAATGTCCCCCAGCACTTTTAGAGATTCGGAACTCTCAAGGCCAGAGAGTTCAATCCTCTCGCGCTCGCTCTCTGCCAGATCGTGCAAATGGCGCGCCGCAGCGAGATCATACTCACCAATACAAGCATCCGCCATAAAAGTGTACACTCGAGCCCGCCTCCTTGAAGGCGGCCCCCCTTCTCCCTCAATCTGCTCCAGAGCCACCTTATAATATTCGATAGCAAAATCGAACTGACGCACTGCATGCCCTCTGACACCCCGACCAATATTAATATCTGACAATATCCAGCTGACGCCACCATCCTCACCACCCTCTCCCCCCTCTCCCTTCAGACAGGCACCAAGGATCTCATCGGCCTTCTCAAAACTGTCCCGCGCCGAACCTGGACTACCATTCGCTATTTGATACAGGCCTTCATATTGACGAGCATAGGCTTCCTGAAGAGTCTCCCGCCCTTCCGCCTGGCTCGCACTGTCAGCCAAAACAATCCACTCGCTCATATGATCGAGTCTGTATGAACTGTAGAATGAGAATGCATTCCCAACGGCCGCCCGGGCAGCCCGACCAAGATGACCGGACTTCATACTTGATCGATATGCTGTATCCCGCAGGACCCTAGCTCGCGCCTTGTCGCAAGAGGTGGCTTCAGGTCCGATCAGGGCACATGGTTTTTCTATGGCATCCGCCACCAAGAGATCAATATCAGATACCAAAGTACCGTATCCACCATCTCGGGCAAGAGAACGCAGCACCGACTCCCGGGAGGTGACACTCTCAACAGCCGCGAGGTCCATTGTACCCGCGAGCCTCATATGATAACTTGCAATTATAAAAATTAAGCCACTCATCTTTTTCCAGTCCACATCTGGAGGTGTCCCCGTCATGCCAGAGCATCGCTCAGGTCGGGGGGCTGCATCAAATAGGCGAATAGCCTCTGCCGCAGATGCATCAACAGCCCCCCTCTCGCGCAACAATGCTGAAAATGCAAGCGAGTACGAATACACTTCGTCAACACACTTGTGCACAATATCATTTTGGGGCCCACTTCGAAGAACACCCTGCAACTCGGAGTGGTAATCTTCGAGATGTTTACTCAGGAGAGGGCTAACACTCACACTGTCCGCAGGAAGAGGCCTGACACGAGGGATCGGAGCCTTCTCAGAGTAGCCGAACATCGAACTGATCGAACTGAGAGAGATGACTCCGGCCGCCAGAAGAGCAGCCAAAGCTACAACAAGTACGATTGACACCCCTACGTACGTTCTCCGCCCACTCGAACTTGAATCTACAGTTGTAGTCCTGTTCCTCCCTCGCCACCAAACTTTGATTTCAGCACCTTCATGTTCAGTCGTTTTGGCGTAATTTTCACTTCCACGTCGATGTTCCACCGAAACATCCACGCGGGCCTGTGCCTTCCCAGAGACCTTACCCTTATCTTCCTTTTCTTGCATTGTCAGAGATAATCCTACACAAGAAGCGGTATGGGAAGCCCCCAGCACAGTCTGGGAAAAAAGGGTTCCGCTCGGCACCAAGCACCTGCGCGCGACTGGGGCTCTGACTGGTGTCGATTTCCCCCCAGTTTCCACTGGCTCGCCAGAGTCACTCTGGGGGATGAACTCATCCAGAATTCATCCAGAATTCATCCAGAAAGTTGCCGCTCAGACCCACTCAACCCCACTCAACCCCACTCGATCACCAAATTGCCAGACGGGCTCTCAGCTACCGCTGAGAGCCCGTCTGAGCCAGGAAAGCGCGTCTAACCGCCGTTTTTGAGGTTGTCGATTTATCCGTACAACAGCGTTTCGAGTCCTCTACAGAACAGCATTCAGCGCGCTCAGAATGGCGTTCGGGCGGCCAAGGCCACCGGTCCGCCATCCATCCCGTGCCATCGGATCAGAATAGCTCGTAGTAGGACTCGACCTGGAGCAGGTATGGCAGTTTGTCTCCACCAAGCCCGTTGCTCTCGTAGAAAGTCTCCAAGCGCGTGCGGGTCGGGTGTTCAACTTTGTTCCCGTTGGCGTCGAACAGGCCGGTGAAGCGCAGCGCGTTGACCCCCATGAGTTTCGCTAGGACGCGTTCGACACGCCGAGTCGACCACCCGGCGGTCTCTCGAAAGTACTTCGTGAACTCCCGCTCGGTCTGGCGGCGGAAGTTCAGGTGGTTGGGGCGGATATGGTTGAGCCACCAGTCTGAGCCCCACATGACCCGATCGATGAGGAGGGGAGACTGTTCAAATAGGGCGTGGAGCTTGGCGAAGAATTTGTGGGCGTATTCTGGGTCCTCTTGCACCTTGGAATTCGCCATATCGACGTAAATGCTGTTTTGGGCGGAGATCAGTGCTACGGCATCATCCGCCCATGAGAAGCTGTCGACCCATTTTGCGTGATCCTTGGCCGCATCGCCCTTGACTGAGTAGGGTTTGCGGTAGTGCGCGAAGCCGATCTTCACTTTTCGGAAGTCTGTGGCCGTTGCACCCTTGGACCCCCGAATCGTCTTGCTCGTCTTCCTCACCTTCCTCGTCTTCTTCGGATCGGACAAGAAGTGAGCGATGCACACCCGGAGTTTGGGGTGCTTGCCGAGGACCATCGCCCAGCCCTCGGGGCCGGCGATATCAGGTTCGACTCCGGTGAACACATTGCCCGGGCTCGAGTGGGCGAGGATGGGGACGTCGTTGCTCGCCTTTGATGCCCAGCTATAGAAGTCGTTGAGCACTTTGTCGATAGCCTCGCGGTCAACGGTCTGACATTGGCCGAGTTCCCAGGCCGTCTTCCACTGATCCGGATCAGTCTTACTCCGGTTCCCCGGGAGGTTGCCCTGGTAGTTCCCATAGGGTAGGAAGCCCACAGGCGGGTAGAGCTTTGCGCCGATGAAGCCATGGCTGTTCAGGGCGGGCAGGAGGATAGCGAGGGACTTCTCCTTCTCAGGGGCCTCGATCTCGCGCCGTGGGCAATAGGGGGCGTAGCCGTGGAACAAGGCGACGTTGTGGGGCACGCGGCAGCCCGCGGGGTCCCAGGGGATGCGCCCCTTGGCGGCAAGGACAGAGATCTTGGCATAGACTCGGGTCTGGGCGGACAAAGGGGTCCGCGCCCGTTTGTCTTCGTCCAGCCAGTAGTCGTAGTCGACGAGCGCTGGCATGAACAGCGACACATGCGGATACGTCCGTGCGAGGATCCCGGCGATGGTGATACGATGGCGGGTAATGAGCCGCAAAAGGTTGGCGAAGCGGCGCACTAACGGCAGCGGGTCTCCTTCGGCCCTCGACAAGCTCAGACGAGCGCGCTCGGCGGAACCCCCGACCGCAGCCTCGGGCGAAGATTCGGCCTCTTCCTGTCCCGTCCCAGAGTCATCTTCGCCCCGCTCCTCCCCACCTCCGCTGTTCTTGCAACTCCCGGAGCCCGAGAGCGGGCAGCCCAGGAAGGCCTCGGCAGAGTCGAAGTCAACGTCGAGCTCCCCCCCTGCGAGGACATCGGCCTCGAACGCGCTAGCGCTCTTCTCGAGGCACTCGAGTAGCTTAAGCTCTTGCTCCCCAAGAGGGGTAATGCACAGCATGGCCTCGGCTTCTTTGAGCAGCTCTTTCAGAGCGCTCGAGCCGCCTCCATTCGGTTGTTGCAGTTGCTCGAGGATCTCGCCAAACAGACCGTTGCGGATATTCCCCGCCTGTTCATCGGCGAAGCCGCCCACGGGGATGTCGCTGGCGTTGAACATGTGGGCGTGGACGTCGACGATGGGGCCGCGGCCGATCCGCCCCGGCTCGTGACGAAGTGCGCGGACACAGCTGCTGAGGAGTCCTGCCAGACCCACCAACATGGCGTGTCGGCGGCTGAGAGCTTGAGAGTTCGTCATTACAAGACCTGGGCCCGGCGGCGGTGAAGGGGAAAAATGACGATGTCGACGCCTACGCCCGTGACGACGCGCAGGGCAGAGCGGTAGCGGGTGTCTTCCGTCCCCATGGCCGTGTCCATCTCGGTGACCTGGCGCTCGAAGGGGGTCCAACTCCCGCCGATGAACCACACCAGCGGCGTGTTTGCGATGCCGACCTCCAGGAACAGCCCCGGAGCGATGACTCGCCAGAGCTCAACCCCCTGGGGTACCTCCTCGACGTCAGCCTCCGCTGTGTCGCTCGTGCTCGCGGTCCCGGGCTCGCTACCAAAGGCTCGAACAGCGAGGAGCTTGCCGACATCGATGGTCGAGAAGAACACGCCGACAGAGCTGCGGTGACACTTCTTTCGCCGAGTCGGCTTACACTTGTCGCGGCGCGTGGGCCAGGACAGATCGAATCCAAGGGGTGCGTAGGCGGCGATGTAGCCCCCGGTGTCCGAGTACTTGGCGTTCTCCATGAAACCGATCTCGGCGCCGAAGGCGACGCCCGCTCGGGCTGACAGCGAGGTCATGAAGCGCTTGCGCTTGAGTCGCCAGCTCCCGACGGGGGCCGCGAAGGAATCGAGCACCGCGGTGACTTCGTCGGAGCTCTCTGCCTCGGCGAGGCTGACCGCGACCCCGATGAGTTCGAGAAGCTCCGGCGGGACGAGGGCGCGATCGTCTTTGGGGAGCTTGGACACGAAGCGCGCAAGTTCGAGGAGGAGTTCGCGCCAGTCTCGATTGCGGGCGGCGGCTGTAGCCGTGATCAGCGGTGCGTAGACCTCCGCGTCGGCGAGGCTGCCAAGGCCGCCGTTCTTGCCGAACTTGGCGACGGCGAAGATGTAGTTCGAGGTCCCCTCGAAGCGGGTGGCGATGCGATCGCGGAGCTCCTCTTGGGTCAAACGTGCCTCCCCCATACTCGTCGCGGACGAGGTCTGCTTGGTGATCTGGTCTAGACGCTTCACCTCGAGCAGCTGCTCGCCGAGGGTCTCGAAGAGTCGCGCGAGGGTCCCCGGGACATTGAGCACCATGTGGTGCTTGAGCTTCGCCTTGAACGCCTCCTTGTCAAGCTCGCCGGTCGTGTAGCGCGTGGCGAAGCTGACGTAGAGTAGGGTGCAGGCAGGGGAGCCGAGGGGGTCTGTGCCCTTGACACAGGTTCGGTGTAGCTCGGCGAGGATTTTCGAATTTTCCTTGGTCAGACCCTGGATCAGCTCGAGTGGCTCGCGGCCCTCTTCCAGACCGCGATAGAGCGCCATCAACACGGCCGCCCACACGCGGCCGCGATCGCCTGCGACGAGCTCTCCGATGCGCGGGACGATGCCGCCGAGATCGTCCCTGAAGGCCTCTACGAGGCTCCCAGAGAGAACAGCCGACTTGGAGCTGAGCTGTCCGAGGAGCAGGCAGACCTTCGGAAACATGCACGCTGACGGAGAGCCTGGATCGCACAGCTGCTCGCCAAAGACTTCGAGGGCCCAGGCCGACAACTCACGTTGGGCACGATCGGCGATGAAGTCCGTGAGTCCGTTGAGCACCGTCGCGGCCGAGGCCAGCCCTGCGTCGGCGGTCTCGTCCCGCGTGGGCTCCGCCGAGGGCTCTAGCGGCGCAAAGTAGACAAGCTCCTCGTTGAGCTGTCCCAATAGCTCGTTGACCCGCCGGGCGACCTCCAAGGGGTCCGGCTCCTCCGAGGGGGCCGGATCCCCCGATGGCTCAGGTATGGGGGGAAAGGTGAGAACAAGCGACTCTCGTCCATCGAGGTGGAGTCCGATTTCGGTGCTCGTTCTCTCTGCACTTTCACCTTCGAGGCGCGTCCCGAAATCATTCCGAAAGAGGACATGGCCTTTGAGTTGACTCAAGAGCTGCGCGTAGAGTGTATCGACCGCGCCTGTCTCGGAGTCGAGGGTATCGCTCAGGGCCTTGAGGTCGGAGCTTTTTTCGTTCTGCCTCGTCCTCCGCTCGTCAATGGCTTTTTTTTCATTCTCATACTCGGTCTGCAGGTGCTCTAGCCAATTGCGGTGATACTCGGTGAGAAGCTCCTCGAGCCTGGTGTCCGCCTTCACCCGCGCCTCGGCGAGGTCGTCCTCGTGGAGCCCCTTACGCCGGGCATCGAGGAGAGCGTTTTGTACGGGAAGAGTCTCGACCCGCAGGTCTTGGAGGGGAGATGGGCTCGAAGTTGGCTCGGCCGCATGCGCGAACCGCCAGGTCGACACAGCAACGGAAACGAATATGGTCCAAGTGAGGAGGTAGCGAGTTAGATTGCGTGGCATGTTTTACGCTCAGTTCTTGGGGTGGAACGCCTGGTAAGCGAGCCCCCACACCATTGCGCTGCTCAGGTTGTCGCCGAGCGCTCTGTGGTTATGCGCTGTCGGGTATTTTGAGAACTCGAGCAACCGCCGCTCGCCGCCGCACGACGCCGGGACATAGCCCATGACCGTCGTCGCGTTGCCACAAGCTGCGTTGGCGAAGGCGTTCGGGTGCGAACCTGGCCGAGTCTTGGAGCTCTTTTCGTGAGCTGCCCCGAGGAGGTGGCCAATTTCGTGGACGATCGAGTAGCCCTCATGGACACAGAGGTCTCCGACAACGGCGAGCGCAGTGTCATATCCGACCACGTTCTGGGGGTCCGAGGGTCGAAGGATCCCCGTCGCCAGCCCGCACGGTTTTGTCGGGTTGCCGCGCTTGTCTGGCCGGGTCTCATCGGCCCGAACGAAGCGATAGCCAGCGATCAAGACCACCACGTCTGGGGAGTTGTTGCGCCGGTCGTGGCGCAACGCGTGGAGTTCCTTGCCCAGCGAGAGGGCAGGGTCGTCATTCGCCAGACCCTGCCAACTCACCGCGCGGACCAGGTCCTTGCGGATCTCGTGCATCGTCTTGTCTTGCTCGAGATAGGACGAGCCCCGGACGCCGGCGAGCTTGACTGCCCGGACTTGGACCTGCCCATCCTCGAGCAAACCATCCATGGCATCGCGGAGATCGTGCTTGGTGTGTCGGGCGAAGGCCGTCAAGGTCGACTCGCTCGCCTTCGCCTCGACGTAGGGCGTGGCGAGCTCGGTGAACACGATGAGGACGTTGAGCTGATCTGCGCTACGCATGCCCCGGAGCTTGTTTGGGAGGCCCTCCGTGGGGATATCCGGCTGCGCGCGAACGTCGTGAAGTTCGTCGGGATCGCCCTCGGGGCGAAGGCTGTCACGGCCGATGACCTTCCAGGTCGTTTGGTGTGTCGTCGCGCTAGCTTCGAAGACCAGGAGTTGGTCGCCAACGACCAGCGCCCCCAAGGGCTCTTTGCCCAGGCGCGATGTGTACACGAGGTCTCCGCCGCTGCTCGTCCAACGCAGGGACTCCTCGTCAAAGCCATCGAACTCGAACTTCGCCGACCGCTCGTTGACGAGCTTGGCCACCTCTGGGGGGAAGGAGACCTCGACGCTCTCACCCTCGAGGAGAGCGGCAATCAGGTCTTCTGTCTCTGGGGCGGGGGACTCGCCGAGTCTCGAGGAGATGTCCTCGGGGGAAGACCATCGGTCCACGAACTCGCGGGCGGCGGCGTCCGACTTGGGAGCCACTGGAGCGGGCTCGGGCGGGGGTCTGAGGTCCAGCGAGTCCGCGATGAGACTGGGCACGTCAAAGTCGAGCTCCGCACCGCCGAAGACCGGATCGAGAACGACTGCTTCGGGCTCGGAGTCGCTGGGGGTCTCGAGAGCAGCCTTCGAGGTCCCGTCATCACCCTCAGGGCTCTTCTTGTCGCAGGCCAGCGCGAGTAGGGTCGCTAGGACAAAGGGTCCAGGCCAAGCTGAGATGAGCGCGCTTCGACGCATCTGAAAAATGGTCTCAACGGGTCATCGAAGTTGTCTAGCCGCGCCGTCGAATGCCCGCCGTTCGTCGCTCAGGCGACTCAATAGTGTATCCACCTGGTTACCGCCTGTGGCCTTGGTGCTGCGGACCGCCAGCCCACGGGCTTTTGCTCTGAGATCGCCGCTCTCGTCTGCTTGGCTCATCCAGATTTCATCCAGATTTCATCCAGAAAGTTGCCGCTCAGACCCACTCAAACCCACTCAAACCCACTCAAACGTCGAAATGCCAGACAGGCTCCCAGCTACCGCTGAGAGCCCGTCTGAGCCAGGAAAGCGCGTCTAACCGCCGTTTTTGAGGTTGTCGATTTTTCCGTACAACAGCGTTTCGAGTCCTGTTGCCGGAGCTTCCAGGCGGGTAGCTAGACCTCTCTAGCTGCCCGTTTTCAATTTTCAGTTCAAGCCGGTGCCGCCATGGTGCCTCGCCGATCGCGCACTGGACCCCGGGCCAGGTGCCGGCGGCGGATCCCGATCAGGATCAGGATCCTCCTCCGGCCCCGAGATCGCGGCGATCGCCTGCGACCGCGCCCCGCTGACCGTGTGCAGGTACCGCTGCGTCGTGCGCAGATCCGCGTGACCCAGCAGCTCCTTGATCACGAGCAGCGGCACCCCCGCAGCGACCAGCCGGGTCGCAAAGGTGTGCCGCAGCTTGTGGCTCAGCCCCGTTTCCGCCATCCCGGCCGCCCGCTCGCAGCGGACGATCCGCCCCCGCACCAGCTTGGGCGTGAGCGGCTCGCCGGCCTCGTGGATCACGTGCGGACACCCGCGCCGCCGGGGCAGCGCCTCGAGGGCCGCGACCAAGCGCGGGCTGAGCGGGATGCTCCGACCCTTCTTGCTCTTGGGCGCGTACTCGTCGGCCTTGAAGCGCGTGCGCTGCACTCGGATCGTCGGCTCGGGGTGCTTGCGGATGTCGGACCAGTGCAGCGCCCGGATCTCCCCCTGGCGCATGCCCGCGTCGCCCATGAGCAAGACGATCACGAGTTCCTGCAGGCCCGCCTTCGCCGCGCCGGCGACCAGGGCCTCGAACTCCTCGGGCTCGTAGTAGTCCGCCTCGGGTTCGTCGAGGCGGACCAGGCCCGCCTTGATGCGCGGGGGCATGAGGCCCTCGCGCTCGTACCAAAAGCGGACCATGCGGGAGAGCACGGCGAGCGCGTTGTTGATCGTCTTGCCCGAGACGGGCTTGGACTTGCGGCCCCGAGTTCCTCGGCCACGAGCCACGGCGCGCTTGAGCTCGCCGAAGTGCACGGAGCGGATCTCATCCATGGCGACGTCGCCGAGGATCGGGAGGATGTGCGCGGACAGGACTGAGCGTGTGTTGGTGATGCTCGATGGACGGTGCTGCTCGACGAGGCAGTGCTCGGAGATGTAGGTCTCCGCGAACTGCTCGAGCGTGGGCGTGCCGGTGGGCGCCGGCTGCTTGCGCGCTCGTGTCGAGCTCTTCTTGGGCGTGCTCGCTTTCTTCCCGCCGTAGGTGCCGGCCTCGAGCGCCTGCCGCAGCTTGCGTTCGTAGGACTCGGCGCCGCGCCGGGTCTGGACAGGGCTGACCCGCCGAACGCGGACCTCCTGGCCGTTGGTGTGGGTGTAGACGATGTCGACCATCCACTTCCCTCGTGGGGAGCGTCGTACAGTCATGGTGTGTGTCTCCTCGTGTGGGGACGACACGACCTTGGCCTGCCCAGTCTACGCCCGAACCCAACCGCGGCAACAGGTCAACGGCACGCCTGCGGATCGGAATGGAGCGCGGGCTTCGAGCGTCGCGCCGCGAGTTGTGGCGAGGTCAGGCTTCGAGCTCGAACTCCCAGCGGCCGACGAGCACCTTGCCGACATTGGGATCGTTGTCGAGGCAGCGCACGACGATGCTCCCGCGCGGGCTGTCCTCGGTGAACATGATCTGCTCGAGCAGGCCGTACTCGCCGATATGGACCATGCCCGCCGTGTTTGGATCGACGTACCAGTCGAGCTCCTCGGTGCGGTAGGGCAGCTTCAGATCGTAGGGCGTGTTCGGCCGGATCTTGTAGATCCGCTTGGTGTGCGAGGTCGGCTTGAAGCCCGCCGCCGGCTCGCCGCGTCCGCCGTAGCCGTCGCCTGGGTTCTCGACGGCAGCCACCAAGATCTTCGACTTCGGCACGTCGACGATCGTCCCCGGCCGCAGCCCGTGGCCCGCGATGTTGCCGAAGTGCTCCGAGTGCTTGGTCGGCGCCATGACCCGGGCGCGTACGCTCTGCTCCTCGACCTCGAGGACGTGGGCGGAGATCACCTCCTCCACTGTGCGCACGTAGGGCCCCACGGGCTCGCTCTTCACCGCGAACACGATCACCTCGTCTGGCTCGAGGTTCTCGATCGTCGCGTCGTCGACACGCCAGCCCCGCTCAAAGGTCTCGTCGATCGCCTCGACGAGCTCGGCTGGCAGGTTCTCGCGGTCGAGGAAGTCGAAGGCCGGCCGATGCCGCGTCAGGTCGGGGTTGTCCTTTTGGCTGTCTGGCGTCGCGTCCTCGTAGCGATCTAAAGGAGGGTCCTCCTCCTCGCTGCCCCGCGGCGGTTTGCTGGGCGTCGGCCCTTCCTTGGCCTTGCGCCGCTTGAAGTACCAAACCAGCGCGCCCACGCCCGTCGCCAGCGCGACGCCCGCGGTCAGCCAGCCGATGATCTTGATGCTCATGATGCGTCTCTCTCGGTGGTCTACGGGTCCCCAAACGCTGCGCGCAGCGATCCGGGGACTGCTTCGAAAACCACATTAGCGCGGGTCCGAGTGTTTGGTAACTGGGCTCGGGGTTGGATATGCACTCAACCCATAGAACTGCGGTGGATATACACACTTCGACCGGTAACATCTTCCCCATTGTGGCTTGACTGAGCTCAGTCAAGCCTCAGTCCGCAGCGGTCGAGTTCAGTCATTCTGAAGTGCCTGGGGCACTCCAGTAGAGTCAGAGTTCAGGAATTGTCCAGTTTGCGGCCCGGCCGCGCCCTCTATTCCAGTCCAACTTTAGTTCCACGCCGCGAGCGCGCCCTCCAGTCCAGTGGATGTTCAGTCATTCTCCAGCCCGACTGGAGTGCTCGCTTTATTTCGGCTCAGTCCGCGCCTCAAATTCATCTCAGTTTTTCGTCGCCTTTGGGTTGCGCGACCGCCATCTCCGACTCACAGTCCCAAGCGCATAGGGAGGTTTGGATGCCGATGAGGAAGCAGACCGTGGTCGCTCCGCCCGCGGAGTGGGTGAGCCTGATGATCAGCTACGACAACGAGCTCGGGCGCGTGCGCCTGCTGTGGCGCACCGGCTCGTCCAGCTACCGGCCTATCGTGCCGATCACCGCCGACTTCGAGATGCTCGAGTCCGGCCCTGATAGCGCCTGGGAGAAGCTCGAGCTCCCCGACACCCACTTCAACTGGATCCAGATCGAGGGCGCCACGCCGCCAGAGCGCGCTGTGTGGATCGAGGGCGTCGCGGGGCGCATGTGGAGCTTCAGCCGCCGCTTTGCCCGGGCCATGGACAAGCGATGCGACTTCCAGCTGCGCGGCTACGACAGCGGCGACGTCATCTTGTTCGAGAGCGGAGCCCGCCACGACCCCAACCAGCCCGCCGGCTCGGCGAAGGGGAAGGACGGCGCCAGCTCGGCCCGACGCGAGGCCGCTCCCGAGGCCGCGCCGAGCTCCGCCTGCACCCCGCCCTCACCCCCAGCATGGGACCAGACCCTGCTCGCCGACGAGCACAAGCGCATCGACGCCGCCAAGGACTCCCTGATCGATCGCCTGATCAAGAGCGCAACCAGACCGACGACAACTACCGCAAGATCGCCCAGGAGTCCCCGAGCCTCATCTCCCAGGCGAGCGACATCCTCGAGCGCGCGATCAACTACCAGGCCCAGGCCGTCGAGAGCCTCGCCGATCAGCGCACCGGCGAGGTCGAGTTCCGCGTCAAGGTCTTCGCCGAGGAGCAGGAGACCCAGCGCCAGGCCCTGCGCACCGAGTGGTGGCGCTACGCCCTGGACTCTTTCCTCGGCAGCGTCGTGCCCGCGGGGCAGCAGATGTTCGAGACCTGGGTCAACCAGGCCGCGAGTACGCCCTTCCAGGCCTTCGAGTACGCCCAGCAAGCCCTCGCCTACCTCGGCATGACCCTCGACGAGTCACAGCTCTCGGCCCTGTTCCAGGGCAAGAAGGCCGCCGTGCAGAGCTTCGTCGAGCTGCTGGAGTACGCCTCGGGGCAGACCACGGAGAAAGAGGCGATCGACGCGCTGCAAGGCAGCGAGAGGATCTTCCGAAGCAAGCGCTACAAGAGCATCGCCGCGCCGGAGCAGCAGCTCGCCGGGCGCTTCGTCCTCAGCCGGGCAGCCATGTACCGCATGGGCAACTTCGAGCCCTGAGAGGACCCCGCCATGCTCTTGCGTCCTGACGCCACCTTCCTCGATCCGGTCACCGACCGGGCCGAGCGCATTTTCCCCCGCGGCGAGGACTGGCTGCACTTCGAGTCCAAGCTGCCCGGCGAGTCGGTGTTCGCCAACGCCGTGCTCGAGCCCGCCGTGGGCATCACCGACGAGCTCGCCATCGAGACCTTCGCCAAGGCTGACTGGTCCAACTGGATCTCGGCGACGAAGATCAGCCTCTTCGAGGTCGGCACGCGCATCGGCCTGACCCCGAGCACGGCGGCGCCGATCAAACAGTCGCTGGCGCAGGTCTACACCAACGTTGAGTTCGCGTTCGCGGCCTACCAGGGCGGGCTCATGCCCGAGGAGCTCATCCCGGAGCTGCTGAAGAACTCGGGCCTGCAAGCGCTCCAGCAGCTCACCGGGCAGAGCACACTCATCGCCCAGACCGTCGCGCAGGTGCTCGCCGCTGCGGTGTGGGCCGCCGACGTGCTCGCAGCCCACCGCGCGTCGGAGCTGCAAAAGCACGTCGCCCTCCCGCCCTTGCAGGCCGAGGACCCCGCCACGGACACCTGGCAGGTCAACCGCGTGTTCGAGGCCATGCGCCGCAAGGGCTCGGGCGGCGGCGGGCTCGTCTACCCCGACGGCGGCCTCGTGGCGGCCTCGAACGCAGACTACACGAGCTTCTACATGCCGGCCTACCGCCACGACAAGCTGTGGAACGTCCAGTACCGCTCGACCGGCATCACGGCGCAGCAGGGCGACCCCCTCCGCGCCCGCGGGCCGCGGGGGGAGGTCCAGTACCGCTTCGACATCGGCGACGGCTCGACCTTCGGCTTCATGCCCGGGACCACGACCACCCTGCGCGTGTTGCAGGCCTCCCACCGCTACTACCAGACCGTCCGCGGCACGCCGGTGGACCGCTACGCGCTGCGCTGTCGGGGCGTGGACAAGCCGTGCTGGCAGAGCCCCAAGAGCTTCGACGGGTCCAAGGACTGCCGGCAGTGCGTGCACGCCGAGTCCGTCTGGCCGACCAAGGGTCTGGGCTGGGCCTACGGCGGGGCGCCGCTCAACGCGACCACCCCCGGCGAGAACGTCGGCGCGTTCTACCCCTCGCTCAACAAGCTGCTGCTCAACTTGCTCGAGAGCATCGTCCGGCCGGGACCGCTGCTGTTCACCGTGGACTTCGAGGCCGTTCATGACGCGTGGAAGAGCTGCTTCGAGGCCTTTTGGAGCTTCGCACGCAGCCAGTGGCAAGCGCACCACGGTCCAGGCTGGCGCGGGCTCCTGTCACGCCTAGCCACGCTCATGACCGCGTTCGGCAAGGATGACGGTCTCGTCGTCGGTGGGCGACTGGTGGAGATGCCGTCGAGCCTGATCGAGTCGCCGCGTGAGCCCGAGTTTGAGATCCCTTTTCATGCGTCGATCTTCGAAGAGCTCATCGCGCCCTACTGCCGGGACGCCGCGAAGATGCAGATGTACTTCCTCGATACGCTCGAGGTCGCCTACATCCCGCCCGGCGCCGGGGCGTTGTACCGACCCTCCGGGAGGCTCCGAGCCAACGGACTGGCGAAACGCTTCCTCGCCGCTCGACAAGCATTGTTGGCCAGCACCAAGCGGATGCACATCGATCTTCGGCGCGTCAGCGACCCTGAGTATCGCTCCGCGCTCGCAGCCGCCGGAGTGAAGGCGTCGAACGTCAACCAGCAACTATGGGGAAGCCCAGGGATCGGGCACGAGCTGCTCACCCCGTCGAGTCGACCCGCGCGAGCACCCCGCAAGCCCCGACGAGCGAGCGGCTCTCCGCTCGCTGGGCTCAGCAAGCTCGCCGCCGAAGCACCCAAGCCCAAACGGCAAGCTCCACAGGGGGAGGGTTCACAGGGGTCGCTCGTGGGACTGGGCGTCGGTCTCGGTGTTGCGACGGCTGCCGCGGTTGCGACGGTGGTGCTCACTGGCACTCCACCCAAGACCACAAAATCGAAGCCGGAGCCCTGACCCCCCGGCTCGCTCAGCTGCCTTTGAGCCCGAGCTCCATGCGCAGCGAAGCCTGCGCGCGAAACACCGCCGCCCGTACAGCCGCCGCGGTTCTCCCAGTTTGCGCGGCGATATCCACGGCCCGAACATCCTCAAAGAAGCGCTGCTCGAGGAGCCGCCGCTGCGTCGTCCCCAACCGGGCCATGGCTTCTACGACCTCGCGTCCGAGTCGGCGCCGCCGAGCGAGCGCGCTCAAGTCCGTCCCCGGCCCCAGCAAATCCGAGAGCAGGGGCACCTTACGGGCGCGGGTCGCCTTCCGCCACGCCCACTTGACCCGATCGGAGATCATCACGGCGAGCACGGCCCGATCTGCGACCTTGCCCAGGCCGTTGGGCGGGCGCTCAAACAGGTCAGCGAAGACGTCGTGGACGATGTCCGCCGCGTCTTCGCCTGCTCCGCGTCGCCGAGCGTAGCCAAGCGCCCAGCGGTAGTGACGGCGAAAGAAGGCCTCCATGGCGGCCTGATCCCCTCGCAACAGGGCGATGATGACCTCGTCATCCATGGTGGGTACTCAGTCGTTTACCATGGTCCAACTTCCCATGGAAGGCGACCGACACGACCGGGAGCCGGCTCCCGACGCCGAGCGGCTGCGCGAGTACGCCCGCAGTGTGGGCGCAGACGTGCAAGAGCTCGAGGATGCGCTCGCTTTCGAGGGCGAAGCCGAGGTGCTCTCATTGGTGGAGGAGTTCGAGCGCGCCAGGCTGTGGCGCCGGCTTCGAGCCGACACACTCTCCCAGGAGGTGCTCGCCGGTGGGCGCTATCGGCTGGAGCGGAGGATCGGAGCGGGGAGCGGTGGGACGGTCTTCGAGGCCTTCGACGTCGAGTTTGCCAGGAAGGTGGCGGTCAAGGTCATGCCCCTGGGCGATCGCGAGGTCGAAGACCGCGAGGCGAAGGCCCTCGCGGCGCTCGATCACCCCAACGTCGTGAGTATCTTCGATCATGGTCGACGCGAGGACTGCCGGTGGCTGGTGCTCGAGCTCCTCGACGGCCCCCCCCTCCGGGGATGGGCGACGGGCAAACCCGCCAAAGAGGTGCTCGCGCGCTATCTCGAGGCAGGAGAGGGCCTGGAAGCGGCGCACCGGCGCGGGCTGGTGCACCGAGACTTCAAGCCGGGCAACGTCATGCTGCACGCCGAGGGGCGGGCCGTGGTCACGGACTTCGGGCTCGCGCGCGGGCTGGAGTCGCTGCGGGCCGAGGCGGGGGAGCACGAGGCGCTGATCGGCTCGGGGACGCTCGAGTACATGCCCCGAGAGCGGCTCATGGGCGCGGCTGGGGATGAGCGGAGCGACCAGTTCGCTTTTTGCGTGGCGTTGTGGGAGGCGCTGGCGGGGGTCCACCCCTTTGGGCTCGCCCCTGAGCTCGACGAACAGCTCGCCGCCTTGGCGGGGCCGCCCCGAGGGCGACGGAGGGTCCCACGCCGGCTGCGAGCGCCGCTCGAGCGCGGGCTGGCGTCGCTGCCGGGGGATCGCTGGCCGACGATGGCGAGGCTGCTCGAGGCGCTCCGAGGAGCCGAGAGGCCGCGGCTGGGTTTGTGGGCAGGCTCGGCGCTGGTGCTCGCGCTCCTGGTCGGGGGGCTGGGCGCGGCGGTGACATCCGCGCCTGAATTTCAGATCCACGAGGACCCGGTCAGTGATACAGACGAGGCCATCCGGGAGATCCGCAAAGGGGTCGCCAAGCACGACGGCGATGCTGTCCTTCAGGGTCTGCGCTCGGGCTACACCGCCGCGAAGCGGGAAGGTCGGCGAGCGGACTTTCGTGATCTAGCGATGGAGGTCGCGCCCAAGCTCGAGGAGCAGGGCGAGCGGGATGTGGCCATCTACGCCCTGCATGTGGCGATCCGGTTCTGTCAGGACCTCAAGGACGAGCAATCTCTTTCCCACGCCCAGAGCCAGTTCGAGCGACTCACGAACCAGCCCTGAGTTCGTCAATCGAGGGGATCGGAGGCATCGAAGCAGGTGACGGTGCCGTCCTCGTTGCTGACACCGTCCTCGCACCAAAACAAGGTCCCGCCGCAGTCGGAGCCAGGCCAACAGATCGCCCCAACGCAGCAGATCGCTTCGGCGTTGGTCGGAGGAACGGGCCCATCGAGCATCGGCTCGCACATCCCAGGTTGGGCGCAGGCGTCGGCGAGGGGGGTGTAGGCGACGACCAGCTGCGCGATGGGATCGTAGACCTCGCCGTAGCGCACGTGAAAGGGCACCGCTCCCGCCGCACAGGGCACGGATCCCTTGAGATGGACTTGCCCGGTGGCGTCGAGGCACACGTCTGCGTCGAGCACGGGCGCGTCTGGTCCCGTGTACTCGCAGACCGGCGCGCTGTCGCACAGGTCGCGGTAGTCCGCGAGGGCTGGGCGGGGCGCCGAGGACAGCGCGAAGCCGAACAGCACGGGCAGGATGATGGTGGATTTTTTGGTCATCCCTGGATCCTACTCGTGGGCCCAGAGTGGCTCTGTACGTCGTTCTGACCGGCTTTAGATGTTGTCGAGCCGGCGTGCTCAAAAAAGGTCGGCTCCCGGGCGAACGTTCCATGGGCGCCGCGCAGGGGCTGGGAGATGACCCCAGCACCGAGCGGTAGACCCAATGCCGACCCTGCAGCTCGCACCACTACTCGCCAAGACGGAACGTCACATCCTCCTCGCCGTCCTCCGCGACCACCCACACTGGAGACTGAGCGAGCTGTTGCGGCTCATTGAGGGTGATGGGCCTCGCGCAGCGTTGCTTCGTGATCTGCGGATTGAGGAGCTCCTGTCCACGGAGGTCACAGTCATCGTACGCGGCCCCCTCACCACCGATCGAGACCGAGAGCGGCTCGAGGCCGCCCAACAGTCGTCTGGCGAACTTTTTGACGAGTTTGTCCGAGAGGTCCTGCACGAAGCATCGACGGCGGGTCCTGGCTGGGTCTCCGCGGGCTACCTGCGCGAGCGCGTTGGCGGTACACGTTGGAAGCTCCAGGCGTCCCTCGCTCGCTTGATCGACGCAGGTGTCGTCGAGCGTACGGGGCGAACGAGCTCGACCCGCTACCGTCGACTCTCAAAAAACGAGACTTCGCACTGAGCGTCCGGATGAAGCAAACCCAGGCACGTTTTGGCCGTCATGTCCGAAGCCTGCGTAAGGCGCGAGGTCTGACACAAGAGGCGCTCGCGGAACGCTCAGGGCTCTCCGCTGACACGATCCGACGCCTCGAGCACGGCGGCTTCTCACCCCTCTGTGCCAACAAGGGTGAGACAGCGAAGCCCCCGAGATTAGTGTAGAGGGCGAGAACCAGCCAGCTGATGACTCAGACAACCAAACCACGCCAGACTCAGCCCGAAGTACAGGTGGTGGCAAAACCAAAGCGGCGGCGCTTCACGGCCAAGTACAAGCGCAGGATCCTCGCGCAAGCCGATGCCTGCACCAAGCCTGGTGAGGTCAGCGCGCTGCTGCGTCGTGAGGGCTTGTACTCGTCACACCTGTCGAGCTGGAGGCAAGCCCGCGAGCTCGGTGAACTCGCGGCCCTCGAGCCGAAAAAGCGCGGGCCCAAGTCGAAGACCGACCCCCGCGATCAAAAGATCGCCGAGCTCGAGAAGCAGCTCGCCAAGGAGCGCGCCCGCCGTGAGCGCGCCGAGGCCCTCGTCGAGGTCCAAAAAAAATTGGCATCGATGCTCGAGGAACTCGGCAAGGACGAGGAGCCATGATCGACATCGTCAACCGGGTCGCCCCCGAGCTCGGCGTCGAGTCGACATGCGCCGCTCTCGGCCTGTCTCGTGCGACCTACTACCGCAAGCGCTACGGGGAGCTCCACGGACCCAAGCGGCCGCGCCCGAAGCCCTCGCGCGCGCTGTCGGGACAAGAGCGCCAGGCGGTGCTCGATACCCTCCACGAACAACGCTTCGTCGACCAAGCCCCTGCTGAGGTCTACGGGCGGCTGCTCGACGAAGGCAAGCACCTGTGCTCGGTCCGCACCATGTACCGGATCTTGACCGACAACGACGAAGTCCGCGAACGCAGGAACCAGCGCGTGCATCCCCCCAACGCCACCCCGCGGCTGTGCGCGAGGGCGCCAAACCAGGTGTGGACCTGGGACATCACCAAGCTGCTCGGCCCGCGCAAGTGGACCTACTTCTACCTCTACGTCGTCCTCGACCTCTTCAGTCGCTACGTCGTCGGCTGGCTCATCGCCGAGGCCGAGTCGGCAGGTCTAGCGCAGCGGCTCATCACCGAGACCTGCGCTCGGCAGGAGATCGAGCCGAAGGTGCTCACGCTGCACCAAGATCGCGGCTCGCCGATGACCTCCAAGACCTTCGCGCAGACCTGCGCCGACCTAGGCGTGACCAAGAGCTTCTCGAGGCCACGGGTCTCGAACGACAACCCCTTCTCCGAGTCCCACTTCAAGACGCTGAAGTACCGACCCGAGTACCCCGGGCGCTTCGATGACCTCGCCGCTGCCGAGAGCCACTGCCGCGACTTCTTCAGCTGGTACAACCACGAACATCTCCACAGCGGCCTGGGGCTGATGACCCCCCACGACATCCACCATGGCCTCGCTGAGGAGCGGCAGGAGGCCCGTGCCCGAGCGCTCGCCGCCGCATTCGCAGCGCATCCCGAGCGCTTCCCAAACGGACCCCCAACACCGCCCTCGCTGCCGACCGAGATCTGGATCAACCAGCCCTCGAACAAGACCATCGACACCCACGCGAGTCCCGCAGCGGGACACTAAACCCAACCCGAAGCTGTCTCATTTTCATTGACACCTTCCGCACCGAGCCTCGACACAGTGACCAAGCTGTGCGCAGGGCTCGACCTCATGGCGAGCACCCTGTTCATGAGCTTCGAGACGGGGGCGAGAGACGAGGCTCAGGAACTGATCGACCTCGTTCTTTCCCGCTGCACGCGCGATCTGGAGTTTGTGACCGGGATACTTCGGCTGTTGTTCGACGAGCTCAGCCGCCGGGCTGACGACCCAGACCAGGATTGAGCGAAACAATCAGCACGGACCTATCATGCGGCCAACAGATGAAGGCCTAGGCCGCGGTGAGTCCACCGCGAGCGGGGCGAGGCCCTGGACCGGTAGCGCGAGCAGGGTCCCGCAGGTGCGGCGCCCTCGGACGCGCTCACTACGAGGCCTGCGAGCAACGTGGTCAGGAACATCAATCAGCCGCTCGAACACGCTGAGCCGGTGGGCCGGCTCGTGCTTAGGAGCAGCCTGCGGCCAGCTTTGCGGGGCTCTGGCACTGGGGTTGCGCGCAGTGGGCGCGGGCCGCTAGCGTCATCGTGTGCAGACGCCGCGTGTGCCTCCCAAGCCGAGCTCGCTCGTTTCGTTCAGCCCCAAAACGGGCGCGCGGCTGGGCGAGGTCCCGGTTGCGGCGCCTGAAGATGTCGCTGCCACGGTCGCACGGGCGAGGCTTGCCCAGGTCGAGTGGGCCGGCCTGGATGTCGAGGAGCGCAACGCAAGACTCCTACGCTTTCGCGAAGTCCTGCTCGCGCGGGCGGACGAGATCGCCGCGCGCGTCTCGGAGGAGAACGGGAAGCCGGCCATCGAGTCCATGGGCTTGCTCGCCCCGATCTGCGCGACCATCGAGCTGCACACGGACCTAGCCAAGCGCCTCGCGCGAGGGCAAAAGGTCAGCCCGACCTTCTTTTTGGGCGCTCGCGCGGTGATCCACCACGAGCCCCTCGGTGTGGCGGGCTTCATTCTGCCGTGGAATTTCCCGTTCGAGCTGGGCGTCAAACACATGATCCCCGCGCTCGCGGCGGGCAACGCCGTCGTCCAAAAACCATCGCAGGCTAACCCGCTCATCGGCGAGCTGATCGTACGGCTGTTCGCAGAAGCTGGGCTCCCCAAAGACCTCGTGCAGGTCGTCCATGGCTACGCGGAGACGGGCAAGGCCCTGGTCGACGCGGCGGACACCATCTGCTTTGTCGGCTCGACCGCGACGGGCAAGCAGATCATGCGGCAAGCGGCCGAGACCTTGACTCCGGTCTTGCTGGAGCTCGGGGGCAACGACGCCGCGATCGTACGGCGCGACGCAGACATCCCGCTCACGGCCCGGGGGCTGATCAACAGCACCTGTTACAACGCCGGCCAAGTGTGCAACGGGGTCGAGCGCATCTATGTCCCCCACGAGCTCATCGACCCGCTGCTCGTGGAGCTCCAGCGGCTCATCCCCCGCCTGCGCTTAGCCTTCGAGGCCTCGGGCGACGACTACGAGCTCGGGCCGTTCATCTGGCCGCCGCAGCTCGAGGTATACGAGGAGCACACCGCCGACGCCCTGGCCAAGGGCGCGAAGGTGCATTGTGGGGGGGAGGTCGTCCGCCGAGGCGGCGGGCTGTACTGGCCCCCGACGCTGCTCACCGGGATGACCCACGAGATGTTGATGATGCGCGAGGAAACCTTCGGGCCCTTCATTGCGATCATGAGCGTCAGCGACGACGACGAGGCCGTCGCCCTCGCCAACGACTCCCGCTATGGCCTCGGCGCGAGCGTGTGGACGCGAGACACCGCGGCGGGTGAGGCCCTCGCCCGTCGGCTGCGCGCGGGCTCGGTGATGATCAACAACGCCATGCAGATCGGTGGCTGCGCGACCTTGCCCTTTGGCGGTGACGGCGACTCGGGGGTGGGTCGGGCTCAGGGTGAGCAGGTGTTCTTCCACTACGTGGCGACCAAGAGCGTGATGACGAGCCCTGGCAGCTCGGCCTCGCTGTGGATGCCCTACGGCCCTGAGGCTCAGCGCTTTTTTCGCGGGCTCTCGCGGACCTTCTACGCCTCAAAGCTGGGAGCGCGGGCAGCAGGCATTTACGACCTCATCGTCGGTCGTCCACAACTCTAGCGACAAGCGTCCCATGACCAAAATCAAGACTGAGACCCTCCCCTCGATCCCCCTCGACCTGTCCCCCGAGCAGGCGCGCGCGCGCGCGTTCGAATGCGAGCTCGCGCGGACCGCCTACAACTACACCTTCAGCTACCTCAGACCCGTCTCGCTAGCGGCGAAGGTTCCCCCGGGGCAGGGCTTCAACGAGGAGTACGTCGTCAAGTTTGGGGCCGCCGTCGAGGCTGTCGCGGAGAACTACCTCGCGGTCATGAAGACCCTGCTCGGCGAGGAGCTCGAGGGCCAAGCCAAGAAGCTGCTTTGGGACGGGGTCAAGGCCCTGCGCCGGGCGGTCCAGAGCGCGGAGGACGAGTCGAGGCTCGAGCTCGACGAGGCCAGCGTCGAAGGCCTCGAGTCCTTGCTCGAGGTGCTCGAGCTGCCCAACGACTTGGTTACCATCCTCGCAGGACTCGAGCAGTCCTTCGCAGCCTACCGGCGCTCGGGGCCCACGGCGCTACTCGAGTACCCGCTACGCGACACCCTCGTCCACAGCGCGCGCCACCTGCTGACGGCGAGCTCGACAGCGGACTTCGCCAAGCTATTCCAGACGCTCCCGCAGCCACTGAGCCTGTCGATTCCGCCGCGAGACTGGATGCAGCTCGGCACGGACGAGCAACCCTGGGAACAGGACTGGTACTTTGGCTACGAGCAGATCGCTGGCTACAACACGACCCGGCTCATGGGGGTCAAGTCCGCCGCTGAACCCGAGCGCGGCGGGGTCGAACTTGGGGAGCTCCTCGCCAAGATGCCGATCTCGGACGAGCAGCTCCAGCACAGCGTCGGCGACCCCAGCCTCACGCTGGAGCAGGCCGTGTCCGCGAAGCGCCTGTACGTCTGCGACTACAGCATGTTCGCGGGCATCGAGGCCGGTGAGCTGTTCGGGCGCCAGCGCTACCTCAGCGCTCCGCTCGCGTTGTTCTACTGGAACCCGAGCCCGCCCCCGGGCTACCCCCCGGTCAACGAGCACTCCGACGGCGCCATGCAGCCCGTCGCCATTCAACTCGGCCAAGAGCACCACCCCGAGCGCACCCCCATCTTCACCCCCGCAGACGGCACCAAGTGGGCCGTGGCCAAGTACTTTGTCCAAAACGCGTGCGGGGTCGAGCACGAGACCATCGCCCACCTCACCAAGACCCACCTGGTGATCGAGCCGATGATCGTGGCGACTCACCGGCGGCTGCCGAGCGTCCACCCGATCTTTGTGCTCTTGCAGCCTCACTTCCAGTTCACGCTGGCTATCAACGAGGCCGCGATGAGCAGCTTGATCATCCCCGGGGGGACGATTCCGGTCGTGCTATCGCCTAGCTGGAAGGGCAGCATGGACTTGATTCGGGGGGCGAGCGAGGACTGGCGCTTCGACGAGCAGACGCCACAGAGCTTGTTCGTTCGCCGTGGGGTGGGCGATGACGCTCTTCCCCAGTTCCCGTTCCGGGACGACACCTCGCTGATCTGGGCCGCGCTGGTGAAGTTCGTGCGCGGCTACATCGAGCTCTACTACACCTCGGACGCCGAGGTCGTCGCCGATGCCGAGATCCAAGCTTGGGTAAACGAGCTGAGCGCGTCGGACTGCGCGGCGGTCAAGGGAATGGACGGGCTACAAAGGATGGAGCGGGACGGGCGTGAGGTCGCCGTGATCACGACCCGGGAGTACCTCACCCGCGTGGTCGCGATGATGATCTACATCGCCGGGCCGCTGCACGCCTCGGTCAACTACGCTCAGTACCCGCTGATGTCCTTCATCCCCAGCGTCTCGGGCACGGCCTACAAGGCCCCACCCACCGCGAGCGAGGTGGTCGAGGACCCCTTGGAGTGGATGCCCCCTCTGGACATCGCGCTGTATCAGCTGTCCTTCCTCTACATCCTGAGCGCGATCCAGTACGACACCTTCGGCGTGTACAGCCCCAACCCGAGGAAGCCCTACTTCCTCGACCCAGCCGCGCGGGCGCTCGTCGGCGAGTTCCGCTACGAGCTCGCGCAGATCGAGCGCACGATCCACGAGCGCAACCTCCACCGGCCCTACCCCTACCAGCTCCAGCTGCCCTCGCGCATGCCTAACAGCATCAGCAGCTGAGCGGAGCGCGTAGCTGTGCGGCGGCGAGGTCCTGTGCGCCCCAAGCCCGGTAGTGGGCGAGGCACTGCTCGAGGGCCGTGTCGACGAAGAGCTTGTGCCCGGCGCGTTGGGCCTGCGTGGCGAGCCGCTGCGAGGCGAGCCCGGCCAGCCACTGGAGCTGCTGTTCACTCGCCCCCTCGCTCGCTCGCATGTAGAGATCCAGCGCGTCCCCAGGGCGGCCGCCCAAACTAGCCAGCTCGGCGTCCACGAGAGTGAGCATGGGCGCGTAGCTCTCGGCCCGGTAGAAGCGAGTCCACCGCTCCAGCACGGCCCGGTGGCGGTGCAGCGCCCGGAGGTCTCGCCGCCGTGTTTGCCGCGAGCTACTCCGCGCGCGCTCAGCGAGGAGCACGCTGGCTGCCGTGGCGAATACGGTCGTCGCCCAGTAGCCGTAGAGGCTGCGCTCGTAGTCCCGTGACATCGCCTGGGCCACGGGCCACGCGGCCGCGTAGTCTCGGTAGAGCACGTGCAGCCAGACCAGACGGGTCGCTATGGTGTCGTGGAAGAAGGCCGAGGCGAAGGCGTCCAGTTCGGGGGCGGGGGCGTCGGAGGAGCCGGTGCGGAGGCGGTCGATGAGCCAGTGCGTCCCCCGGACCGCTCGCTCGTTGTCGGGGTGGGGCTCGAGGCGAGCACGGGTCTCGAGTTCCCGGATTCGCGGGGGCACTTCGTCGAGGGGCGTCCCGGCCTCGAAGTGCAGCATGGATCCGATGCTCACGAATTGCGCTGCGGTCCCGTGTAGGCCGAGATCGCAGCAGCGATCGAAGCGGGGCTGGACCTGCCGCAGGCAGTCCTTGAAGGACCGGTCGCGCGGCTCGAAGAACAACGAGAAGATGTTGATGGCTGCGCGATCGCGCATCGATAGCGTGTCCTCGCCCTCGGCGAACTCGCACATCTGCGCCCACAGCTCCTGGGAGGCGGATGCCCTACCCACGATCGCCAAGCCGATGCTGGTCAGTCCAATGCCGAAGGAGAAGCCCTCGTGGCGGCCGCGGCGAGCGATCATCCTGGCGTGCCGGCCGATCAACCAACGCGCTCGTTTGCCTTGCCGGAGGTTGGCGAGGGAGAGGTAGATCGGGGGCAGCATGCTCATGAGGGTGCGCTGGCGGGGCTCGGCGACGATCTGGAGCTCGACGAGCGGGCGATCTCGAAGCCGCGAGAGCGCCCGGGCGCCTCGGACGAAGCGCCACAGCGCGGCTAGGCTCGACACGTGCTCGGGCAGACGAAGCCCGAGCCGCTGGAGCTCCGCGCCGCCTAGGGCCACGACCTGCTCGTTGCGGCTGTTGAAGAACAGCCTGAACAACCGCTCGACCGCGACATTCTCGTAGTCCGCCGGGGTCAAGGTCCAGGCGAGCAGGTCGTCGTAGAGTCGGTCTTCGACGCAGGGGTCGTCTGTGACCCGGGCCCAGCCGAAGGTGATGGCCAGGCACAGCGCATAGTGCTCGCCCCCGCACCGAGCGTCGTCCATGAACGGGGCGGCAAGGGCTTGTGCGCGCGCGAAGTAGGTCTCGGCCAGGGCGTGGGAGGACTGCGCCATGGCTCGCTCTCCCGCCAAGCAGCTGTAGCGTGCGAGCCGCAGCCGCTCCTCCAGGCAGCTCGGCGCTGCGGCGCTGGCATGGAACTGATCGAGCGCCCGGAACAGCAGCCCGTCGTCGCGGGTGCGCTCGTGGCGAGCGAGCAGGCCCTCCCCCAGCGCGTGGTGAAGGACCGCTCGTCGCTCTGGGCTGAGGGCGGCGATCGTGACCTCCCGGACGCGATCGTGCGCGGTCTCGAGCCACACGCCCTGGCGGCCCTCGTTGCGGACGATCAGTGCGCTGTCTTGGAGCTGGCTCGCCGCGCCCGTCGACGCCTCCGGACACAGCTCGAGGGCGAGGGCGCCAGCGAGGGGGCCGCCCGCGAGGGCGATGAGCTCGAGCAAGGCTCGCTGACCCTCGGGGAGTAGGTCGAGGCGGGTCCGGATGAAGGCGTCGAGATCCGAGTCCGCAGCGCTGACGTTTGAGAGCGCCTGGACGAGCTGGATGATGAAAAAGGGGTTGCCCGCCGAGCGCAGCGCGATGCGCTCGGTCGTCAGGGCGTCGAGCTCGCGCCCGTGCTGCTGCTGAGCTAGGAGCCGGGTCAAGCGCTGAGCGCTGGACGTCGACAAGGGCCGCAGTTCGATATCGAGGTCCGTCCGCCCGAGGAGCTCGCTGCCCTCGAGCCGCTCGCGGATGGTGGGCTGCCCCGCGTCGCTGCGCAGCGCGAGGATGAGGGTGAGGCCTGCGGGCGGGGAGCGCAAGACAGCCTCGAGGAGCTCGATGCTGTCGATGTCCGTCCACTGGAAGTCATCGATCTGGATGACCAGGTCGGTCTCATGGGTGAGCTTGGCGAGCAGGGCGGACAGCTCTGCGCGGGACTCGGCGCGGAGCTCTCGCGCGCTGAGCTCGGGATGCTGAGCGCTGGGCCACATGTCCTCGAGCACGGGGAAGGCCTGAGCGAGAGTGCTCGCCCCCCGAGGGCGCAGCGCCTCGCGTTCCTGGGGAAGCAGCTTGTGCAGGTAGACCGAGAGCCCGTCGATGACCTCGTCGACCCCCTTGTAGGGGATGGCCTCGTGCTCGCGGCAGCGACCTTGAAGGACGAGGCTGCCCCGCCCACGCAGCCACCCTCGGAAGTGGCGCAGGAGCTCGGACTTGCCCTGTCCGCTCGGGCCGCGCACGTGGACGACGACCGGTCGCGCGCGCCCTTGGGTGGTGTTGAACAGGGCGCGCAGCTGAGCGAGCTCCCGCGCGCGGCCGACGAGCTCTGCAGGGGAGCCCGGCACGTGGACACGCCGCCGCTCCTCGCTAGCGAGGCCGTCGAGGCGCACGCTCAGCTCCTCGACATCGGGGCGCTCGTCAGGCTCGCGCGCGAGCAGCTCGACGCACAAGTCGCGCAGCGGCTCGGGGACACGGTCGAGCTCGGGGCAGGGGAGAAGCGGCTCGTGTTTGCGCGCGAGCAGCTCGAGGAAGTTTCCGACATGTGGCCGGTGGCCGGTCAAGCACTCGAACAAGATGACCCCGACGGCGTAGAGGTCGGCGGCCGCGTCCGCGCGCCCTCCACGGGCCTGCTCGGGCGCCATGTAGGCCGGGGTCCCGAGGATGTTCCCCGAGTGGGTCATGCCCTGGTCTGGGTCCTCGAGTTCGGAGACGAGCCCGAAGTCCAAGAGCACGACACGGCCCTGCCTGGTGACGAGGATGTTCGACGGCTTGAGGTCTCGGTGAATGCAGTTTCGGGCGTGGAGCACCCCTAGGCCCGCTGCGAGCTGGCGGAAGGCCTCGAGTAGGCGCTCCAGAGGCGGGTGCTCGCCCGTGGGGGTGCCCCGACGGACCCAGTGAACGAAGGGCTCGCCCGCGATCAGCTCCATTGTGAAAAAGGGGCGCTCGCCGTCGACGATGTACAGCTCGAGCAGCTCGATCAAGTTGGGGTGGTGGACATCGCAGAGCGCCCGGAACTCGCGCTTGAACCGGTACAGGTGGCTCGCAGATGCGCGCGCCAAGGTCTTGAGCGCGACGCATGGCCCACCGTCGCTCGGTCTCGCCGCGTAGACCTCTCCCATGCCACCGGCGCCCAAAGGCCGCTCGATGACGTAGTCGCCGATTCGCTCGCGGGGGCTGGGTCTCCTACCAAAGCGCCGGGGCGCCGTGTCGTCGAAGGTCTCGGTTGCGCCGGACTCCATCGAAAGCGTCCTCGCTAGCGGCGGTGCGGATTTCTCCGGGTCCGGCATCTAGCCATGATAGCAATTCCCCGGCCCTCGCTCCGGGGATTGGCGCGCGACTCAGGCCGTGCCCTACCACACCGTTCTTCGGGTGTTTCCGCACCAGAGCCGCACTGCAAGGACCCGCTCTAAGCCTACGTCGACGGCGGGCGCTTCAAGCTGATCGAGCGGTTGGGTTCGGGGGCCTTCGGCGTCGTCTACCTCGCCGAGGACAACCAGCTCGGCCGCGAGGTCGCGCTCAAGGTCATGCCGCGCGGCGACCCGGAGGTGGCCGACCGCGAGGGCAAGATGCTCGCGGCGCTGAGCCACCCCAACGTGGTCACGATCTTCGACCACGGGCAGGCCGATGACTGCCGCTGGCTCGTGCTCGAGATCCTGCGCGGGCCCACCCTAGCGCAGTGGTGCGAGGGCAAGAGCAAGCGGGAGATCCTCGCGCGCTATCTCGAGGCGGGGGCCGGGCTCGACGCGGCGCACCGGCGGGGGTTGGTGCATCAGGACTTCAAGCCCACGAACGTGCGCCTCGACGAGGACGGGCACGCCGTGGTGATCGACTTTGGCCTGGCTCGGAACGCGGAGTCCCTCGACGGGCTCACCCCGGGGAGTGGGAGCCCCGAGGCCGTCGGCGGGACGCTGCTGTACATGGCGCGGGAGCGGCTGCTCGGGAAGCTGGGGAGTCCGGCGAGCGACCAGTTCGCGTTTTGTGTCGCGCTGTGGGAGGCGCTCTCGGGGGAGCGGCCCTTTGGGGAGCAAAGCGACGTGGACGCGCGGGTGCTCGAGCTGTCGAGGGCTCCGCGGGGTGGGCAGGGGATCGGGCGGCGGGTGCGGGCGGTGTTGGAGCGTGGGATGGCGCCGTTGCCTGGGGAGCGGTGGCCGACGATGACGGTGCTGCTCGAGGCGCTGGAGGAGGCGGTTCGGCCAGCGCCGCGGTGGCCGTGGGTGGCTGGGGGTGTGTGCGTGGGGCTGCTCGGGCTGGCGATGGGGTCGAGGCTCGTGACGCAGCCCGGGCTCGTGCTGCCGAGCGTCGTCCTCCCCGAGCCTGAACCCGACCCTGAGCCCGTCGCCGCCATCACGGAGATCCGCGACGCCCTCGAAGCGCGCGACCACAACCGCGCCCGGCAGGCGCTCGACAACGCTCGGCCGGTCTTGCGACGGGCGGGGCGACTGCGCGAGTTTGTCGATGAGGCGCAGATGGTGGCGGAGCGCTTCGAGGATGACGGACTGACCCACGAAGCGCTCGACGTGTGGATGATGGTCTTTCGCGCCGCCGAAGACCTCGACGACGAGACGCTCGAGGACACGGCCGACGAGAAGATCAAGGAGCTCGCCGGGAAGCTCTGACTCCCGACCGCGCCGCCTGGCAGAGCGCGATCCTAATAAGGGAAGGCCGTCCCCTCGAAGCAGGTCACCGTCCCGTCCTCGTTGCACACCCCGTCCTCGCACCACACCAGCGTCCCGCCGCAGTCGAAGCCCGGCCAGCAGACCTCGCCGATGCAGCAGATCCCCTGGGCCGTGGTCGAGCCCTCCGAGTACTCTCCGGGGACGCACAAGCCCGCGATCGAGCACGCGCTCTCGAGGGGGATGTACGCGACCACGAGCTGCTGGACAGGGTCGAGGACCTCGCCGTAGCGGGTGTGGAAGGCCACCTCTCCCGTGGAGCAGGGTGACGGGCCTTTGAGCCGGACTTGGCCCGCGCCGTCGAGGCAGACGTCGGCATCGAGGACCGGAGCGTTGGGGCCGGTGTACTCGCAGACGCGGGTGCTGTCGCAGAGGTCGCGGTACTGGGCTGAGGCCGACCCCGGGGTGAGGAGGTAGCCCAGCGCCGCGGTCGTGAGCGCCGCGGCCGTGAGCGCGAGCGAGGTCTTGTGTGACATGGGCGAAATTTTACCCGCGCGGTCTGAGGGGATCGGTTTGGGGTGCTAGGGGGGCGTGAAGGCCTGCCTGGGGGCGAGTCGCAAAAAAGTCGTGGCGGGACCGAACGCTTCGGGGGTGCGGGGTCTCCCCTCGGTGATGAGCTCGCCTGCTAAGTCTCTCCCTACCGAGAAACCAGTCTCTCGCAGAAAGTCAGCGGTCGGGCGTGAGGAGCGCTCGTCAAATGACCGCAGGACTCAAGCTATAGCCGAGCGCCTTGGCTTGACGGTGTAGTCGCAGAAGCTGTCGCCGCTGCCGACGCTCTTGCTCCTTGATGTCTTCGCTCGCCACGCGTTCTTCGTAGATCACGCCATCGCGCAGGAGCGCGTAGATGATGCGCAAGAGCTTGGCCGCCGTTGCCACGATCGCCTTCTTCGGCCCGCGCCGACGCTTGATGCCGTTGAAGTAGCGGCACAGCCTGCTGTTCTTCGTCCTCACCGCCGACCAGGCCGTCTGGATGAGTATCGGCTTGAGCCAGCTCGAGCCCTTCCGGGTCCTCGTACTTCGGGCCTTTCCGGCGGTCGAGTCTGCCTTCGGACAAAGACAGGCCCACGAGACCAGATGATCCGCGCTCGGGAAATGACTCATGTCCGTTCCGATCTGCGCGAGCACTTCGGTCGCGGTCTCCCGACTGAAGCCAGGGATCGCAACCAGCCACTCGACTGCTTCGTCAAAAGGGCGCGGAAGGACCTCTTCGATTCGAGCCCGGATCTGGTCGAGTTCCTTTTGCATCGCGTCGTACATCCGCAGCTCGGACGCCAACATGAACCGGTCATGCGGGCGTAACGTGCCCTTGAGCGACTTGGCGAGCGCCAGCCACTTGTTGGCGTAGATCGACCCTTCGGACAGGTCTGCGAGCTCAGCCGGGTCGATGATCTTCCCGTCGGCCAGTGCCTCGATGATCCGTCGCCCAGATTTGCCCATCACGTTCGAGATCACGTTCCCGAGCTTGATGTTGCAGGCCTCGAGGTGCTTTTGGATCCGTTGCTTGTAGCGTGCTCGCTCGCGCGCCAGCATGCGAGCTGTCCGAGTCAGCTCGCGGAGCTCTTGTTGATCGAGGTCAGGTACATAGCTTGGCCGAAGCAAGCCATGCGCCATCAACTCGGCTAACCACTGCGCATCCTTGACGTCCGTCTTGCGCCCAGGGACGTTCTTGACCTCGTGCGCGTTGGCGAGGTGAAGCTTGAACCCGCACTCCAAGACCTTCCAGACCGGCTTCCAGTAGACGCCGGTCGACTCCATCACGACCTCTTCGACTTCGAGTGATGCGAGCCAGTCAAACAGGTCGACGAGGTCATCCGTGTTGGTCCCGAAGGTCTTGACCTCGTTGCTGACCTTCGCTCCTCGTTGGGTCCGAACGCATGCGACGATGTTCCGCTTGTGAACATCGAGACCTGCGCAATTTTTGTGAAGGGGGTCCATGAGTGCTCCTTTGCTATCGTCGTGAACCTCCCGAAAAGTGAACTCTACCGATCGCGCTCACCTGCGAGGTGCGCTTCGCAGGGGCAGCATTCATGTGTGCGCAGGGAGGTCCAGGGCAGACTCTCAGTCGAACTGTCACGCACCAAGGGTTGGGTGCCCTTCGTTGACGATGCCCGAGCGTACCCGGTTTCGTCCCCCACGTGACGCGCGCGGTGATGCCGACTCTCAGCGCGGTAGACGAAGCGATCTGTCAGCGCGTCGTCCAATCACGGGCGTCGGCGTCGGCCAGCCTGCAGCGTCCGTCGTCCCCCCTCGCTGCCCTCGCCGGTGGCTGCCTCGTCGCCAACGACGGGCAACCACGGCTGAGGGCTCAGGGGAGTCGAAACGGCGTCTGCCAGGAACCTGGACGCGGCTGCAATCGAGTATCGCTGGCGCCTTGGACCAAGCTATGATCGCGCGATGCCACGAGTGTTCATCAGCTACAGCCAAGACTCCGACGAGCACAAGCAGCGCGTACTTGAGCTGACCGAGGCCCTGCGAAGCGATGGCGTCGAAGCGATCGTCGATCAGTACGTGACCGCGCCCTCGCAGGGCTGGGCCCGCTGGATGGCTGACGAGCTCAAAGCTGCGCAGTTTGTGCTCGTTGTTGCCAGTGAAGCCTACCGCAAGAAGGCCGAGGGGGAGGTTCCGACCGGTGCCGGACGGGGTGTCAAATGGGAGTCGCATCTGACCGTGCAGGACATCTACGACGCCGACGCAAGCAACGAAAAAATCATCCCGATCCTACTAGACGGCATCGGAGATGAAGCGATCCCCCAGGTCCTGCGAGCGTGGACCTACTACCGCTGGCCGGCCAATTCGAAGGAGTTGTTGCGGCGGCTCTACAACAAGCCCAAGGTCGTGCCCACCCCTCTCGGGGTGCCCAAGAAATTCGACTGAACACAGCATTCCTGGCCGCGTTGACCCCGTCCTGTCCGAAAACTCGGACGACCTGTTATGCCGCCTCCCGGCTGTAGAACGACAGAGGGTGACCCTCAGCAAAACCCCGTACGCAGCTGTCAGGCGGCCTCTCGTCGTTCTCGTGTGTACCGGTAGTGATGTCCTCCAACGCGTGGGTGGGCCACAACCCGGCCAAGCTCAGGACCTTCTTCAGGGCGACCCTCCGGTACATCCTTCTCGAGCCCGAGATGAGCCAGGTAGCGATGGTAGTAGTCAACGTAGCCGCGGACGACCCTCGAGACCTGGCGCTCGTTCAAGGCGATGATGTGGTCGAGACAGTCTCGCCTTAGGCTCAAAATCCATCGTTAGGTGAAGTATTTTTTCCAAGGCGAACGCGGCGCGATGTTGACCTGTTCGAGACCGAGGCAGTCGGATGCTTGCTCACGTTGAAGAAGTGTAGGATCTCGCGTCGCTCGACGCTCAGGACGAAGAACACGTCGAGAACCTCGAACGTGATCGTTGGTACCACAGCAAAGTCGATCGCCAGCAGTTCGTGACGCTGGTTGGCAAGGAAGGTCGACCACGTCTGTCGAGCCCACGGTCGAGGTGGTCGCTTGGGCATGTATAGCGAGACCGTCGCCTGCGAGACCCCGAACCCGAGCTTGCGCAGCTCGCCTTGGATCCTCGGCGCGGAAGGTGTCAATGAAAATGAGACAGCTTCGGGTTGGGTTTAGTGTCCCGCTGCGGGACTCGCGTGGGTATCGATGGTCTTGTTCGAGGGCTGGTTGATCCAGATCTCGGTCGGCAGCGAGGGCGGTGTTGGGGGTCCGTTTGGGAAGCGCTCGGGATGCGCTGCGAATGCAGCGGCGAGCGCTCGGGCACGGGCCTCCTGCCGCTCCTCAGCGAGGCCATGGTGGATGTCGTGGGGGGTCATCAGCCCCAGGCCGCTGTGGAGATGTTCGTGGTTGTACCAGCTGAAGAAGTCGCGGCAGTGGCTCTCGGCAGCGGCGAGGTCATCGAAGCGCCCGGGGTACTCGGGTCGGTACTTCAGCGTCTTGAAGTGGGACTCGGAGAAGGGGTTGTCGTTCGAGACCCGTGGCCTCGAGAAGCTCTTGGTCACGCCTAGGTCGGCGCAGGTCTGCGCGAAGGTCTTGGAGGTCATCGGCGAGCCGCGATCTTGGTGCAGCGTGAGCACCTTCGGCTCGATCTCCTGCCGAGCGCAGGTCTCGGTGATGAGCCGCTGCGCTAGACCTGCCGACTCGGCCTCGGCGATGAGCCAGCCGACGACGTAGCGACTGAAGAGGTCGAGGACGACGTAGAGGTAGAAGTAGGTCCACTTGCGCGGGCCGAGCAGCTTGGTGATGTCCCAGGTCCACACCTGGTTTGGCGCCCTCGCGCACAGCCGCGGGGTGGCGTTGGGGGGATGCACGCGCTGGTTCCTGCGTTCGCGGACTTCGTCGTTGTCGGTCAAGATCCGGTACATGGTGCGGACCGAGCACAGGTGCTTGCCTTCGTCGAGCAGCCGCCCGTAGACCTCAGCAGGGGCTTGGTCGACGAAGCGTTGTTCGTGGAGGGTATCGAGCACCGCCTGGCGCTCTTGTCCCGACAGCGCGCGCGAGGGCTTCGGGCGCGGCCGCTTGGGTCCGTGGAGCTCCCCGTAGCGCTTGCGGTAGTAGGTCGCACGAGACAGGCCGAGAGCGGCGCATGTCGACTCGACGCCGAGCTCGGGGGCGACCCGGTTGACGATGTCGATCATGGCTCCTCGTCCTTGCCGAGTTCCTCGAGCATCGATGCCAATTTTTTTTGGACCTCGACGAGGGCCTCGGCGCGCTCACGGCGGGCGCGCTCCTTGGCGAGCTGCTTCTCGAGCTCGGCGATCTTTTTATCGCGGGGGTCGGTCTTCGGCTTGGGCCCGCGCTTTTTCGGCTCGAGGGCCGCGAGTTCACCGAGCTCGCGGGCTTGCCTCCAACTCGACAGGTGCGACGAGTACAAGCCCTCACGACGCAGCAGCGCGCTGACCTCACCAGGCTTGGTGCAGGCATCGGCTTGCTCGAGGATCCGGCGCTTGTACTTGGCCGTGAAGCGCCGCCGCTTTGGTTTTGCCACCACCTGTACTTCGGGCTGAGTCTGGCGTGGTTTGGTTGTCTGAGTCATCGGCTGGCTGGTTCTCGCCCTCTACACTAATCTCGGGGGCTTCGCTGTCTCACCCTTGTTGGCACAGAGGGTCACGTGTGGGGGCCGTAGATGCCAAGGGCGCGCAGCAGCCAGGCGGCGTCGCTCGTCTCGAGTACGGTCGGGTTTCCGGGGCGACCGACTCCGGTGATCAGGCCACGGTCGCGGGCGATGGAAGTGAGCGCGCCGTCGACGGTTCCGGACAGGCCGGTTGCGATCAGCAGGCAGGAGCGGTGGATGACTTGCTGCAGCTCTTTCGACGCCGTGTGCCAGTGGTCGAGCTCGCGGGCGAGTGAACTGCGCAGGCGGGCGTCGAGGCGGAAGGCCGTCACACCACGGCTTGCGAGGGTCACGACGAGCCCTCGGGCCGCATCGGAGCTCGGCTGGTGGCTCGCCGCGGTCAACGTCGTGAACGCATCGATGACGTCCGAGAGCTCGAGTGGTTCGTCGTCGAAGAGGACCGCGACGCCCGTGGCCAAAGCGGCCGCGCAATAGGCGAGACGGAAGCGGCGCTCGGCCTCCTGGGTGTCGACGAGGGCCTCGTTGACAATGATCGTCGGCTTCGAGAGGTTGCGCAGACTGATGCCGGCGGGGAGCTCTGCCTCGGTCACCGCGATTGCGAGCTCGACACCCAGCGAGGAGCGCCAAGGGTCGACGATGCTATCGGCGTGGCGGACCGCGAGGTGCTCCTTGGGGGTTCGAGGCGGTCGGGCGCTGCCCTTGTGCGCGCGGACACCCGCCAGCTGATCGCGCAGCTGGATGAACACTTCGCGCAGGGCGCCTCGCCACTCGAGCGGTATCCAGCCTTCGGTCTCGATCGGGTCGCGCGGGAGCGAGAGCGCAGGCAAGCGCGTGGTCAGGACCGAGACCGGGCCATCAGGGGCCATGAACGCGGCGAGCTGGTAGAGGTGACGGGCGAGCTCCATGCGCCGGAACGCCTCGTTGAGTCGGGCGAGGCCGAGGGCGAGGCCGGCTTCCAGCGGCACCCCGGCAGCCCAGGCACCGAACTCATCGAGGAGTATCTCGGTCCCTCCACACAGTGCCGCAGCCGCTGACAGTGCTGCGTCGAGACGCGGGAGCGGGCCGTCGGTGGCGATCTCATGCAGTATGCGCGCGCACAGCGGCCAGAGGAGCCGCTGGCGGACGGGTCGTTCGTGGCGGTCGGCGATCGCGCGGGCCAGGGTTCGCTTGCCGCGAGTGAAGGCTTCGGTGATGGCGGCGTAGAGAAGGGCCTCGTGCTCGTCGCCGTCGATGAGGCGCAGCTCGGCCCCGATATGGAGCACTTGCTCCCAGTCGCCCCGAGCAAACAAGAGCGGAATGAGCACAACTCGGGGCTCGATGCTCTCGGTGGACACGGCCCGGGCACGCTCGAGCAAGCGCCGGGCGGCAGTGACCGACTCGCGGTCGTCGCCATGATCGAGGTGAACCTGGGCCGCACGCGTCAGCCAGTGGGCCTGCTCGCGGCTCTCGACGGTCAAGTTGGCGAGCTGCTCGAGGGCGCGGGCGAGCGCGGGCCAGTCTTCGGCCTGCTCGAGCAGCTTGGCGTAGAGCTTTCTCAGGGGTTGGTCCGTGGGCTTGTCGAGGAGGGCGGTGCGGCAGGTCGCGCACGCGTCCGAGAGCTTGCCGACGGCGCGCAGGGCCGAGGCGAGCGCGAGCGCGACGTCGGCGGCGTGATCGGGTTGAAAGCGCCGGTACAGCTCGAGGCGCTCCTCGAGCAGGGGGATGCGAGCGTTGGGGCGGCCTGCGGCGTCGAGTAGGCCGTCGAGTTGCTTCAGGGCATGCATGCGCATCTCGATGGTGGTATCGCCAGCGAGCTGCTGACGCAGGACAGCCTCAGCCAGCTCGAGGCTCTCGAGTCTCAGCGCGACCTCGGCGAAGTGCAGGCTCAGCAGCGGCGGGCGCTGTCGGGAGTCGAGCAGGGACAGCTCGTCGCAGATCGTCGCGTCGACTTCGCTATCGTCGGTGGTCTCCGCGATCTCGCCGAGCAGCTCGATCGCGGGGGCGTGGGTCGGTTCACGATCGAGGCCGCGGCAGAGGATGGACACGGCGAGCTTGGGATCGTGCACGCGCAACCACGCGATGCGGGCGGCCGAGGTCAGCAAGGTCGCAGCTTCGCTGACCTCGCCTGCGCGGTCGGCCAACTCTTCGTAGAGCGGGACGATCTTGGTACGGTCGTCGGAGGCTGTGAACACGCCGCGCACGGTCTCGATGGCCGCGATCGTGGCTGGGTCGTCGCCGTCGTCGTCGATGAGCGCGTGCGCGCACTCGAGCAGCTGGCGTGTGAGCTCCTCGAGGCCTTCACCGTCATCGAGCTCGAGGGTGGTCTCGCGCACAGAGGAGAGGAGTTCCAGGCGCTCGATGGGCTCCTCGGTCTGTGCGAGCTCGCGCAGCAGTGATGTGCGGCGGTTGCGAAGCTCGAGCTCACGCTGGTCGATCCGAGCGAGCTGCTCGAGAGTACGGTTGACGACCTCTCGCAGCTTGCCGAGGTCCTCGAGCTTGGCCGCCTCGAGGACTGCAGCCTTGGCGGATTCGAGGGCGCCGGCGCGTAGGTGTAGCTCGCTGGCGACGAGCAGCAGCCGGGCGCGCCCGGTGTCTTCGAGCAGTTCCGCCATATCGCGAGCGCGGGACTCGAGTCGGCCCGCGGCCTCGCTCGGGTCGGGGAGGTCAGCCGCGAGCGCGCTGGCTTGGTCGATGACCGCGGGGTCCTCGGGGGCCTGCTCGAGCGCGGCGCTGAGGTTGCGCACGCCCCTTCGGCTATCAGCGAGGCGCTCGAGGTAGATCTGCGCGAGAGCGAGGTGGACCAGGGCGCACCGGGACCCCGGCGGGAGCTCCCGGGTGGCGAGGAAGTGCATGTGCGCGACGATCGACCACTCCTGGCGCGCGCTGGCGAGCTCGAGCAGGGTTTGGCGGGTCTGGGCGTGTGTCGCATCGGCGCTGACGGCCTGGATCAGCAGGTCCCGAGCCTCGTCGCCAGCCTCGGACATGGGCGCTGCGCGGAACTCGTCGGCGAGGAGCATCGCCTGGCGGTAGCCAACCTCGGCGCGCAGCGTGCTCGACAGCGGGAGCGCGATCAGGCGCTCGAGGATCTTCGACTCGTCGAGCTTGCGGCCGAGGAGGTTGTAGATCTTGGCCAGCTCGAGCAGAGCTGGCTGAGACTCCGGGGCGCGCTCGACGAGGGCAGTGAGCAGGATGGCTTCGGCTTCGGCGCCACACCCAAGCTTGACGAGGGCGCGTGCGGCGACGGCCGCGTTGTCGGCAGCGCGCTCGTCGGGGATGTCGGGACTCCTCGCGGCGTTGCTCAGGGGCTCGACGGCCTCGACGAGGTGGCCCTGGCGCAAGAGCAGGCGGCCGAGGCCCTCGCTCGCGCCGCCGCTCTCGGCGTCGAGGTGCAAGGCTTCGAGGTAGCGCTGTTTGGCTTCCTCCTCGTAGTCGTCGTGGGGCGAGAGCAAGTCGGCGAGCAAGATCAAGAGCGCGGGTTGGTGCGCATGGGAGAGGTCGGACAGCCGCGCCAACAAGCAGCCGCGGATGTTGTGGACCGAGTCCGTACCAGACAGCAAGACCCGAGCGCGGACGCCTGCGAGCCTGTTCGCCCTTGGGTCGGCGAGGTAGGCGTCGAGGTAGAAGTGCGCGGCCTCGCGGGGTCGCCGGGAGACGCGCCAGAGCAGCTCGCCGATGTAGAAGTCGACCTTTGCCTTGCGGGTCGAGTCGCCGAGCCGAGCGAGCTCGCACGAGCGCGCGATCAAGATGGGGGCGAGCTTCTCGCCGCGACGCTCGTTGCGATAGAAGCGGGTAAGCTCCCGGAGATCGTCGTTGGCCAGGGAGCCGAGCTGATGGAGGCGAGCGTAGACCGCCATGGCGCCAGCGCCGTCGTTCGTTAGGTCGCGCCGCACTCGCGCGAGGAGCGTCATCAGCCCGAGGCGCGGGTTTTGAGCCGCGCACATCTCGGGGTACCGATTCCGAGGATCGTCGGAGCCGTCGAGCTCGTAGCGAAGTTCGGCCTCGAGGTGAGACGCGAGGTCGGCGTAGTTCCCTTCTTTCCGCAGACAGTCGACCAGTTGGAGGTGGAGGTGGTCGATGAGCGAGACCTTCACCCATCGCGCGAGCCCGTCGCCCGCGGCGTGCTCACCCTCGGGGAGGAGCACGCCAAGGTCCGCGAGCTGGGAGAGCAGCGCTCGATGTTGGTCGAGCTGGAGGTTGATCGTCTCGAACGCAAGGCTGGAGAGGATCTCGAGACCTTCGAGTATGGCCCGCCTCGCCTGTGCGTACTCTCCGAGGTGCGCGCACAGGGCCGTGGCCATGCACTTGAGGTTCAGGACTCGGGGGAGCCCGTAGAGCTCGGGATGGACGCGCTCGTACAGGGCGACGAGCGGACGCCAGCGCCGGTGCTGGCCGTAGAGTTCGGCGAGCGTGGAGGCGCTCTCGGCCCGGCTCGGGTCATCTGTGGTCACGACCTCCAGAGCGGCCATCGCCTCCTCGACGCGGTCGAGGGGGCCGAGCAGCAGCCGCACTCGCTCTTCGAGGGCTGTGACCCGGACGAGGCCATCCGTCTGCTCGGCGATCATCGCCAGCATGCGCGCACCACGCTCGGCGTCGGTAGCGAAGACATTGTCGAGCGTGGCTCGGTCAGTCGAGACCGACCCCACTCCGATATACTTGAGAGCTCGCAGCCATAGCTCAAGCAGGACATCGCTCAGGTCGGCCTCGCTATATCGCTCCGAGCGCTCGTAGAGTCGCGCGAGTTCGTCGAGTGCGACGACGTCGCGCGTGTCGAGATCGGCCGCCTCGATCCAGAGCCTTCGGGCGTCGACTTCACGATCGAGCGTCTCCGCAGCGATCTTGCCCATGCGCAGGTAGACACCGGCCAGCTCTTGAGGTGTAGTGAAGACGTCGAACATCTTCTGGTAGTTGTCGTAGAGCTCCTGAAACCGGAAGTGACTCGCGTACAGGTGCTCGAGGTGCTCGAGCGCCGTGATGTTCTCCGACTCCATGTCGAGCACTCGCGTGTAGGCGACGATCGCGCGATCGGGATCCTTGCACTCGGTCTCCAAGATCGCGGCCAAACGCAGGCAAGCATCGACGAATTCGTCGCCCTCGAGCACCTCTGCGTTGATTCGTCGCTCGATGATCTCTACGAGTTCGTCGTAGCTTCCGCCCGCGGAGTAGATTCGATCGAGACACCTCAGCGCGCGCCCATGGTCGGGCTCGAAATCGTCGAGAATAATCTGACAGATGAATCGAGCGCCGAGGGGGTCACCGAGGTGTTGTTCACGGACCTCGGCGATCAGGATGTTCAAGTCGATCCCATCGAAGTCGACGTCGACGTCGAACTCGAAGTTCAAATCGGCGTCGAAGCTGGCCCGCTCTCGCACGATCTCGAGAGCCTCGACGAGCTCTGCCCAGAGATCGGTCGAGGCCTCGCGAGCGAGCCGCCCCATGTTCTCGATCACGTCGACGCGAGTGTGATCCTCGGTGAGGATCTGCCTCCAGTAGTTGAACGCTGCCTCGAGGTCTCCGGTAACCTGCTCCGCGAGGGTCGCTAGTTCGCTCAGGATCGCCGCCCGCTGCTCCACGCTGTGTTCGTGGTCGAGCCTCACGCGCAGAGGCCACGACAGCTGATCGGTCTTCTCCAGTTTTTCGTAGAGCGTGAGCAGTGCGTTGGCGAGCCCGAGGTGGAAGCGGTCGAGGTCCAGACCAAACTCGAGGATGGCGACCGCGCTCTGCTCGTCTGCGAGCTCTCGCTCGTAGATCTTCGAAGCCTTCAAGCTCAGCGCTGCGCGCCGGGAGCTGTCCTGCGTCGTCTTGACCTCGTCCTCGAGGGCCCTCGCCAGCTCCGCCCATGATCGCTGCTTCTCGAAGAACGAGTACAGCGCGTCGAGGTCACCGACCTCAAGGTAGAGCTCTGCTAGCCTCTCTCGGGCCTTCGCGTTGTCTGGAGCTTCACGAAGCAGATCATTCCACACCGCAATTGCGACGCTGCGATCGGCGATCTCTCGCTCGCTCGTGCGCGCGATTTCGATCAGCCTCTTGCGCCGCTCCTGGCCGTCGCTAATCCTCGCTAGCTCGCGGCGCTGGATGTCAACGTTCCTCTCCCAGTCGCCGACGTCCTTGTAAATCCCCTTGAGACCATACAGCGCCTCTGCGTTGATCGGGTCGTCTGACAAGACCGCCTCGAGGCTGGCGATGGCCTCTTTAGTCTCGTTCGTCCGTGTCTGTGCCAGCTGAGCCGCTCGCAGATTCAGCTCGACTCGGCTGTTCATGTTGGTGTGGATGTTGGCTTGTCGGCGGATACAGTCGATCAGCTGGGACCAGCTCTTTGTTTGCTCGTACTGTTGTCGCTTGGCTTCGAGAAGCTCCAGCAGCATGCGGTTGTCTGCGCGACCCTCGACGAGGCGCTCGAGGATCGTGAGCGTGTCGAGGATCTTACTCGGCAGCCGATAGTGATTCGTGTACACACGCACGATGCTCCAGTAAATGTCGATACGCACATCGTCGTGCTCTGCGCGGGCGAGGTCTTTCTGATAAAGACCGATCAGCTTGGGCCACTTCTCGTGTGCTGTGTAGATCGACTCGATGTGTTGACGTATCTGGGGGTTCTCGGGGGAGGAGGCGGCCGCTGCGCGGAGCCAGGTACGTACGCTTCGCAGCGGGTTCTTCGCCTCGATCTTCGAGGCTTTTTGAATGAGCCGCCACTGCGCCGCTTCGAAGTCTTCTTCGAGGAAGTCGCCGCTCGCCAGCGGCGTCATCACCGTCGAGGAGGGGGCCGCGCCCTGTGTCGTCGCCGAGTTGCTCGGTCGCAGCCGCCCGATCTCGTGACGGAGGGCGGTGAGGAGGGTGGCGCAGTCAGTGGTTCGATGGGTGCGCTCGCGGGCGATCGAGCCTCGCAGAGCCTGCTTAAGCCCGTCATCACACTCGAGGTCGTCGACCTGAGACGCGAGCACGGTCTCGGGCTTGGTCGGATCACTGCCGCGGAGGGCGAACATGATGCACAGCGCAAGGCTGTAGATGTCGGCGCGATGGTCTGCGGTGCTCGCGTCTTCGAATTGCTCGGGCGCGCCGTACCGGATCGTGCCCATGGCGGCCCCGACGTTGGTCCGGAGATCCGAGTCTTCTGCCCGGGCCAGGTCGAAGTCGGTGATCCACCCGCTGCCGAATCGGTCGAGGAGAATGTTCGAAGGCTTGATGTCCCGATGGATCACGCCGTCGCTGTGGGCATATTCCAGCGCTTCGATGACATTAGCGAGCACGCGGAGGGCCCCGAGCCGACCGATGTTGCCATCTCGAATCGCCTCGCGGAGGTTCCCGCCCTCGAACCATGGCATGACGTAGAAGTAGATGTGATTGTGCTCTTGGACAGCCTCGATGATGGGGACGATCGCGTCGTGCTTGAGCGTGGCCATCTTGCGAGCGCCGCTCACGAACCGCTCGAGCCGACCGTGGGATCGAGTCGAGCCCCGGAGAATTTTGACCGCGACCAAGGTCTCGGTGTGTCGGTCATGAGCCCTCCAGACGTCGGCGAACCCGCCGTCACCGGCGAGTTCAATGAGTCGAAACCGATCCGCGAGGATGTTCCCTGGGTGGAGGATGGGACCGGCGCTGAGCTGCGTCCGAAGTTGCGATATCTCTTCGTGGAGCCGCACCGGCACCCCCGACGGAGAATCGAGGCGTCGCTCGCGTTCGTCGAGCAGGATCGTCAACCGATCGTTGATGGACAGATCGGATGGCAACCCGGTCGACACGGTCTGGGCAGCGCCGAGGGGGGCCGGGACGAGCTCGAGGGTATCGGAGATGTAGCCGTGCAGTTTCGTGTAGTCTCGCGGGAGGACGTAGCGGGTCGCGCCGGCTAGCGCCGCGGGGCAGCTGTCGTCGCGCTCGTCAAAGCAGACTGGGATGAGCTGACCATGATCGAGCTCTCCGCGGTAGAAGAGGTTGAGCGCGATGAGTGCCTCGTAGGTCGTGATCGCGCGGTTGGTGTCCGCGAGCTGCTCTTCAAACTTGATCCGAAATTTGTATGTACATACGACGAAGACGAAGTCGGCATGTGTGAGCTGACTCTGGATCCACCGGGGCCAGCCCTGGGGTGGACTCGGCTCGAAAAGATCGAGCCAAGCGTCGACACCGTCTCGGCGCAGGGATTGAGTGAACTCGAGGACTCGCTGCTGGTGCTGATTCGAGTCGTGCGAATAGCAGATGTAGACTCTCGGCGGAGCGTCGACCGGGAGGTCGAGGGCGCGAGCGACTCGCTCGATGGGGATCGCGTGGAGCACCCCCGCGCGGGAGCGAGAGCGGTGGGGGTGCTCGACCTCGGTGAGCAGACCGACGATGCGACCATCGAGCACGATCGGGCTACCTGCGTATCCTCGCTCGACGAGGGGAGAGCCCTCGTACCTGCGGCTCGACTGGAGTCGCAAGACCGAGCGCCCCTGCTCGCCGACGCGGGCCTTGAAGACACCCTTGGCCTCGCCGCCGGCGTTCGAGTGGAAGCCGTACGTGCGCCAGGGTCGGCCACGGTCGATGTTCCTGGCCTGGGCGAGGGGGGAGGTCCGCTGACCGTGGAGTTGGTCGACCGCGAGTACGACCCAGTCATCGTCGGCGTCGTGCGCGATGATATCGAGGTGGGCGAGGCGAATGGGGTCTGCGCCGCTGCGGAAGATGGAGATGTCGGCGCGCCGCGTGACCTGGCCGTCTTCCATCCGTGCGACGAGTCGCAGCGAAGTGAGCAGCCACCGAGCCTCAATCATGAACCCAGTGCCGACCTTGCGCCCCGCGACGATACGGACGACCCAGCTGCGATCGACGGACACCGGTAAGCTCCTTCAACGACGACTACAGACGGACCGCCTCAGGTCTGGTAGGCGAGCGCACACGTGTAGCATTGCCAGTTCAAGTCTCGCATAGAATGCGACGCGAGCATCGACGCTCACGTGTCCGAACCTCGGCAGCGGAACGTTCGGGGCTGACAGGGCATGGCTGAACATTTGAGCATGAAGAAAAGGCACAACCGCGTCAGGCCGCCTCCCGGCTGTAGAACGACAAGATCAGGGTCCGGGCGTCGTGCTCGGAGTCGTCCGTGAACGCGGGCGGGACCGGGCTCGTCGGCCTCTCGCGTCAACGCCCGCAGCGACACGTGCTCCGGGGGCGTCCCACCGTCTTCTTCGCAGGCTACCTGGCGATCCACACACCAAAGCGCGCGACCCCGTCTTGGCTCACCTCGAGGCTCCGGGCTCCGGGGCTCCGGGGCGACAGACGCATCGTGACGCCGCGTCCGCCCTCGCCTCGCTCAAGGCAGCCGACGATGTAGCTGCCCCCGCGCTCCTGCCCGCTCCCCAAGCCTCGCCGGCCTCTCCGGATTCAGGTCCTGTTTGGCTTCGCTGTCGAGGCTGCACGCTTGGCCGCGTGAAATATTGCTGCTGCCACTCGCGGTTCCGAGCGCCGTGTGCTCCGCATGTGCTCCAACTCCGCGGAACGAGACTCCACGAGCCTCCCTCCCCCGGACCCCCACGGCACAAAGAAACCCGAACGATTTCGGGAGCTTCCGGCCCAACTGCGCGCCATCATTGACGTTTCGCAGAAGCCCCCAATTCGGTTCGAGTCCTGTTGCCGGAGCTCTCAGATTTCGCAATCTAGGCCCCCTTAGACCCTCGTCTACAGGGGTTTAGTATTTCCGGGCGATCCCCCGGATCCCGAATTCATCCAGACTCTGATACGAAACTGACCGCTCGGTAGTCCGCGGGGGCTGTTTCATCCTTGGTAGGCCGAAGCCTCGACTTCGGTGAGGGCTGATCTGAGCCCGCGGCGAGCCCGCGGCGATCCCGCACGAGCCCCAGAACGTCCCTGAGAGCCCCCTCGGCGGCGCTTCCTCGAGCGCCCTCGAGCCGTCGGCTCATCCAGATCTCCCCCGGCCGTCACCGGCCCCTCGGTCCCCCTGGCCGGCTCCGAGAGCCGGTCGAAGATCCCGGGCGTCAGCTCCGGTGCGTGATGGGCGTAGCGCATCGTCGTCCGCACGTCCGAGTACCCCAGCTGTCGAGACACCAGCGACGAGAGCACCCGGCCGCCACCGCGTGGGTGGCGAAGATCTGCCGCTGCGCGTGCACCCCTCCTGGGCCTTCGCGCACACGTACGCGTCGACCTTTCGAACACCGATACGACGCCCCGCTCTCAGACCATCACTCGCAATGATGAAGGCCGAGGGCTCGACAGAGCACGGGTGATTGATCGAGGGCCGTACTCACCATGAACCCGCGCCAACCACGAGCTAGACTGAACCCCGCCCATGGCTGCCCACCAGGACATGGAGACGGTCGAAGCCCTCGCTGGCCTGGTCGAGGGCGTTGCGATCGACGAGCATCTCAGCCCGGCCGAGCTCGACGCCCTCGCGCGTTGGCTCGACGACCACGCCGAGACCCTCAGCGCCGCGCTCCTCCAGCCCCTGCGACAGCGCGTGGGCGAGGCGCTCGCGCGCGGGCTGTTGCCGCCGGACGAGCACGCCGCGCTCCTCGCCTACTGCCACGAGTTTGGGGCCAAGCACACGCCCACGCATCCCTCGACGCGCGAGGCCTTCGCCCGCCTGCAAGGGGTCGCGCTGGGGCTGCTCGCCGACGGGCGGGTCGACGATGCCGAGATCGTGGCGTTGCGCCGGTGGCTCGACGACTACGAAGACTTCCGTCAGCACTTCGTATTCGACGCTTTCTTTCGGGCGCTCGACGATGCCCTCGCCCTCGGGCGAATCAGCGACGAGGCGCGCGTGCGCGTGCGCGGGCTGTGCCAGACCTTCGGTGCGCCGCCGCCTCCGGCCTCGGTCCCGCCCGGGTTCACGCCGGCGCCCGGCCCCTACGACCGGCCCGCCCACGAGCGTCGCTGGCCGCGACTGCCCGAGCTCGCGGGGGCCGAGTTCGTGACCCTCGATCTCGAGACCGCCAACGCCGACCCCGCGAGCGTGTGCGCGATGGGGCTCGCTACGGTTTGCGAGGGGCGGCTCGTCGACGCGGGGGGCGAGCTCGTCGAGCCCCAGAGCCGCTTCGACCCCGTGCACACGCGCCTGCACGGCATCGATCGGCGCGCGGTCCGTGGTGTCGGCCCCTTTGCCGAGCACTGGTTGCCGCTGGCCGAGGAGCTCGCTGGCCGCTGGGTCCTGGCTCACAACGCGACCTTCGCCGCCCGTTGCCTGCGGGCGCTGGCGAGCACCTTCGGTCCCGGCGCGCCCGCGCCCCCGCGCTTGTTGTGCACGCTGCGACTCGCCCGGGCGGTGTGGCCGCGCGAGCCCGGTCACGCGCTCGAGCGACTCGCCGAGGAGTTTGGCCTGAGCGCGCCGCGGCACGACCCCCACGCCGGCGCGCGCTGCTGCGCCGAGCTGGCGCTGTTGATGTGTTCGCTACGAGGCGTCGCGCACCCGAGCCAGCTCGCGCGAGAGCTCGGGGTCGAGCCGATTTCCATCGACCGATGATGGGGCTGGGCTGGGCTGCACCGTCGCTCAATTCGAACTAGGCTCGGTCCCATGCGCGGCCTGATTTGCGTCCTTGCGCTCGTCTCGATCACCAGCTGCACCCAGTTGGGGCCCCCTCCGTCGCAATCCGAGGCCGAGCCCGACAGTGAGTCGGTGCCCGAGGCGAACGACAACGATCGCTGCTACCCCTATTTGCCCGAGCCCTCGGGAAGCTGCCGGACGAGCTGCTCGACTCGTGAGCACTGCGCCGGGAGTCGAGGGCCAGCCGACTTCGAGGAGAAGGGCTGGCCGCTCGACTGCATTCGGGACGAGTGCGTGCCCTTGCCTCCCGAAGCCGTCACGCCGGGGTGAGCCCCTCGGAGCCAGGACCTGCCCCTACTCCGGGAGGTACAGCACCCCGATCGGCCGAACCAGCCCCTCGTCGGGCCCCGTGAACAACGCCCCCTCCAAGCCCCGACCCGGCGAAGGGTCCCCGCTCTCCGCATCAAAGCGCATCACCACCCCGGGCGTCATCTCATCGATGAAGCCGGGGATGAACACCTCACCATCGGAGCCGAGGCTCAGCGAGCCAGTCGCCGCGCCCATGGCGTGGGTGGTGCTGCTCTCCCACTCGAGCTCGCCGCTTTGGTCGTAGCGGCGCAGCCCGCCGGCGAAGTCCGTGGTGAACACGGCGCAGTCGTCCTCGCAGTCGAGCTCCCACGCGACGCCGAGCATGCTGACGAAGCCCAAGCTGTCGGGCAGCGGAGTCGGCTGCTCGAGGAACACGCTGGTCTCCGCACTCTCGAGGTCGACGCGCAGGACCTCGCTGGGCAAGCCCGGGTAGGTCGGCTCGCCGTCGACGGCGACGCTGCCCTGGGTGCTCACGTAGAGCGCCCCGTCAGGGCCGACGGCGAGGTCGTTGGGGCCGTTGAGCCCGCCGGGCATGGCGTCGCCGGCGGCGAACACCTCGATGAACTCGCCGCTCGTCCCGTCGTAGCGCAGCAGCTCGTCGCTCAGGAAGCTCGCCACGTAGAGGTCGCCGTCGGGGGCGATCGCAAAGCCGTAAGGCCGGTGCATGCCGCCGCCTTCGGCGAACACCCCCGCGAAGCTGCCGTCGAGATCAAAGGCGAGGATCGCCGAGTCTTCGGGGCTGTCTCCGCTAGACACCAGCAGCTGGCCCTCGTGCACGCGGAGCGCGTCGGGGTGGAAGAGTCCGCCCTCGCCCGAGGGGATCAGCTCGCCGAGGACCTCACCGGTGGCCGGGTCGATGCTCAGGACGTTGTCGGCGCGGGTGTTGCCGACCAGCAGCCGAGCCGTCTCGACGCCGCCGGTGTCCGTCTCCGAGCTGGTCTCGGTCTCGGTCTCGGTCTCGGTCTCAGTCTCGGTCTCCGTCTCCGTCTCCGTCTCCGTCTCCGTCTCTTCCGAGGTCGTGTCCGTCTCGGTCTCCGTGCCGATGTCCTCGCTCGAGCCGTCGTCCTCGGTCTCGATGACGCAGGCAGACAACGAGGCAAGGGCGAGTAGTCCAGAGCCGGTCACCAGCAGGGTGCGGGGGGTCAGGTGATGCATCGAGCGATGCTAAGGGAAATCCGACCAATCAGTCACCGCACTTTGAAGTCATGACCCATCTCCGAGAACGAGCGAGCCAACGCCCCCGCTTCGAGTGTGTGCCGGTCGGCCGGTATTGACCGCCCTCGCGCGCCCGTGAGAGCGTCGATCGCCTTCGAGTCTTGCCATTGGAGATCGCGGTGAACAGCACATCCACGCGCGAGCGTCCGGAGCAGCGACCATGAGCGGGCCGATCGTCGCCCTCCTCGGCCCGCAAGGCGCGGGCAAGAGCAGCGTGGGTCGCCAGCTCGCGGCGCGCCTGGGCTGGCCGCAGCACAGCGTCGACGCGCACTGCTGGGCGCACTACCGCGAGCTCCCCGAGGTCCTCGCCGCCGAGGACGAGCTGCGCCGCCGCGCGATCGCGGTCGAGGAGCTCGCGCGTCGGGCCTACCTCGACGCCCTCGCGGCGGTGGTCGGCGAGACCCACGGCGAGGCGCACTGGTGGCGGCTGTGGGAGCGCATGCGCGTCCACGCGGCCCTGCGCTGCCTCGAGCGCGAGGGGCCGGCGATCGTCGACTTCGGGGCGGGCCACGCCCGGACCCAGCTCGCGTCCACCCGCGCGGCGCTGCAAGACGGGCTCGCGCGCTGCGAGGTGGCCGTGTGGCTGCAACCTTGGCCCGAGGCCGAGCGCGCGGCGGCCAGCCTCGCCGAGCGCCTGCGCTGCCTTGGCCGCGCGGTCGACGAGCGGACGCTGCGTGGAGACTGCTCCCCCGAGGCTCGGCCGCGAGGGGTCGAGGTCGTGTACACGGGCGAGCTCGAGCCCGGGGCCGTCGCCGACAGGCTCGCCGCGCGCGTTCAGGGCTCGGTGTAGATTCCGCGAGCCAGCGCGCCGGAGGGGTCGAGGGCGCGGGCTAGGGCCTCGTCGAGGCTCGGATCGCGCGAGCTCGAGGGTGGGCGCTCGCCGACGCCGAGGCGGTAGGGCGGGAAGCCGCTGGCGGCGAGCTCGTCTCGCAGGCTCCGCTGAAGGGCAGCCACCCGCGCTCCAGCCTCGGCGTCACGACCGTCGAACAACAGCGGGACCACGAGCACGAGCGAGCGACCGTCGGCCACGCGCAGCGAGCAGGGCCGATCCAAGCCCGCGTCGCGCAGCCGCGCGTCGAGCTGCGCGAGGGCCCGCCGCAGCTCGGCCCCGCGCTGCGGCAGGGCGCAGGCCAACCACGACAGACCGCAGCCCGCGTCGAGGGGAGACTGCCCCGGCGCGCGTGGACGCGGCGTCGCCCACCAAGCCAGCGCGAGGCCCTCCTGGCGACGCTCGGCGAAGGCCCGGCCGCCTTGCTCGGGGAGCGCGCGCAGCCGCTCGCAGCGCCCGTCGAGGACCGCCTCGAGGCGGCGCCACCCGTCGGCGAGCTGGTCTGCGTCCTCGCCAAACACCGCCCCCCGGGCAGCCCAGCGCGCGCCGCCCCAGCGCGCCGCGAGCTCGCGCCTCGCCGCCTCACTCAGCGCGGTCCCGGGGCTCGGCGAGGGGCCCGCGAGGCCGAGCTGGTAGACGTCGTCGAAGAGCTGGAGCTGCAGGGGGAGCAGGCGCCCTTGCAGCAGGGGCGCAGCGCGTCGACGAGCTGCGCGAGGGCCTGTGCGTCGCGCAGCGAAATTGAAGGGGAGCGCCCGCGCGGGCGTGGGCTGGAGCTGCAGGGTCATCGCGGTCACCACCGCCAGCGAGGACTGAAAAAAGAGCTGGGTGCCGTCGGGTCCGAGGGCGCGGCGCCGCAGGCCCTGCATCGCGCCGACGCTCCCCGTGCGGACGACTCGGCCGTCGGCGAGGGCGAGCTCGAGGCCCGTGATCTGCTCGCTCGGATCCTGCACCCACCCCGAGCACAGCCCGCGCGCGAGGGCGTGCCCCACCACGCTGCCGCTCCCGGGCCCGCCGGTCTGGGGCGGCCACAGGCCCCGGGGCTGCGCCGCGAGGAAGCGGGCCAGGGCGTCGAAGCTGACCCCCGGCTCGAGCTCGACCCACGCCAGCTCGGCGTCGAAGCGGCGCACGGCCTCGAGCCGCTCGAGGCTGAGCACCGCGCAGGGGGTCCTCGGCGGCCGCGCGGCGCCGTAGCCCCAGTTGGCGCCGCGGCTGATCGGGTGCAGGGCCTGGCCATGGCGCGCGGCGATCTGCAGGCACCCCGCGACCTCCTGCGGCGAGGCCGGTCGCAGCAGCGCGAAGGGCTGGCGCGCCCCGGGGCTCGCGTCGTGACTCAAAGCAACCCGGGTCGTCGCGTCGTCGCGCACCTGCGCCTCGCCGAGCAGCGCCCGCCATCCGTCGAGCGCCCGGGCTCGTTGCTCGCTGGCGTCCACCGGGCTCAGCTTAGATCTGATCGAGACCAAAGGGGGGCACCCCCGACCCGAGGTGCGGGGGCAGAGCCCTCCGATCGCGAATATCATCGACGGGTTCCCATGCCCGGACCGCACCCAGCCCTGGCTCGCAGCGCGAGCGCCCTCGCCTTCGAGCTCCCGGACGCGCTCGCCGACGCGATCACCGAGGTCTGGGCCGAGCTCGAAGCGCTCGAGGTCACCACGCCGTCGGCTGCGCTCGAACACGTCTGCGCCGGGCTGACGATCGCCCCCCACCCGTGGGCGAAGCGGCACATCGTGCTCGCCGACCACGTGGTCCTCGAGCCCGAGCGAGCCCTGCGTCTGGCCCTGCTCACCCTCGGTGAGCTCGGCCTCCCCGAGCGACGCAGCTACGAGGGTCGGGTCGAGCACCAGCCGTGGTTTCGCGCCTACCAGCTGCTATCCAGCGCCTACCGCGACGCCGGGCGCCTCGCCGCCCTCGAGCGGCCCCTTCGCTGGCTGGTGGTCGACGCCGTCCTCGACGGCTGCGAACTCGACGGCTGCACCAACGCCATGCAGGAGGCGACGGGGTGGCTGTGGACCAGCTGGCGCATCGACCGTGACGCGGGCCTGGACATCGAGCCCACCCTCGCTCGAATGTGGCGCCTGGCCGAGCGGGGCTTCTCCGGCGACGGCTACGACGACGGCAGCTTCGAGCTGACCTTCGACCAGCTCGCCGACGAGCTCCACGACGCGCGCCTCGCCGCCGAGCTGCGCACGGTCCACGCGCTGATGGACTACGCCTCCTTCCCGTGGCAGGCCTACGAGCGCGCGCAGCTGCGCGAGGCCCTGACCCGCGCCCGCGAGCAGGGCCTCGACCTCGACGCCCTGCGCGAGCTGTGCCGCCCGGTGATCGGGACCTACTTCGAGGGCGAGCTGCCCCTGAGCCCCGGGCAGGTCCCCGAAGGCGAAGAGCCCTGAACTTCAGCCGAGGTAGCGGGCGAGGCGGAAGCCGAGGCGCTCGTTGGCCGTGGCCTGGGGCAGCGCGAGGCGGTCGCAGGCCGCGGGGCCAAAGCGCGCGGAGCTGTGCCAGCCTCCGCCCCGAACGACCCGCAGCGCAGGATACCCCACCGGCCTCGAAGCGGGCGTTCAGGCCATCAGCTCGGTGATCGGCGCGCCCTCGCTGAGCTTCACGGGTCGACCATCAGGGGTCACCAGCTCGGTCTCGGGATCGATGCCCAGGGCCACGAGCGCGGTCGCGTGCAGGTCGGCGATGGTCCGCGGATCGACGACCTCGCGCCCGCCCTCGGGGTCGCTCGAGCCGATGACCTGGCCGCCGCGCAAGCCCCCGCCGGCGATCGCCCAGCTGAAGGCCTGGGGCCAGTGGTCGCGGCCCTCGAGGCGGTTCAGTCGCGGCGTGCGGCCAAACTCGCCCCCGCACAGGACCACGGTCGAGGCCAGCAACTCGCGCTCGCGCAGGTCGGCGATCAGCGCAGCGAAGGCCGGGTCGAGGGCCCCGACGAGCCCGGCGACGAGCTCGTGGTTGTTGGCGTGGGTGTCCCAGCCGCCGAGGCTGACCTCGACGCTGCGGACCCCGGCCTCCACGAGGCGGCGCGCGGCGAGGCAGCCCCGACCAAAGGGCGTGTCGCCGTAGCGCTCGCGCACGGCCTCGGGCTCCTCGTGGATGTCGAAGGCGGCGAGCTGGACCGATCCCATCATCGCCTCGGCCTTGGCGACGACCTCGCGGTGGCCGGTGGCGTCGACCTCGGCCTCGCGCCCGGCGGCGAACTGGGCCTCGACGAAGGCGAGGTCCTCGCGGCGGGCGGCGCTGCGCTCGGGTCCAACGGGCGAGCGCAGGTCGGGCAAGGGCGCGGCCGGATCGCCGGTCACGAAGGCGTCGAGGCCAGGCCCGAGGAAGCCGCCGCGGGCAGGCCACGCGCTCGGCAAGATCGAGACGTGGCGGGGAATCTCGACGCCCACCTCGGGCAGCTCGGCGCAGACGATCGAGCCGAGCGAGGGGTAGGCGAGGGCGGGGTTGGGTCCGTAGCCCGACTTGAGGTAGGCGGTCGCGCGCTCGTGGTCGCCCTCCTTGCTGACGAGCGAGCGGACCAGGGACACGTGCGCCATCTGCTCGGCGAGGGCCTCGAAGCCCGCGGCGAGCTCGATGCCCGGGGCGGCCGTGGCGATCGCTCGGGTGCCGTGGGCGATCGCCTTGCCCGGGTGGGGGTCGAAGGTCTCGAGCTGACTCGGGCCCCCGTCGAGCCACAAGGTGATGATGGCTCCGGGCCGCTCGATGCGACCAGGCTGGGGATTGGCGAGGGCCCTGCCCAGGGTCCACAGGCCGCCCCCGAGGCCGAGCGCCCCCACACCGAAGCCGAGGCGACGAAGAAACGCACGGCGGCCCAGGGGACCTGGCCGGCTCAGTGGTTCCACGCGAACTCCGTGGTGTTGAGCAAGACCCAGTAGAGGTCGGCGAGGGCCTGGCGACGGGGCTCGCCCGCCAGCCCCGCCAGCTTGGCTTCGAAGTGCGCGGCCTCGGCTGCGCTCGGGCGCCGGGTCAACACGGCCAGGTAGGCGACCTCGACCGCGCGCGCGTCATCGTCGTCGAGCCTGGTCAGCGCGGCGATGCGGGTCGCGGCGTTGGCCACCAGGTTGTCTCGCGTCCGCTCGTGGACGAGCTCGCCGTTGAGCAGGAGCAGGCGCTGCGGGATGGTCCCGCCGCCGAGGGAGGCCTCGAGCTCCGCGGCCCCGGCGTCGCCGTAGCGCTCGACGAAGGCCAGCTGCTCCTGATCGCGGACGAAGCGGACGAGCACGTGGGACTCGTGGTCGAGGGTCTCGAGCTTGGCGGCCTGGAGCAGGGCGCCGACGACCTGCTCGGGCCGCAGGCGAGTCAGCGGGAACTGGGCCCAGCTCGAGGTGCGCGCGTCGAGCTCGGCCTCGTCGGCGCCGCCTGTCGGCCCGTAGCTGGCGCGGGCGAAGGTCTCGCTCGCCGCGATGATCGCGATCAGCCGGCGCAGATCGTAGTCGTGCTCGATGAAGTCCTTCGCCAGGCGCTCGAGGGCCGGGGGCACGCTCGCGTCGATGGGCAGATCGTCGACGGGCTCGACGAGGCCGCGGCCGAACATCAGCGCCCAGACCCGATTGACGGTGGCCCGGGCGAAGGCGGGGTTGTCCGGGTGCGTGATCCAAGCCGCGAGCCGGGCGCGATCGCTGGGCACCTGCTCGCGCGCGGGCAACAGCTCCGGGGCAAAGGGCACGCCGGGCTCGAGCTCGGTCGGAGCCTGGCGCTCGTGGTCGTCGTAGACGTAGACCCCGCGCGTATCCTGGACCCCGCGCAGGCTCAGCTCCGAGCGGCCAAAGAAGGCCGCGAGCCCCTGGAAGTCGGTCTGCGACCAGCGCTCGTCGAAGGGGTGGTCGTGGCACTGGGCGCAGTCGAGGCGCACGCCCAGCAGCGCGCGGCTGACCCGACCGGCGAGCACCTCCTCGTCGGGCGCCTGGGTCTCGGGGACCAGGGCCGCGGTCACGAAGTTGGCCGCGGGGTGCTGGGTCCACAGGCCAGAGCTGGTCAGCAAGCTGGTCACGACCACGTCCCACGGCCAGCCGTCGGCGAGGGTGTCGGCGAGCCAGGCGACGAAGCGGCGGCGGCGATAGGCGATCAGCGGGCCCTGCTCGACGCCGACGAAGGCCCGGGCGAAGCGCTCGGCGAAGTACTCGGCGTGGCGGCGATCGGTCAGCAGGTAGCGGGTCCAGCGAGCCAGGACCTCGCCCTCGTCGAGGCCCTCGTCATCACGCAGGAGCTCGAGCGCGCGGACCTCCTCGAGCGAGGGGATGGTGCCCGTGAGCGCGAGCGACAGGCGGCGGGCGACGAGCAGGGTCGGCGCCCGCACAGAGGGCTCGAGCCCGAGCGCCCGGTGGTCGGCGGCGAGGGCCGCGTCGACCTCGGCCGCGACGGCCGCGAGCTCGCCTCGCTGGCTCGGCGCGGCGCCAAGGCGAGCGCGGGTGTCCTGGCCGCGCGCCCCCGCGTCGGAGGGCAGGGCAAAGCCCACGACGAGCCCGGCGAGCCCCACGACGCACAGGCCGACGAAGAGCGCGTCCTTGACCCAGGGCCGCCGAAGACTGCTCGCGGGCGCGTCCGACACGTCGGACCATTGTTGGGTCGCGAGTGGCCCTTGTCGAGCCCGATCGTGCGTCGACCCGCGACTTGGCTATGCTCGGGCACGAGTGGAGGCCGAGGCGACAGGCGGGCGCGTGCTCCAGATCTGGACCTGGCTCCAGCGCTTCGGCGATCGAGCCCTCGGCCTGCTCGCGCTGCTCGTCGTGCTCGCGCTGCTCTCGAGCCTGCCCCTGCTCCAGGTCCTCGTGCTCGGCTACCTGCTCACCGCCGGCGCCCGTGCCCTCGAGCGCGGACGCCTGCGCGAGGCCCTACCCGGGCACGCGCTGTTCGTGCACGTCGGCGGCGTCGCCCTGGGTTTTTGGTTGCTGCTGTGGATCCCCCGCCTGCTGGCCTCGCTCGCGGACTCCGGCCGACTGATCAACCCGGCGAGCCCCAGCCCTGCGCGCCTCGATGGCTTCGCGCTGCTCCTCGCCCTCGCCCTCGTGGTCCACGGACTCGCGGCCTGTGCCCGCGGCGCTCGGCTGCGCTACATGCTCTTGCCTCGGCCGCGCCTCGAGCTCCACGCCCTCGCCCGCCTGTTCACCCGCGAAGGCTACGCCCTCGCCCGCGACCAGGTCTGGGACGCCTTCGCCCGCCTCGAGCTCGGTCGCCTGGTCCGCACGGCCCTGCTCGGGGGCATCACCGCCCTCGCGTGGCTGCTGATCCCGACGACCCTGCTGGCCCTCGGCTCGCGCGCCCCTGCCCTCGGAGTCCTCGGCAGCGTGGCCATGGCGGGGGTCCTCGCCTTCTTGCCCTTCATCCAGCTCCAGGTCAGCGAGGCGGGCTCGCTGCGGCCCCTCGCCGACATTCGGAGCGTTCGCGCGGCCCGAGCCGCGGCGCCCTTCGCCATGGCCGGCGCCCTGGTCCTGACCGTGCTCGCCGCCCTCCCCCTCTACCTGCTCAAGATCGAGCTGATCCCCCGCGAGGCGATGTGGCTCCCAGGTCTGCTCTTCGTCGCCCTGATGCTCCCCGCGAGGCTCGCGTGCGGCCTCGCGCTGCACCGCGGGCGTCGCCTGGCCCAGCCGCGCCACTGGCTGTGGCGAGGGCTCGCGGGGCTCGCGTGGGTCCCCGCCGCCCTCGCCTATGGCGTCGGGCTCTACTTCACGCAGTACCTGTCGTGGTACGGGACGTGGAGCCTCTACGAGCAGCACGCCTTCTTGCTGCCCGTGCCTTTCCTTGGCGGCTAGCCACGGGCAGAGCAAGAAAACTCAGAGCCGTCGTGGACGACGCCACGCCCTCCCTGCCCCACGTCCACGACTCAGAGACTGTGAGGTTTTCACAGTCTCTGACCACTTTAGCCGTCGTGGACGACGCCACGCCCTCCCTGCCCCACGTCCACGACTCAGATCAGCCGTCACCGAAGCGAGGTCTCGGCCTACCAAGGATGAAACGGAGCCCCAGCTGACTACCGAGCGGTCAGTTTCTCATCAGAGACTATCAACGAATCCACGCCCCCCTTGCGGGGGCGACCACATGCCCTCTCAATGGCACGAACTCCATTGCCCACCAAGCCAAAGCGGAGGAGCGGACAGCGACGAAGCGCCCCCGGTCCCAAGCGGCTGTGGGGGCAAAGGAGAACTCAGACGGGCGCGATGCCGCAGTCGTCGACCTCGCTGGGATCGCAGCCGCCGCACTCCCAGCGGAAGTTGTCGAGCAAGACCACCGTGGCCCGCTGGAAGTCGCCCATGTCGGCCAGGAAGAAGGTCAGCTCGACCACCTCCCCGGGCACCACGGAGCCCCGGCCGACGTACCAGCCCGTGCCCGCGAAGTCGCCAAAGCCAGTGCCGGAGAACTCGGGCGCGCCTCCCTTGTACTGGAAGGCGCCGGCGTCCTCGAGCGAGGTCACGGTCAGCGGCGCTCCGTTGACGAACACGACGTTGCCCGTGTAGCTCTCCGAGGTCGACCAGACCACGAACATGTCGTTGTATTTGGTGCCGTACCAGTCGGGGTACTCGGAGCTGAAGTAGGCGAAGTCGAAGATGAAGCCCGAGACGTCCGCGGGCACCTCGAGCGCGAGCTGCAGCCACAGCTTGTCGAAGGGCTCGTTCCACCCCTGGTTGAACCACGCGTCGTGCAGGCTGTCGGAGCAGTCGTTGACCCCGTCGCAGCCCTCGAAGGGCGTGCCGCCCATGCCCTGGTTGGAGCCGTGGGTGGGGCTCAGCGGCTCCGGCAAGCCGCCGCCGTCGGGGTTGTCCGTGGGCCCCTTGAACTGCTGCGAGCTGGACTCGTGGCAGATGCCCAGCGCCGGGGGCTGGTTGATGGGTCCGGTCGAGAGCGCGAGGATCGTCGTCGAGGTGTTGGCCGGGACCTCCTCGGCGTCCGGGCTGAGCCAGGGGTCGTCGTTCGCGGCCCACAGGCGATCGTCGTAGTTGGGCCCGGCGTAGCCGCCGTAGCGCTTGCAGATCCGCCAGCTCTCCCAGTCGGCCGCGACCAGCTCGGCGGCCGTGGCCTGGATGGTCTGATCCGCGGGACCGGGGCAGTCGATGCCGATGGCGTGGATCGGGTCGAGGTCGATGTCGTCCGGGGGGCCGTCGCAGTCTTGATAGGCGAGCAAGCCTGCGCAGCTGAAGGGCGGGCCGCCGGTGTCGGTCTCGGTCTCGGTCTCCGTCTCGGTCTCGGTCTCCGTATCGGTCTCCGTATCCGTATCGGTCTCCGTCTCCGTGTCGGTCTCCGACTCCGTCTCCGTCTCCGAGCTCTCGGAGTCCCCGCCCGAACTGCTCCCCTCGGAGCCGCTGTCCGAGCTGCTCCCGACCTCATCCTCACCGTCGGCGCCCGAGCCCTCGGTCTCGGCGAGGGCGTCGTCGCTGCTGCCGCCCGCGTCGGAGGGCGCCTCCCTCGTGCACGAGGTGGCGATCAATAGCCACGCGCCGAGCAGCGCCCGCCCGTACCCGCGGCCCTCGTCTTCATGCTCGTCCGTCCCCACACCATCGAGGATACTAAAAGGCGCAGGCGCGGCGCACAGATCCGCAGGCGTCGACCTCGAGCGGAGAGCCTGCCCCACGTCCACCACTCACCTTCAACGAGCCTCGCCGCTGCCGACCCGCGCGAGCCACTCCCGGCTCGCCTCGGCCATCGCCTCGGCCTCCGGATCTCGACCCCGCTCGCGCAGCAGCGCCGCGAGCTCGGCGTAGGCGTCGCCCGCGTTGCGGTGGGCCTCGTCCCCGAGGGCGCCATCGAGCGCCCGACGCAGGTCGGCCTCGGCCTCGTCGAGCTCTCCGCGTACCCGCAGCGCTCGACCGCGAACGATCCACGCCGCGTGGGTGAGCTCGTGGTCCTCCCCCAGGCCCTCCACGGCCGTATCTACGGCGAGGCCCGCAGCCTCGAGGGCCCGCGCCTCGTCCCCCAGCTCGAGCTGCGCGCGCGCGACCACGAGGCTGGCCCGGACGTGGTTGTAGCGCTCCGAGTCCGTGCCCTCGAGCAGCGCCCGGGCGGCCAGGGCCCCTCGGGTCGCGTCCTCGAGCTTGCCCTGACGCAGGTGGATCTCGGCGATCGCGATCTTCGGCACGGAGTAGCTGGGGTGCGCCTGGCCCCGGCTCCGCTCGGCGCAGGCCATGGCCCGGCGAAACAGCCGGATCGCCTCGTCGTCGTCGCCCGCCCGCTGGGCCACGGTCGCCAGGTTCTGGTCGACGAGGCCGACCTCCGGGTGGTCCTCCCCGAGCACCGCGACCTGGCGTTCGCGGACCTCGAGCAGCGCGCGACGGGCCGCGCCCAGGTCCCCGAGCGCGGTCTCGACCACGGCCACGTCGTTGAGCATCTGGGTGATCTCGAGCTCGGACCCCAGCTGCTCGTAGAGGGCCTTGGCCTCGAGCTTGCTCGCGCGCGAAGCCTCGAGCTCGCGCGCGACGTACTCGACGTTGCCCTCGACCGAGCGCAGCTCGGCCTGCTCGCGGGTGCGCGGCTCGGGCAGCCCGTCGAGGTGAGCCTGGGCGACGGTGAGCCACTCGCGCGCGGCCTCGTGTCGGTGGTTCCAGGTGCCCAGAGCGTCCGCGAGCAAGGTCGCGGCGAGGGCCGCGGTCGCGTCGTCGCCGGCCCGGACCGCGAGCGCGAAGCCCCGCCGAGCGTCGCGCGCCATCTCGTCCGCGCGCCCCGACTGGACCCGAACGCGGGCCAGGGCGACGGCGACCTCGGCCTGGAGGGGCAAGTAGTCGAGGTCCTCGGCCTCGCGCCCGCAGGCCTCGAGGCTCGCCTCGCTCTCGGCGTAGCGACCGAGGCCGGCGACGCTGCGCGCCCGGGCCAGGCGTCGGCGCTGCTCGGCGACGCGCTCGGCGATCGCGGGGTCTTCGGGGGGCGCGACGGCCTGCAGCAAGGCCTCGAAGTCCGCACATCGCTCGAGGCGCGGGAGCCCCTCGACGGCCTCGACCGCGCGCTCGACCGCCTCGGGCCCGGCGCTGGCGAGGCCCTGGGTGAGGCCGCCAAAGGCCGCGAGGCGTCGGTCCAGGCAGGCTTGCTGCAGCGCGAACATGTGCGTCGACTGGGACTGGTCGCGGTGGGTCGCGGCGCAGGCCTGGGTCGCCGTCGCCCGCCACCGCGAGGCGTAGGCGTCGAGGCGCAGGTCCACGCGGGCGGCGACCTGCTCCGCCGAGCTGGCCCCCGACTCGGCGATCGCGGCCTGGACCGCGCCGCGCTCGGCCTCGGCCCACGCAGCGTCCATGGGGCCCGTGATCCCGGCGCAGGGATCGGCCTCGTCGGCCTCGACCTCGGACTCCCTCAGCCCCAGCCCCAGCCCCACGCCGAGCACGGCCACGCCCGCGAGGGCGAGCCCGAGCCAGCGCCGCGAGCTCGCGGGCGCGGGCTCGAGGGCCTCGAGCAGCGCGTCCATGCTGGGCCAGCGCTCTTCCATGGTCCGAGACAGTCCGCGCTCGAGGGCCTCCCGGAGCACACCAGGGACATCGCGGTTCGCAGGCATCGGTCGTCGGCGCCCCTCCTGGACCGCGACGGCCAAGGTCATGGGCGTGTCCCCGGCGAAGGGCCGCTGCCCCGCGAGCGCCGACCACAGCGCGACGCAAAAGGCGAACTGATCGCTCTGCGCCGTCGCGGCCCGCCCCGCGAATTGCTCCGCGGCCATGAACGCGGGCGTGCCCAGCAGCGCCCCCGTGCGGGTCAGCTCCGTCGACATCGCCGTCGACGCGCCCCCGTCGACGGCGCTCCCCCGGCCGGCCTCGATCTCTGCGTCCTCCGTCCGCGCCAGGCCAAAGTCCAGCACCCGCGGCCGCCCGCTACGGTCGACGAGCACGTTGTCGGGCTTGAAGTCCCGGTGCACCAAGCCCGCCTGGTGGGCCGCCGCCAGACCCCGACCGGCCGCGACGAAGACCTCGAGGATCGCCGCGAGCGAGCGCTTCTCCGCCGCGAGCCAGGCCGACAGGGTCTGCCCCTCGATGAACTCCATGGCCAGGAAGACCTGCCGCCCGTGGCTCCCGACCTCGTAGACGTGGACCACGTTGGGGTGCGAGACCCGAGCCATGGCCTGGGCCTCGCGCATGAGCCTCAGCTGCTGCTCGTCTCCGGCCGCGCGCCCGCGCAGGAGCTTGAGCGCGATGCGGCGGTCGAGGTCGGGGTCGTAGGCGGCGTAGACCGTGCCCATCGCCCCTTGCCCCACGCGCTCGATGAGGACGTAGCGCCCGATCCGATCCCCCGGGCGCGGAGCCCTGGGTGCCCTCGCCGCCCCAATCTCACCCCCGCCCTCGCTCGCGTCGAGGGTCGCCTCCAGGGAGGGCTCGGCCGCGGTCTCCATCAGCGACTCGGGCGCAGCCGCGATCGCGGTCTCCTCCATGGAGAGCTCCCCCGTCGAGCTGCGCTCTTCCCTCACTCGGCTCAGAGTATCGCAGCGGCTCCCCCAGCCTCGGGGTCGGTCGCCCAGGCGCAGGTCAGGCGCAGGGCGACCGTCGACAGTCCCGCTCGAACACGAGGATGAAGCGGTCCGTGCGTCCGCGGACCTCGGGGTCGAAGACCGAGCGATCGAGCTGATCTCGTCCCGTGAACAGCACCTCGCTGCGCTCGACGAGGCGCAGCCCGTGGGCCTCCCAGGCTTCGACGACGAAGCTCGGCTCGATGCGGTGCAGCGCCTGGGCGTCGCGCTGGGCCCGGCCGGGCCCGGCGAGGTGATCGACGACGACCAGGCGCCCCTTCGGCGCGAGGGCGGCGGCGATCTGCGCCATGACTCGGTCGGCGTCGACGGCCGGCCAGTCGTTCTCGACGTCGACGAAGTAGAGATCGTGAAAGCACGCGACCATGAGCGCGGCGTCGAGGCTCCCGGGGGCCAGGCCGAGGTCGTCGAGTTCGCGCTCGTGGAGCATGACCTGGCTGAGCCCGGCGGCCTCAAAGCGCGCGTCGATGTCGGGCCCGACCCACTCATGATAGGCGGCGTTGTTGTGGGCGAGGACCCGACCCTGGGGGCCCACGACGCCCGCGAGGATGTGCGCGTAGTAGCCCCCGCCGGTCAGGAAATCGAGGACCTGGTCCCCGGGCTCGAGGGCGAGGAAGGGCACGACCTCCGCCGGGCGGCTCCGGGCGTCGCGCTCGCGGTCGGCCTCGCTGCGCTGGGGGTCGTCGAGGCTCGCGGGGTCAAAGGTTGGCGTGGGCGCGCAGCCGAGGACCAGCGCCGCGATCACGCCCGCAGCGGCGAATCTGGGGAACATGGAGAGGAGCATGATCAACCTGGAGGTGGCTCGGGGGACTCGGCCAGCGCCGCCCGGAGCTCGTCGGCGAGCGCCCCCGAGGCCTCGGCGAGCAGCTCCCGACCCCGCTCGCGCAGCGCGGCCGGATCGCCCTCGCCCGCGCCTGCCTCGAATGAGCGCGCCTGGGCGAGCAACAGCTCCGCGTGATCGAAGGCCCCGCAGTCGACCTGCCCCTCGCACAGCTCGACGGAGACCCGGATGTCCTCGGCGTCGCCCGTCGGGCGGCCCAGGCGACGCAGGCTCCGCTCGCGCTCGCACACGATGTCGGCGACGAGCGGGTTGTCCCCGATCTGCACCCGCGCCTGCTCGAGCAGCGCGAGGGCCCGCTCGTGCTCCCCCTTGGCCATGTGCACCCGCGCCAGGCCCAGGGTCGGGCGGGCCCGCTTGATGTGCTCGGGGTCGTGGCGCGCGGCCATGATCTCGAGGGCCCGCTCGGCGTGGGTCTCGGCGGCGTCGAGCGCACCCCGCTCGAGCTCCACCCGGCTGAGCACGGCGAGCGCGATGGACAGCTTGGGGTGCTCGGCGCCGAAGCGCTCGGTGTAGATCGCCACCGCCCGCTCGCCCAGGGCGTGGGCCTCGTCGAGCTCGCCGAGGCGGCGGAGGATGCCCGAGAGGTTGACGAACACGACGCCCAGGTTGGGGTGCGTGGGCCCAAACTCGCGCTCGAGCACGACCTGGACCCGGGCGTAAGTGTCCCGGGCGCGCTCGAGCTCCCCGGCCTGGGCCTCGACGGACGCGAGGTTGATGAGCGTGGACGCGACCTTGGGGTGCCCCGGGCCGAGCTCCTCGTCCATGATCGCCACGGCCCGCCCCAGCGGCACGCGGGCCTCGTCGGTGTGGGCCAGGCGCAGCAGGCACAGGCCCTCGCCGTTGTAGAGCGCCGCGAGCTCGGGCCCCGTCCGCCCCGAGCTCTCGAAGGCCTCGATGCCCCGGCGGTACTCGACCAGCGCCGCCTCGTAGTCGCCCTCGCGGTAGGTCAGGCTGGCCCGGGCCATGGTCGTGTCGAGCTCGCTGGCGCCGAGCGACTCGGCCAGGCGCAGCCAGTGGTGCCCGAGGGCGTGCTGGGCCTGGCGCTCGCCCACGACGAAGGCCAGCTCCCGGGCGATGGCGGCCGCCCGCGGGCGCAGCTCGGCGCCCAGGGCCAGGTGAAAGCTCCGCTCGAGCTCGGCCGCGGCGTCTTCGTAGTCGCCCACGGCCGCGCGCAGCGAGCCGCCCGCGTGGACGAAGCTCGCCTGCGTCGGCGCGTGGCTCAGGCCCTCGAGCTCCGGGCGCAGCTCCTCCAAGAGCCCGAGCCCGGCCGCGTAGTCCCCGGTGCGCTGGAGCACCTGCACGCGGTCGAGGGTCTCCGCGACGCGGTCGATCTGGGCGGCGAGGGTCGGATCGGCGGGGCGCAGCTCGGAGCGCGCGAGCTCGTCGAGCTCGCCGCACGCGGCCGGGTCGGGCAGACCCGCGACCCCCGGCACGGCCCGCTCGATCCGCTCGCGCTCGCCCGCGCCCAGGACCTCGACGAGCACCCCGAGCTCGCGGCGGCCGTGGGCGAGGCAGCGCATGCGCTGGTCGAGGACCTCCTCGGACTGCTCCCGGCGCACCCGCGTGGCCTCGCAGGCGCCCCGATGCTCGGCGACCCAGGCGCGCGCGTAGTCGTCGAGGCCGGCGAGGACCTGGGCGCCCGTGACCGCCCCCCAGCTCGAGTCGACGCCCTCGAAGGCGGCCTCGAGCTCGGCGCGTCGCTCGGGGTTCCAGACCGGCGCGAGCTCGGCCTCGGCCCCCGTGCACACCGGCGGCGCCTCGGTCCACTGCCCCCCCGCCAGCAGCGCGCACACGGTCGACAGCCCGAGCAGACCCAAGAGCACGCCCCGTCGCTGCGCGCCCCGATCGCGCAAGAGCAGCGCGACGACCGTGTCCATGTCGGGCCAGCGCGCGGTCGCGTCCACGGCCAGGGCGCGGACGAGCACCGAGCGCACCGGGGACCAGCGCGGCGGCGGACGCAAGCGCCCCTCTCTCATGGCGACCACGATGCTGGGCACCGACTTCCCGCCGTAGGGCCGCTCGCCATAGAGCGCGCGGTAGAGCGAGACCGCGAAGGCGAACTGATCGCTGCGCGCGTCGGCGGGGCAGCCCGCGAACAGCTCCAGCGCCATGAAGGCCGGCGTGCCGACGAGGGTCCCCTCCCGGGTCAGCGAGGTGTCGAGGGTCCCGCTGTGCTCGAGGGCGCGGTCGATCGCCCGCGGGACCCCCGTGCCCGGCGTGGTCACGCCTCCCCCCTGGCTCGCCCGCGCGAGCCCAAAGTCGACGACGAGGGCCTGGCCCTGCTCGTCGATCATCACGTTGCCCGGCTTGAAGTCGCGGTGCACCAGGCCCGCCGCGTGGGCGGCCGCGAGCCCGCGCCCGGCCTGGACGAAGACCGCGAGGATCTCCGCGTGGGAGCGCGGCTCGGCCTTGAGCCACTTGCTCAGGGTCATGCCCTTGATCAGGCTCATGACCAGGTACAGGCGGCCCCGCTCCTCGCCCACGTCGTGGATCGCGACCACGTTGGGGTGCTCGAGGCGCGCGAGGGCCTGGGCCTCACGCAGGACCCGCTGGCGCCCGAGCGAATCTCCCCGGGCCACGTCGATGAACTTGAGCGCGACCTGGCGCTCGAGCTCCGGATCCCAGGCCGAGAACACCACGCCCGAGGCCCCCACGCCGACCCGCGCCGAGAGGACGTAGCGCCCGATCCGCGACAGCGTGCTCAGCTCGGAGTTGTCGTCCAGGGTCTCGCCCAGCTCCTCGCCTCGCCGGGACGTCTCGGCCCCCTCGATCCAGGTCTCGTCCTCGCTCGGCCTCACCGGGGCGGAGTCTAGCTCCGAAGCCCCCGAGGCACCCGGAGCAATGCCGCGCATGTCCTGCAAAACGGGGTGCGCGCGGGCGTATGACGGCCATCGCCAGCTTGGACCCATCGTGGAGTCTGGGCGAGGCTGCGCGCATGGCGATGGAGCACCGGGGGCGCGGAACTCAGTACCCGCATCGCACGCCTCCAGAGACCTCCAGAGACCTTCCGACCCCCCTGGCGAGACCTCCCCCCAGTCGAGCGGTCGTCCGTCGGCGGCAGAGACTCGACCCTCGCGCTCATCGCACGCCTCCACGTCGCAGCGAGGCACGAGCCTCACGGCTAGGGTCGATTCAGCCGACCGGCGATGCGCACGATCAGCCCGCGCGGGAGCAAGGTGGCCCCGCGCGCGCTGACCTTGTTGAGCAGCCCCGGGATCGCCACGCGCTTGCCCTTCGACATGGCTCGGTAGGCGTGGCGGGCCACGTCCTCGGCCGAGGCCACGGTCCCCTGGGTGAACAGGGCGTTCTTGGCGTTGCCCGCGATGTCGCCGAACTCCGTCGCCGTGGGCCCCGGGCAGCTCACCGTCACGCTCACCCCGGTGCCCGCGAGCTCGTGGGCCAGGGCCTCGCTGAAGCTGTTCACGAAGGCCTTGCTGGCGTAGTAGGTCGCCATGTAGGGGCCGGGCTGGAAGCCAGCGGTCGAGCCCAGGTTGAGGATGCGCCCGCGCCCGCGCCCGCGCATGCCCGGCAGCAGCAGGCGGGTCAGGTGGACCAGCGCGCGCACGTTGACGTCGATCTGCCCGAGCTCCCCGGCGACGTCCAGCTCGGCGAAGGCGCCCGTCGAGCCGAAGCCCGCGTTGTTGACCAGGAACTCGACCTCGAGGCCCGCGTCGGCGAGCCAGCGCGCGAGGGTCGGCGCAGCGCTCGGGTCGGCGAGGTCGAGGGCGAGCACGTGGGCGTCCACGCCGTGGGCCTCGCGGAGCTCCTCCGCCAGCGCCCGGAGCCGGTCTTCCCGGCGCGCCACGAGCACCAGGGCGTGCCCGTCGGCGGCGAACAGTCGGGCGAGCTCCCGGCCGAGGCCGGCGGAGGCCCCAGTGACGACTGCGACCTGCTTGGATCGAGGACTCATCGGCGCTGCTGTAGCACGGGGCCGACGGCCAGCGCGAGCGACGAGCCCACTAACCCGGCTTGCGCACCACCAGCACCGAGCCCCGCGCCTCCTGGGCCTCGAGATCGACCGAGGCCGCGAAGGTCTGTGCCTCCCAGGTGGTCGAGAACACCTCGAAGACCTCGACCTCGCCCACGTCGACGCGCGTGTCCTCGGCGTCCGTGCGCACGATCAGGTGGCCCTCGACGTCGGGCACGAGCTTGGCGCAGTTGGTCTCGATCTGCCAGCTCAGCGGGTCCTCGGTGCCTGGCTCGATCACCCCTTCGAGGGCCACGATCAGCGGCCCGGCGTCGTCGACGACGCGCACCTCCGTCCGCGCCTCGGTCCACTCGACGCGGATCTCGATGGGGCCCGAGGGTTGCAGGCCGCTGGCGTTCGGCAGCTCGAGGGTGATGCCCGTCCCCCCGCAGTCAAAGCCCACGCCCAGCAACGACCCGCCCGGGGAGATGCTCGCGAGGACGCAGTCCTGCGCCATGAAGCTGACCGGGCCTTGGCTGGGATCCCCGAGCTCGCCGAGGGCAAAGAGCGGACCCGGCAGCGGATCCGCCGGGGGGTCGCAGCCCAGGCTCGGCTGGGTCGTGCCGTCCTCGACGCACGCGGGCAACAGCAAGGCCCCCACGAGCAGGCCAGCGAGCACGGACGGATCGAGAGCAGGGCAACGCATGCGCCCATCATCGCGCCTCGACGCGCCCGGGTCGAGGGGGGAATCGACCCCGAGCGCTCGAGGGCTCTCACTGGACGGCGGAGTCCGAGAACTCCTGGTGGCCCGTGTTCTCGCACCGCGCGGCCACGAGGAGGGAGGAGGGTGTGCTCGACCAGCGGGACGAGTTCCATGCCCTGCAGGGGGGTGCAGGTCCAGCGCCAGGCAGATCCTCGGTACTTCGCCCGACACCCTCGGCGAAGCTGTGGAGCTCGCGTGGGCCTTGCGAGAACGGCCAGTCTCGGCATTCAGGCGACGGCGTCGCGAGCCACCTCGAGCACGGTGTACTGGTGGGCCTTGGCCGTGGCCACGCCGACGCGCACGACCAGCTCGCCGCGCTGGGCCTGCTCCGGGCTCATGGTGTCGTTGAGGTCGCAGCGCACGTAGTAGGACTGATCGGGGCTGGCGCCATCGGCCAGGGCGCCCGTCTCCCACAGCTCGAAGAGCAGCTCCCCAAGCTCGTTGCGCAGGCAGGTCCAGGCGAAGCTGTCGGAGCTGTCATGGACGGCCATGCGCTCGGGGATGCCGACCTCCGACAACCAGGCCAGGGCATCGAAGCCGCGCAGGCGGGCCGGGATGGGGCTGAAGCTGGGCTCGTAGACGTAGAACTCGCTGTGCGTTAGATCGACCATGACTGCCTCGCTCTGGTAGGGTCGGGGGTCGGGTATTCGTTCCCAAAAACAAGGCTAAACGGTCCGAGAGGCCCAGCAATGCGGTCTCAGCGTGCGTCATCGGCTTACCTCGCCGCCCTGAATGATCCCCGCGCCAAAGGTGACTCCCCCTCGAAGCGAGCTTTTCGGGTTCGCCGCGGCCGTGGGCTCCTCGGCCACGCTCCGACGACTCGTGGCCCTCAGCGGGCGTCGAACTCGGCCTGGGCCGCGGCCTGATCCCCCAGCAACAGCACCGCGCTGCACCGCGCCGACACGCCCGCGCCGACCTTGGTCATCGTCGTGCTCACGCAGTTGGCCACGCCCCCGCTGCTCGCCGAGACCTCGACGCTGGCCGCGTTGCCGCTGACGTACTCCCACTGCACCTCGACGGCGGCGCCCTTGGGCGCGCAGGCGTCGAGGTCGGCGTCGCGCTTGACCAGGCCCGCGGTGATGTAGCGCTCGGCGTTGCGCGTGGGCGTCTCGAGCTCGCAGTGCAGGTTGCGGGCCTCGAAGCCGTCGCGGGACAGGCTCGGCAGGTTGACCTCGCTGACCTCGGGCTCCGGCTCGGGCTCGGGCGCCGCCTCGGGCTCCGGCTCGACCTCGGGCTCCGGCTCCGCCATCTCCGGCTCGGGCTCCGGCGCCGCCTCGGCGGGCGCGTCCGTCCCCTCCGAGGGCGGCGTGGTCGGCTCGGCAGGCTCGCAGGCGAAGACAGCCAAGAGCGCGATGGGGAGAACGAGAGCGGGTAGGCCGTGACGCTGCATGACGCGATCTTGCCACAAGCGTTCGCGAAGGTCGGCAATGTCGGACCTTACAGGGCGCTTTCAATGCAGGTTCTGTGAGCGACGCAGGAGCCGCTCGATGGAAGGTCCATGATTCACTGGAGATCACCCACGGCGAGCCTCTGGATCCCCTAGGCTCGCGCGCGGACGGCCGGTGGCGGCCGCCCGATCGGGTCTCCCGCTGGGAGATCAAAGTGTCATGAAACGAGGCGCGCACCAGTGGCCCAGATGGATGGCTTCGACGAACCCATCGTGACTGCGGGAGACCCCGAGGCTCCGCGGCTCGAGTCCCTCGAGGGCGCCGTCTCGGCGACGACCTCCGCCGTCGACGAGACCCTGGGTGCCGAGGCGCGGGCGCGTACGCAGGCTTCCAGGGGCGCGCGCCCGCGCTCCCTCGAGGACACCGTCGCTCCTGGCGAGAGCGGGCCCGGCCGTCGGCGCCCCGTCGTCTACGCGCGCGGCGGGCTCATCGATCGCTACGTCATCCTCGACAAGCTCGGCGCCGGGGCGATGGGGGTCGTCTACGCCGCCCACGACCCCGAGCTCGATCGCAAGGTCGCGCTCAAGCTGGTCCGGCCGTCCGCCGACGGCGTATCCGGAGAGAGCCGCACCCGGCTGCTGCGCGAGGCCCAGGCCCTCGCCAAGCTCGACCACCCCAACGTCGTCGGCGTGCACGACGTGGGCACCGTCGGCGAGCAGGTGTGGATCGCCATGCAGTTCGTCGAGGGCCGCACCCTCGGGGCCTGGAAGCGCGAGGCCAGGGCGAGCTGGGCCGAGGTCCTGGCCCTGATGCTGCAGGCCGGCGAGGGCCTGGCCGCGGCCCACGAGGCCGGCCTGCTGCACCGCGACTTCAAGCCCGACAACGTGATGGTCGGCGACGACGGGGTGGTCCGGGTGATGGACTTTGGCCTGGCCCGGGCGCACCGCGAGGCGCCGACGGACGCGAGCAGCCGCGCCGCCCTCGAGGCCGCCGCGGTGTCGACGAGCCCGGGCCTGTCCGCCGAGCTGACCCGCGCGGGCGCGATGATGGGCACGCCGGCCTACATGTCCCGGGAGCAGTTCGCCGGCGACCCCGTCGAGGCCACGACGGACCAGTTCTCCTTTTGCGTGACGCTGTGGGAGCTCGTCTACGGCGAGCGCCCCTTCGGCGGCGGCTCGCCCTTCGAGATCGCCAACGCCGTCGCAACCGGCGAGCGGCGAGCGCCCCCGCCAGGGGTGAGCGCGCCTCGGTGGCTGCGCCGCGCCTGCGAGCGTGGCCTCGCCCCCGAGGCGAGCGCCCGCCATCCAGACATGCGCGCGCTGCTGACCGCCCTCGAGCGCGGCCAGGCCCGAGAGCGCGCCAAGCGAGGCCGCCGCTGGGCCCTCGCCGGGCTCGGCTTCGCGGCGGCGATCGGCGCGGGCGTGGTCGGCCAGCAGCGCCACGATCATCGCCAGCGCGTCGCGGGCTGCCAGGCCGAGGGCGAGTCCATCGACGCGGTCTGGAACGCCTCGGCCCGGGCGGCGCTGCGCGAGGGGCTGCTCGCCACGGGGGTCCCCTACGCGCCCGAGACCGCCGACAAGGCCATCCCCTGGCTCGACGCCCAGGCGAAGTCCTGGCGCGAGACCGCGACCACGGCCTGCACCCGACACGTGGTCGAGGGCCGCTGGGGCGCGCCCACCCACGCCAAGGCGCGGTGGTGCCTCGAGGAGAGCCGGCGCGAGCTCTCGGCCCGGATCGCGACCATGCGCGACGCCGACGCGGTCGTCGTCCGGCAGGCCGTGAAGGCGGCGACCAGCATGGCCCCGCCCGCGAACTGCATCGACGAGGACGCCCTCGCGGCCATGCCCCCTCCCCCGCCGCCGGCCCAGCGAGACGAGGTCGCCGCCGTCCAGGCCCAGCTCAGCCGCGCGGCCTACCTGCGCACCGCCGCCAAGCTCGACGAGGGCCACGCGCTCGTCGAGGACGCCCGCGCCCGCGCCGACGCCCTCGCCTGGCCCCCGCTGCAGATCGCGGCCACCTACTCCCTGGCCGTATCTCACGAGCGCCTGGCGAACTACGACGAGGCCGAGCAGCTCGCCGTCGCGGCCTACCTGGAGGCCGTGCGCACCCGCTCGTGGGCCCAGGCCGCCGAGGCGGCGTCCGAGCTGGCCTACATCGTCGGCTACAACCAGACCCGCTTCGACGAGGGCTTGCTGTGGGTCGAGCACGCCCGCGCGATCCGGACCCACGGCGGCGACCCCCTCGAGCTCGGCGCGGCCAAGACCTTCGGCGATCTGGCCGCCGTCCACTACAAAAAAGCCGACTACGCCGCGGCCATCACCAACTTCGAGGCCGCCCTCGCCATCCAGCGACGGGCCCTCGGCGCCGACCACCCCCACGTCGCCCGCGACGAGCTCAACCTCGGCTCGACGCTCTACTCCTCCGGCGAGTACCCCGAGGCCCGGGCCAAGCTCGCCGAGTCCGTGACGATGATGCGCGCCGCCTACGGCCCCCACCACCCGGACACGGCCAACGCCCTCAACTCCCTGGGCGCGGCGCACCTGGGCCTGGGCGAATACGACGAGGCCGCCCTCGCCCTCGAGGAGTCCGTCGACATTTACGAGGCCATCCTCGGCCCGCGCCACGAGGACGTCGGCGACGGCCTGGCCAACCTCGCCGTCGTCTACCGCAACAAGCAGGACTACGAGCGCGCCCGCGAGCTGTCCATGGAGGCCCTCGACATCCTCGAAGAGATCCACGGCCCCGACGACCTCGGGCTCACCGCCACGCTCATGGTCCTGGCCAACCTCGACATCCAAGAGGGCGAGCTCGCCAGGGCCCGGGCGAGCTACGAGCGCGTGCTGGCCATCCAGGACAAGGCGCTCGGCCCCGAGCACCCCGAGACCGCCATGGCCCTCAACAACCTCGGCTACCTCGTCAACGCCCAGGGCGACTACCCCGGCGGCCTGGCCTACTACGAGCGCGCCCTCGCCATCCGCAAAGCCTCCCTGGGCGCCGAGCACCCCAAGGTCGCGATCACCCTCGGGGGCATCGGCGAGCTCCACCAGCAAGCCGGCGAGCTCGGGCGGGCGCGGGCGGCCATCGAGGAGGGCCTGACGATCCTCGAGGCGAGCGTGGGCCCCGAGACCGAGCACGTCGCCAAGTACCTGGTCGTGCTCGCCGACATCGCCCTCGCCCAGCGGGAGCTCGACGACGCCGCCGACTTTGCCCAGCGCTGCATCGACATCCGCACGAACGACGAGGCCGCCGCGACCGCCCTGGCCCAGCCGCGGTGGGTGCTGGCGCGGGCGCTGTGGCTTCAGTCCAAGGGCCGCGGCGACGAGGCCGAGCGCGCGCGCGAGCTGGCGACCCAGGCCCGCGACGCATTGCGCGAGGCAGGGCCGGAGGAGGCCGAGACCCTCGCCGCCGTCGAGGCCTGGCTCAGCGAGCGTTGACGGTCCTCAGTCGCGCACTTTCGAGGGCGCCGACGGGAGTGCAGGCCGCCGAACTATTCGCGCTCGCCCTCGATGGCCCGCACGCTCCACGCCACCAGCACGCCGCCGAGGCCCGCGACCGCGGCGAACACCGCCAGCCCGGGCCGCTCGAGCAACCACGCCCCGGTGCCAAAGAGCAGGCCGTAGATCAGCGCCAGCGCCCCGACGATGCCGACCGCGAGGGTCCAGGTCCCGCGTCGCCCCGCGCTCGCTTCGGGCGCGAGGGCGCGGACGGGGCCCCACCAGCCAAAGGGCCGCACCCGGGCGTAGAACTCGACCAAGGCCGCGGGCTCGGGCCGAGCCGTGAGCGCGAGGGAGCCGAGCGCGACGACCAGGGACACGCCCGTGACGACGACGGTCCGACCGATGGGCAAGAGCGCGCCGCTGGCCGAGAGCGGCTCGATGGCCCAGGGGATCGGCGCGAAGGTGACGGTCAGCGCGGTCACGGCCGAGGCGACGCAGGCGACGATCTCCGTGGTCGCCGAGATCCGCCACCACAGCCAGCGCAGCAGGTAGATCGGACCCACGCCCGCGAGGAAGGCGAGGAAGAACTCGAACAACCACCGCACGGACTCGGCCTGCCACGCGGCGACGGCCGCGAGCACCAAGGTCGCCACGCTGGCCCAGCGCGCGACCCGGACGTAGTGCTCGGCCTCGGCCTCGGGGCGCAGGTGGGGTCGGTAGACGTCGTTGACGAAAAAAGCCGCGGCCAGGTTGACGTGGGTGTCGACCGTCGACATGAACGCGGCGAGCAAGCTGACGGCGACGACACCCAAGAGCCCCGTGGGCAGGTAGCGGCGCAGCATGACCACGTAGGCCCGCTCGGCGTCGACGCTGGCCACGGGCTCGCCCGCAGACACCGCGTCGCCCACGGACACCGTGGCTTCGACGCGCCAGTCGGGCGCCTCTTCGGCGTGGACCAGGGGCACCTCGACGCGCTCGCCGGTGTCCTCGCTGGCCACGGCGACGACGCGCGCGTGGGTGTCGACCTCGACCACTTGGCCGTCGACGGGGCTGGGCACGGACAGCGCGGGCAGGACCACCAGCGAGGCCAGGCCGACGACGATCCACGGCCACGGGCGCAGGGCGTAGTGGGCGATGGCGTACCACAGCGCGGCGAGCATGCCCTGGCGCTCGTCGGCGCAGGCCGAGATGCGCTGGACCGTGACCGGGCTGCCGTCGGCGTCTTCGTGGGCCCACCACGACACGCCCAGGTAGACGGCGAGGGCGGCCAGGGCGTAGCTGGCCCCGCTGCCGCCAAACTCGACCTCGGCCGTGGGCACCAGGGCGAGCACCGAGCTGTCCGACCCGACCGCGGCCTCGACCGCCGCGAGCCCTCCGACCGCGCGCCAGCTGATCACCGCCAGGGCCACGGCGCCCACGGCCGCGAGCACGAACTGGACCAGATCCGTGATCACCACGCCCCAAAAGCCCGCCAGCAGCGAGTAGGACACGGCCCCGAGGCAGGCGATGGTGACCGAGAGGGTGCGGTCGAGGCCGAACAGGACCTCGAGGATCTTGCTGGCCGAGAGCATCACCCACACGAGGATCCAGGGGTTGGCGACGGCCGCCTGGTAGACGCCGAGGAAGGCCCGGAGCCGGCGCGCGCCCGCGGTGCCGTAGCGCAGCTCGGTCAGCTCGGCCTTGGTCACCACCTTCGCCCGCCGCCACCACCGGGCAAACACGAACACGGTGATGACCCCGCTGATCGCGTAGCACCACCACACCCAGTTGCGCCAGATGCCCTCCTCGCGGACCCAGCCGCTGACCAGCAGGGGCGTGTCCGAGGCGAAGCTGGTCGCGACCATGGAGGTCCCGGCCAGCCACCACGGCAAGCTGCGGCCCGAGAGGAAGTACTCCTCGGTGCTCGCGCTGGCCCGCTCGCGCATGACCAGGCCCACGCCCACGGCGAAGGCGAAGTAGAGCACGATGATGGCGCCGTCGATCCAGTGCAGGCCCGCCACCGCCACTCCCGTGACCTACCACGAGTCCCCGGTGAGCCGCACCCGTGTCCCCGCTGGGGCGAAGCTGATAGCTTCGAGCCCAGGTCATGGCAGGGGAACCAATCGTGCTGCTCGCCAACGGGGTCGCGGGCGCGGGCGTCGGGCCCTCGGCCGAGCGCCTCGCGGCTCGCCAGCCGGGCCTCGACGCCCTCGTCGAAGGGGTCAGCGCGGTCGAGCGCGACCTCGCCGTGCACAGCGTCGGCCTCGGCGGCTGGCCCAACTTGCTCGGCGAGCTCGAGCTCGACGCGGCGGTGATGGACGGCGACACCCGGCGCACCGGGGCCGTCGGGGCCCTGCGCGGGGTGGTCTCGGCCTGCCGCGTGGCCCTGCACGTGCTCCGCGACCTCGACCACGAGATCCTCGTCGGCGCCGGGGCGGCTCGCTTCGCCGCCGAGATCGGAGTCGTCGGGGCCGCGGGCGAGGACGGGCTGACCCCGGAGGCCCGCGCGGTGTGGTGGCGACGGCTGAGCGCCTCGATGACCGAGGATCAGCGCGCCGCCTTCCCGGACACCTCGCTCTTGCCCCTGACCGGCGCCCTCGCCGAGCCCGACTCCGTCCGCGACACCACGGTGTTCCTATGCCGCGACGCCAACGCGGGCCTGCACGCGGCGACGAGCACCTCGGGCTGGGCGTGGAAGTACCCCGGCCGCCTCGGCGACGCGCCCATCGCTGGCGCGGGCTTTTACGCCGACAGCCGCTTCGGCGCGGCGGCCTGCACCCACACCGGCGAGATGGCGATCCGCGCGGGCACGGCCCGGACCATCGTCCTCGCCCTGCGCCTGGGCAAGACCCTGCGCGAGGCCGTGGACCTGGCCGTCGAGGAGCTCGTCGAGCTCGAGACCGGCTGCCTCGGGCCCCTGGTCATCCACGCCCTCGACGCCCGCGGCGGCCACCGGGTCGTCGCGCTGCGCTGCAGCGAGCCGGTGTTCTTTTGGTACTGGCGCGAGGGCATGGCCGCGCCCGAGCGCCGCGAGGCCGAGGCGGTGGGCTGAGCCGTGCGCTACGCCGTCGACATTGGCGGGACCAAGACGGCCCTCGGCGTGTTCTCCGACGACGCGCTCGAGCTCCTCGACGCCCGCGTCCTGCCCACCCCGCGCGCGTCCTGGGAGGCCTTCGAAGCCGGCGTGGGCGAGGCCCTCGAGACTCTCGCCGCGCGCCACGGTCCGCCGACGCGCCTTGGGGTCAGCGTCGCGGGAGTGGTCCACCCCAACACCGGCGTGGTCCGCTGCACCAACGTGCCCGCGGTCCACGGCCAGCCCCTCGCCCAGCGCCTCGAAGCGCGCCTGGGCTTGCCCGTACGCGTGGCCAACGACGCCGACTGCTTCGCCCTCGCCGAGGCGCGCCACGGCGAGGGGCAGGGCGCGGGCGTGATGCTCGGGCTGATCCTCGGCACGGGCGTGGGCGGAGCCGTGGTCGTCGCGGGCCAGCTGCTCCCGGGGCGCTCGGGGCTCAGCGGCGAGTGGGGCCACGGCAACCAACTCCAAGACCGCGTCGCCGCCCTCGGCCTGCGCGTGCGCACCTGCCCCTGCGGCCTCGGGACCTGCCTCGACCTCTACGGCGCCGGCCGGGGCCTGGGCAAGGTCTACACCGACGTGTGCGAGCTGCACTTCGACGCCCCCCCCGAGACCACCTCCGCCAAGGCCATCGTCGCCGCGTGGCGGGCGGGCCAGGCCCCGGCCGAGCGAGCCGTGGCCCTGTGGCTGACCCTCGTCGCCCCCGCGGTCGCGTCGCTCGTCAACGTCCTCGACCCGCAGCGGGTGGTGGTCGGCGGCGGCATGGCCAACGACGGCGCCCTGCTCCAGGCCCTCGACGCCCGCGTCCGCGAGCTCAGCCTCGCCGACCACGACCGCGCCCTCGTCGTCCCCGGGCGCTTCATCAACGACGGCTCCCTGCGCGGCGCCGCGAGCTTGTGAGCGGCCCATGGCGAGCCTCCCCCTCGAGATCTGCGTCGACGACCTCGGCGACGCCTGGGCAGCCGTCGAGGCCGGGGCCGACCGCATCGAGCTGTGCGCCGCCCTGGCCCTCGGCGGGCTGACCCCCTCGCCGGGCGCCATGCTCGAGGCCGCGGCCCTGCCCGTCCCCGTCCACGCGATGGTCCGCCCCCGCG
>NZ_ABCS01000047.1 GCF_000170895.1 Plesiocystis pacifica SIR-1 | reverse complement strand
CGTGCGGGGGCGACCACACGCCCTCTCCAAGGCACGAACCCCCATTGCCCACCAAGCCATAGCGGAAGAGCGGACAGCGACAAAGCGCCCCCGCTTCGATCGAGGTGCCTGTGGGGGCATGACAGCAACGCCTAGCAGGCCCGCCAGAGGCGCTCGACGATGAGCTGGGCGCGGTCGTGGCCCCGGTAGCTGTTGCGCTCCGGGGTGTACAGCAGGCCCACGCGGTCGCCCTTGGCGATGGGCAGGTTGCCCTTGCGAAAGGCGATGGCGTCGCGGTGCGCCTTGCCCTGCTTGAGGGTCAGCGCGAGGTGGCTGCCCTTGAGGACCTTGATGCGCACGACCTCGGCGCCGGCGCACAGGTAGCGCGGCCGGGCAAAGCCGACGCCGAAGGGGCCGAGGGACTCGATGTGGCTGATGAGCCGCAGATCGATGTCGTCGAGGGCGAGCTCGCCGTCGTGGAAGTCGATGGGCTCGCGGTCGGCCTCCTCGCCCATCTGCTCGGCGCAGGCCGCGTCGAAGGCTTCTTTCAAGGCGTCGATGTTGTCCGCGGGCATGCTGACGCCGGCGGCGGCCTTGTGCCCGCCGAAGCGACGCAGCAGGTGGCGGCACTCGGCCAGGGCCGCGCGCACGTCGACGCCCCCGGCCGTCCGCGCCGAGCCGCGGGCCTCGCCCGAGCCCGGGTCGATGCCGATGACCAGGGTCGGTCGCTGGTAACGCTCGACGATGCCCGCTGCCGCGATGCCGACGATGCCCGGGGCCCAGGCCTCGCGCGCGACGACGATGCCGCGGCGCCGGGGTGAGGCCGGGTCCGCGGCCAGCAGCGCCATGGCCTCGGCGACGATGCGCTGCTGCATGTCGCGGCGGCGCTCGTTGAACATCTCGACCCGCGCGCCGAGGGCCTCGGCCTCGGCGGAGGAGCGGGCGCGGAGCAGGTCGAGGGAGGGCTCGGCGCTCCCCAGGCGCCCCGGGGCGTTGAGGCGCGGGCCCAGGCCGAAGCCGAGGTGGCCCTCGTCGATGTGGGTGCGCGGATCGACCCGCGCGCGCTTCAACAGCTCGCGGACCCCCGGGCGTCGGCGCTGGTCCATGACCTCGAGGCCGTGGCGCACGAGGATCCGGTTGTCGCCGACCAGCGGCATCATGTCGCAGACCGTGCCCAGGGCGACCAGGTCGAGCCAGGCGCGGGGATCGGGCAGGGACTTGCGCGAGCCCGGGGACTTGGCCGCGAGCTTCGAGCGCACGCCGGCCGCCAGGTAAAAGCCGACCCCCGCGCTGCACAGGCCCTTGAAGGGGAAGCCGCAGCCGTCCTGGTGCGGGTTGAGCAAGGCCGTCGCCGGCGGCATGGTCTCCGGGACCTGGTGGTGGTCGATGACCACGCTCGGGATGCCCTTGGCCTCGAGCCAGGCCAGCGCCTCGTGGTCCGAGGTCCCGCAGTCCCCGGTCAGGACCATGTCGACGCGGGACTCTTGCAGGGCCTTGGCCGCGTCCACGCCGAAGCCGTAGCCGCCCTCGCGGCTCGCCACCTTGGCGACGATCTCGACGCCCAGGCACTCCAGGAAGGTCGTCAGGATGGTCGTGGTCGTGACCCCGTCGACGTCGTAGTCGCCGAACATCCCGACCCTGAGCTTGCGCTGCTGGGCGTCGACCAGCAGCTCGACGGCCTCGGCGTAGCCCGCCATCTGCGTCGGCCGGGACAGCTCGCGCAGGCGCGGCGACAGGAATTCGCGCTGGGCCTCGAGGGCCTCGAGATCCCGGCCGAGCATGAGCTCGACGACGATCGGGTGCACGTCGAGGGCCTCGGCCCGCTCCTCCCGCTCGGACCGGGTCCAGCGGCTCAGCGCACCACGAAGATGGGCCCGGGGGGGCTCGCCGAGGGCGAGGGCCTCCCGGGCCTCATCGTCCGAACTCGCGTTCGGCTCGAGCTGTCGCTCCGGCTCGCTCACGCGCGCACGGCCAGCTCAGTCTTTGCGCCGGCGACGGCGACGGGTCTTGCGCTCGCCCACGCCCTTGTCGGTGTCGGCGATCTTGACCCCCTCGAGGGCGCTGCCGCCCTCGTCACCCTCGTCGCCTCCGACGACTTCGGCTGGCGCCGCGCTGACGACCCCGCCCGCGGGCGTCTCGATGTCGGCCTCGGCCGCCGCCTCAGCCGCCTCGGCCGCCCGACGCTCGTCGATGTCCTGCGCCGCCGCGCCACCGAGCAAGGTCCCGGTGCCCTCGCGGGCCGCGTCCTTGTCGGCGGTGAGCAGGTGCCCCCTGCCCTTGTAGATCTTCTCGTTGACCCACAGGAACACCGGCGAGGCCACGAACAGCGAGGAGTAGGTGCCCGCGATCAGCCCGATGAACAGGGCGAAGGAGAAGTCCTTGATGGGCCCGCTGCCGAGGATCCAGGTGGTCAGGACGACGATCAGGGTGGTCGTCGAGGTCAGGATGGTCCGGCTCAGGGTCTCGTTGAGCGCGGTGTTGGTCGTCTCCTCGATCGGGTCGTCGCGGTGCAGGGCCACGCGCTCGCGCACGCGGTCGAAGACCACGATGGTGTCGTTGATCGAGTAGCCGATGATGGTCAGGACCGCGGCGATCGACTGGAGGTTGAACTCCTTGCCGGTCAGGGCGAAGGCCCCGATGACGATGAGCGCGTCGTGGGCCAGCGCGACGATGCCGCCCGGCGCGAAGCGCAGGTCGAAGCGGATCATCACGAACAAGAAGATGAAGCCGATGGCGAACATCATCGCCTTGGCGCCGTCGAGCTTGAGCTGGTTGCCGACCTTCGCGCCCACGGTCTCGCTGGCGACGATGTGGTCGACGGTGCCGTCGCCCAGGCGCTTGTCGAGCACGTGGGAGATGTCCGTGCCCACGCCGATGAGCGCGAACTCGATGGGTACCGCCTGGGGGCCCTCCTCGTCCATGTCGCTGGACGCCAGGGTCACGCCCGGGGAGGCCGTGCCCTCGCAGCCCGCCTCGGTCATCAGCCGCTCGATGTCGAGGTAGCGCGGCTGCGCGTCGAACTTCATGAAGATCTTCGAGCTGCCCTCGGGGTGCACGAAGCCCTGCTCGTTCGCCGGCAGCAGGGACGCTCCCTCGATGCTCCCGAGCGCGTCACGACAGGCGCCGAGCTGCTCATCGGTCTTCGTGATGGTCTGCTTGACGCGGATCAGCACCTCGTTGTCGGCGTCGGGGACCGCGACGGCCGAGCTGCCCGAGTAGCCCTCGTCGTCGAGGATGTCGCGGATCTCGTTGATGTCGACTTCCTTGGTCAGGGCCAGGCGGACCGAGGATCCGCCCTGGAAGTCGATGCCGAAGTTCAGCACCGAGCCGGTCTTCGAGTAGTTGAAGCCCATCATCGCCAGGGACAGGAGCACCAGCATGACCGAGAACATGATCCCGCGGCGGCGGTTGCCGACGAAGTCGATCTTCGTGTCGTCGGGGATCAGCTTGAAGAACTTCAGCTTGCTCGGATCCGGGGGCTCGGGCTTCTTGCTCGAGCGACCTCCCCGGCGACGGCGGCGCTCGGCCCCGCTGGTCGAGCCAGCCGTGGCCTCGTCCGCGTCCGTGCCCGCGTTGTCTCGCTTGTCGTTGTCAGCCATCAGATCGAAACCTTGTCGAAGCCGCGGCGGTTGGCCTGCCAGTCAAAGAACACCCGGGTGGCGAACACGCCGGTGAAGATGGAGGTGGCGATGCCGATCAGCAAGGTGATGGCGAAGCCGCGGATGGGGCCCGAGCCGAACTGCCACAGCACGATGCCGGCGATGGCGGTGGTCAGCTGGGAGTCCAAGATGGTGGTGAAGGCGCGGTCGTAGCCGGCCTCGATGGCCTTGCGCGCCGTATAGCCTTCCCTCAAGAACTCGCGCACGCGCTCGAAGATGATCACGTTCGCGTCGACGGCCATGCCGATGGTCAGCACGATGCCGGCGATGCCCGGGAGGGTCAGCGTGGCCTGGAACAGGGCCATGGCGGCGAGCACCAGGACCATGTTCATGACCAGAGCGAAGACCGCGATGAGCCCGGCGCCCCGGTAGTAGATGCCCATGAACACGATGACCAGGCCCAGACCGATGACGAAGGCCTTGAAGCCCTTCTCGACGGACTCCTGACCCAAGTCGGCGCCGACGCGGATCTCGAACTCCTTGTTGAGGCGAGCCGGCAGCGAGCCGCTCTTGAGCACCTTGACCAGGTCGTTGGCGGCCTCGCGGATCGACTCGCCGGGCGTCGAGCCCAGGGTGATGACCACGTTGCCGCCGGAGATGCGCTCGTTGAACACCGGGTCGGACATCACCATGTCGTCCATGATGATGGCCATCTTGCGGCCGACGTTGTCGCCGCTCATGCGGTCGAAGTCGCGGGCGCCGATCTTGTCGAAGGAGACCTCGACCTGGGGCACGCCGGTGTCCTGCTTGAAGCCGACGGTGGCGTTGATGATCCGGTCGCCGGTGATGTCGGCGCGGGAGCGGACGATGTAGGTCCGCCAAAACTGCGTGGGCTCCTCGCCGCGGCGCAGGGGGATGGGCAGCTGGCCGTAGGCGACCTTGTGGGTCTTGGGCAGGCGCCACTCCGCCGGCAGCTCGCGGAAGAAGGTCTCGAGGGTCTCGCGCTCGAGGGCGATGAAGGTGTAGGGCTCCTCGACGACCACGCCGCCCTTCTCGGGCCGGCCGTAGTCGGCCTCTTGGTTGACGGAGATGCCCATGCCCTGGTGGACGAAGCCGGCCTCGTAGAGGGCGCGCAGGTAGGGCACGCCGGTGTCCTTGAAGGGCGTCTCGTCATCGACGAGGTGCATCTGCAAGGTCGCGGCCCGCTCGATGACCTTGAGCAGGCGGCGGAAGCCGCTGCTGCCCTCGAGCACCTTGTCGCGGCCCGCCTCGGTCATGGTGATGGTCATCATCTCCGGGTCCGGCTCGGCGCCGAGGTCCACGGGGAGCAGGGCCATCTGGACGCCGAGCTGGTCGGTGACCAGGAGCTGGACGCCGTCCTCTTCGACGATCTTGATGGCCTCGCCGAGGATCTTGCGAGCGTCGCGCTCGGGGATGCGGACGTCGAGGGCGCCCGGATCCTCGCGGTTCTCGACCACCTTGATCTGCACGTCCGCGCTCTCGCGCAGCGCCGAGGACAGCTGGTCACCGGCCTCCTTGGCGGCGGCGCGCAGCTCCGTGGCCGTGTCGCTCACGCCCGGGAGCTCGACGACCACGTGGCGGTTCTTGGGGTAGATGTTGGGCTCGGCGACGCCCATGGCGTCGACGCGGCGGCGGACGGTGTCGAGGGCCTGGCCGACGACCGCCTTGCGGTTCTCGGCGATGACCTCCTCGGGCACCTTCATGCGGATGATGCCCTCGGCGCGCATGCCCTCGGCGTCCGGGTCCTCGACGAGGTAGCCGATGGCCACGGCCATGACGTCCTCGGTCGCCAGCTTGACGTCCTCGGGGTTGTCGAACTTGATGTCCAGGGTGTCGATGCCCGTGCGGTCGACGGTGACCTTGACGTCCTTCTTCTCCTTGAAGGCCGACTCCAGCTCGCCCGCCATCTGGTCGAGCTTGTTGCGCAGGGCCTCGTCGACGGCGACGGAGTACTCGAGGTGCAGGCCGCCCTGGAGGTCCAGGCCGAGCTTGAACTCGCGGGTGAAGGTCTGGGTGATCCAGCTGGGCAGGGTGATGTCGGCGATGCGCGCGACCGAGGGCGCCACGGAGATCGCGGCGACGGCGAGCAGCAGCACCAAGAGCAGGGCCTTGAGCTTGACGAAGCGACGCATCGGTTCAGGCCTTCTTGGAGTCCTTGGAGTCCTTGTCCCCGCCGCTCGACGCCCCGCCGCCGCCGCCGAAGAGGCTCGCCAGCAGGCCGCCGCCGCCGGCCCCTGCTTCGCTCTCCTCCTTGGCCTTGGCCAGCGCCGTGTCCTGGAAGTCCGAGACCTCCTTCTTGAGCACGCGCAGCTTGACCTTGTCGGCGACCTCGATGAGGACGATGTCGTCCTCGACCTTGCTGACGCGGCCGAGGATGCCGCCGGACAAGACGACCTTGTCCCCGCGCTTGAGCTCGGAGAGCCGCTGCTTGCGCTCCTCCTCCTGCTTCTTCATGGGGCGCATGACCAGGAAGTAGAAGACCGCGAACATCAAGATCACGGGCACCATGGGATTGGTCAGCAATCCTGCGGGGCCAGAGCCTTCTGCGAGTAGCGTCGAGATTGAATCGAGCATGGGTGAGCCTGGGGCGTGGCTGAGTATCACGCCAAAGGGGCGGCCATCTGACGCGGCCGCCCAAAGTGATGAGCTCCCGTCGATCGAGTTCGGCTCCTGAGCCGGAGCCGAGGTCCCGGGACGGGGCGGCCTAGGTAGCAGCGCCTCGGGCCGGGGTCAATCGAGCAAAACACCGCTCGCGGGGGGCTTCGGGGCGACCTGGGCCGCATCGGGCTCGGGATCCCCCGGGCCCCTGCTCACGCGCCGAGGCCCCCCCTCGGTGCCACCTGACCGTGAGCTGACTCGCCGTTTGAGCAGGACTGGGCCCGCGCTCAGCCCTTGGCGCCGTCCCCGGGGTGCCGCCGCTCGGCCAAAACCGCGTCCAAAGCGGCGGCCACCGCTGCGTAGTTCCCCGCGCGGATGGCCTGGCGCTGCGCCGCGACCCACTGGTGGAAGAAGTACAGGTTGTGGATCGTGGCCAGACGCACGTAGAGCGGGTCGTTGTGCACGTGGAGGTGGCGCAGGTAGGCCCGGGAAAAGCGCGAGCAGACCGGGCAGGCGCAGTCCGGGTCCGGCGGCCGGTCATCGGTCCGGAACCGGCCGTTGCGGATGTTGAAGCGCCCCTGGAAGGTCAGGATCTGCCCGTTGCGGGCGTGCCGAGAGGGGATCACGCAGTCGAACATGTCGACGCCCGAGCGGATCGCCGCGAGCAGATCGGCCGGCGTGCCGATGCCCATGACGTAACGCGGCTTGTGCTTGGGCATGCGCGGAGCGATCGCCGCGAAGGTCGCATGCATCTTGGGGATGGGCTCGCCGACGCTGAGGCCGCCGAGGGCGTAGCCGTCGAAGTCGAGCTCGGCGAGGGCGTCGACGTGCTCGCGGCGCAGCTCGAGGTCCGTCCCGCCCTGCACGATGCCAAAGCACAGCTGCTCGGGGCGCAGGATGTCCCGACGCAGGCGCGCCGCCTCCCGGGCCCAGCGGGTGGTCCGCTCCATGGCCGCGCGCATGGCCGAGCGGTCCGCGTCCCCGGGCGGGCAGTGATCGAGGATCATGCAGATGTCCGGGCCGATGGCCGCCTCGGCCTCGAGCACGCTGCGCGGGGTCATGCGCGCCTTGGAGCCGTCGAAGTGGGTCCGGTAGTCCACGCCCGAGTCGTCGATCTTCTGGAGCGAGCGCAGGCTGAACACCTGGTAGCCCCCGGAGTCCGTGAGCACCGGCCCGGGCCAGTGCATGAAGCCGTGGATGCCCCCGAGCGAGCGCACGCGCTCGGGTCCGGGGCGGTGGGTGAGGTGATAGGCGTTGGCGAGCACGACCTGCGAGCCGACGGTCCGCAGCTCTTCGGGCAGCAGGCCCTTGACCGCGCCGTAGGTGCCCACGGGCATGAAGCAGGGGGTCTCCACGGGGCCGTGGCCGGTCCACAGCCGGCACGATCGGGCGTCGGAGTCGGGATCCTCGGCGACGATCTCGAGGGTGCCCGGGGCCGGATCGCCCTCGCTGCGCCGGCCGAGGGCCTCAAAGGGCGCCAGGTCAGCGGCCGGATCGGGGCGCAGGTCCACCTCGGGGGGCGCGGTCGGTTCGCTCAACTCAGCCACGGCGCCGAGACATGCCACGAATGGCCGCGCCCGGCTAGCCAGAGCGCTCGACGAGCATGCAGTCGCCGTAGGAGTAGAAGCGGTAGCCCGCCGCCACGGCCTCGGCGTAGGCCGCGAGCACCCGCTCGCGCCCGCCGAGGCAGCACACCAGCATGAGCAGGCTGCTCCGCGGCAGGTGAAAGTTGGTCAGCAGCAGGTCGACCACCGAAAAGCGATAGCCCGGCGTGATGACCAGCTCCGTGCGTCCGGACCCCGGCACGATCGCGCCGCCGTTGGCGAGGGCCACGGACTCGAGGGTGCGCGTGGCCGTGGTCCCGACGGCGAGGATCGGCCGGCCCTCGGCGCGCGCGGCCTCGATGCGGGCGGCGCTCGCCTCGCTGATCGAGTAGCGCTCCGAGCCCACCCGGTGGGCGCGCACGTCCTCGGTGTCCATGGGCAGGAAGGTCCCCGGGCCGACGTGCAGGGTGATCGGCGCGACCTCGAGGCGCTCGAGCATGGCCGCGTCGAAGTGCAGCCCGGCCGTGGGCGCCGCGACGGAGCCTCGGTGGCGCGCGTAGAGGGTCTGGTAGCGCTCCCGATCGGCGGCGTCGGGGCCCTCGGGGCGCGCGATGTAGGGCGGCAAGGGCAGCTCGCCCACGGCCTCGAGGGCGTCGAGCAGCTGGCCGCGGACGATCTCGAATACTCGGGCCCGCGAGTCGGCGGCCTCGCCCTCCCCTTCCGCGCCCAGGTAGCGCAGCTCGAGCAGCGCCGTCTCCCCGTGGGCCCCTGGCAGGCGCAGGACCTCGCCCTCGCGCAGCCGCCGGGCGCCGCGGGCCCACGCCCGCACCCGCGCCCCCGGGCCGAGCGCCGCGGGATCGACCACGAGCAGCTCGACGCGCCCGCCGGTCGCCCGGAACACGTGGATCCGCGCCGGCACCACGCGCGAGTCGTTGACGACGATCAGCGGCCGCTGGCCTCGCGCCTCGGCCACGCCGTCGAGGACGGCCTCGAGCGCCCCCACCCGGGAGTGGGTCGAGACCGCAGCGCCGGCCTCGGCGAGCACGAACATCCGCGCCGCGCTTCGCTCGCTCGCCGGCGCCTGGGCGATCTGCTCGGTCGGCAGCTCGAAGTCGTAGTCGTCCGGGGAGAACACGGGGCGGCGAGTGTGGAGAGAGCCGACCCCGCCGTCAAATCGGCCCGACTCCGCGCGTTGCCCCGCGAAGCGCACGCGTGCTCTGATGAGCCATGCGCGTCCGTCCCTGGAAGCTCTGGGCAGTCCTCCCTTCCCTCGCCCTGGCCTGCGCCGGGCTCACCGCCTGCGACGACGAGGCCGCGAAGACGCAAAAGGAGGCCGAGGACACCCGCAGCGTGGCCGAGGGGGCCAAGGCGCGGACCGCCGCGGGGGCCAAGGTCGAGGACGCCAAGGAGCAGGTCGAGGCCGCAGAGAAGGCGCTGGAGGCCCGGGACGACGACATCTTCGAGAAGTCCGGCGGCGAACGAGTCGGCCGCGGCGTTCCGTGAGCCGTGCACGCGGGGCCGCCCCAGACGTGGCGTTCGGCGCGAGAGCCTGGCATGGTCAGCGCGCATGGCTTCGACCTCGCGGCCCAAGCTGCGCCGACTCGAGCGCCAGACCCTCGAGCGCGACGGGGAGCGGCTGCTCGTCATCCGTGATCCCCTCGAGCTGTGCGAGCCCTTTGCGATCGACCACGACTACGCCCCGGTGCTCGACGCCCTCGACGGCCAGCGCACCGTGGATCAAGTCCGCCAGTCCCTGATGATGCGCGGGCTGGCGACCGTCGACCGCGAGGACCTGCACGACTTCGTGGCGGACCTCGGCGACGCGGGGCTCCTCGACGACGATCGCTTCCGGGCGCTGTGGGCCGCCGCCCACGAGGCCTTCGTCGAGACCGAGCGCCGCGCGGCGAGGCGAGCCGGGCTCCTCTACCCCGAGGACGCCCAGACCCTGCGGACCTGGCTCGCGCCGATCTTGCCCTCGGAGCCGCCCCCCGCCCCCTCGGCCTCGCTGGCCGCCAACGAGGGCCCGAGCGCGGGCTGGACCGAGCCGCCGCTGGCCGTCGTCGTGCCTCACCAGCCTCCGCCCGTGCTCGGCCCCAGCCTCCGCCGCCTGCTCGCCAACCTCGGCGAGCCCGAGCGCTACGCCCGGGTCGTCATCCTGGCCACGGACCACAGCCCCGGCCTGCTGCCCTACGCCAGCGCCGACAAGGACTGGGAGACGCCCCTGGGCCTCGTGCCCGCCGACCTGGCCACCCTCGCCGCCCTCGACTCCCGGGTCCCCTGGCTGCTCCGCGAGCAGATTCGCCTGCGCACCAACGACCCGAGCGAGTGGGCCGCGCTGCTGCTGCGCGCGCTGTGGGGCGAGCGCTGCCCGCCGATCGTGCCCATCGCCTGCGGCCAGACCCGGCTGACCACCAAGGACGGCCGGGCCCGCAGCGATGAACTCACCGGCGCCCTCGAGGTCCTGCTCGGCGACCCGAGCTCAAATCAGGGGCGAACTCTGTGGTGGACCGCCGCCGAGCTCAGCCACCTCGGGCCCGCCTTTGGCCACGCGAGCCTCCCCGAGCGCGCCGAGGTCCTCGACGCCGATCGAGCCATGCTCGCGCCCCTGCTCGACGGCAAGCCCCACGCCCTCGCCGCGGCCTGCATGGAGCGCGAGCCCAGCCAGCGACCCAGCGGGACCGCAGCCCTCGTCACCCTCGCCGAGCTCTTGCCCCTCGGCTACCGAGCGCACCTCCTCGACCAGCTCATCCTCCCCGCGCCCGGCAGCTCGCAGCAGCACACCACCGGCTGGATCGGCGCGCCCATCATCCAAGTCCAGGCGCGCTGAGCTTCACCCGCGGGGCTTCCCCCCCACCAAAAACCAACGGCCCGAACAGGGTCGGGCCGGGGGTGGGAGGCTCCGCGACGGGCAAGCCCGGCGTGGAGGGAGGGGCCTGCGAGGCCCCCCTGAATGCTAGTTTGGCTGCTTCTTCGGGTCCGCCGCGACGAACTCCGTGGGCGCCGCGAACTCCACCGAGCTCGCCCGCGTCCGCACCTTGAGCATGCGCAGCACCTGCTCCGCGCCCAGCTCCGGCGTGACCGGCAAGCGCCCCGTCTCGCTGGCTGCGCTCAAGCTCCCGAGCCCATTGATGTACGCCAGCACCGAGGTCGCCAGGGCGTCCGTATCTCCGGGCGCGAACACACCCTCGGTGATGCCCCGCTCGATCGCGCCCTTGTACAGGTTGCGCAGGATCGACTGGATCTCGTCGAGCTTCTCGCGGAACACCTCTTCCTGGGCCGCCATCGCGACCAGGAGGTTGTACAGGCGCACCTCGTTGGGCTCGTCTTGCATGGTCCGCAAGTGCGCGACCACCAGGCGCGAGATGGTCCGATCTGCGGGCTGGTCAGCGACCGGCTCAAAGTCCCAACGGGCCTCGAGCAAGGTCGCGTACTTGTCGAGGATGTCGTGGAAGAGCGCCTCCTTGGTCGCGTAGTGGAAGTAGATTCCACCCTTGCTCAGGCCTGCCTCCCGGGCGATGTCCAGCAGTCGGGCCTCGTAGCCCTGGCGTACGAAGCACCTCGTCGCCGCCTCCCGGATCTCCCGCTTCCTCTGCTCGTCGTTGCGCTGTCTCGTCACCCGTACCTCTCCCTCTTCCTTCCCGTGGACTCCGGCTCGTCGAATGTGACCCTTTTTAAACAACCCAATCGTGCGTTCATCAAACGACAATTTAGATCGCAAGAATTTACCTATCTAAATGGCAAATATCGGGAGCGCGCTGCAAACGCGACAAAACCGGCCACTGGGCCTTGGCGGAGGAGTGCATGTTTTGTCTATTTGTACAGGACGGGTCAATCCTGTCCTTTCGAGCAAGCAATTGCAGTTTCCTGCGCGCTTTTGCCCGCAGAGCCGTGGCCGCCGAGCGTTTTCGAGCTGTCAATGTGTGCCAGCATGCCAGCGATCTCGAGGCTGATCCCGACCTCAATCATGGTGGTACCAGTTTCACTCTCGACCTCGACCACGGACCGCTGAGATGCTGAATAGGGCCTCCCCCCAGGCCGTCGTTCTAGCCACACGAGGACCGCTCCATGCTCCCACGCCCTAGCTCCCTTGCCCTGATTCTGAGCACCGCCATGGTGCTGTCCGCCTGCTCCTTCTCCATGTCCATGGGCAAGGGCGACCCGGACAACCCCAGCTCGTCGAGCTCCTCGGTCAAGAAGAAGTCCCAGCCGCGGACCAACCACGGCGGCAGCAAGTCGAACTCCGGGGCCAAGCCCAACTCCTCGAGCAAGTCGAATTCCTCGGACACCAAGTCGAACTCGAGCGAGAGCGCGAGCAACGACAGCCCCGCGCCAGAGCCCGCGGCGGACCCCGATCCCCAGGCCGACCCCCAGCCCGAGCCCGAGCCCACCGCCGAGCCCAAGCCGGCCCGCGACAAGCCGGCCCGCGAGAGCGCCGAGGCCACCCCGGCCACGCGCACCGACCAAGAGACGGACAAGGGATCTGACACCCGCATCGAGGGGACCGTCGAAACCCGCGACAACTGAGCGCACCGCTCCCCCCAACACCAAGCGCGCCCGCGACCTCACGGTCGGGGCGCGCTTCGCTTTTTTGGTCGACGAAGCGTCCTCTACTTCGCCCGGTCCAGAGCGACGAGCAGGGCCGGGAGCACGACCACGCTGGCGATGAGCGTGCAGGCGATCCCGATCACCATGGTCCCGCCGAGCTCCATCATCCCGCGGTGGCGACCGAGGAGCAGCCCCGCGAAGCCGACCATGGTGGTCAGCGAGGACAGCAGCACCGCGCCGCCCGTGCCCTCCACGACCTCGCGGATGCGCGCGACCCCGCCGTTGTGGGTCGCGTTGATCTCCCAGCGGTGCATCATGTGGACGCCCGCGTCGATCCCGATGCCCAACATCAACGGCAGCACGACGATGCTGGCCACGCTGATGCGCAGGTTGAGCAGGCCGAAGATGCCCAGCATCCAGCCCATGCCGATGACCACCGGGAAGATCGCGAGCAGCGCCTTGCGCAAGCTGGCGAAGTCGAGGAGCAAGAGCACGATGACCAGGCAGGCCGAGAAGAAGGTCGCGCGCTGGAAGCCATGCACGATCATCAGGTTGTGGCGGTAGAGGGTCACGCCCTGCCCCGCCGCCTGGGGATCGATGGACTCGAGCTGCTCGGCGAAGCGCTTGGCCGCGATGTTGCCGTCGAGGCCCGAGTGCACGTCCGGGGTCGGGTAGACGAACAGGGCCAGGCGCTCGCTCCCGTCCGTGGCCACGAAGCGCTTGCGGAACATCGGCGGCAGGTCGCCGGCCTCCCAGTGGCCGCGCTCGGCGACCTTCGCGGCCAGGCCCCAGGCCGGCCCCATGTACGCGGCCATGTCGTTCTCGATGGCGTCGAGGGTCTCCCCGGCGCGCTCGGCCGGCACCGTCTCGAGGCGCTTGGCCAGGCCCTCGAAGGCCTCCTTGGTCGCGGCGATCTTGGCGGCCGCGGCCTCGCCCTGGTCGGCCTGCTCGGCGGCGAAGCTGAGCTCGTCGAGGGCGTCGACGATGTCCTGAACCTTGGCCTTCAGGTCCGCGGCCTTGGGCTGCCGATCGGCGAGCTTGGCCCAGTCGGGCTCGCGCTCGAGGCCCTCGAAGTCCGCGCGCAGCTTGGCCAGCTTGGCGTCGTCGAGCTCGGGCAGCAGGTCCGAGGGGCTGTCGACGTGGGCGACGGAGGACTGCTCGCGCAGGTCCTCGGCGCGGTCGCGGGCCTGCTCGATGTCGTCGGCCGTGGCGAACGCGAACCAGGGCGACATGGCGCCGTCGTTCTCGAGCACGCGCAGGGCCTTGGTCGGCTCGAAGCCCGGGGGGAGGTAGTCGAGGTAGCGCGGGTTGTAGTCGGGGGTCAGCGCGGTGCCGATCAGGGCGAAGAGCACGCTCGCCCCGACGACGAGAATCGGCGCCTTGCCGGCGATCCGAGCCACGCTCGAGGCGATCTTGCGCGGCTCCGCCGGGGTCTCCTTGGCCTCGAGATCGCCGCGCCCGAACACGAGGGGCAGAACGATGAGCGAGACCACCAGCGAGACGAACAGCCCGATGGCCGTGACCATGCCCAGCTCGCCGTAGGAGGTAAACTCCGTGGTCGCCACGGTCAGGAAGGCCAGGCCCGTCGTGACCGCGCCCGTGACCACGCCGGGGCCCGCCTTGCACAGCGCCGAGCGCAGGGCCTCGCCACGCGTCCGGCCCTTGCGCAGGTCCTCGTCGTAGCGCGCGATCAGGTGGACGGGGAAGTCGATGGCCAAGCCCATCAGTACGGCGCCGAAGGCCGAGGAGATGGGGTCGAGGCTCTCGAACAAGATGCGCAGCGCGCCGAGGCTGACCGCAGTCCCGACGGCGATCGGGATCAGCGCGGCGATAGTCCGGCGCAGCGACCGGAACGCCCAGGTCAGCAGCAAGAAGATGCCGACACCGGTTCCGATAGTCACGCGCATCAGTCCGTTGGCCAGCACCCCTTCCTCGTCGATGACCAGGAAGGGCAACCCGGTGAGCAGGAGCTCCGTGTCTCCGGCATAGTCGAGCTCCTTCTGGATCGAGCGCATGGTCTCGACCGCCGGGCCGTAGTCGTCGACCTCGTCGCCCCCGAACTCCGGGAACACGGCCACGAGCAGGTGCTCGCCGTCGTTGGAGATGAAGTAGCCCTCCGGGTCGAGGCCGCGCTCGCGCATGTCCTCGTCCGTGGGCAGGCGCTCGCTGAGCTCCTCGCCCGCGAGGGCCTCGAGCAGCGCGGCCCCGTCGACGGGCTCACCCTGCCCCGCGTCCTCCGCGAGCTTGCCGTCGAGGGCCTTGGCGAGCGCGCCGAGGCGTTCGAGCCCCTCGGCGGATTGCTTGGGGTCGACCTCGAGCTCACCGTCGAGGGCCGCCAGCATCTGCCCCTCGAGCAGGCCAAACACGCCCTCGAGACCCTCCTCGATTGCGCCGGGCAGGTCGGCCTCGGGCGGCAGCTGCCGGCGCAGCTCGGCGAGGGCCCCCGGCTCTTGAATCAGCAGGGTCTCCGAGACCGACTCGGCGTCGATCTTGGCCAGCACGCGGCCCTCGAACAGCGGGTCGGCCTCGAGCTTCTCGACGTAGCGGTCGACGGTCTCGCGCCGGTCCTCGGGCGTCCCCCCGCGCACGATGACCACCGGCGAGTCCGGGTAGCCAAAGGCGTCGAAGAAGTCGAGCATCCGCCGCTGGTACCAGTTGTCCTCGTGGACCAGGCCAAAGCGCGAGGTCGTGATGGTCAGCTGGGTCGCGTAGAACACCCCCAGCAGCGTCATCAGCACGAGCAGCGCCGAGACACCCCTGGGGCGATGGACACCCAGGGCTGCGAAGGCGAGGAAGAATCGGTCACGTCGCCGATCGAGTCGCTCACGCTCGGACATCGCGACCTGTTATCCGCTACTGCCCAGGCATTGCAAGGGTGAAGCCAAGCAAAGCCCGGGACGCGAGACCTGTCGCACACACTTGCGTGCACTCGCTTGCGCGCCAGCTCGCCTGGCTGACGCTCAGGAGCCGGTCTCGTCGAAGCTCTTGCGCCGCGACTTCGCGCGGCCCTGGCGGACCCCCTGCAGGGGCGCCTCGGGCAGCAAGGGCTCGCCCAAGCGCTCGAGCTCGACGTCCTCGCGGCTGACCAGACGTCGCCCGCCTGGCCCGCGGCTCTTGCTCGACTTCGACTTCGACTTGGTCTTCTTGCTCGCCTTCGAGCCGTCGCGGGCGCTCGACTTGGCGGCCCCGCCCTCGCTCGCGTCGGCGCGCTTGCGGCCCGCCTTGACGCCGGCCTTGACGCTCGACTTGTCGACGGGCTTTTTCTTGCTCGACTTCTTGACGGCCTTTTTCTTGGCCGCCTTTTTCTTGGTCGATTTCTTCTTGGCCGCGCTCTTGTTCTTGGCCCCGCCCTTGCCCGCCTTGGCGCCGCCCTTGTTGACCTCGTTGAGCAGGCGCTTGAGCTCGGCGCTGGGCTTGAAGTCGATGGTGTCGCAGGCCTCGATGTCCATGGGCTCGAGGGTGCGCGGGTTGACCCCGCGCCGACCGCTGCGCGTCTTCTTGGTCCAGGTCCCGAACTTGGGGAAGGTGAAGCGCGGCGTGGAGCTGCGCGTGAGTCGGGTGCGGACGAAGTAGGTCGACAGCTCGGAGAAGGCGAGGTCCAGAATCTGAGCGATGACCTTCTTGGTGACCTCCGGCGGCAGGTCCCGGTTGCGAGCGATGCGGTCGATCAGTTCAGCCTTCGTCATGAGAATGCGGGCGTTGTCGGGACCTTCGAGGCCGGGCCAAGACGAGCAGCCGGGCGCCTGATGGTCATGCATCAACTGCGAGACTCAGCGGCGACGGTCGTACCCGTGCGGGTCGACCACTCTAGGGGGGGGCACGCCGCCCGTCAACCAATGCGGGAGATCAACATCGCCCACTGCCGAAGCGGTGGGCAGGCTCGCGTTGTCCATCCGCCATCTCGACGCCAGCAGGCCGGGGACTTTCTCGGCGCGGGCCACAGTGCGTCACCGGCGTGCGAGACCGCGAAGCCAAAACGAAGCACAAAGGACTCGCGCGTTGGGGGCGTGCTGTGGCTCGTGTCGAGGAAATCCCCGGCCTACCGAGAAAGGCAGCCGCCCACGGGTTCAACGCCAGCTGAGTCCGTGGACGACGCTTTCGTGGATCATGGGTCCCGGCGTGGCCGGGGTGGGCGACTGCTAGAGCGTCAATCGGTTTGAGCCCACGACCCAGGCCACATCTGGGGAACTCGCTGGCTTTGTCATTCGGCGCTCGCAGTGGGCCCACCACAGCTTCGGCTCATTCCGAGCCAGCGAGCCCCCAGACGCACCCTGGGCCGCGCGCTCAAACCGATCGGCGCTCGAGGAGCCTGTGGCGAAAACCCGGCGCGGCCCAGGGTGCTCCCAGGCCAGGCCATGAGTCATGGGTTCCCGCGCGAAGGAACTCACTCGCGCACTGGCTCACACGTTCAATCAGCCGCGCGAAGGGCCCCGAGGCGGCGCGCGAAACAAGGAGACCGCGCGCTGCAAATCGGCCAAAACTTTTGCCCCTTCAGACTTGATCGGGCCGCGCTGATCTGGTTGCGGCCCCGAGCCTCGACCGCCGCCCCGACCGCCGCGTTGCCCCCCCCGAGCTTGGCGCATGTTCTCGGCGTCGCGACGCAGCACGTAGGACGGGTGATAGGTGACCACGAGGGGGAACTCGGTCCCCGTCTTCGGCTCGCGGTAGCGGTGCACCGAGCCCCGCATCTGATACATCTTGAGCTGGCGATCGAGGAGCAGGCAGCCCGCGAAGCGGCCCAGGGCGACGAGCACACGCGGCTGGATGGCCCGGATCTGGGCGTGCAAAAAGGGCGAGCAGCGCTGAATCTCCACGGGGTGCGGGTCGCGGTTGCCCGGCGGCCGACACTTGAGCACGTTGGCGATGTAGACCTCCGATCGCTGCAGCCCGAGCTCGTGCAGCCAGGCGTCGAGGCGCTGCCCCGCCGCGCCCACGAAGGGCTCACCGCGGCGGTCTTCCTCGGCCCCAGGCGCCTCGCCGACGAACATCATGTCGGCGTCGGGGTTGCCCACGCCGAACACGAGGTTGCGCCGGGTCTCGGCCAGGCGACAGCGCCGGCAGTCGCCCACGCTGCGATCGCGTAGGTAGGCCAGCTTCTTGGCCGCGGGCCACTGCTCGGCCTGACGACGCAGCGTGCCCTTGTTGGCGTTGGCGTTGGCGTCGGGCTGCGAGCGCGCCCCCGGAGCCTGGCTCGGAGCACCCCGCTCGGGGCCGCGGCGGGCGTCCTGCCGCGGCGCTCCGCTGGTTCGGGGCTGCTGCCTCGCTCCCACGGCGGGGCGTCGCTCCGTTCGCTGCTGCGCCGGTCGCTCTTGCTGCGCCGGTCGCTGTTGCTGCGCCGGTCGCTCTTGCTGCGCCGGTCGCTCTTGCTGCGCCGGTCGCTGTTGCTGCGCCGGTCGCTGTTGCTGCGCCGGTCGCTCTTGCTGCGCCGGTCGCTGTTGCTGCGCCGGTCGCTGCTCCCGTGCCGGTCGCTGTTGCTGCGCCGGGGGTCCAGGCGAGTGCGCCGGTTGTTGCGGCGAAACCGAAGGCGTCACAACGACCGCCTCCGCCCGTGGGGGAAGCTGCTCCGGCTCCGACGAAGCCGCGTACTCGACGACGGCGTCCGCCGCCATCGCGCCTCGAGAGTCGACCTCTGCCCGCTCTTGGTAGCTCAGTCCCTCGTTCGCCGAGTCGCCCTCGCTGACCTCCATGGCCGAAGCGCCGACGTAGCGCAGCCCTCGGAAGTCGCGCAGGTGCTCGAGGTGGGCCGAAAAGGCCCGCGCCAGCGCGGCGACCTCGCGCTGCGGATCCAGCTCGCCCGCCTCGCTCAAGACTCTGCCTCCCACCACGCGCTGGCGAGCTCGTCGAGTATCCAGCCTGCGAGCTCGCCCTTGTCTCGGGGCGGCCCCGAGGGGCGGTGCTCCCCCCCCGCGAAGATCAACACGCCCGCGTTGGTCGGCGTGCCGAAGCCCGTGTCGGGGACACCCACGCGGTTGACGAACAGCGCGTCGCAGCCCTTGCGCATGCGCTTGGCCTCGCCCAGCTCGACCAGCCGCGCCTCGACTTGGGCCTCGCTCCCCTGCCCGTCCACGGTCTGCGCCCCGAAGCCCAAAAAGCGCGTGCGCTCGCCGTGCTCGGCGACCAAGGTCGCGAGGATGTCGACCTCGCTGCGCCAGGTCATGGTGGCGAGGGAGTCGAGCACCTGCCCCTTGTCGACCTTCTCCGTGGCCGCCCGCTCGGGCACCAGGTCAGCCACCGCGGCCACCTTGATCACCGCGTCCACGGCCGCCCCGCCGTCCTCCCCGTTCATCGCTCGACGGCATGCCGCCAGCATCTGCGCCCCCGTCTCGACGTCGACGCGCTCGACCCCCGCCGGCGTGTCGAGACCGACGGGCCCCGCGACCAGGGTGACCCAAGCCCCTCGGGCGGCGGCAGCCTCGGCCAGGCGAAAGCCCATGACGCCCGTGGACGCGTTGGACAAAAAGCGCACGGGATCGAGGTACGCCCGGGTCGGCCCCGCCGTGACCAAGACCCGCCGCCCCCGCCAGTCCGCGCTCGGTGGCCCCGCCGTCGCTGCCCCGACGGCCGACGCGAGCGCGCCCCGGCGCAGCTCCGGGTGCTCCCCACCATCGGCCAGAGCCCGAGCCGCCGCCGCGAGGACCGGCGGATCGATCATTCGCCCCTCCCCCACCCAGCCGCAGGCCAGCGCCCCGCGGTCCGGACCGCAAAAGCTCGCCCCGCGCGCGCTCAACGTCGCCAGGTTCGCCTGCGTGGCCAGGTGCCGCCACATGTTGGTGTTCATCGCTGGGGCCCACAGCACCGGCGCGACCGTGGCGAGCAAGACCGTCGTCGCCAGATCGTTGCCCAGACCGTGGGCCGCCCGCGCCATCAAGTCCGCCGTCGCCGGAGCCACGAGCACCAGGTCCGGCCAGTCCGCGAGCTCGATGTGGCCCACGCTCCCCTCCTGCGCCGGGTCGAGCAAGCTCGTGCGCACGGGTCGGCCGCTGACCGTCGCCAGCGACAGCTCCGTACAAAAAGCCAGCGCGGCCGAGGTTGCGATCACCTGCACCTCGAACCCAGCGGCGATCAGCTTGCGCACGAGGTCCGGCGCCTTGTAGGCGGCGATTCCCCCCGAGACGATCAGCAGGAGCTTGGTCGGCGTGTCGGCCACGGCCATGGAGGGGCAGTGTAGCTCAGGGTTGGAGGGGAGCTGCGCACGGGGTGGCCAGGTGGGGGTGGCCGCGCGCTGCCGGCGGGGGACGCAGACCAACGCCTGCACCCCCGCCAAGTCGAACGCTTTCGCTCGACGCCTTAGGGCGCCTGAATCCCCGCGCTGCCAACGACCTCGATCCCAAAGCCCTCGAGCCCCACGATCTTGCGCGGGTTGTTGGTCAGCACCCGAATCTTCGACACGCCCATGTGCTTGAGCACCTGGGCCCCGAGCCCGAAGTCCCGAAAGCCCGACTCCCGCGGCCGCAAGCCCGGCGCCTCGGGCAGCTCGCCCCGCTCGCCCGCCAGGTGCAGCTCGGCCTCGACGTCGTAGCCAGACCCGCCGAGCACGTACAAGAACGCCCCCCGGCCCTCCTCGTCGATGCGCGCCAGGCTGGCCCGCAAGCGCGTGGCCGAGTCGTCCCCAAAGCCAAACACGTCCCCGACCAGCTGCGCCCGCTGGGCCCGGAGCAGCACCGGGTCGTCGCCGGACAGGTCGCCCTTGGTCAGCGCGATGAAGCGCCCGACCGGCTCCACGAGCGAGCGGAAGCTGCGGATGGTCCAGCCGTCGTCCGCCGTGATGCCGAGCACCGGGGACACGAAGGGCGCCCGGGCAATCTCCTCGATCAGCGACTCGCGGCGCAGGCGGTACTCGATGAGGTCGGCGATGCACACGATCGGGATGTCGTGCTCCCGGGCGAAGGCCTCGAGGTCGTCCATGCGCGCCATCTCGCCGTCGTCGCGCATGATCTCGCAGATGACCCCGGCCGCCGAGCAGCCGGCCAGGCGAGACAGGTCGACGCTGCCCTCGGTGTGGCCCGAGCGGACCAGCACGCCGCCCGGCTGGGCGCGCAGGGGGAAGATGTGCCCTGGGCTGACGATGTCGCCGGCCCCGTACTTGGGGTCCGAGGCGACCTCGATGGTGCGCGCGCGGTCGGCCGCGGAGATGCCCGTGGTCACGCCGTCGCGGGCCTCGATGGACACGGTGAAGGCCGTGCCCATGCTCCCGGGATCGGTCGGCACCATCATCCGCAAGCCAAGCCCCTCGACGCGGTCGGAGGTCAGCGCCAGGCAGATCAGCCCGCGCCCGTACTTGGTCATGAAGTTGACGGCCTCGGCGTCGCAGTGCTCGGCGGCGATGACCAGATCGCCCTCGTTCTCTCGATCTTCGTCGTCGACCATGACCACCATGCGGCCCTGACGGATGGCTTCGACGGCTCGCTCGACTCGCTCTTGCTCTCGACTCACGCTCACTGCTCCCTGTGGTCCTTGGGTTTGAATCTCGATCTAGGCCCGCGCGCCGAGCAGGCGCTCGACGTAGCGGGCGAGGAGGTCGACCTCGAGGTTGCAGCGGGGCTCCTCGCCCTCCCCTGCCCCAGCGAGCGCGTCGATCAGCGCGCCGAGGGTCGTGACCTCGAGGGTGTGCGGGATGAGCCCGACCATGAAGCCCTCGTCGTCGACGGCGTTGACCGTGAGGCTGACGCCGTCGACGGTGATCGAGCCCTTGACGGCGACGTAGCGGCGCAGCTCCTCCGGCGCCCAAAACCAGCACTCGCGGGCGTCGCCGCGGGCCTCGACCCGGCGCAGGCGCCCGACGCCGTCGACGTGGCCGCTGACGAGGTGCCCGCCGAGGGAGTCGCCCACGCGCAGGGAGGGCTCGAGGTTGACCTTGGATCCGACCGTGAGCCCGCCCAGGGTCGTCACGGCGAGGGTCTCGAAGGCGGCGTCAGCGGTGAAGAAGTCCGGGCCGGAGTCGGTGACGGTCAGGCAGACCCCCGACACGCACACGCTCGCCCCGAGCGCTCGGTCGCCTTCGGCGAGGGACGCTCCGATGCGCAGGCGCTTGGCCTCGGACGCGTCGGTGATCGCCTCGATGACGCCAGTAGACTGCACCAGGCCGGTGAACACGGCGACGGTATAGCACCTCCCCATGCACATACCGACGCCCCACCCCGGCGGGGGATCGACGCCGACTCACGCCCGGGCGTAGACCGTGAGTTGATCATCGCCGAGCTTGCGCGTGCTGTGCTGGCGCAGGCGCGGGGCCCTCGCCACCTCGTCGAAGGCCAGGCCCGCGAGGATGGGCCGCCCCTCGCCGAGGATCACCGGGGCGCGGTACACCCACAGCTCTTCGAAGGCGTCCGCGGCCACGAAGCTCCCGAGCAGCTTGCCGCCGCCCTCGACCATCAGCGATCGCAGCTCACGGGCGCCGAGGAGTTCGAGGGCGGCCTCGATGTCGACGCGCCCCTCGGCGTCGCCGGGGACCTCCACGCCCTCCACCGGCGTCCGCGCGAGCCGGGCCTGCGCCGTCTTCGACGCCCGCGCGGTGTAGAGCACGAGCACGCCCGCGCGCATCAACTTCAGCTCGGCGCGCTTGGCCGCGGTCACGCGCAGGCGGCTGTCGAAGATCACCGGGATGGGATCGACGCCGTCGACGTGGCGCACGTCGAGGCCAGGGTTGTCGCGGAGCACGGTCTCCGAGCCCACGGCGATGCCGTGGTGCAGGGCCCGCAAGCGATGCGCGCTCTTGCGAGCCGCCGCGCCGGTGATCCACTTGCTGTCGCCGCTGGCCGTGGCCAGGCGCCCGTCGATGGAGCTGGCGACCTTGAGGGTCACGAAGGGCCGACCGGTGGCGACGTGGTGCAGGTAGTGGGCGTGGATCGACCGGGCCTGATCGCCGCACACGCCGACCTCGACCTCGAGGCCCGCGCGCCGCAGCTTGCGGATGCCCTTGCCCCCGACGTGCGGCGCCGGGTCCTCGACGCCGATGCACACCCGCCTCACGCCCGCCTCGATGATCGCGTCGACGCAGGGCGGCGTGCGGCCGCGGTGGCTGCAGGGCTCGAGGGTGACGTACATGGCCGCGCCGCGAGCGGCCGCGCCAGCTTGGCGCAGCGCCCGAACCTCGGCGTGGGGACCCCCGGTCACGTCCGATCGGCCCCGCCCGACCACGACCCCCTTCTTGACGAGCACGGCGCCGACGCAGGGGTTTGGGTAGGTCGCGCCCGTGCCCGACTTGGCCAGGCGAAGGGCATGACCCATCCAGTGCGCGGCGTCTCGCTGCTTGGCTGCCATGGCTGGGGCGCTCTCAGTTCGTGCCCGCGGCCTCGGGCGTCGCCACCTCGGGGGTGGTGGTCGCGTCGGCGACGGCTGCCTCATGCTCGTGCTCTGGCGCGTCCTTGGCTTTGGCCTTGGCCTTGGCCTTGCGCGCGCGGCTGCGCCGGGGCTTCTTCTTGGCCTTGGCTTTGACCTCTCCCTCGGCGGCGGCCGGGCTCTCGTCCGAGGCGGCCTTGCCGTCCTTGCCGTCCTTGCCGTCCTTGGCGCTGGCGTCCGTACGGCTGCGCCGTCCGATGCGAGCGGCGGCGCCGAGCGGGGTCCCGCGCGGTCCCGCGTCGGGGAACAAGGTCCGCTGCCCCTCGATGTTCACGCGCTCGGCCTTTTGCATCTCGCGCAGCAGCTGCTCGAACTCCGCGATGCTGTCGAAGCTGCGGTAGACCGACACGAAGCGCACGTAGGCGACCTGATCGAGGGCGTAGAGGTGATGCATGATGCGCTCGCCGATCTCCTCGGAGTCGATCTCGCGGTCGCCCTTGGTCGAGGCCCAGGTCTCGATCTGCTGCACGATGCGGTCGAGGCCCTCGGACGAGATGCCGCGCTTGCGGCAAGCGATGTCGAGGCCGCGGCGGATCTTGTTGCGGTCGAAGGGCTGACGCTCACCGGTGCGCTTGAGCACCATCGGCAGGGTCTCGTCGATGCGCTCGCGGGTCGTGAAGCGGTGCCCGCACTCGTTGCACACACGCCTGCGACGGACGCCGTCCCGACTGTCGCGGGAGTCGACGACCTTGGTGTTCCGTCCGCCGCAGACCGGGCACTCCACCGGGGCTCAGCGCTCCTCCCCCGCCGGCTCCATCAACCCCACGCGCCGGGCGTGGCGGCCCCCCTCGAAGGGGGCGTCGATGAAGGCTCGGAGCAGCTGCTTGGCGAGCTCCGTGCCCAGCACGCGCTCGCCCAGGCACAGGACCTGCGCGTCGTTGTGGGCGCGGATCATCTTGGCGCTGAACACGTCGGAGACCACGCCGGCGCGCACGCCCGGGACCTTGTTGGCGGTCATCGCCACGCCCTGGCCGGTGCCGCACACGAGCAGACCGAACACGTCCTCGCCGCCGCCTTGGCCGCGGTCACGAAGCACGGCCTGCGCGAGCTCGCGGGCGACGTTGGGGTAGTCCGCCTTCTCGCCCGGCGCGGCGGGGCCGTACTCGGCGAGCACGGGAATTTCCCACTCGGCGAGGGCCGCCACCAGGACCTTGCGCAGCTCGACGCCGCCGTGATCGCTTCCGACGTGGAATCGCATCACCGTGTTTGTAGCTGGTTTTTGCCCCGCTCGCGCCAGCGCGCGTTCGCGCAAGCGAAGACCCCCGCTCGCCCCGCGGATGGGTGGCGACGACGGGGGTCGTTCGGGGGCCTCTCGGAGAGAAGCCCTGGGCAAACAATCAGCCCGGCGGACGCGAGAAGACCAGGCAGGCGTTGGTGCCCCCGAAGCCGAAGCTGTTCGAGAGCACGTGCTCGACCTGCACGCGGCGGGGCTCGTGGGGCACGTAGTCGAGATCACAAGCCGGGTCGGGATCGTCGAGGTTGATGGTCGGCGGGAGGACGCCCCGCTCGAGGGCCAGGCAGCACAGCGCCCCCTCCATCGAGCCGGCCGCGCCGAGCATGTGCCCGTGCATGGACTTGGTCGAGGACACCGCCAGCTTCTCGGCGTGGTCGCCGAACACCCCGCGGATCGCCATGGTCTCCACGGCGTCGGCCATCGTCGAGGTGCCGTGGGCGTTGATGTAGCCGATGGCCTCCGGGGCCAGACCAGCGTCCTCGAGGGCCAGGCGCATGCAGGCCTGGGCGCCCTCGGCCTCCGGGTGCGGCGCGGTGACGTGGTGGGCGTCCGAGGTCGCGCCGTAGCCCGAGACCATGGCCAGGATGTTGGCGCCGCGGGCCTTGGCGTGCTCGTACTCCTCGAGCACCAGCAGCGCGCAGCCCTCGCTCATCACGAAGCCGTCGCGGCTGGCCGAGAAGGGCCGCGAGGCCTTGGTCGGGTCGTCGTTGCGCTGGCTCAGGGCCCGCGCGGCGCAGAAGCCTCCGACGCTCAGCGGGGTGATCGTCGACTCCGTGCCGCCCGCGATCATCACGTCGGCGCGGCCGTAGCGGATCGCCAGCGCGGCCTCGCCGACGGAGTGGGCCCCGGTCGAGCAGGCCGACACGTGGCTCATCGAGGGGCCCTTGAGGCCGTGGAAGATCGACACCTGGCCGCCGGCGAGGTTGATGATCAGGCCGGACACGAAGTAGGGGCTGATGCCGCGCCGCCAGCCCTTTTCCTTCATCTTCTCGAAGGTGTTCTCGATGGTCGTGATGCCGCCGAGGCCCGATCCGATGTAGACCCCGGTGCGCTCCGCCGGCGGCTTGTCCTCGTGCAGGCCCGCGTGCTCCAGGGCCATGTACGAGGTCGCCACGGCGTACTGGATGAAGGGGTCCATCTGGCGCAGGTACTTCTTCGAGAAGTACTTGGTCGGCTCGAAGTCGCGGACCTCGGCCGCGATCCGAGTCGGCAAGCTGCTGGCGTCGAACTTGGTGATCGGCCCCACCCCGCTGCGCCCCGCGAGCGCGGAGGCCCAGGTCGACTCGAGGTCGTTGCCCAGGGGCGAGATGATGCCGATGCCGGTGACGGCTACTTTGCGGTCTGCCACGAAGAGTCTCTCAATCGCTTTCGCCCCGACTACCGCTCCTCCGTCGTGCGACGGCGGAGGGAGGCGGGGCGACTCGTCCCGTGCGGGACGGTTCGACTACTTGTTGTTCTGGATGTAGTTGACGGCGTCGCCGACGGTCTTGATGCCGTCGACCTGGTCGTCGGGGATCTTGACCTCGAACTCTTCCTCGAGCGCCAGGACCAGCTCGACGATGGCCAGGGAGTCGGCGCCCAGGTCGTCCGTAAAGCTCTTCTCGGCGGTCACCTCGTCCTCGCCCACGTCGAGCTGTTCGGCGATGATCCCCTTGATTTTGTTCAGAATGTCGTCGGACATGATGCTTACTTTCGAAGTGTCTGGGGGTTTTGAATTCTGGGTGAGAAAATTTTCAGCGGCTACATCGCCATGCCGCCGTTGACCCGGAGCACGTGTCCGGTGACGTAGGCGGCGGCGGGCGAGGCCAGGTAGGCGACGGCCTCGGCGATGTCCGCGGGCTGGCCGATGCGCTTGAGCGGGATCTTGGCCATGAGCTTGTCGCGGGCGTCGCCCTGGAGCGCGGCGTCGGTCATGTCGGTCTCGATGAAGCCGGGGGTGACGGCGTTGACCGTGACCCCGCGGGCGGCGAGCTCTTGGGCCATGGACTTGGTCAGCCCGAGCAGGCCGGCCTTGGACGCGGCGTACATGCTCTGGCCGGCGTTGCCGGTCTCGCCCACGACGCTGGACAGGTTGATGATGCGGCCGCGGGCCTTGGACCGGAGCAGGTGGCGCGACGCGGCCTTGCTGCAGGTCAGCGCGCCCTCGAGGTTGACCGCGAGGATGCGGCGCATGTCCTCGGGCTTGGCCCGCATCAGCAGCGCGTCGATGGAGATGCCCGCGTTGTTGACCAGGATCTGCAGGCCGCCGAGCTCGCCGACGACGCGCTTGACCCCGGCCGCGACGGCGTCGGGGTCGGCGACGTCGAAGCCGACGGCGATGGCCTTGCCACCCGCGGCCTCGATGGCCTCCACGACTTCCTGGGCCGCGGCCTCGTTGCGCGCATAGTTGACCGCCACCGCGGCCCCGCGCGCAGCGAGGGTTTGGGCGATGGATCGCCCGATGCCCCGGGAGCCGCCAGTCACGAGGGCTACGGAGTCAGAAAGGGACCAAGATGGCGGCAGGCCCGTCATCGCGGGACGACGTGTAGCGCACGACAAATCGCTTGTCACTGGTCTGGGGAGCTGAATTTCGCCGCGGGGTCACAACCTCGCGCAGGGCTCTCGACGCGCCTGCACGGTCTGTGCAGACGCCTGCCGAGGCCCCACGACGAAGGGGCCCGGCGTGACCCGGACTCGCCGCGCGCACGCGCGAGAGCCGGGGGCGTCGTCGGGCGCCCTACGGCGCCCTTTCTCCGACACTCCCCGGCTCAGTGGGGGTCCCCTCGCCTCTCGGGTCTGCTCGGGCCACGCTCAGAACGTGCAAGGGGTTGCGCGCCAAGCGTGCGGGGTGAACCGTGACCTGGGTAACGACGGTCCCCTCGCAGCAGTCAGCTCACTGCTCGCCGAAGATCTCGATCAGCTTGGCGATGTCCTTGGGCTCGCCGCAGGAGTGGACCTTGAGGCTGCGATCGATGCGCCGGCACAGGCCGCGGAGCACCTTCCCGTGGCCGAGCTCGACGGCGGTGGTGCAGCCGAGCTCGATGGCCTTGCGGACCGAGGCGTCCCAGCGCACGCGGCTGGTGACCTGGCGGACCAGCAGCCCGCGGACGCGCTCGCGGTCGAAGTTGGCGTCGGCCTCGACGTTGGAGATGACCGGGGCCGACATCGCGTGGAAGTCGAGGATCCCGAGCATCTCGTCGAGGGCCTCGGCGGCCGGCTGCATCAGCTGGCAGTGGAAGGGCGCGCTGACCTTGAGGGTGACGGCGCGGCCGCCCTCGATGTCGTGGGCCATGTCGGCGACGCGCTCGACGGCGGCGGCGTGGCCAGCCACGACGACCTGCGAGGGGCCGTTGATGTTCGCGGGCTGCACGGCCTCGCCGTCGATGCTGGCCTTGGTGCACATCGCGTCGACGGCCTCGGGGTCGATGCCCATGATCGCCGCCATGCCGCCGATGCCCGCGGGCACCGCCTTTTGCATGGATTGGCCGCGGAGCCGGGCCAGGCGCACGCCGTTGCGGAAGTTGAAGTTGCCGACGGACACCAGCGCCGTGATCTCGCCGAGGCTGTGGCCCAGGCACAGGCGCGGCTCGACATCGACCCGGGCCCGGAGCACGCGCAGCGCCGCCATCGAGGTGGTGAACACCGCCGGCTGGGTGTTGGCGGTCATCGCCAGCTCTTCCTCGGGACCTTCGAAGACGAGCTTGGTGAAGTTCTCCCCGAGGGCCGCGTCGGCCTCGGCGAAGGTCTGGCGGGCCTCCTCGAACTGGTCGTAGAGGGCCTTGCCCATGCCGACGGCCTGACTGCCCTGCCCTGGAAACATGAACGCGGTGGTCGTGTTCTCGTTCATCACGGTGTCGCTCACTGTCGCTGTGACCTCCCGAGGCGCTGACTCGAGGCTGCTGCGAACAGCTCTCGATGGGCGGCGAGGGCCTCGCGCGAGGCCTCGCCTATCTTCGCTCGCGCGTAGCGTCCAGCCAAGTTCACGGCGTGGACCAGCGCCCTGGGTTCACTGGCACCGTGGCAAATGATGAGCGTGCCGTCGACCCCGACGAGGGGTGCGCCGCCGTGGGCGTTGGGGTCGACGCGGCCACGAACGGCGGCGAGTGCCGATCGTGCAGGGGCCGGCAAGGGATTGCCGCGAAGGGCCTCGCGCAGCAGCTGAGGCCACGCGGCCATGGCCGCCTCGGCGACCTTGAGGGTGATGTTGCCGGTCCACCCGTCGGTCACGGCCACGTCGCACGCCGGGCCGAACAGCTGGGCCGGTTCGACGTAGCCGACGAACTCGAAAGAGGGGCTGGAATGGGCGCTGAGCAGGTCGTGGGTGGTCCTCGTCAGCTCCGTGCCCTTGCCCGCTTCGGTGCCGTTGGCCAGCACTGCCACCCGGGGCCGCGCGCCCGCTTCGCGACCGGCCCGAGCGCTCGCGTGCACGGCCCCGAGGACCGCGAACTGCACCAGGTTCAGGGGCCGGCAGCGGACGTTTGCGCCGGCGTCGAGGAGCAGTGTGCTAGGCCCTGCCGCGGTCGAGCTTGCACGCGAATCCCCACGTGAGCCCTCGTCTTTTGCACCGTGAGTGACCTGCGGAATCGCGGTCAGGATCGCGGGACGATCGACGCCAGCGTAACGCCCGAGACCCATGGTACCGGCGGCGAGCAGCGCCCCCGAGTTGCCCGCCGACACCGCGCCGACGCAGGGGCCTCCCCCGCGCGCCCGGGCGATGGCCACGCACAGCGAGGCCTCGGGCTTGGCCCGCACCGCCCGCGCGGGGCTCTCGTCCATGGCGATCTCCTGGCTCGCGTGGACGATCGCCACGCGCTCGGCGACGGCCGCTTCGAGGGCTTCGCGCGCGGGCCCGTCGAGCTTGGCCGCGCGCGCGCGCGCGTCGAGGGCTTCGCGCAGGGCGGGCTCGAGGCGCGAGCGATCGCCGACCAGGTCGACGCCGAGCGCGGCCTCGGCCGCGAGGATCGCTGCGGCGACCTCGACCCCCGGGCGTCCGTCGCTGCCGTGGGCGTCGAGGGCAACCCGATGCTCGGGCTCAGCCGTGGGCATGCGCGGAGGGTATCAGGGCTGAGTCGTGGACGTGAGAGCCCAGCCGGGACACGGCCATGACAATTACCGATGGGCTCGAGCCTCTTGGCCCGAGCCCAATTGATTGGACCTGTCGCTGCGGGCCACCAACGTGGCCCGAGGCGCTCAGTCCTGCTCGACCTCGACGACCTGGCGACCCTTGTAGTAGCCGCAGGCCGGGCAAACGCGATGGCTGAGCATCAGCTCCTCGCAGTTGGGGCAGGACGAGAGCACCGGCGCGGTCCGGCGGTCGTGATTGGCACGCCGCATGTCGCGTCGAGACTTGGACTTGCGTTTTTTGGGGACTGCCATGGGCTCCTCGGGGAGCGGGAGTGTGAATGGTTTGGCGACGAGATGAAAGAGGGGGAGCGCTTTTTCTTGGAGACTCAGCTCACGGTTGCGGTACGGATGCTCAGCCCTTCGAGCCCCCGCCGCCCTTCCCCTCGGACCCCGAATCCTGCAGCGAGACCCCAGCCAGGGCCTTTTTCCAGGGCGTGTCCGCGGCGCCCTCGGGCTCCGATCCGTCGAGGCGATGACCGCACTTGGGACACGCGCTCGGGGGCGATCCGGCCGCCGCGAGCTCGGGGTCGCCCTCGACGGCGTGATTGAGGTTGGCCCCACAGTTCGAGCACAGACCCAGGCAGGCCTCCCCGCGCGCGCACAGAGCCCGCATGGGATAGGCGAGCAGGATCTGCTCGCTGACGAGCTCGCGCAGGTCGAGGTGCTTGCCCTCGTAGCCGAGCTCGTCGAGCTCGCTGGGATCGAGGGGCTCGATCTCGTCGCCCTCGCCCTCGAGGGCCTCGCCGCTGACCTCGGCCCACTGGCGCAGGCGCTCGGCGGGCACGTAGGTCACGCACAGGTCCTGCGTCTCCGAGCCAACGTCGACGAAGGCGTCGTCGAGGCAGCGGGCACAGGGCACGACGTAGCGGAGCTCGAGGCGACCGCGGACCAGCACGGTCCGATCTCCTTGGACGTCGAGCTCGAGGTGCGCCCGGCCGTCGTCGCGCGTCTGCGCGTCGGTGCTCGACAGCACCTCGCCGATCCACGCCTGGGGCAAGCTCGCCTCGACTTCGTGGCGACCCTCCTCGAGCTCGTCGAGATCGATGCGAAGGGCCGCCAAGGGATCTTCTGGAGTCTGCGCTTCGGCCATTGGAGCGAGTCTAGGTAGTACAGGGGTCTGCCCCAGGCAAGCGCAGACCCCGGTCCGTCCGCGGTGTCCACGGAGCGACTCGATGGACGCGGCGAGCGGACTTTGCGCCAACTCCACGCTGGCCCTCCCCGGTCGCTTCGCATACCCTCGCGCGACTTCGGACCCCGGGTCTGCAAGTCGGAGACGCCCACGGCGTTGGCCCGACCGACCCGACCCCCGCACTCGAATGCGCCCGCGCCCCCGCAAGAACCCCCGCCGCCGCCCACGACGGACCCTCGCCCTCGCCGTGTTCGGGCTCGTGCTGTCGTGGACGGGCGTCGCGTCGGCCTCGGAGCTGGACGACCCCGAAGGCCCCGCCCTCACCGAGGCGAGCGCCCTCGACGGTCACGAGCGGGTGCTGCTGCTGCCCCCGCCTTCGGCCCCCGTCGCGGCCCGACTCCAGCCGCACCCGGCCGCCGCCCGCAGCCGCGCCCTCGACCTCCCGGGACGGCTGCGCGCGCCCTCCCCTGCTGGCTTCTCGGCGGGCGCCCTCGCGGCGCCGCCTCCCAGCCCTGGTCAGCCCGGTCAGCCCGGTCAGCCCGGTCAGCCCGGCGGCGCGACCCAGCCGGCCCCCGTGCCCAGCGGCGCGACCATCCCCGTGCGCCCTGGCGCGGCCACGACGACGCCCGCGGCTCCCGTAGAGACTGAAGGCGAGACCGAAGGCGACGCCACGCTGGCCGGCGAGGGCGAGGCCGAGTTCGAGCTCGAGACGCCCACGCTCCAGCGCAAGCGCACCGTCCCGCCCTTTTGGCTCGAGCGCGACTACGACACGCACACGACCAAGGCGCTGACCTTCCCGCCGCTCTTCGTCCACCGCCAGCCCAAGGACGGCCACCCCGAGAAGCTGTTCCACGCGGACCTCAGCTTCACCTTCGCGTACTACAACAAAGAGCGCGGCAAGAAGCGGTGGATGAACCCCCTGGGCCTCTACTTTGGAGGCTTCAGCGAGCACAAGACGGTGTGGGCAGCCCTGCCCCTGCTGATGGGCTACCGCCGCGTCGGCGAGGAGTTCAACTTCGGGCAGTTCCCCCTCGTGTGGTGGTGGGGCAACAAGTACGTCAAGAACCTGTTCGTCTTCCCGCTGCACTACCAGACCAAGGAGCCCGACCGCTTCTTCGGCATGTCGGCGCTGCTGTTTTGGTACGGGCACTCGAAGCTCGACGACGATCTGGTCGACAACGACCGCCGCCACTTCGTCGCCGCCCCGGTGTTCTTCCGGTTCAAGAAGGGCCTGCGAACCCTCGACGTCAGCCCGCTCTACTTCGGCGGCCGCAACGAGGGCACCGGCGTCACCCACCGCACGGTCCTGCCCCTGTTCCACTGGCAAAGCCGCGAGTTCGGCAACCGCAAGGAGCTGTGGACGATCCCGTGGATCCGGCGCACGGACGCGGCCCGCGAGCGCTCGGCCTGGGCCATCCCGCCGCTGCTGACCTTCCGCACCCAAGACCGCGACGCGAGCCTGACCATGGTCACGCCGCTGGTCTGGGGGCACCACGACAAGCTCGTCGATCGCAAGACCTGGGCGAGCCCGCTGGTCGGGCACATCCGCGACCCCAACCAACGCGTGACCTGGGCGGCGCCGCTGTGGCTGCGCTTCGCCGACCTGCGCAACGACGCCTCCCTCAACATCCTCGCGCCCCTGGCCATGTGGCGGCGCAGCCCCGAGCGCACCGCCGTCCACACCCTGGCCTTCTCGATGTGGCGCGACCGCGGCCCCGACGGCACGCCCCGAGGCGGCGGCGGCGGATCCCTGCCGCTGCTGACCTGGGTCCACCACTCGCCCGAGCGCAGCCGCCAGCTCGTCGCCGCCGGCTTGTTCTGGCGCGACGCCAACTTCGAGACCCCCGGGGCCGAGCGCAGCGCCTGGGGCGTGGGCCCGCTGGTCTACCGCAGCACCCTCGGCGACGCCCGGGCCACCGACGGCAGCGGCTACGCCCGCTTCGGCGCCCCGCCCCTGCTGACCTTCGCCGGGCGCAAGGGCACGCGCAGCTACCAGGTCGTCACGCCGATGTTCTGGCACGTGCGCGACGAGAGCGAGGATCCCGAGCGCCAGCACGACACCTGGGTGGTCCCGCCGCTCTACGTCCAGCGCCGGGCCCAGGGCTTCCGCGCCGGCCTGGTCCCCCTGTTCGTCGCCGCCAACGACGATCGCCAGCGCTACACCGTCATCCCGCCCCTGCTCTTTGGCCACGTCGAGGACAAGCAGGCCCAGACCAGCCGGACCGTCTGGCCGCTGTTCGTGCGCACCAAGACGCCGACGAGCCAGACCATCGGCGCGGGCTTGCTCGCCTGGGACGTGCGCCGCGAGCTGACCCTCGACGGTCAGAGCGTCCGCCACCGCGACTCGGCCCTGTTCCCGCTCTACTACCGACGCCAGCGCGGGGACTCGACCCTGCACCTGTCGCCCCTGGGCGGGGCCAAGCGCGGGCCCGACGGCAACGGCTGGGTCGGCCTGCTCGCCTACGGCTTCAACAACCAAGGCGCCGAGGCGGGCAAGCGCGGCGGCGGCCTGGCGCCCCTGTTCCACCACGAGGTCCGCCTCGACGGCGCCGGCCAGCGCACGGGCTCGACGGACGTCTTGTTCCCGCTCTACGTCCGCGACCGCCGGCCCGAGCGCGACCTCGACATCTGGACGCCGCTGATCTGGCGCGGGCGCATCCGCGGAGACAAGCCGCGCAACACCCTGGCCATCGCGCCGCTGTACTTCGGCCAGCGCCAGCCCGGGGGCGTCGACATCGACGCCAGCTTGGTCGTGTTCTACTCCCGCGACCGCACCCGCCGGACCCACACCCTGGTCGCGGGCCCCTACTACCACCGGCTGACCCGCGACAAGCTGATCAGCGGCCTGGGCCCCCTCGCCTACTGGGAGGACTCGGACAAGCGCCGCCTGCTCGTGGTCCCGCCGCTGATCGTCAGCCTCGAGGACAAGGAAGCCCGGGAGCGGACCACCGTCGCGCTGCCGCTGTGGTTCGACCGCGTGCGGCCCAGCGGCGGGCGGACCTGGATGGCCTTCCCCTTCGTCGTCGGCGTCCACGGCAACCACGACTTCGTCAAGGCCGGCATCGCCTTCCCGCTCTTCTACGATATCCACCGCCTGCGCAAGAACTACCGCTTCACCGGCGTGGTGCCCTTGCTGTTCCGCTACCAAAAGGGCGGCTTCCAGGCCCAGGACCTCCCGGAGAAGCGCTACACGCTGTGGGGCAGCTTCCCGCTGTTCTTCTACGGCAAGGACGGGCGGCCCGCGGGCGAGGGTCGGCGGACCCACTCGGCCCTGGCGCTGTACTGGTTCGACCGCCAGCGCGGCGGCGAGGAGCCCGGCTTCAAGTTCTACACCCTGCTCGGCGGCGTCGCCCACAAGCCCGGCAAGGAGCTGGCTGGTACGCGCCGCTGGTCTACCGCAAGGTCACCAACGAGCAGGCCACGACTTTCCTGTGGCCGATCATCGCCTACCACAAGGGCTACCGAAAGGGCCCCGACGGCAAGCCCTACAAGGACATCAGCACGACCTGGGCGCTCCCGCCGCTGTACATCAGCCGGCACCGCGAGGATCGGAGCTGGTGGCAGTCGTCGCTGCTGGTGTGGCAGTTCAAGCGCCCCCACCAGGTCAGCACCGCCGTGCTCCCGCCGCTGTTCTTCCTGCGCGACGCCTACAAGGAGCGGCGCCTGCACTGGCTGTTGCCGCTCTACCTGCGCGACAACAACATGGCCAAGGGCGAGAAGTGGACCGCGGTCATCCCCGGCCTGTTCGTCCAGCACCGCAACAAAAAGCACAACAACGCGGTGCAGTTCCCGCTCGTGTGGCACTTCGCCAACGACAAGCGCCGCGTCACCGTGGGCATGCCGCTTTGGTACGACGTCCGCAACCCCAACAAGGAGACCGAGACCCAGCTGGTCCCGGCGCTCTACGCCCGCCGGGCGACCCCCGAGAAGGTCGGGCACCTCATCGGCCCGGGCCTGGCGAGCTGGCGGCGCGAGGCCGAGGGCCAGCCCCCGCAGCTGCACTGGCGCGCGCTGTTTTGGATCGTCGGCGGCGGCAACGAGGACGGCGAGCGCTACCTGTGGCTGTTCGGCGGGAAGATCAAGCTCGAGCCCAAGGCGCTGAAGCCCAAACGCTCGAAGGAGCGCAAGCGGCGGAAGCGAAAGCGCAAGGGCGAGGTCGAGGTCGAGGCTGGAGCCGGGGCGGAGACCGGCGGCGACGCCAAGCCCTGAGCCCGATCGATCGCCGCTGCCTCGCCACGAAGATCCGCGCTCGATCGTGGCGGGTCTTCGGGCCGTTTTGACGAACCTAGCGAGCTCGCCCCGAGTCGCTCCGATTGCGGCGCTCGGGGCCGGCGCTGGCTAGATCGGAGCCATGCGCAGTCAAGCATCTCCCTTCCCCACCTCCGGGCGACTCGCCCGCGTCTCGATCCCCGCCTTCGTCGCCGCCATCGGCCTGTCGACGGGCCCTGCCGCCGCCGGGCCGACGGCCCCGGACTACTGCGACGAGCTCGACGAATTCGGCCACCCTCGCTACTGCGAACCAACCGCGCCAGGCCGCGGCCCGTGGTGGGGCGAGGAGCTGTGCTGCGATCAAGGCCGCTGCGCCGAGGTCCCCGTGGGCGGCTGCGGGGCGCTGTCGCTGGTCTACTGCGAGCTCGCCGAGCTCGCCTCAGACGGCAACGTCACCTGCGTCTACGAGGCCCCGAGCTACTGCGAGGTGTTCGGCTGCGCGGGCGACTACGACGAGGGCTCGGAGCTCGGGGAGGAGTACGCGATGTGCTGCCACGGGATGGACCAGTGCTACATGCTCGCCGGGCCCTGCGGCGGCTCCGTAGTCTGGTGCCACGATGGGGTCAGCAACGAGGACGGGACCTACAGCTGCCTCGAGGGCAACGTGCTGTGAGCCCGGCACAGCTCGAGCGTGATCCCGCCGCTCGCCTCGCTCAGCCCTGGGCACGCGCGCGCGAGTAGAGCCTCCGCGTCGTCCACCTCCGAGGCGGCCTGGAGAACGTAGACCCGCAAGCTCGGAGGCAGGGGCTCTGGGGCGGCGAGCAGCTCCCGAGCGAGCGCCAGACCCCGCCCCGCGGGCGCACCTCGATGGGCGTAGCTCTCGAGGCGCGCTGCCGCCCGGAGCTCGTCTCCGAGCCACGCGTCGACGCGAGCGGCGACCACCACGGCCGCGACGCGCTCGGGGGCTTCGGGGTGAAGCTGCGAGCGAGCCTGCTCGAGGATGGCCTCGGCCCGAGTCAGGCTCTCCGCTCCAACCTCGCCCTGAACCAGCGCAAGCTCGAGCTCCGCGAGCCCGCGCTCGACGCGAAGCCGCGAGGGCTCCCAACCGACCAGCCCCGCGAGCTTCGAGGCCGCGTCCGTCAGCGCGTCCGTGTCCACGCTCCGGAGCCGCGCGCCGGCGCGAAGCTGCGCGACGGCGACGTCGAGCTGCTCGACCCAACCGAGCTCCAGGCGCGGGCTCAAGGCGGCGACCCGGGCCAGGTCGTCCCCCACGATCCGCTCGCGCACGCCTGCGCTGGTCCACAGCCGCAGGCGCGCCGTGGATACGCGCAGCCGCTCTCGCTCGAGGCCCTGCTGCTCCGCTCGAGCCAGGGCCTCGCCCAGGCGCGCGGCGCTGGCCTCGAAGGACCCTCTCGCCCGCTCGACCTCCGCCCGCCACACGGCCTCGCGGATGCTCGCCCGCGCGGTCCAGTCCTCGCCCTCCGCCTGCTCTCGGAGCTCGGCCAGGGTTTCGAACTCCTCGGCTGCGCGCTCGTGCGCCCCGACGCCGAGGGCGAGCTCGACCCGCCGCGCCGACTCGGTCCAGGCGCGCCAGCTCGGGCTGCCCGGGTCGCCGCGAGGGCCGTCGAACACGGGGGCGCAGGCGCCCAGCTCGTCGGCCTCGGCCAACGCGGGCGCGATCGGGCCCGGGCCCGGGGGCTCGGCCTGCGCGAACAAGCCCAAGCCGAGGACCACCGCGGCGCCCAGGGCCCCCGCCAAGCCCAGGCGGTACCCTCCTCCGCTCGCGGGTGTGTCTGCGCGCTCTCGAACGCGCGCGGGCTCCCGCAGGCCGTCGAGGGCGTCCAAGAGCGCGCGCAGAGTCGGCCAGCGCCGCCCCGGGTCGGGCTCGAGGCCGCGCAGCAAGATCGCGTCGAGCTCTCGGGCCAGGCTCGGCGCCATCGTCGAGCCGTGCTGGGCCCCGCTGCTGACCCGACCCACCGCGATCGCGCTCAGCAGCTGCTCCGCCGACCCGCCCACGAAGGGCCGCACGCCATGGATGGCCTCCCACAGCACCACGCACAGGCTGAACTGGTCCGAGCGCGCGTCCCCGGCCGCGCCGGTGAGGCGCTCGGGGGCCATGTAGGGCACGGTCCCGGCCACGGACAGGCCGTCGGTCCCGGTCCCGGTCCCAGTCCAGGAATCACTCCGCGCTGGCGCGCCTGGGCCCTCCAGATGCTCGGCGGCCCAGCCCGCGGCCTCGGCCACGAGCGCGTCGACGTCGAGCTTGGAGGTGCTCGCCCGCCGGCGCCAGCCCGGCTCGACCGCCCCCGCGAGGCCAAAGTCGACGACCCGCGCCCGCCCGTCCCGGTCGACGAGGACGTTCGCGGGCTTGAAGTCCCCGTGGTGCAGGCCCGCGTCGTGGATCGCCACCAGCCCCCGCCCGGCCCCCGCGAGCACGTCGAGGATCTGCTCCCACGAGCGCGCCGCGCTGCCCAGCCAGACCCGCGCGTTCGGCCCGTCGATGAGCTCCATGACGATGAACACCCGCCCGCCGCACTCGCCGACCTCGTGGACGCCGACGACGTTGGGGTGGCGCAGGCGCGCGAGGCAGCGGGCCTCCGACAGCGCCCGGCCGGCCGAGTCCTCGCCCAGGAGCGTGAGCACCTTGACGGCGACCTCGCGCTCGAGCCGGGGGTCCCAGGCCGCGAACACCTCACCCATGCCCCCCGCGCCGATCGAGCGCAGCAAGAGGTAGCGGCCCAGGCGCTCTGGCGCCGCCCACCGCCCGGACGCCGTGTTGGATGTGCTGGACCTCGCCATGACCGGGGTCCCGAATATGTCGATTGCGCCCTCGGCGTAAAGCGTAGCGCCCGCACTGTAGTGTTCCCGAAAGTGCGTGGCTGATGCTCGGGACAGCGAACGTTGACGCGCGCTCCAGACCCACCACCGTCCATCCAAGCGAGATCGTCCCAGCTCGCGGGGGACACCGCTCGCGTGAGCTTGGCCGCAAATTGAAAAATACGACATATCCGCCTGCCACCCCCAGGCAAACAATCCTGGCGACGACGCGGACCCTCGGGCCGACGAAGCACGCGCCTCTGCAAGATCAAACTATGAGCATTTGCCGGGCAGCGATGTGCCCGTATTTTTTGAGCGCACGAGCATGACTTTGCCCACGCTGCAGCGCAACGCAGGATCCCAGGCGCCCTCGCCCTCCGTCAGGCTGCCAGCTCACTCCGAGGGCGGGCGACGGACGATGCGGACCGTCTCGACGCGCTCGTCCTCGACGGGCTTGTCGTTGGCGCCCACGGCCACGCTGGCGATGGCGTTGGCGACCTCGACCCCGCCGACCGTGCACCGGCCGAACACCGTGTGCGCGCCGTCGAGGTGCGGGGCCGGCTCGAGCACCACGAAGAACTGGGCGCTGCCGGTGTTCGGGCCCTTGTTGGCCATGCTCAGGGCGCCGCCGTCGTGGGCGAGCTCGGGGTGGACCTCGTCGGGGATGACGTAGCCCGGGTTGCCCCGGCCCGTCGCCGTGGGGTCGCCGCCTTGGATCATGAAGCCCGGGATGACGCGGTGGAAGGTCGAGCCGTCGTAGTAGGGCTCGCCGTCGACCCAGGCGTCGGCGTCGCGGTCGTACCAGGGCCGCAAGCCCCGAGAGAGGGCCACGAAGTTGGCGACGGTGACCGGGGTCAGGCGCTCGAACAGCCGGCAGTCGATCACGCCGCGGCTGGTGACGATCTCGGCCCACAGCTCGCCGTCGGCGGGGCCCGGGATCCCGGCGAGGGCCACGTCGATGTCCACGAAGCCCTCGACGGGGTCGCCCTGGGCCTCGTTGTAGGCGCGAATCTCGTCGAGGCTCATGCCCACCGGGGCCTCCTGCCCGCGGGTGAACTCGCGCACATCCCGGCCGTCTTCGCTCGTCGACGCCCCGCCAGCCCCGCCTGCCCCGCCTGCCCCGCCTGCCCCAGGCCCTGGGCCCTGGGCCGTCCGCCCGCGGCCGAGGGGCTCGGCCTCCTCTTCCCCCGGCAAGGGCGGCGGAGGGGTGAACACGCAGGCACAGAGCCCAGTGCACACGAGCGCGGCGCCCACGCCAGCGACGAGGGCGAGGCGGGGGCGGGGGGAGCCTGGGCGAGAGTGCGGACGCATCCGGGGGCCAGGGTGACTGGCCCGGACCTGCTTGACAAGCCCCGGGGAAAGGGACACAACAGGCGACCCTCGGCCCCGGGATGGCGGCCAGGGCCGCGAACTCGCGGAACGAGCACGACGAGACCCCCACGAGACGAGACTCGACCATGGCGAACCATAAGCAGGCCGAAAAGCGCAACCGTCAACGCCTCAAGCGGCGCGCCCGCAACTTGCTCCACCTGAGCACCATGCGGACCTACATCAAGCGCGTCCGCCGGGCCATCGAAGAGGGCGACCTCGAGACCGCCCAGAGCACCCTCCCCCAGGCCCTCCACGCCATCGGCAAGGCCAACTCCAAGGGCGTCATCCACCGCCGGACCGCCTCCCGCTACGCCTCGCGCCTGACCGTGGCCGTCAACAAGGCGGCGGCCCAAGCCTGACCTCGCCTCGTCACCGCTCAGCCATCCCAAGAGCAAAGAGCCCCCTCGCGCCCGCGAGCGGGGCTCTTCTCGTTCGCCTTCGGGCGCTCACCCCAGCGGATCGACGCCCGGGAGCGCGCCGCAGGTGTCGAGGATCCACCGCTGCAGCGCGACGTAGGGCGACTCGTAGGCGAGCTTCGAGCCGCCCTTGAGGTCCGAGTCGAGGCGCGCGAGGCCGGCGTAGGCGGCCCGGAGCCGGCGCTCGTCGAAGCGCGAGGCCTGCTGCTGGAGCTTGCGGACCGCGAAGGGCTTGATGTTGAGGGCCCGGGCGGGGTCGCGGGCGAAGGCCACGGTGCACAGCCGCCGCATCTGCCAGGTCAGCATGCCGAGCAGGCGCATGGCCTGGCCGGGGTCCTTCTCAGCCGTGCGGAACATGTGCGCGAGGATCTCGAGGGCGCGGACGTGATCGCCCCGGCCGACGGCGTCAGTGAGATCGAAGACGTTGGCCTCGCGCGTGGTCGCGACCACGGCCTCGACGTGCTCGCGCTCGACGGACGCCCCCTCGGCGAAGGCCACGGCGCGCTCGAGGGCGGGGACGAGATCGGCGAGGCTCGTGCCGACCGCCGCGACGAGGGCCTGGGCGCCGCCCCGGGTCAGGGGCAGCTGGCGGCGCTGGGCCTCGTCGAGGAGCTCGTCGGCCGCCTCTTGCTCCGAGGCCGGGGCGAGCTTGCGCTCGACGACCCCCTTGGCCTTCTTGGCCGCCTTGACCAGCTTGGAGGTGCCGTTGATGCCGGCGCTGGTGATGATCAGCACCGTGGTCGGGTTGGGGTCGTCGAAGTACTCGATGAGCGCCCCGATCGCGTCGTCGCGCTTGGACTCGAGGGCCTTGACCTCGCCGTCGAGCTCCTCGGCGCGCTTGTGCTTGCCGAAGTCCTCGGGGTTGCTCAGCTCGACGAGGCGCCGATCGGCCATCATCGGGACCTGGCCGCAGGCGTTGAGCACCTCGGCGGCGGCGAGCACGTAGGGGGCGTCGAAGCGCTCGTGGTTGAAGGCCTCCATGCCCGTCGACACGCCGCCGGGGCGGAGCACGGCCTCGCGGACCGCGTCGACCACCGCCTTGACGGCTGCCGAGTCCTCGCCCCACAGCAGGTAGACCGGGGCGAGCTGGCCGTTCTTGGCGGCGTCGAGCAGGTCCTTCACCGCCGCGGGCCTCCCCTGCCCTTCTTGGCGCCCTTTTTGCCCTTGCCCCCAGGCTTGGCGCGCCCGGGCGGCTCGGGGCTCGGGCCGACGCGGTTGAGCGTCGCCACGACCTCGACCTCCGGGGTCATCGGCATCATGTCGAACACCCGCAGGTCGGCGAGCTCGAGGCCCGAGCCCTCGGCGAGCAGCACGGCCAGGTCCCGCGCCAGGGTCGCGGGGTCGCAGGACACGTAGACGACCCGATCGCGGACCACGGACAGGAGGTCCCGAGCCGCGGCCTCCCCGATGCCCGAGCGCGGCGGATCGAGGACCACGACGTCGTAGCGCCGCCCGCTCGTGGCCAGCTTGGCGAGCAGGCGCTCGGCCTGGCCGCGCTTGGCGTTGATGCGCAGGCCCCAGCGCTCGGCGGTGCGCTGGAGGTTGGCGATGGCCTCGCGGTCGCCGTCGACGGCCCACACGGCCTTGGCCGAGCGCGCGAGCACCCGGGAGAAGTTGCCCACGCCCGCGTGGAGCTCGAGCACCCGGGCGTCCCGGCCGCTCTCGCGCACGCGCGCGGCGACGTGCTCGACGAGGTTGCGGTTTTGGGCGGCCTGGGCCTGGCTGAAGGTGAAGGGCCCCTGGCTCACGGGCGGCGTGGGGCCGTCGCCGTCGAGCTCGAGGTGGGTCCGGCCCACGCCGACGCGCTCCCGGCCGCCGCGCAGCTGCACGCCCAGGAGCACGGGCTCCTTGGACTCTTCGCTGTCTTCGCCGTCTTTGGGCTCGCCGAGGACCGCGCGGATCGCCGCCTCGAGCTCCGGGTCATGGCGCACGCCCGGGAGGCCCAGGACCACCTCGCTGCCGTTGCTCAGGCCCACGACCTCGCCGCGCTCGGGCAGCCACTGCGCCCACGCGCGGACCTGCTGCACGGCCCAGTCGAGGGCCGGGTCGAGGACCGGGCAGGTCGCGCAGTCGACGATCGCGTGGCTGCGCTGGCCGTAAAAGCCCAGCTCGAGGCCCGCGGCGGTCTTGCGGTAGTGGACCCGCGCGCGCCGGCGGTAGCCCAGGGGCGAGGGGCTCGGCAGGGACTCGGCCACGACCACCGGCAGGCGCCGCAGCTGGCCCTCGACGATCTTGGCCTTGAGCTTGGCCTGGGCGCTGGCTTCGACGTGCTGCCAGCCGCAGCCGCCGCAGCGATCGGCCAGGGCGCAGGGCGCCTCGCTGCGCTCTGGCGCCGCCTCGAGCACCTCGACGCAGTGTCCCCGCAACCAGCGCTTGTTCTCGGTGTCCACGCGCATGCGCACGCGCTCCCCGGGCAGCGCTCCGTCGACGAAGCAGACGCGAGTCTCCGCTTCGCCCTCGGGGGTCCCGGTCTCGGACTCGGGCCGACCCACCCCCGCCCCGCCGTGCGCCAGGTCGTGAATGCGCACGGTCAGCTCGACGGCTTCCATCTGAGAGCTCTCGGCCATGACCCGCGGTTGTAGCCCCACGGACCCCGACCGGCAATGCCCTGGGGTCCAACCCCGTCAGAGCAGGCCCAGGTCGAGGAGCCAGGCGTCGGGGCGCGCGGCCGCGATGGTGTGCGCGGCCAGGTCGAAGGAGGCGTCGACGCGGTCGAGGATCCAGCCGTCGCCGCTCGCAACCACCGGCGGCGGGCTGGCGCTGGCGCCCTCCCCTCCGAGCTGCGCCAGGCGCTTGTCTGGATCGAAGTCGAGCTCGATGGTCCACGGCCAGCCCCGCGCCTGCGCGAGCTCGGCGAGGCTGACCTTGAGCCGGCCGCTGTTGGAGACCGGCCGATCGAGGAGCCACAGCACGGCGCTCGGCCCCAGCGCCGCCAGCTGCTCGCCGATGGCCTCGGCGGCCGCCTGAGTCGTCTCGCTGCGTCGGTAGCTACCGTGCACGCTGGCCATGTCGCGCAGCGCCCCGTCGCGCCCGCGCAGGACCACGCCCCCGGCCAGGGCCGACTCCACGGCGATCAGCACGTTGAAGCCGTCGAGGGCCACGGCCCGCCCCCGCAGCTGCGCGGCTCCGACGCGTCGCGCGGTCCGGGCCTCGGCCTCGTCATCGGTGCAGGTGCAGCGCAGCACGGCCGTGCGCTGGCGCGCGCGCAGGTCGTGGCGGTTGCCGACGAGCTCGAGGGCCGAGGTCGTCGCGTAGCCCCGGCTGAGCAGCCAGGCGAGCTCGGACACCGCCGTGCGCAGACCCGGGAGCGCCTCGGCTCCGAAGTCCACGGCGTCGTCTTGGGCGGGACCCCGGGGCACGCGCGCACTCTACCGCGCTCACTGGGCCCCGAGGTAGACCCCCAGGCCAACCAACACCGTCGGCACGACCGTGCGCGGGCGCAGGTACTCGATGTCCTCCGTGACGCCCTCGTCGCTCTCGAGGCGCAAGGTGTGCTCGTGGCGCAGCGGCATCACCCGCAGGCCGGCCGCGACGAACACCGCGACGGGGGTCGAGACCACCCACGAAAGGCCCAGGCGCGGCTCGACGAAGGGGGTGACCCGGGCGCGGCCGAGGTCGAGGCGGCCCGTGCTGTCGGTGCCGCTGCCGTCGACGCCCGAGAAGGCCTCCCGCGGGTTGACCTCGACGCCCACGCGCACCGACGCGTCGACGAGCAGATCGAGGGCCGGCCACTCGTGCTGGTAGCCGGCGTAGAGGGCCGCCGGGGCCCGCCGAACCCGAAACCACACCAGGCCGAGGCTGGTCTGGGTCGGCGTCTCGGACTGGTAGGCCGGCGCGATCTGATAGCTCGCGCCCAGGCGCAGGGCGCCGGCGCTCGACGCCGCCGCAAGGGGATGGCGCCAGCCCAGGGTCAGCTCGGCGCCGTGCTCCCAGGGCCGCTCGTAGACCCAGGTCTGGCCGAGGTAGCCCGCGCCGAGGGCCACGCGGTCGCGGTCGCCGAGGAGCAGCGCGAGCTCCGGGCTGTCCCCCGTGTCCTCGCCCGGCGTGTCCGGCGAGCTCGGCTCGCCGCTGTCGGAGGCCGGGCGCTCGCCGCCCCTACGCTCCGGTTCGGGCGCTTCCCCGCCCTCGCTGCCCGCTCGCGTCGACGCGCCACCCTCGACCGCGGCGACCCCAAAGCCGAGGGCACGCCCCGCGGCCAGATCCGCGACGAAGTAGCGGATCACCACAGCCGCCGCCTCGGCGCTGGCGCCCGGCAAGGGGCGCCGGACCAGCCCTGGCTCGGCCACGAAGTCGAGCACGCGCCCGTCGGCGCCGGCCTCGACCCAGACCACCAACAGCGCCCCCCGCTCGGTCCGCACGGACTCCGCGGACGCGAGGCGCTGGTCGAGGCTGGCCACGGGCGCGACGATCTGAGCGTCGAAGTCGACGGCGACGTCGTTGAGCTCGGTCCGCACGGCCCGGCGCAGGGCCTGGTGCTCGTCGAGGGCTCCCTCGGCTCCGGTCTCGATCAGCAGGACGACCAGCGGCCGCGCCTCGCCGTCCTCGCCGACGGCCGGATCGGTCTCGGCCGGATCGGTCTCGGCCGGCCCCGCCATCGCCGCGCCGGCGCTCAGCGCAGCGAGCCCGAAACCGAGACCAAGACCGAGACCGAGACCGAGAACTGTGGGCAGCCGAGGCACGTCGCCCCGACAACCTATCAGGACCGAGCGCCCTCGACCTCCGCGTCCGCTCCTTGCACCACCAGCACCCCCGCGACCAGGGCCACCGCGACCAGGAGCATGCGAAACACCCCCTCGATGCCCGCGCTCGGGTCGTGGGCCAAGAGCGCCGTCACCCCGCGAAAGCCCACGGATCCGGGGACCAGGAGCAAGAGCCCCGGGAGCAGCACGACCGCCCGCGGCACCTCGGCCCAGTTGGCATACAGCCGCGCGCCCAGGCCCACGACCATCGCCCCGGCGAAGGCGCCCAGCTCCGGCCCCCACTCCGGCCCCGAGCCCGCGCCGACCACCCGGGCCAGCTCCGCCGCGAGCACCCCCGTCAACGCGATCGCCGGGGCGTCGCGCCAGCGCGCCTGAAACAGCACGCAAAAGCCGATCGGCGCGAGGATCAGCGCGAGCAGGCGCGAGGGCTCGCCCATGGGCATCAGGTAGAGCTCGGGCAGCGCCCAGCGCAGCTCGACGAGCACCCGCGCGTCGCCCATCTCGACCAGGGCCCGGCTCAGCGCCACGCCCAGGGCCATGGTCACGAAGGTGTGCATCGCCCCGGCGAAGCGCGCGGTCCCGGCCACGAGGTGACGGGTCGCCAGCTCGCCCATGGCCAGGGTCAAGCTCAGCCCCGGGACCAGGACGATGATCGCCGCGAGGGTCGTCACGCCCTCGTTGAGCCCGGGCACGAGCCCGGTCAGGGCGGCCGAGAGCCCGGCGGCCACGAAGGTCGCCGCGCTCGGGAACACCCGGCCGAGCCCGCGCCGGCCGCTGCTCGCCAGGGCCAGGGCGCCGAGCAGCAGCCCGAGCCCGCCCGCGACGATCACGTCGGCGAGGCTGCCCGACAAAAAGCGCGCGGCCCCGGCCGAAGCGGCCGCGAAGGCCAGCAAGGTCATGGCCCGACCAAAGCGCGGCGGCGCACCCGTGATGGCCTCGATGGCCTCGAGCCCGGCCCCGGCGGCCATCGACCCGGACGCGACCGCGGCGATCACCTGGTGAAGCTCGACCAGCGGCCCCAGCTGCGCCTCCCCAGCCTCGACCCGGAGCAGCCGCGTGCGCTGGGCGTCCCGGCCAAAGGCCAGCTCCACGGAGGTCGGGGTGGCGAACACCTGCACCGGCCCCAGGGCCTCGAGCTCGAGGGCCGCGAGGGTAGCCTCGAGCTCGTGGGCCGAGTTCCCCAGGCGCTGCAGCGCCGTCGCTGCAGCCACGACGAACGCCTCACTGGCTCCAACCGAACTGATTCCAACCGGGCTGATTCCAACCGGGCTGACTCCAACCGGGCTGACTCCAACCGATCCGTGGTCCAGGCGAGTCTGAGTGACATGGGTCATGAGAAATATTCCTTGGCTTGGGTCCCTGAATCTCGAATTTGACTACGTTTGAGATAAATTCCACCAAATTGAATTCGCATGGACAGCACCAAGCCAGCCCTCGACCGAATCGATCATCGAATCCTCGCCGAGTTGCAAAACAATGCTCGGCTGTCCAACAAGGAGCTCGCCGCGATCGTCGGCCTGGCGCCCTCGAGCTGCCTCGCGCGGGTCCAAAAGCTGGTTCGGGACGGGGTGCTCGCGGGCTTCCACGCCGAGGTCGATCCCGCGGCCGTCGGCATCGGGATCCAGGCCCTCGTGTTCGTGCGCATGGCCAGGCACCAGCCGCGCGACATGCAGGCCTACTGGGACCACCTGCTCGAGCTCCCGGAGGTCCTCGACCTCTACTACGTCGCCGGCTCCCACGATCTCGTCGTGCACGTCGGGGTCCGCGACGTGGACCACCTGCGCGAGCTGGTCGCCGAGCCGATCTCCGACTTCGAGCACCTCGGGCAGATCGAGACATCGCTGATCTTCCAACACCACCGCAGCGCCGTGCTGCCCAACTACGCCCCCGAGCCCGAGCCCGCCAAGGCCACCCGGTCGGGATCGAAGCCGCCTCGAAAGACCCGGCGAAAGGCCACCGAGCCCTGACCCCGCCGACCTCCCCGATTGACCAAAACGGAGCTTTTGCCCCTGCGCACGCCGCGTTACACTGGCGCGCCGCATGTTGAGGCAAGCCACCAGCCCCGAGGTCCGCGAGCGCATCGAGGCCCTCGACTTGCCCTTCAACCGCTGGGGCCTCGACCCCTACGGCGTCTCCAAGGCCCACCTCGGCCTGTTCCTGACCAGCCTGGGCGTGCTCTACAAGCACTACTTCCGGGTCCGCGCGCACAACATCCAGCGCGTGCCGAGCAGCGGCCCGGTGATGCTGATCAGCAACCACTCGGGGGGCCTGCCCGTCGACGCCGGGATGATCCTCGCGTCGATGTTCTTCGACCACGACCCGCCGCGCCTGGCCCACGGCATGGTCGAAAAATTCGCCCAGAACTGGCCGTTCCTGTCGCCCTGGTTCAGCCGCGTGGGGCAGCTGCCCGGCCTGCCCGAGCACGCCAAGCGCCTGCTCACCGACGGCCGCGTGCTGATGGCCTTCCCCGAGGGCGCGCGGGGCACGGGCAAGCTCTACCGCGACCGCTACCAGCTGGTCCGCTTCGGCACCGGCTTCATGCGCATCGCCCTCGAGGTCGGCATCCCCATCGTCCCCCTGGCCTTCATCGGCGGCGAAGAGGCCATCCCCACCGTCTACCACGCCAAGGCCCTGGCCAAGCTGTTCAAGGCCCCCTACGTGCCGATCACCCCCTACCTCCTCCCGCTCCCCCTGCCCGTCCACTGCGAGATTCACTACGGGGAGCCGATGCAGTTCTCGGGCTCGGGCAACGAGCCGGACGACGTCATCGAGGGCCACGTCGCCAAGGTCAAAGAGCGCATCGAGCAGCTCATCGCCGACGGCCGCAGCTCTCGCTCGCGCAACCTCGCCGACACCCCCTGAGAGCGGAGAGTCCCCGCCGTGAAAGTCCTGATCACCGGAATCGCCGGCGCCCACGCCCAGCTCGTCGCGCTGCGCCTCGTCGAGCGCGGCCACGAGGTCCTCGGCATCGACGTGCGCCCCTGGCAGGGCGCCCCCCGAGGCGTGAAGATCTTCCAGACCGACGTGCGCAAGCGTCCGGCCGCCGACGTGTTCCGCGTGCACCGGCCCAAGGTCGTCATCCACATGGCGACGGTCACCCACTTCGACGCCAGCCGGGAGCAGCGCTACCGCGTCAACCTGCGCGGGACCCAGGCGGTGTTCAAGCACTGCAACGACTTCGGCGTCGAGGAGGCCGTGTTCGTCGGGCGCCACACCATCTACGGAGCGGCCGCCGACGCGCCCCTGTACCGCAACGAGGACGAGCCCCCGCTGGCCGTCTCGACCTTCCCCGAGCTCGCCGACCTCGTCGCCGCCGACCTCTACGCCAGCCGGGCGCTGTGGAGCTGCAAGAACATGCGCACCGTCGTGCTGCGCATCGTCTACGCCCTCGGCCCGAGCGGCCGCGGGACCCTGGCCAGCTTCCTCGCCGGTCCGCGCGTGCCCATGGCCCTGGGCTTCGACCCCCTGTTCCACGTCATGCACGAGGACGACGCCGCCAAGGCCATCGTGCTCGCCGCGGAGTCCAAGATCGCCGGCGTGTTCAACATCGCCGGGCCGCCTCCGGTGCCGCTCTCGGTGCTGTGCCAGGCCACCGGACGCACCGCCGTGCCCATCCCCGAGGGCATGCTGCCCCGCGTGCTCGGTCGCTTCGGCCTCCCCCACCTCCCCCGCGGCGCGCTGACCCACCTCAAGCACCCGGTGGTCGTCGACAACTCGGCCTTTGGCGAGGCGACGGGCTTCGACTACCACTGGGACGAGCACGCGACGATGGGTAGCTTCCGCGACGCGTCGATCCTCCGCGAGCGGCGGGGGCTCTGAGTCGCGGACGTGGGGCAGGGAGGGCGTGGCGTCGTCCGCGACGGCTAAAGTGGACAGGGAGGGCGTGGCGTCGTCCACGACGGCTAAAATAGACAGAGGGCTAAGCCAGGTCCTCGAGCATCGTGACCTCGGGGGGCCCCGCGAGCAGCTCCGGGTAGCTGGCCATCCGCTCGCGCATCATCGGCGAGCCGTGCCAGGCGTCGAGCTCGGCCTGCGAGGCCCAGCGCTCATACAGCACGAACACCGCCGGCTGCTCGCGGGAGCGGCCCGCGGAAAAGCCGAGGTTGCCCGGAGCAGCATGGGTGCTCGGCGCGGCCTGAGCGAGGCCGACCGCGAAGGCGTCTGCGTGCTCGGGCTTGACGGACAGGCGAACGCAGAGGGCGACGGAGGGAGTCTGGGACATGGGCCCAGGCTCTCACGGATGACCCCCCATCACCCAAACGCGAACACGGGCGCGCCCCCGCCCTGCTACATCAGGAAGTAGCCGCAGTCGTCCATCTGGCCGCCCGGGCAGGCGTAGGAGCACGACCCCTCGACCCAGGTGATCGGGCAATCCTGCGGCCCCCACTCCATCGTCATCTGGTTGTAGAACCACGCCGAGAACACGCCCTCGCCGTTGCCGGCGTAGTCCTTGGTCCACTCCGCGCTCCCGCCCCAGTCCTCGCTGTCGACGGCGACGTCGCAGGTCTCGGTGCCCGCGATGTCCCAGCTGCAGGTGCCCTGGCGGCTCCAGTCGGACAGCCCGTTGTACTGCTGGAAGTCCACGCTGTCGTTGCCGTCGAGGTCGTACTCGCGGGTGTGCACGTAGTTCCACCAAAACTCGTCGAGGTCGATGTTGGGGCTGGGGACGTCGAGGGACTCGTTCGCCGTCCCGCTGGCGAAGCTCCCGCTCGCGTCGACGACGAAGGCGGCGCTGGTCCACATCGGCGGCATCTGCCCGTCGGTGTAGGTGAACAGCGGCTCGCCGGTGCTGTAGGTCCCCTGGAGCACGTAGTCGAGGCCGTCGCGGGTGCTCGTCCTGGTCAACTCGCACTCGCTGCGCTCGAGGTGGACGGTCTCGAGGTGGGTGACGCCGAGGCTGTCGAGGGTCTCGACGCCGTAGTCCGAGCTCTCGTCGCCGGACTCGGTGAAGCTCGCGGTGCCCGCGACGGTGGTCGAGGCGCGCCAGTGCGCCGGATCGTAGGCCACGGTCCACGAGAACTCGCCGGTCGCCGCGGCGTACTCCCCGACGATCTGGGTCACGACCGCGCCCGCGGGGTCGTAGTCCCAGGTGCACACGCCGTCGACGCACTCGCCCTGGGTGATGTGGAAGGACAGCTCCGCGTGGTGCATCAGGTGCATCGCGCAAGAGGGCGGCACGGCCTCGACGACGCTGCCGGTCGTGTCCGTCTCGGTCGTATCCGTATCGGTCGTGTCCGTATCGGTCTCGGTCGTATCCGTCTCGGTCGTGTCCGTATCCGTCTCGGTCGTGTCCGTCGACTCAGTCTCCGTCGTATCCGTCTCGGTCGTGTCCGTCGACTCGGTCTCGGTCGTGTCCGTCGAGTCCGTCTCCGTCGTATCCGTCTCCGTGGAGCCGGTCTCGGTCTCGGTCCCCGTATCCCCGAGTTCGTCCTCTCCCCCCTCCTCAGCTGGCACACAGGCCAGCGGGAGGGCGGCGGTCACGACGGCGAAGGCTACGGTCCAAGCAGGCGAAGAGAGCCGCGTCATGGCTTGCTCATGACCGATATCCCAGGAGCCGTCGAGTCTTTTTTTGCAGCCCCTTGGCCGGTCCCCGTCCGGGTCCCCGCATCGAGGCTGCGCCGAGTCTGAAGCTTCAGGTGCCCCCAGAACCCGCGCGCCGGATCTTGAACGACCCTGCGCCGGTGCCCGAGGTCCCCGTCGCCGGTTGGCTCGCCACGTAGGTGAAGGTGTGGGTCTCCTCCACGCCCGGGGCGGGCACGGTCAAGACGCCCCCGCTACCGCCCGACCAGCTGACCGAGTCGAGGGTCCAGCCCGCGGGCGCCTTGAGGATCACGGTCACGGAGGTGCCCGAGAAGGCGCTGGTCAGATGGTCACCCTGGACGTCTCCGTCAGCCAGCACCAGGTCCCCGGCTGCGTCTTCGACGAGTTTGAGCTTGGGCGTGGGCTCGTCGGTGAAGTTGTAGACACTCCAAGCCTGGGAGACGGCCGGGGCTGCGGTGAAGGCGAGGCCGAGGGCCGCGAGCCCGGTGAAGGCTCGCAGGGCGCGGCGACGGCCCATGGCCAGGCGGGGACGGGGAGCGGTGTCAGACGATTGCATGCCTGGGCAGTGCACCCAGGGCAGCGAGTGATCCCAACGTTTTTTTGCCGGCGAGAACGGCCCGCAGATGAGCTACAGGCCCGAGCCGTCGGCCTGGATGCGGTGCTTGGGGTTGTCCGGATCCAAGAGCGCATCCCGGGCCGCCTTGGCCTCGGCCTCGCGGCGCTCGCTGTAGCGATCGACCAGGAACTCGCGGATGTCCCGGGTCAAGATCGTGAACTTGTAGAGCTCCTCCATCACGTCGACCACGCGGTCTCGGTAGGCCGAGTCCTTCATGCGCCCGTCGTCGTGGAACTCCTGGTAGGCCTTGGCCACCGAGGACTGGTTGGGGATGGTCAACATCCGCATCCACCGGCCGAGCACGCGCAGGGTGTTGACGGTGTTGAAGCTCTGCGAGCCGCCGTTGACCTGCATGACGGCGAGGGTCCGACCCTGGGTCGGGCGCACCGAACCGATCGACAGCGGGATCCAGTCGATCTGGTTCTTGAACACGCCGGTGATCGTCCCGTGCATCTCCGGGCACGACCACACCTGCCCCTCGGACCACAGCGAGAGCGCGCGCAGGCGCTGGACCTCGGGGTGATCGTCGAGGCCTGGGGCCTTGACCGGCAGGTCCTTGGGGTCGAAGAAGCGGACCTCGCAGCCCAGGCCCTCGAGCACGCGCCCGGCCTCCTCGGCGAGCAGGCGGCTGTAGGAGCGCTCGCGCAGGGAGCCGTAGAGCAGCAGGATCTTGGGCGGATCCAGGCGCAGCTCGAGCTTGGGCGCGTCGGGAAAGCGCGGCAGGGCGAGCGCCGGCGGGTTCCCGTCGCGGTAGTCGCTGCTCAATCGAGCCTCCAGTCAATGGGCGCTTGGCCCCAGTCCTCGAGCTGGGCGTTGGTCGTCGAGAAGGGCTTGCTGCCAAAGAAGCCGTTGCGCGCCGACAAGGGCGAGGGGTGGGCGGACTTGAGGACGCGGTGGCGCCCCTCGCCGTGGCCCTCGATGAGCGCCTGCTTTTGCTGCGCCGGCTTGCCCCACAGCACGAACACCATGGGCTGCTCTCGGCGGGCACAGGCGGCGATGATCGTGTCGGTGAAGCGCTCCCAGCCCTTCTTGCGGTGCGAGTTGGCCTTGTGGGCGCGAACGGTCAGCACGGTGTTGAGCAATAGCACGCCCTCCTCGGCCCAGGCCTCGAGGCAGCCGTGGTCCGGGGCCGTGAAGCCCTCGATGTCCGCGGCGAGCTCCTTGTAGATGTTGTGCAGCGAACGCGGCACCTTGACGCCCCGCCGAACGGAGAAGCACAGGCCGTGGGCCTGGCCGTCGTCGTGGTAGGGGTCCTGGCCGAGGATGACCGCGCGGACCCCATCCAAGGGTGTGGCCTCGAGGGCCGCGAACACCTCGTCGGTCGGCGGGAACACCTGATGCTCCGCGCGCTCTTTGGCTACGAAGTCCTGGAGGCCCTGGAGGTTGCGCAGATCGAGGCTGTGCTGGCCCAGGTCGGCTTCGAGGGCCTCGGACCAGCTATCGGGGATGGGCGGGAAGGCGTCGGACATGGGACGGCCGCATCATCGGCTCAATCGGTGGCGCATGCCAACCTCTGGGTCGGGATCAGCCCGCTTCCCCCACGACCTCGCGCATGAAGGCCTCTGGCGCCCCGAGCATCAGGCGTCCCGAGCGGTCGCGGCCGGCGTGGATGTGCTCGAGGGCGCCGCCGCGCCACCAGTAGAGCTCCGGAGACAGCGAGCCCGGGCCCTGCTCGTAGAGCGAGGCCGCGGCCTTTTGCAGGGCCGCCAGCGCCGTCGCCAAGTCCGTCGATCCGCCCAGGGCATGGGCCAGCGCCGTGTGCCGGTTGGGTGTCACGACCACAGCCCCCAACTCGCGCCAGCCCTCGCCGAGCTCGGCGGCGTCGAGGACCGCGCCCAGGTCGAGGATCCGCGAGGTGGTCAGGAAGCTGTCGCCGGTGATCGCGAGCACCGGCACGCGGTCGAACAGGCGCAGGCGCTCGACCACCACCGCGCCCTCCCCCTCGCTCAGGCCCGCCTGGGTCCGCTCGAGGGCCTCGGCCCACACCGCGTCGAGCTCCCGCTCCCAGCTCGCCGCGCGCTCGGGCGTCAGCGGGCGCAACACCTCGGGCAGGTCGAAGACCAGGGCCGCGTGCAGCCCTCGGGCGAGGCGGCGCTGGACCAGGCCCTCGGCGTACTCGACCGCGTGGCGCTCGTTCATCAGGCGCACCCGCAGCGCCTCGGGGCGCAGCGCCTGGTCGTCGTGCTCGGCCTGGGCCATGCGCCGCACGGAGACCGCGACGTGCTCGGCGATCAGGGCGTGGCCCCGAGCGACGCTCTCGGCGTCAGTCTCCCCCGCGTCGCCGGGCACCTCCACCGCCCAGCGCTGGGCGAGGTTCATGAGCCCGAGCTGGGCCTGCATCCAACCGCGGCGTCCCTCGCCCCGACGCATCCGCACGCTCGCGACCCCGCCGTCGAGGCTCGCGCTGGCCTCGCGCCCGTGGAGCTGCTCGTCCACGCAGGCCTGCAGGCACCCGCGGACCTGCGTCTCGAACATCGTCAGCCGCGCGGGAGTGCCGAGCGCGGCAGCCCAGGTGGGGAGGCTCGTCATGGGCCGGAGCATAGGAGCCCCCCGCCAGGGTTCAAGGCCCCCCACCCCGCCATGCGCTACGCTGCGCCCGTCCATGGCCGAGCCCAGCCCTCCCGCCGATCCCGCCCCGCAGGACGCGCCAACCGTGCCCGCGACCGGGCTGTGGTCGACCCTGGTCCACTACGCCAGCCTCGTCCGCCTGAGCCACACCATCTTCGGCCTCCCCTTCACCCTCGCCTCGGCCATCCTCGCCCACCGAGCAGCCACCACCACGGGCCTCGGCGACGGCGTGGGCATGACCTGGCTGAAGCTGGTGTGGATCGTCCTCGCGTTCACCGGCGCCCGCACGGCCGCCATGGGCTTCAACCGCATCGTCGACCGGGACATCGACGCGGCCAACCCCCGCACGGCCAACCGCGAGCTGCCTGCGGGCAAGATCAGCCTGCGCGCGGCGATCGTGCTGACCGTCCTCGCCAGCGCCGTGTTCGTGGGGGCCGCGGGCGCCCTGGGCACGACCGCCCTGCTGCTCTCGCCGCTGTGCCTGGTGATCGTCGGGGGCTACAGCCTGTTCAAGCGCTTCTCGTGGTCGGCCCACCTCATCCTCGGCCTGGCCCTCGCCCTCGGCCCGGGCGGCGCCTGGGTGGCGATCACCGGCGGCCTCGAGGGCGCGCTCTTGCCCTCGGTGATGATGGTCGCCGTCGGCACCTGGGTCGCCGGCTTCGACATCCTCTACAGCCTCCAGGACCGCGACTTCGACCTCGGCGCGGGGCTCAACTCCATCCCCGCCCGCTTCGGGGTGCGCGGCTCCCTCGTGTTCAGCGCGGCCTTGCACCTGCTGACGGCGGCGGCCCTGGGCGCCCTGCACTGGCTCGCGGGCATGGGCCCGGCCCACCTCGTGGGCGCCGGGCTGGTCGTGGCCATCCTGATCTACGAGCACTGGATCGTCCGCCCCGACGATCTCAGCCGCATCGACAAGGCCTTCTTCGACCTCAACGGGTGGATCAGCATCGCCTACTTCGCGGCGGTGCTCCTCGACATCGTGGTCCTGCCGGCGCTCTCTTGAGACCCCGGCGTCCATGGCCGCGCGCTCGCGGAGCCTTCACGCTTTCCGCCCGCGCGCCCCGAGCCTGGGGTGAACCGGCGAATTCGTGCGTCGCCGGTTTGACAGCGGGCACCTCGGCTCGGATGCTCTATCCGTGAGTCGCGGCCGCAGCCTCCTCGACCCCGCCTCGTCCGCGCTGGCCTCGCTCGCGCTCGCGTGCACCCTCGCGCTCCTGCCCCGGAGCGCCGACGCGGCGCAGCTCGAGGACACCCCGCGCCCGAGCGAAGGGCCCGAGCCCGCCGAGCGCGACGCCCTCCCGGAGCTCGCCGACTTGCCCGCGCTCCCCGAGCTCGTCGAGCCGCGCTTGAGCGCCCCGCCGGCCATGCCCGCGATGTTCGTCGGCCTGCCGCCCATCGCCGCCAAGCGCAGCCGCGATCGCAACTTTGACACGAGCATGGGCGAGGTCGATCCCCGCGGCCGCGAGCTCCCCCGGACGCACCGCTTCCGCCTGACCCTGCACGCCCACTACGTCCGCCTGACCCGGGCCTTCAACGACAATACGCAGGAGTTCGAGCGCTTCCACTACGCGCCCATGCACCTCGACCTGGGCTACCAGGCGCAGTTCCTCAAGTACGTCATGGTCCGCCTGGCCCTCGGCATCGGCGGGAACGTGGCCAACACCCGCAACGCCCAGCCCGTCTCGCTCTTCCCCCAGGCCTACGTGGGCGTCCAGGGCAAGGTCGTGGGCGCCGCGTTCGGCTACGGCTTCGACTGGACCCTGGCCTCGGGCCCCAGGCGCCTCGCGCCCCTGAGCACGGCCCTCGAGCAGCCGTGGATCTCGCGCAATCATGTCGTGATGGGTGAGTTCTCGGTCACCAGCCGCATCGATCGCACGGCGCTCACCTTCGCCCTCGCCGTCGGCGGGATGCAGTCGCAGCTCATCCACTACGCCGAGAACAACAAGCGCTTTCGCTTCTACCTGGGCCTGCACGCGGGCGCCTTCTTCGACGGGACCAAGCGCCGCGAAAAGCGTGCCCGCAAGCGCGTCGAGGCCGAGGGCCGCGCGCCCTGAGTGCCGTTCGAGTGCGCTCGGATCGCCTCTCGCTGCGACGCGGGGTGCGGCTTGGGGCGTTTTCCTCGACGGACTTCGGGAGTTTTTCCCTGCTGGGGCGTTCATCCCCAACGCAGGTGGAAAAGTTCCAAAGCAATCCCCCTAAATTGCGTTCTCTACCGGCGCCTGGGGTCGAAATGGCCATGGTGTAGAGCTACCTTCACCGGGTGCATGACCCCATGGCACAGACGCAGGTCGAGTCGTTCAGCTCGACCTCGGCGGGGCCGAGCGCGTCCAACAGCGAGCTCGAGATCATCTCGGAGCTGACGCGCCTCGATCGCTACGTCTTGCTCGAGCGCATCGGCCAGGGGTCCTTCGCCTCGGTGTGGGCGGCCTACGACCCGCAGCTCGATCGTCGCGTGGCGATCAAGATGTTGCTCGCAGAAGACGACGCCGAGGTCGACCGCGAGTTCCTCGACGAGCGCTTGATCGAGGCCAAGGCCCTCGCGCAGCTGTCCCACCCCAACGTCGTCGCCGTCCACGACGTGCAGACCATCGAGCGCGCCGAGCGAGAGCCCGGCCTCGCCGGCCTGTTCATCGTCATGGAGTTCCTCGCGGGCCAGTCCCTGCGCGCGTGGATGGGCGAAGACCACGACTGGCAGACCATCGTCGACGTGTTCATCGACGCGGGCAAGGGCCTCGCCGCCGCCCACGAGCGCAAGCTCGTCCACCGCGACTTCAAGCCCAGCAACGCGATGTTCGGCCGAGACGGGCGCATCCGCGTCCTCGACTTCGGCCTGGCCAGAACCTCCGCGGAGCTCCGGCGCATCGGCGGCCGGATCACCATCGCGGGCACGCCGGCCTACATGTCCCCAGAGCAGCACCTCGGCGGCGAGGTCGGCCCGGTGAGCGATCAGTTCTCGTTTTGCGCGGCGCTCTACGAGGCCCTCTACCACCAGCGCCCCTACGCCGGCCGCGACCGCGCCACCCTCGGCGCCGCGAAGCTCGCCAACGAGATCCGCCCGGTCCCCCGGCACAGCAACGTGCCCGCGTGGCTGCACACCGCCGTCATCCGCGGCCTCGCGCCCGAGCCTCCAAACCGCTTCGAGAGCATGGAGGCGCTGCTCAGCGCCCTGCACCGCGATCCCGCGCAGAACCGAAGGCGCTGGCTAGTCGGCGGAGGCCTGGCCGCCATCTTCGTCGCCTCGACCTTGACCCTCACCCAGCTGGGCAAGGCGGACGCGTCCCAGAGCGCCGTGTGTGAGCTGCCCGCCGACAAGTTCACCGGCATCTGGGACCTCGAGGTCCGCGACAACATCGCCGCGAGCTTCCGCGCCACCAAGGCCCCCTTCGCCGAGAGCGCCCTCGAGCGCGTGGAGTCGGGGCTCGACGCCCACGTCGATCACTGGCGCGAGCTCAACACCGAGATCTGCGAAGCCACCATGGTCCGCAAGCAGGTCCCCCTCGAGGTCATGGCCGAGCAGATGCACTGCCTCGACCTCGGCCTGCGGCGCGTCGCCGGCCTGACCGCCGTGCTCCAACAAGCCGACACCAAGACCGTCGCCCGGGCCCTCGACTCCGTCCAGTCCCTCGAGCCCCCGGACTCGTGCAAGAAGATCTACATCGACAAGCCCGAGGCCGTCAGCGACTCCCGCCGCGACGAGCTCCTCGACGTCGAGGCCGAGGTCGCCAAGGCCGAGTCCTACATCGACCACGGCCGCTACAAGGAGGCCCTCGAGTCGAGCACCCGGGCCGCGGACATGGCCGCCGAGCGCAGCGACGTCGGCGGCCAGGGCCGGGCCGCCCTCGCCCACATGCGCGCGCTGTGGGGCCTGGGCAAGTACGAAGAGGCCGCCGAGGTCAGCCGCGACAGCATCAACGCCGCGACCCGGGCCGGAGACGAGGTCACCCGCGCGCGGGCCCAGATCTGGCTGCTGCGGACCTACGCCTCCCTGGGCCAGTACGACGCCGCCGAGGCCATCGGCTTCGTCACCGAGGCCCTCGTGCGCGACGCGAAGCTCGGCAAGCACATCGAGGCCATGCTCAACCTGCAGCTGGCCCTCGTCTACCGCAAGCAGCAGCGCTGGACCGAGGCCGAGGCCCTGCTCGTCGAGGGCCTCGAGCTCAACCGCAGCCTGTCCGGCGACGACGACCCCGAGCTGGCCATCTTCCACAACTCCCTCGGCTCCCTGCTGCTGATGTCGCGTCAGGACCTCGGCCGCGCGGCCAGCCACTACCACTCCGCCCTCGACCTGTGGCGCACCCACTACGGCGAGCAGTACCCATCGGTCGCGGCCGCGCGCAACAACCTCGGGGCCGTGCACCAGATGCGCGGGGAGCTCGAGCTCGCCCACCAGGAGTTCGAGGCGGCGCTCGACAGCCAGAGCCTGCTGCTCGGCGACGACCACCCCCAGAACCTCGCCCTGCACCTGAACATCGCCAGCGTCGAGCTGAGCCAGGGGCAGACGCGGCTCGCCCGGGAGCGCTACGCCCTGGGCCTGAAGATGTCCCGGGACATCCTCGACCCCCGGCACCCGCGCGTCGCCGACTTCGCCCTGGCCCTGGGCAAGACCGAGATGGAGCTGGGCCAACCCGAGCTCGGCGAGCACAACATCCGCGAGGCCCTGGGCATCTACGTCGAGCGCCACGGGCCCGACCACGCCAAGACCGCCGAGGCCCACATGGCCCTCGCCGACTGCCTGCTCGAGCAGGGCCAGGACGAAGCCGCGACCGCCCAGCGCAGCGCAGCCCTCGACATCTACTCCGCCGACGACGACAGCCGCGGCATGGCCCTCTACGCCCAGAGCCTGCTCGCCCTCCAGGACCAGGACTTCGCCCGCGCCAACGCGCTCGCCGTGCAGGCGCGCGAGCTCGCGGTCCAGGTGTTCGGGCCGCGCACGGAAACGCTCCCCCACCGCGACCTCGTGATCATCGAGGCGCTCACCAAGCAGGGCGTGCACGAGCTCGCCCTGCAGCGCGCTCGCGAGGCCGCGGAGAGCCCCGCCGCCCAACCGACCGACCGCCGACTGTGGCGCCTGCCCCTGCTCCTCGCCCGCCTCGAGCGGCACCAGGGGCACCCCCGCGCCGCGAGCCAGGCCTACGAGCGAGCCCTCGAGCTGACCCAGGGCGCCGACGGCAACCCCCAGCGCGCCCTCCTGATCCTCGACGAATGGCTGCCCCTCGAGCAGCAGCGCGATCCCACTCATGCCGCGGAGCTGAGCGAGGTAGCGACCCAGCTCCGGCGCGAGCTCGCCGAGTTCCCCCCCGCGGAGCCCTGAGTCGTGGACGTGGGGCAGGGAGGGCGTGGCGTCGTCCACGACGGCTAAAATAGTCAGAGACTGTGGATTCGTTGGCAGTCTCTGACTCGATCGGCCACCCCGGGGCCGCGAGCGGGCGCTACCATCGATGCGTGAGCGCTTCATCGAGTCCGTCGCCTGACTCCGGCGACACCGACGACACCCTGGCGAGCGATGGACGTCGCTCGCTCGAGCCGCTCGGGCGACGACGGACCGCGGCCCTCGACGCCGACCCGGGCCTCGGCTTCCTCGCCGCGCGAGCCTCCACCGCGCCGACCCGGGGCGAAGAGATCGGACGCTACGTCGTCCTCGATCCCCTCGGCGCCGGCGCCATGGGTGTGGTCCTCGCCGCCTATGACCCCGAGCTCGATCGCAAGATCGCGCTGAAGCTGATCAAGCGCCGCGGACCCGTCGCCCTCCAAGCCCACGCTCGCCTCAAGCGCGAGGCCCAGGCCCTCGCCCGCCTCAATCACCCCAACGTCGTCACCGTCTACGACGTCGGCATCCACGACGATCAGCTGTTCATCGCCATGGAGTTCATCGCCGGTCAGACCCTGCGCGAGTGGATGGATGAGGGGCCGCACCCCTGGGAGCAGGTCATGGAGACCCTGGACGCCGCCGGCAGAGGCCTCGCGGCGGCCCACGCCGCGGGGCTCGTGCACCGTGACTTCAAGCCAGACAACGTCATGATTGGACACGACGGCCTGGTCCGGGTCATGGACTTTGGACTCGCGCGGACCGGGCGGGCCGCCGACGAGGCGCTCGACGACGAGCAGACCGCTCCGCACGGCTTCGACATCCTCCAGACCCAGCTGACGCGGACCGGGGCCCGCCTCGGCACCCCCGCGTACATGTCCCTCGAGCAGCTCCGGGGCGAGTTCGTGGACGCCCGCAGCGATCAGTTCAGCTTCTGCGTCGCCTGCTACGAGGCCATCCACGGCGAGCGCCCCTACCGAGCCCGCAGCTGGATGGAACTCGAGGGCGTCCTCGAGGCTGGCGAGCTTTCGTCGAGCGCCTCGACCGCGAAGGTCCCCGCGCCGCTGCGTCAGGCCCTGGCTCGGGGGCTCTCCCCTGCCCCGAGCGATCGCTTCCCAGACATGGACGCCCTGCTCGACGCGATGCGGCCCGAGCTCGGCAGCGGCCGGCGCTGGCGCCTCATCGTCGCCGGCCTGGCGGGCGCGCTGGCCCTCGCCGCGGCCGTGCTGCTCACGCGCGACGCCTCGTCCTCGGCCCAGCTGTGCGAGCTCCCCCCGGACAAGCTCGCGGGCATCTGGGACGTCGAGGTCCAGCGCAACATCGCCGAGAGCTTCCGAGCCACGGACGCCCCCTTCGCCGACGACGCCCTGGGCCGCGTGCGCGCCGGCCTCGACACCCACGTCCAGCGCTGGCGCGACGTCAACGCGGAGGTCTGCGCCGCGACCATGGTCCGCGGCGAGGTCCCCCTCGAGGTCATGGCCGAGCAGATGCAGTGCCTCGACCGCGGCCTGCGTCGCGTCGCGGGGCTGACCGCCGTGCTTCAGCAGGCCGACGCCGGGACCGTCGCCCAGGCCCCCGACTCGGTCAGCTCCCTCGTGCCGCCGGAGTCCTGCCGCGACCTCGCGCGCAGCGGCCCCACGACGCGGACGCGCGAGGAGTCCCTGGAGGTCGAGGCGACCGTCGCAAAGGCCGAGTCCTACGCCGAGCTGGGGCGCTACGAAGAGGCCCTGCGCTCGAGCGCGCGGGCCACCACCCTCGCGGCCGAGCTCGGCGACGTCGGGGGCACGGGGCGGGCCAAGCTCGCGACCATGTTCGCGCAGAGCGGGCTGGGCCGCTACGAAGACGCGATCGAGTCGGGCCACGAGGCCATCCACGCCGCCGCGCTCGCCGGCGACGAGGAGACCCAGGCCCGGGCCCAGATCCTGCTCGTTCGCAACTACGCCCAGCTCGGGGACTTCGACAGGGCCGAGAGCGTTGGCCTCGTCGCCCAGGCCCTCGTCCGCGACGCGCGGCTGGGCAAGATCCTCGAGGCCCAACTCGACGCCAAGCTGTCGACGATCTACCGCGAGCAGCAGCGCTGGGACGAGTCCAAGGCCCTGCTCGAGCACGGCCTCGAGCTCACCCGGTCCATCTATGGCGACGACCACCCCGAGCTGGCCCCCTTCTACAACGGTCTGGCCAGCCTCGCCTTCCGCAGCAAGGACCTCGACGAGGCCGAGCGTCAGTACCGCAGAGCGCTCGAGCTGTGGCAGACGCACCTGGGTCCCCTGCACACCTCGGTCACCGCGGTGCACAACAACCTCGGCGCCGTCCACCAGCTCCGCGGCGAGCTCGACGAGGCGCGCGTCGAGTTTCAGACCACCCTCGACAATCAAGCCCTCGTCCAAGGCCCCGACCACCCACAAAACCTCGCCCCGACCATCAACCTGGCCAGCATCGAACTCAGCCAAGGGCAGACGCGGGCGGCCCGCGGGCACTACCTGCGAGGCCTCGAGCTCGCCCGGACGCAGCTCGACCCCCGCCACCCGAGGGCCGCCGCCTTCGCCCTCGGGCTCGGGCGAACCGAGGTCGACCTGGGAATGAGCGTCGTCGGAGAGGCGCACCTTCGCGAGGCCCTGGCCATCTACCGCGATCGCCACGGACCGGCACACGCAAAGACAGCGGACACCCACCTCGCGCTCGCCGAGGTCCTCGTCGAGTTCGACCGAGGCGACGAAGCCGACGCTCAGCGGCGCGCGGCCCTGGCCATCTACGAGGCGGCGTCCACCCCCGACAGCCTCGGCAAGGCCCACTACGCGCGAGCGCTACTCGCCCTGCGCGAGGGAGACTTCGCCGCGGCCGAGGCCGAGGCCGCCGCGGCCCGAGAGCTCACCCTCGAGGTCTACGGGTCGCGCACCGAGGAGCTGCCCTACCGCGACCTCCTCATCATCGAGGCCCGCCTCGCCCAGGGCGACCACGCCGGCGCCCTGGCCCAAGCCCGCATCGCCACCGACGGCCCCGCGGCCCAACCCAACGACCGACGGCTCTGGCGGCTGGCCCTGCTGCGCGCCCAGCTCGAGCGCCACGAAGGCCACGACGGGCAGGCCCGGCAAGCCTACGAGCGGGCCCTCGCCCTCACCCTCGGACCCGACGGCAACCCCGAGCGCGCCCTCGTCGTGCTCGCAGACATGCGCGCCTTCGTGGCCCAGAGCGATCCCGCTCGCGGGGCCGCGCTGACCGAGCTCGCGGCCGAGCTACGCCGACAAATCGAGGACGCCGCGCGCCCGCCCGAGGCCGCAATCACAGCGCAGTGAAGGACTCTGCGGCCGCGCTCGCAGCTGCACACCTCGCGGCACCCAAAGGCCCCTCGACACCGCGCCGACACCCGCACCAGCGCCGTTTTGGAGCCCGTGCAGCAGCTCACGGGTCCCCCGCCCGGGGAGCGTTTTCCCCCCAACGCGTCCGGTCTATGGTCCCGCCATGGCCAAGCTCATGCAGGGTGCCGTCCCGACCATCGTCGACGCGATCGGCGGTACGCCCATCGTCAAGCTCAACAACGTCGTTGGGGACATCGAATCCGAGATCTACGTCAAGGTCGAGTACATGAACCCGGCCGGTTCCATGAAGGACCGGGTCGGCCTCAACATCATCCGCGACGCCGAAAAGCGCGGCATGTTGGGCCCGGGCGGGACGATCATCGAGGCGACCTCGGGCAACACCGGCGCTGGCCTGGCGATGGTCGCGGCGATCCGCGGCTACAAGTGCATCTTCGTCATGCCCGACAAGATGTCGGCCGAGAAGGTCGACGCCCTGCGCGCCTACGGGGCCAAGGTCGTGATCTGCCCGACCGCCGTCGAGCCCAGCGACCCCCGCTCCTACTACTCGACGGCCCGGCGCCTGGTCGAGGAGACCCCCGGGGCCTTCTACTCGAACCAGTACCACAACCCCGCCAACCCCGAGTCGCACTTCGTCAGCACCGCGCCCGAGATCTGGGAGCAGACCGGCGGCGAGTTCGACGTGTTCGTGGCCGGCATGGGCACCGGCGGCACGCTCTCGGGCTGCGGCCGCTACTTCAAGGAGAAGAACCCCGACATCCAGCTCGTGGGCGTCGACCCCGTCGGCTCGCTCTACTACGAGTACGTCAAGACCGGGCGCCTGACCAAGGCCTTCTCCTACTACGTCGAGGGCATCGGCGAGGACTTCCTGCCCTCGACCATGAACCTCGACATCCTCGACGACGTCGTGCAGGTCGACGACCGCGAGTGCTTCATCATGACCCGCGAGCTCGTGCGCCGCGAGGGCATCTTCTGCGGGGGCTCGTGCGGCGCCGCGGTCATGGGCGCGATCAAGTACGCGCGCACGCTGAAGGAGCCCAAGCGCATCCTCGTGCTGCTGCCCGACAACGCCCAAAAGTACCTGTCGAAGATCTTCAGCGACGACTGGATGCGCTCCAACGGCTTCCTGCTCGAGACCGAGGACGAGGGCACCGTCGCCCACATCCTCAAGGGCAAGCCCAAGCTGATCACCGTCAGCGCCGAGACCACCGTGCGCGAGGCCGTGGCCACGCTCAAGGAGCACGGCATCAGCCAGCTGCCCGTGCTCGACCAAAAAGGTCGGCACAAGGGCATCGTCGCCGAGCTCGACCTGCTCAACGCCCTGGTCGAGGGCGCCGACGCCCTCGAGAAACCCATCGGCGAGCTGGTCGAGGGCGACTACGCCACCGTCACGCCCCAGACCCGCATCACCCTGCTCAAGCGCATCTTCAACGACGCCAAGGTCGTGCTCGTGACCGAGAACGACGAGCTGCGCGGGCTGCTGACCAAGATCGACCTCATCGACTACCTGGCCCGCGACGCGGCGCCCGGCAGCCTCGGGCGGGAGGGCTGAGACCATGGCCCACTACGACGCGTCCAAGGAGCACAGCCAGCGCATCGAGACCCTGGCCATCCACGGGGGCCAGGAGGCCGAGCCGATCACCGGCGCGGTCATGCAGCCCATCTTCCAGACCTCGACCTACGTCCAGCGCTCCCCCGGCGAGCACACCGGCTTCGAGTACAGCCGGACCCAAAACCCGACGCGCTTCGCCCTCGAGCGGGCGATGGCCGCGCTCGAGGGCGGGACCCACGGGCTGGCCTTCGCCTCGGGCTGCGCGGCGACGACCACGGTCATCCAGCTGCTCGACGCGGGCGACCACGTGATCGCCGGCGACGACATCTACGGCGGGACCTTCCGGCTGTTCGACAAGGTCATGCGCCGCCGAGGCCAGCGCTTCACCTTCGTCGATCCGCGGGACCTCGACGCCTTCGAGGCCGCCTTCGAGGCCCGCACCAAGATGGTCTGGCTCGAGACCCCGACCAACCCCATGCTCAAGCTCGGCGACATCGAGGCCATCGCCAAGATGTGCCGCCAGCGCGGGGTGCTGCTGGTCGTCGACAACACCTTCATGACCCCGGTGTTCCAGCGCCCCCTCGACCTGGGCGCCGACCTGGTCGTGCACTCGACCACCAAGTACTGCGGCGGGCACTCCGACGTGGTCGGCGGCGCGGTCGTGATGCGCAGCGCCAAGCTCCACGCGGAGCTGCACTTCCTGCAAAATTCCTGCGGCGCCGTGCCAGGCCCCCAGGACTGCTACCTGACCCTGCGCGGCCTCAAGACCCTCGCGCTGCGCATGGAGCGGCACGCCAGCAACGCCCAGCGCGTCGCCGAGTACCTCGAGGGCCACGCCAAGGTCGAGCGGGTCATCTACCCCGGGCTCGAGAGCTTCCCGCAGCACGAGCTGGCCAAGCGCCAGATGTCGGGCTTCGGCGGCATGGTCAGCTTCTACGTCGACAGCGACCTCGACGGCGCCCGCCGCTTCCTCGAGGCCGTGCGCGTGTTCACCCTGGCCGAGAGCCTCGGCGGCGTCGAGAGCCTCATCGAGCACCCGGCGCTCATGACCCACGCCTCCGTGCCCAAGGCCAACCGCGACAAGCTCGGCATCGCCGACGGCTTCATCCGCGTCAGCGTGGGCATCGAGCACATCGACGACCTGATCGCCGATCTCGAGCGCGCGCTCGCGGCCGTCTGAGCGCTGCTCTGCCCCCACAGGGAGCTGGGGACCGGGGGCGCGGAGGAGCGGATAGCGACGATGCGCCCCCGGTCCTCAGATGCTCGTGGGCGTAGAGCAGCAGTCAGTCGTCGTCGCGGGGCTCGAGGCGGACCCAGCCGCGGGTCAGCGAGACCCTCGCCGCCGGCAAGGCCCCGGGGTTGGGCAAGGCCGGGGGCGTCGCCTCGCCCCACAGCTGCCCCGGCTTGGGCTCCTCGACCCAGCGCTCCTCGTACTCGGGGAGGTCCGGGTAAGGCAGCAGGGGCTCGAGGCCCTGGCGACCCGGGAGCGCGAGCACCGGGCCGACGTGGAAGGTCGGCTCGAGGCGGGCCAGCGCGGCGTCCGTGAACGCCCGCGGGACCTGGAGCTTCTTGCGCGGGAACACGCCCGTGGTCAGGTGCATGCCCCCCTCGAGGTCCAAGAGCACGGTCAGGTCCCGGTGCTCCCCGGGCCCGAGCGCGAAGCGGCTCTCGACCAGATCGGTGATGAAGGGGTGCTCGATGCGGTTCTTGCCGAAGCTGACCGAGACGGCGTCGAACAGGCCGTTGAGCACGGCCTTGTCCGCGACCTCGGCGCTGACCGGGGCGAAGCGACCCTCGGCCGGCGTGGCGCCGTGGACGTAGACCCCGTAGACCCCGTCGTCGGGCTGGTCGGACGCGCCCACGTGGACGTCGAGGCGGGGGAAGTCGGGGACCGCGTTTTGGTCGCCCTTGGGCCCGTGCGCCGAGGGGTCGGCCTCCAGCCAGGCCCGCGCCCGCACCACCGCGATGGTCTTGCCCAACATGCGGACCCGCGGGTCCCCGCTCTTGTCCTGCTTTTGCACGGTCCCCGCGACGGTGTCGATGACCCGCAGCAGCGCCGTCAGGGCGGTCTCGAGCAGGTCCCCAGGGCCGGCGTTGTCCGCCGCGTTGGTCGTGTGCGAGACGACCCCGGCCACGAGGTCGCGCAGGTAGCCGTTCTCGATGGTGTCGAGGGGGTCCGCGCTCGGCGAGACCCAGGCGTGGGGCACGAAGCGGGCCATCAACAGCGCCGGGCCGGGGTCCTCGACGAAGCGCGCCCGCGTGCTGACGATCTGGCCGAGCGCCCTCCCCTGCCCGTCGAAGACCTCGAGGGCGTGCTCGACGAAGTCCGGGACGAGGTAGCCGCAGATCGGCGAGATGCCGAGGCCGACGTCCGCCTCGGTGTTGGGGTCGTCCGCCGAGGTGAAGCGACACATGGTCCTCCCCCAGCACGGCAGGCGCGGGGGGAGCTCGGTCAAGAAGCTGGGCGCGCTGTGCTGCTCGGGGTCGCGGACCGCCGCCTGGTTGGGCGTCATCGCCTTGGCCGAGGACCAGACCCGCCGGCTCCCGAACACGTCCACGACCTCGAGGGCCTCGACGCGGAGCAGGCCGCTGCGCTCGCGCCGGTCGGCGTCGTAGAGCGCGTCGTCGAGGGCCGTGAGGCTCAGCGAGAGCTGGTCGTAGCGCTCGATCTGCAGGGTCGAGGGGATGTGGTGGATCTCGCCGTGTTGCACCTCGATGGTGCCTCCGCCGACCTCACGCTCGAGCACCTTGGTGACGGCGCCCGTCAAGAAGCAGCGCTCGCTGCGGAGCTCGGCCGCGGAGTCCGGGAAGGGATCGACGATCTCGTGCTCGATGTCGCCGAGGGTGTAGTCCGACTCGACCCCGGCCGCGAACTGGGCGTGGCGGACGTAGGCGAACAGCGGCAGCCACGGCTCGCGCCACGGGGCCAGCGCGACGGGGCTCGGATCGTCGCCGACGTAGGCCAGGCCGCTCTCGGTCTGGTCGCGCTCCTCGTCGCTGAGCTCCGGGTCGCGCAGCTCCATCCAGCCCAGGGCCTGGGCCTCGAAGGCCTCGACCGCCTCGGCGTGGCTCGGGGCGGCGTCGGGATGGCGCTCGCGCCAGTGCCGAGCGAGGAGGTTGGCCGAGCCCGGATCGAGCAGCAGGGCCTCGACGAGCACGCCGGCCGTGGCCCCGGGCAGGCCCTTGGCCGCCGAGAAGGCCGCCGGGGCGTGGAGCAGCACCGAGCCGGGGACCGCGTTGTCCGAGGCCCGGTCGCCCACGACCGGATCGACGGCGGTGAAGGTGTCCCCAGCCAGGCGGCAGCGCAGCGTGCCGTCGGGCTCGAAGCGACCGTCGTAGCCGTGGGCGTAGCCCCGGTCGACCTGCTCGATGAGCACGTGGGGAGCGCTCGGTCGATACCAGCGCGGCCCTGGTTGCTCGTGCAGGGTCTCGAGGGAGGGCGCCTCGACCACGGGGTTGCCCGCGTGCGTGGCCAGCATCAGCGCGCGCACGGCCTCCGCGCTCTCGACGTCGAGCCACCAGCTCGCGCCGTCGCTGCCGCGCACGAGCGGGGCGAGCTGTCCGGGCTGGGCCCGCCGACGCGTATCGAGGACCCGGAGGAGCCGGGGGTGCACGGCCTTGTCCTGGCCGGCGGCTTGGGCCACGAGCTGCGCCAAGGCGGCCGCCAGCTCGGCCTGTCGGGCCTCGACCTCGGCCTTGGTGGGCTCGTAGGGCCGAGCCTTCGGCGTCTTGGTCCGCCCCGGGAGCCCAAAGTCGGGGACCTTGCCCGGCACCTTGCTCGGCACCTTGCCCCCCTTGCTCGCCTGCCCGAGTCCGGCGGCCGCAGCCGACCCGACGCCGCCGACTCCGGGGGCTTTGTCGACGCCGCTGAGGCGCTTGCCAAAGCTCGAGCTGAACTGCTCGGTCGCGGTGAACACCTGGTGGGGATCGATCTCCGCCTTGCCCAAGACCCCGTCGAAGACCGAGCGCGCGCGGATCGTCAGCTGGGCATAAAAGCGGCTCCGCCCCGGCGCGCCGACGAAGTCGAGGGCGTGCAGCGCCGCGGGGATGCCCTCGAGCCCCGCCAGGGTCGTCGCCTTGCCGTCCTGGCCCGCGAGCAGGGCCTCGGTCATGATCTGGTGCCACTCGGGCGTCTTGACCGTCTCGGCGATCGCCTTGCGCATCGAGGGCACGGCGACCACCTCCCAGGTCAGCTCGTCCTGGCTCGGCGCCGGCTGGGACACGCGGGAGACGTCGACGACGGCGCCGTGGCAGACGATCTCGCTCGGCCCGCTCGCGGCCAGGGCGCCCGGGACGAGGGGCCCGAGCGTGCCCGCCAGCGACTCGGCCAACGAGGCTGCCTGGTTCACGGGACCGAGGCTGCGCCTCAGGCTGCGCTTCCCCTTGGAGGGCTCGATCCGCGTCGACTTGGGCACGAAGGCCGCGACCTTGTCGGCGACCTGCTTGGTGATGTGGGTGAGCGCCGCGCGGCGCGAGGGCTGGTCCCCCGCGCGCAGGCCCCAGCGATCGAGGAGCTCGGTCCGGTTGCTCGCGCGGTACAGCGGGTCGTCGCGGTGGTCCGCGTACCAACCGACCACGGCGTAGCTAAAGCGCCCCGCGCCCCCGGGGGCCCCGGCCAGATCGTCGTGGAAGCCGAAGCGGTTGCGGATGTGCGGGTAGTAGCCGACCCCGAGGGGCTCGCCCTCGGCCTGCGCCTCCGAAAAGCGCGCCCAGCCCGGGTGCGCCGCGTCGGCGGGCAGCGGACCGATCGCCGTCAGCAGCGAGCCCGCGTCCTCGGGCTGCGAGGGCTCCCAGCTGGCCAGCGGCTTCGCCTGACCCGTGCGCGAGTCGAGCACCCAGGCCTTCCAGCGCCGCTGCTTCGTCGACAGCGTGGCCTCGCCCGAGCCCGGCCCGACCGAGCCCGGAATCGTAGACCCCGGCAGGGAAGCCCCGGGCTTCTTGGTGGCGCCCCCGAAGGGCCTCAGACCCTTGCTGGGCCGCTTGGCCACGGGGGTCCGGGCCACGGGCGTGCGCGAGCGCGAGAGCTTGCTGAGGTTGAGCTTGCGCGCGTTGAAGGCGGACGCCTGCTTCTTCGTCCGCGCGCCGAGGAACTTGCGGCCGACCCCGCCCCGGAGGCTCGGCCGCCGCGCCTTGGAGGCGAGGTCCAGCGGGAGCCTCGGGCCCTTGCCCAGGTCGACCTTCGGCGGCGACGCGCCGGCGTCGGGCTCGAAGCGGACGATCAGCCACAGGTCGGGGACCGCCGGGAACAGGGCCTGGGTGCCCTGCGGGCTCTCGACCGTGCGCGCGCGGGTGAGCGCGTCGGGCAGCGCCCAGCGCAGGTGCATCCCGGGCTCGAGGCTCTCGGAGGTGTTGAAGTGGGGGCCGTCGAGCTTGGGCACCGGGAGCGGAGACCCGGAGACCGGCTTGGCGTCGAGGTGGATCGGGACCAAAAGCGCGACCATCAGTCGTCCTCCCGCGCTCCGAGGGGAGCCTTGGGGTTCAGGGTTGTCGTTGAAGCCCTAACCTGGTTCGCCAGCTGCAGCCGGTGACCGTTGCGCAGGCGCAGCTCGTCGCGCTGGCCCAGGATCCGGCTGGGGATCTTGGACAGCACGCCCGCGACCTTGGAGCCGTCGCTCACCTTGCCGCCCTCGAACACCTGCACGTAGGGCAGCTGTTCGAGGCACAGGCCGACCCAGCTCGGCGGCGCCGCCCCGGACCCGGGGACGATGTCGTCCGCCAGCTTGCCGACGTCCAGCACCCGGCGCGGCGCGTCGCCAAAGCCGACCGACACGAACTGGTCGTCGACGTAGGTGCCGTCTTGCGCCCGGCGGTTGACCCGGTGCCCGCTGCCGTGGGCCTCGACCCCGAAGCGGACCGCGACGTTGGGCTCGCGGACCTCGACGCGCCGGGGCGAGCCGGCGAACAGCACGATCATCAGGTCCTTGGCCAGCAGCTCCTTGCGCAGCAGCCGGACGCGCTGGCGGTAGCGCTGATCGATGTCGGTCAGCGCCCCGTCCACGCGGAAGCCGTCGACGATGAGCTCGGGCCAGCGCCGGACCAGCTCCGAGCGGATCAACATCCCGGTGATCGGCAGGTCGTGCTCGTGGGCCGTCCAGTGGTCCGTGTAGGCGTAGCCGTGGCCCTCGTCGCCCGGCCAGCGGACCAGCTCGTCGAGGGACTCGTCGATGGCGTCGCGGATGCCGACCATCGTGTGCAGCCGGTAGGTCATGTCGAGGCTGCCGAGGTTGGCGGCCGAGAGCGCGCCGTCGATCATCCGGTCGACCCACCCGCGGTCGACGTGGAACAGGCGGATCGACTCGAGGGGCAGCAGGCGCGGGTCGGGGATCAGGTAGGCCAGCGGGACGCCGCGCAGCAGGGCCAGGTCGCGCAGCCACCCGCCCAGGTTGGCCGGGAGGTGCAGCTCCATGTTGGCGACCGAGGCCGGGGGCTCGATGCCGGCCTCGGGGACCAGCATCAAGCCGTCGTCGATGCCGTCGTCCTCGCTGAACGCCGCCTCGCTCAGGGCGTCCTCGATGCCCTGGCGCAGCTGGTCGAGGACCAAGGACTGCGCCGTGATCGCGGTGTTTTGGTGAATCTTCTCGTAAGCCATGGTCTTGCTCAGGAGCCTGCGTTGAGGAGGTCGGCGAACATCTCGTCGAGGGCGAGGGTTTCGAGCTCGTCGAGCACCCCGCCGGGGTCGAAGCCACCCCCGGGCCCGGGGCCCGGGCTGTGTTGGGCGCCGAGCTTTTGGTGCAGCTTGGCCTTGCCGCCGAACTCGGCGATGCGCGCCTCGACCCCGCGGACACCAGCGATGTCGGCCGCGTGGCTGGGGTTTTGGGCGTAGTCGAACTTCGCCACGTTGACGAGCGGCCCGGCCGGGTCGCTGTACTTGCTGTGGGGGTTGATGCGCTCGTCGACCCAGCGCAGCGCCTCGGGCCGATCGTCGTAGGCGCGCGGCTCCTCGAACTCGACCATCTCGACCCGCCACGAGATCTGACGCAGGGCCGCGAGCACGCCGTCGTCGGCGAGGGCGAGCAGGCGGCCGAGCTCGAAGGCGGCCAGCCGCGAGACGTCGGCCGGAGCTTCCCCGGGCTCGGTCTCGAGCTCGGCCGGGCGCGCCCGCAGGGCGAAGGCCTCGGGCGGATCCGGCGGGGGGTCCTGGACCAGGGGCCCGCGGTAGCGCCCCTTCCCGGAGCTCGCCTGGGCGAACTCCAGGGGCTCGGCGAGGTGCCCCTCGGCGCTCAGGATGGACCGCGGCGCCGCCGTGAAGGTCCGCGGGAGCATGCCGAAGGGCAAGACCCCGCCGTTGGGCCGAAAGCGGATCCGCTTCATCACCGCCTCGAAGTCGCCGTCCTCGGCGCTGGGCACGAAGCTCCAGCGGTGGAGGACGACCAGCGGCGTGGTCTCGATCAACCCCGGGATCGTGGGGAAGTTCTCTGGATTGATCGGCGCGGTCTTGCCGGGAATCTTGGTGATCGTCGCCTTCGAGGTGATCGGCTTGCGCACCCGCGACGCCATCCCGGCGCGGCTGCGCAGGCGGGAGCTCCGGGACAGCAGCGTGGTCCGGCGGATCGACGAACCCGAGCTCTTGCCCAGCAGCGAGGGCCGCGAGCGCTTGGCGTGGCTCGCCTGGCGAAAGCCGTCGAGGAACAGCTCGCTGCGGCCCTCGAGCGAGACCAGCATCGCGTGGTGGGTCTCGCCGCCTTTGACCGGCAAGCGGTTGCCGATGACGATGGCCACGTCGCCGTCGTCGTCGAGCTCGGACATCGGCGCGCCCTCGCTGAGCAGGCGTCGCATGTGGCACAGCGACTCGAGCTCCGCGTGCTTGGGCAGGACCTTGCGCAGCAGGTGCGTCGGCACGTCGACGAGCTCGACCCGCGCGTCCGCCCCGACCTCGTCTTGGATCACCGCGTGGGCGCTCGGGGCCTCCTGGCCCAGCTCGGCCAGCGAGACGGTCCGGGTCGGCGCGCCCTTGGTGGCCTTGGGCAGCTCCGCGTCCGTGAACAGCAGCAGCGCGACCCAGGCCTTGGCCTGCATCGGCCCGGTCCGCTCCCAGGGCAGCGTGCGCCGGGCCAGGGCCACGTGGGGCAGGAACTCGAGGGGCGAGTCGGTGCTCCCCGGCGCCGGGTACATGCCGACGACGTCGGCCGCCTCGAGCCCGATCTGCGGCCCGACCACGCGGATCGAGACCGTACCAGTGGCCTCGAACACCCGCTTGGGCTCGCCGCCCTCGGGCGGGGGGTCGTCGAGGGTCTGGGTGGCCTCGATGGTGTAGGCCTCGCCCGCGTCGAGGACGGGATCGCAGCGATCGAAGAGCTGAAGATCGTTGGGGCGGTCGATGACAATCAGGTCTTTGGACATCACGCGAGCTCCAGGCGAAGGGTCGAGGCGGTCTTGGCGGGCGGGGCCCAGCGGTCGTCAATCAGGTCCCAGGAGGCCGTCGAGCGCAGGCGCTCGACGACCCCGGCGGCGGCCCTGGGCACGGCCGCGATCCCGTCCAGGGCCCAGTCCTGCCCGGCCTCGTACTCGAACGACCAGGGGCCGCGGCAGCGCACGGGGAACACCAGGGCGACGCGCTCACCGGCGCCGACGAGGGTCGGTTGGTCGAGGGTCGCGCCCTCGCTCTGGCCCCCGATCTGTTCGATGAGGGGCCTGGGCTTGGCCACGCGGGCCGAGACCATGACCACCAGGCAGCCGGCCTTGGGCAGGGCGGGCAGCTCGAGGTGCAGGGTCGAGGCCGAGCGCAGCGCCAGCGGGCCCGGCACGAGGTCGAGGGGCTGGACGTCCGCCCCGAGGCGCTCGGACAGGTCGAGCACGCAGCCGTGCCCGACCAGGGTGTCCCGGTCGGCGGCGAACAGCAGGCTCGAGCGCTCGACGCCCACGGCCTCCCGGGCTTGGCCCGTGCGCGGGTCGACGGGCGCGTCGCGCCCCTCCCCCACCATCACGGCCGCGCTCGCGCGCCCGGGGATCGCCAGCACGCCGCGGCCGTCGACCCAGGCCGATCCGACCGGCTCCCCGAACTTGCCCAGGAACACCGCGCGGACGATCTGCGTGCCGCTGACGACGATGCGGCCCCGGGCCGCGCGGCCTTGGGCGAGGTCGACGAACACGGCCTTGCCCGAGGGCACGTCGATGCTCGGCCGCGGCGAGCCCCCGCCGCCCTTCACCACCCGGCGCAGCGCCCCCTTGGCGATGGGCACCGTGCTCTCGAGGCGCGGCAGTCGGGTGACCGTGCGCGAGGCGTTCGCGGCCACGCCCGCGCGCGTTCCCTTGGGCCTCAGCACCCGGAGCTCGACCGCCGCGAGCGCAGGGCCGCGCGCCGGAGAGCTCGGGACCTCGATCCGCCGGGCGCGGCTGCTGACGCCCCCGGACGGCCGCGCGGGGCGAGCGATCCGGGGGAGCTCGACCTGCCACAGGCGCAGCGCAGCGCCTGCCACGGCGGCGCTCTTGGAGGCCGCCCCGCCCAGGGTCCGCAGCGTCCGAGCCGAGCGCAGCGAGGCCGGCTTGCGGGTGATGGTTGGCTTGCGGGCGATCGGCGTCCGCGCCTGCAAGGGCGACTTGCCGACCTTGCCTCGGAGGCCGCCGAGCTTACCCCGGAGGTCCCCGATCGGCGTCGTCGGAATGTTACTTCCACGGCTCCCGCTGCCCACCGGCGAGCCCGCGCTGGGCCGGCCGCCGCTGGGTTTGACCGCGCTCCGGCCCAGGGCCAGGGGGTAGGTCTCGGAGGGCGTCGAGGGCTCCTCCCGGGTGGTCACGAAGTGTCCGTTGGCCGGCACCATCACCGGCGTGAAGTCGAGGGCGATGCCCGCGACCGCGCTGAGCACCGCCGGCTCCTCGCTCTCCTTGATCGCCTTGGCGTAGCGCGCAGGATCGTCCGCCTGGGCGTTGTCGACCCGCTCACCAAACTGCGCCTGGGGGAACTTCCCGACGATCACCCGGCGCCGCACGAAGGCGCTGTTGGCCCCCTGCATCGTCAGCGCGAGCGTCGAGATGTAGTTCGACTTCTTGCACAGCGGGAAGTCGACGTCGCCCTGCGTAGCGACCTGGTGATTGGACCCGGGCGGGATGGCCAGCGGGTCGTCCTCGACACCGCCTGGAGCCGCGCCCGAGGGCAGCTTGGAGCGCAGCGTGACGCCAAACTCGGGGCCGACGGGGATCGGCTGGGACCCGGGCAGGCCCTCCTGGCCCTTGGGGTCGTCCTCCCCTGCCCGCGCGGCCCGACCCCAGGGCACGTCGACGCGGAGCAGCCCGGCGATGTCCTCGGAGGAGAAGGTCGGCAACGTCAGCCACGAGTTGCTGCCCTCGGCCGGGACGTCGAGCTGGCGGGTGAAGAACGCCGGCAGGCTCATGCCCGGGCTCTCGCGCTTCGAGCCAAACTCGATGTCGAAGCTGACCAGCGCCAGATCGATGGTCGCGCGTCCGCCCAGCGGCGGCGTCCAGATCGTCAGGTCGACCCCGATCTCGTGGCGGCCCAGGAAGTAGAACCACACCGACACGCCCATGCGCCCTTCGATGTAGAAGGGGTCCCACTCGATCAGCACGTCGACGTAGACGTCGAGGCCGGCCTCGATGCCCATGAACTCGGCCCACAGCGAGGCCGAGGCGCCGGCCATCATCACCCGCGGCGTGATCGCAAAGTAGGCGTCGATGGCGAAGTGGATGAAGCCGTAGACCACCGCCTTGACGCCGATGCGGTCGACCACCGGGTAGTGGCTCGGGGCCAGGAAGCCCGGGTGGTAGCCGCCGATGGTGAGCACGAAGTCGCCGGCGTGCTCGCCCGCCCACCACACCGCGAGCCCGAAGCCGCCGTGGACCCCGAACAGATCGGGGTGCAGCAGGTAGCTGTTCCTGGACAGCTCGGCGACCAGCTCGAAGTGCTCCGTGTCGGCCGTGACCCGAAAGTCGAGCTCGAAGAAGGCCAGCGGCTTGAGGCCCAGGGCGGCCGAGCCGATGATGTTGAACGAGAAGTGGTTGCCGAAGCCGAGGGCCACCACCAGCTTGCCCTGGATCAGCCCGAAGGACAGGAATTCGACGCCCGCCGCGACCCAGAAGCTGCCCTTCTCCGGGGCGAACTGCTGGCCGAGGCGCTCGAGCGAGGCGCGCATCGCCTCGGCGCTGCTCGTGTCGAGGGGCTCGCCCTTGAGCACGCGTAAGAAGGCGTTGTCGGACACCTTGCCCGAGGTCGGGAGCCGGCGGTTGTAGCCGAAGCCGGCCGCGACCCCGGTGACGAAGCACCACGGGGCCCCCCCCAAGGGCGCGTCGAGGGCCGCGAATACGAACAGCGAGGGCTCCGTGTCGCTGCTGTCGGGGCTGACGGGGATCTCCGTGTAGCCGCCGATGGCCGCGAGCTCGAACAGGTCGAAGCACGACAGCACCGCGGCCCCGAGGAAGTCCCCGCCCATGTTGGCGAACATCCCCGACAGGCGCAGGCCGCCCGCGTCGAAGTGCACGCCGAGGCCGTCGAGGCGAAATTCGGGGCCGCCCGAGCCGAAGGGTACGGAGAAGCCGAAGCCGTAGGGCGCGACGATCAGCCCGTCCAAAGAGAACTCGCCGTCGATGCCGACGTCGAGGCCGTCGCGGTCGATCTCGAACTCGATGGTGCTGAGCTCGAAGGGTCCGATCGAGCGCTGGATCGGGATCACGGCGCCGCCGCTGGGGATGACGTCCCCCGCCCCCGTCCAGCTCAGGCCCAGGTCCAGGCCCTCGACCTCGCGCAGATCGGGCATCAGCGAGCCGATCAGCCCGCCCGCCTCCTCGCCCCCCAGCTCGCCAAAGCGCAGGTCCTCGAACTTCAGCGAGATGGACTTGATCTGCGCCGAGCTGTCCGAGACCTCGATCTCGACGGAGGCGTCGACGCCCCCGATGTGGATCGCGCCCTCGCCCTCTTCGGGCTGCAGCCCGGTCAGGCGCAGGTGCGGCTCGATGATGACCGAGTTGGGCTCGTCGTCGATGGTCAGCGTCAGCGGGCCGAAGTCGAAGGACAGCTCGTCCGCACCGCGGATCGCCTCGAGCAGGCGGACGATGGCCGGGAACGAGGGCGCGCCCGTCGGGTTGCCGTCGTCGTCGATGACATCGTCGATGACCTCGGCCAACGCCGTCAGCACCGGGACGCCGAGCATCGCCACGATCGCGTCGATACCGGGCGCGACGAGCTCGATGGGGTCCCCCGTCGAGGACAGGCGCAGCTCGATCAGCGGGCTGCCCTCGGGGCCGAGCTCGACGGCCAGGACGCTGGAGCCGTCGTGGCCGACCTCGAGCTCGATGGTCACGAACCACTCGGGGGCCGCCGGCTCCGCCCACGGCGGGGTCCCGAGGGCCTCGTCGAGCAGCGTGAAGCGCCACGGGCCCTGGTCGATGCGCAGGAGCTCGCTGAAGTCCTTGCCGACGAGCTGCTCGATGCCCGTGGCCGAGACCTGGGCGATGCGCGACCACTTCCCGCTCGGGTCCTGGGCGAAGCGCAGGAGGTCGAGGGGCAGGTCCATGGCGCCCTGACGCAGGCGCAAGACCAGCGCGTACTCCCCCGCCGTCGAGTCGTCGAGGCCCAGCCATACGCCGTCGGCGTTCGCGACCGAGCTCAGCGCGGTCAGGTTGGCGATGCTGGTGTCCCCCGCCAGCCGGCCGCTGGGGTCGAGGGCCCCGAGCGCGCTGCCGACCATGGTGTGCAGGGGGATCCAGCACGAGCCGCCGAACAGGCTCTTGCTCTCGTCGCCGGTGATCAGCGCCTTGAGGTGCCACAGCGCCGTGAGCGGGCCGGCGCCGTCGTCGTTGGTGGTGAAGATCGAGTCGACCCAGGGGTCGAAGCTCGGCGCCTGGCCCATGGCCGCGTGCGCGTCGAAGATCGGGAACGGCCCGATCGGCGTGTCCATGAGCCCGCAGCCGCCGAGCAGCGGGAGCAGGTGGGTGTCGAGGCGCGTGAACACCTCGGAGGGCGGGCCCCCAGAGGAGCTGTCGGCTTCGTCGTGAAGCCAGGCCGTGAGCACGAAGGCGGCGAGCCGGCCCAGGTCGACGAGCAGCGCGTCGCTGCCGAGGACGTCGAGGGTGCACGCGCGCTGGTGGGCGTCGTCGACGTGAGCTGGACGATCTGCGGCGCCGG